>NZ_JBHSBM010000025.1:72788-139268 GCF_042650625.1 Planomonospora corallina
CGCCTCGTAGGCGGCGTCGCCGATCTCGGCGCGGCACCGGGCGGCGACCCGCTCGGCGTCGGGGTCGCCCGCGGGCGGGGAACCGCGCAGCGCCGTGCCCACGCCCAGCAGCAGCGCGGCCCGCCCGCCGTCCCCCTCCAGCAGCGCCACCCCGGCGAGCCCTTCGGCGATGCCGGCCACCAGGGTCAGGTCGCGGGTCCGGTGCCCGCCGGTGAGCGCGCTCCGGTGCCATTCCAGGGCGCCGGCGACGTCGCCCTGCGCCTCCGCGATCCAGCCCAGCGCGACGCACGCCCGGATCCGGGTCTCCTCGGCGTCGAACCATCCCGCGGAGCACCGGGCGAGCGCCGTCTCGCACCGGCGGCGCGCCTCGGCCAGGTCGCCGTGGAGCCGGGCCAGCTCGCCGAGCCCGAGCTCCGCGGCGGCCAGGATCTCCCTGGCGCCCACCCGCCGGCCGAGCTCCGCCGCCCGGGTGTAGTCGCCCCGCGCTCCCGCCGGGTCGCCGTCGCGCCGCCGCCCGCCGGCCCGGCGCAGGAGCAGCTCCGCCACGTCGACGGTGGAGCCCAGCCGCTCGGCGAGCTCCAGCGCCTCGTCCGTCAGCGCGGCGGCCGCGGCCCGGTCCCCGCGCCGTTCGGCGAGGTGGGCCAGCCCGGAGATCGTCTGCGCCATGCCCCACCGGTCGCCGATGGCGCGGAAATCCGCGAGGGCGGAGGCGAACTCCTGCCCGGCCTCCGCCAGATTCCCGTCGAACAGAAGGAAGTACGCCCAGCCGAAGTGCATGATCCCCGTCAGCCAGGGGTCGGTCAGCTCGAGCCGCTGCCAGCGGCGCATCAGCTCCGCCGCGACCTCCGGCTCCGGCGGGCCGGTGACCATCGCCCACATGACGTTGATGAACGGCTGCCGGGGCAGGGACTCCCGCTCGAGCATGATCTTCCTGGTGGCCTCCAGGTGGGCGTCCAGCCCGGAGCCGTCGCCGCCCGACGCGACGGTCATCACGCACAGCGCGTACTCGTCGGCGAGCCCGGCCGGCGGGCCGGAGCCGAGCGCCTCCAGGAGCTCGCGGGCGAGCACGGCCGCCTCGCTGCGCAGGGAGCGCAGCCACCAGTAGCACGACAGGGCCGACAGCAGCCGCAGGCCCGGCCCGACGTCCCGCGCCCGGGCCGCCCGGTGCAGCGCGGCGTGCAGGTTGTCGTGCTCGCGGTCCAGCCGCTCCAGCCACTCCAGTTGCTCGGCGCGGCGCAGACGGGGGTCGGCGGTCTCGGCGAGGTCGAGGAAGAAGGCCAGGTGGGCCCGGCGCAGCGGCTCCTCCTCGCCCGTCTCGGCGAGCCGCTCGGCGCAGAAGGCGCGGATCGTCTCCAGCATCCGGTAGCGGCCGTCCACCACCTCGACGAAGGACTTGTCGACCAGGGAGGCGAGCACGCCGTCGGTGTCGTCCACCCCGCAGACCCGCTCGGCAGCCTCCAGAGTGGCCCCGCCCGCGAAGACCGTCAGCCGCCGGGCCATCGTCCGCTCGGTCTCGTCCAGCAGGTCCCAGCTCCACTCCACCACCGCGTGGAGCGTCCGGTGGCGGGGCTGCGCCGTGCGGCTGCCGCGGGACAGCAGCCGGAAGCGGTCGTCGAGCCGGGCGGCGACCTCCACCGCGGTGAGCGAGCGGAGCCGGGCCGCGGCCAGCTCGATGGCCAGGGGCAGGCCGTCGAGGGCGCGGCAGATCCGCAGGACCGCGCCCGCGGTGGCGTCACCCTCCCCGGCGCCCTCTCCAGCGCCCTCCCCGGCGCCCGCTGCGTCGCGTCCTGTGCCGCCCGCTGTGCCGTGTCCTGTGCCGTGTCCTGTGCCGTGTCCTGTGCCGCCTTCCGCGCCGGCACCGGTGCCCGGGCCGAAGTCCGCGGTGAAGCCGGGCCGTACGGCGGAGGCCCGGTCGAGGAAGAGCCGTACGGCGGCCGCCCGCTCGGGGGGCGTGCCCGGCGCGGGCAGCTCCAGCGGCGGGACGGGGTAGAGCGTCTCGCCGGTGATGCCCAGGGCCTCACGGCTGGTGGCCAGGACGTGCACTCCGGGGCAGGTGCTCAGCAGCCGGTCGGTGAGCCGGGCGGCGGCGTCCACCACGTGCTCGCAGTTGTCGAGGACCACCAGGATGTCCCGGTCGGCGAGGGCCGCGGTCAGTCTGCCGGTCAGGTCGGGCGCGGTCTGATGCTGCCGGTCCGGCGCCGAGAGCAGACCGGTCTCGCGGAGCCCGAGCGCGCTGAGCACCGCCTGCGGCACCTCCGCCCCGTCGGCGAGCGGAGCGAGCTCCACGAAGCAGACCTCGCCGCTCCGCCGCCCGGCCGTCTCGGTCGCGAGCCTGGTCTTGCCGGTCCCGCCGGGACCGGTGAGCGTGACCAGGCGGCTGCCGTCGAGCAGCGTTCCGAGATACTCCAGCTCGGCCGCGCGGCCGACCAGGGGGGTGAGAGGGGTGGGAATCCCGTTCCGGGGGGCGCCGGGCGCGGCGGCGGCCGTGGCGGGAGAGCGGGAGGAGGGGGCCAGGGACGGATCGGCCCGCAGGATCGCGAGGTGGGTCGCGGCCAGTTCGGCGGACGGGTCGGCGCCGAGCTCCTCGGCGAGCCGCCGCCGGATGCCGTCGAAGACGGCCAGGGCCTCGGCCTGCCTGCCGTCGGCGTACAGCGCCCGCATGAGCAGTCCGGCCGGCCGTTCCCGCAGGGGGTGCGCCGCGACCGGCTCGCGGAGGGCGGCGACGGCCTCCCGGTGGCCGCCGGTCGCCAGCAGCGCCTCCGCGTGGTCCTCGACCGCGGTCAGGCGCGCCTCCTCCAGCCGTACGGCCTGCGCCGCGGCGAACGGCGCGTCGCCGACGTCGGAGAGCGCGGGCCCGCGCCAGAGACCGAGCGCCTCCGTCAGCAGGGCCGCCGCCCGCCGGTGCTCCCCGGCCACCAGGGCCTCGTGGCCGTCGGCCGCCAGCCGCGCGAAGCGCAGGGCGTCCACGGCGTCGGGACCGGCGGTGATCAGGTATCCGGCCGGATGCCGGGCGACCAGCTCACCGTGGTCGCCGAGGAGGGCGCGCAGGCGGGAGACCTGCGCCTGCAGCGCGTTGGTGGAGCCGCCGGGCGCGTCGGCGCCGTAGAGGCCGTCGATCAGCCGCTCGACGGTGACGACCCGGCCCGCGTCGAGCAGGAGCAGCGCCAGCAGGGCGCGCAGCCGCGGCCCGCCGACGGCGACCGGCCGCCCGTCGCCGTGCCGGACCTCCACGGACCCCAGGATGCCGAACCACATGATCGGAATTGTCCCAGGCGCGGGGCGGTCGTGTCGTGCCCGTACCGGCCGCGGACACCGTACGGCGGCCCGGCCGGGGAGACGGCCGGGGAGACGGCGAGCCGCAGGAGGATCGTCCTCCCGCGGCTCGCGCGGCGCGGTGCGGTGCGGTGCCCTCAGCGGGCGGTGACCTCCGCGAAGTGGCAGGCCACCGGGTGGCCGTTGCCCCGGTCGACCAGGGCGGGCTCCTCGACGGCGCAGATCTCCTGGGCCTTCCAGCAGCGGGTGCGGAAGCGGCAGCCGCTCGGCGGGTTCAGGGGACTGGGCACGTCACCGGTGAGGATGACACGCTCGCGGGCGCGCTCCAGCTTCGGGTTCGCCATGGGGGCGGCCGACAGCAGCGCCTGGGTGTAGGGGTGGGCGGGGCGGTCGTAGAGGTCGTCCCGGGGACCGGTCTCGACGACCTTCCCGAGGTACATCACCGCGACCCGGTCGGAGATGTGGCGGACCACCGACAGGTCGTGGGCGATGAAGACGTAGGCCAGGCCGAGCCTCTCCTGCAGGTCCTCCAGGAGGTTCACCACACCCGCCTGGACCGACACGTCCAGCGCCGAGACAGGCTCGTCCAGGATCAGCAGCTTCGGCTCCAGCGCCAGGGCGCGGGCGATGCCGACGCGCTGGCGCTGGCCGCCGGAGAACTCGTGCGGGTAGCGGTTGCCGTGCTCGGGGCTGAGCCCCACCAGGCGGAGCAGCTCCGCCACCCGGTCCATGCCGCCGTCCTTCCAGAGCCCGTGGACCTTCAGCGGCTCGGCGATGATGTCGTTGACCGGCATCTTCGGGTTGAGCGAGGCGTACGGGTCCTGGAAGACGATCTGCATGTCGCGCCGGACCGGCGCCATGCGCTTGGCCGACAGGCCGACCAGCTCCCGGCCCTGGAAGCGCACCGAGCCGGAGGTGGGGGTGTGCAGCTGGAGGATGGCGCGGCCCGTCGTGGACTTGCCGCAGCCGGACTCGCCCACCACGCCGAGGGTCTCGCCCTCGTCGACGTGGAGCGAGACCCCGCTGACGGCCTGGACGTGGGCCACCACCCGGCGCAGGAAACCGCCGCCGCGGACCGGGAAGTTCATCACCAGGTCCTTGACCTCGAGCAGGTGCCCGCCGCCGTCGGGCTCGCGCTGGGGCGCGCCCTTCTCCTCGGTCGTCACGCTCATGCCACGGTCTCACTCTCGGTGCGGAAGAACTCGGTCGGGTCCTCGGCCGCGGCCAGCCGGTCCCAGTGGTGGCAGGCCGCGTAGTGCGCGCCGCTGTCGGTCTCGGCCAGCGGCGGCTCCTCGGCGCGGCAGACATCCGTGGCCAGCGGGCAGCGCGGGGAGAACGGGCAGCCGGCCGGCAGGTTGATCAGCGACGGGGGAGTGCCCTTGATCGGGCGGAGCCGGCTCACGCCGCCGCCCTCCAGCGACGGGATCGAGCCGAGCAGGCCCGCCGTGTACGGCATGCGGGGCTCCTCGAAGACCGGGTCGGTCTCCCCGAGCTCCACCGGGCGCCCGGCGTACATGACCAGCACCCGGTGGGCCATGCCCGCGATGACGCCCAGGTCGTGCGTGATGAGCACGATGGCGGCGTTGACCGCATCCTTGACCTCCAGGAGCTTCTCCAGGATCTGCGCCTGGACGGTCACGTCGAGGGCCGTGGTGGGCTCGTCGGCGATGATGATGTCCGGGTTGTTGATGACCGCCATGGCGATCATCGCGCGCTGCCGCATGCCGCCGGAGAACTCGTGCGGGTAGCTGCGCAGCCGGGCCTCGGCCTGCGGGATGCCGACCAGGTCGAGCATCTCCCTGGCCCGGGCCAGGGCGACCTTGCGCGGCATGAGCTCGTGCGCGAGCACCGCCTCGGCGAGCTGGTCGCCGATGGTGTAGACGGGGTTCAGCGCCGTCATCGGGTCCTGGAAGACCATCGCGATCTTCCGGCCGCGCAGGCTCCGCTGCTTGCGGGGCGACATCTTCAGCAGGTCCTCGCCGCGGAAGAGGATCCGGCCGGAGATCCGGGCGCTCTTCGGCAGCAGGCCCATGACGGCCAGCGAGGAGACGGACTTGCCGGAGCCGGACTCGCCGACGATGCCCAGCACCTCCCGCTCGCGCAGGCCGTAGGAGACGCCGCGCACGGCGCGCACCACGCCGTCCTCGGTGGGGAACTCCACGGTCAGGTTCTCGACCGTGAGGATCTCCTCCTCGGAGGGCGGGCGCACGGCGTCCAGGGTGAGGCCGACGTGCACCTCCTCGGCGGAGTCGGACACGTGGGAGGAGAGCTCGTGGACCTGCGGGCCGGACCCCGAGGGCTCGATCGGCAGGTTCGCAGAAGTCGTCATTAGGCACGCACCCGGGTCTGTCGGGGGTCGAAGGCGTCGCGCAGGCCGTCACCGATGAAGTTGATCGAGAGCGCGATGAGGATGATGAACAGGCCGGGCCACCAGAACAGCCACGGCCGGGTCACCATGGCGCTGCGGTACTCGCTGATGAGCTGGCCGAGCGAGGTGTCCGGCGGCTGCACGCCGAGGCCGAGGAAGGACAGGGCCGACTCCAGCAGCACGGCGTTGGCGACGGAGAGCGTCGCGGCGACGATGATGACGCCGACGGTGTTCGGCAGGATGTGCCGGAAGATGATCCGCCTGGCCGGGGTGCCGATGGCCCGGGCGGCCTCGACGAACTCCTTCTCGCGCAGCGAGAGGAACTCGCCGCGGACCAGGCGGCCCAGAGTGGGCCAGATCACCAGGCCGATGAAGACGCCGAGGGCTGCGGCGCCGCTGTCGCCCATCATCCGGCCGACCACGGCCGCGATGATGAGGACCGGAATGGTGATCATCACGTCGGTGAAGCGCATCAGCACGGCCTCGACCTTGCCGCGGAAGTAACCGGCGGCGGAGCCGATGAGGGTGCCGACGAGGGTGCCGACGATGGCGACGAGGAACGCGATGATCAGCGACTGCTGGGCGCCGCGCATGGTCAGCGCGAAGTAGTCGATGCCGATGTCGTCCTGACCGAAGGGGTGCTCGCCGAGACGGACGCCGTCCCCGCCGAGGAACTCGGGGACCAGGCTGAGGGTCGGCCTGCCCTGGTTCACCAGCGAGCCGGTGTCGAGGTAGTTCTTGTCCCACCAGCCGGGGATGCCCGCGAAGCCGATGGAGCTGAACGCGAGGATGATCACGAGGCCGAAGATGACCATCCCGGCGAGGGCGGCGCGGTGCCGGAAGAAGCGG
This sequence comes from Planomonospora corallina, assembly GCF_042650625.1. Lineage (NCBI taxonomy): Bacteria > Bacillati > Actinomycetota > Actinomycetes > Streptosporangiales > Streptosporangiaceae > Planomonospora > Planomonospora corallina. Next base: position 79,279 of record NZ_JBHSBM010000025.1, read on the forward strand.
CGGCGGACCATCTGCCCCTGGGTGCGGGCGACGACGGCCAGGCCCTGCTGGGCGTCAGAGGGGGTCCCGGGCTCCGTCGCCTGTGCGTTGATCGTCATGATGGTTCTCCGATCTCAGGACAGCCGGATGCGCGGGTCGAGGTAGGCGTAGAGGATGTCGGCGATCATGTTGAACACGACGATCGCGGTCCCCGTGACGATGAAGAACGCCATGACCGGCACGGGGTCGACCGTGTTGAGCCCCTCGATGAACAGGTTGCCCATGCCCTGCCAGCCGAAGACGTTCTCGGTGACGACCGCGCCGCCGATGACGCCGGCGAAGTCGACGGCCATCAGCGTGGTGATCGGGATGAGGCCGTTGCGGAAGGCGTGCTTGACCACGACGGTCCGCTCCGGCAGGCCCTTGGCGCGCGCCGTGCGGACGTAGTCCTGGTTCATGACCTCCAGCATGCTCGCCCGGCTGTAGCGGGTGTAGGTCGCCAGCGAGACCAGGATGAGCGCCATGGTCGGCAGCAGCAGGTGGCCGGCCGAGTCCAGGTTCATCTGCCAGAAGTCGCCCTGGAAGTTGGGGGTGCGGGCGCCGATCGTGGAGATGGGCCGGCCGCGCACCATGGCGCTGTAGGCGTTGAAGGCCTGGAGCAGGCGGTCCACGAAGACGACGCCGCCGGTGAACAGGCCGGTCAGCACGGCGGCGGTGATCGCCTGGCGGCGCTGGAGCCCGCCCAGGCCGTACCCGAGGCCGGCGCAGACAGCGACCGTCAGCAGGGCCAGACCGGCGATCTCCAGCCAGGTCGGGTCGGCGAGCACCGGGCCGAGGACCTCCGAGGAGGCCGCGCCGAGCACCGCCGCGGCGAGCGCGGCGTACAGCGGGCCCCGCTGCCGCAGCCCGGCGGACAGGGAGGTGAAGCCCACGGCGGCGGCGAGCGCGATGGCGAGGGTGAGCGGGAGCCCGAAGCCGGGGTCGGCGAACCAGCGGGTCACCGACAGGAGCGTGAACAGCCCGCCGCCGACGGCGAGGCCGACGGCGAACGCCAGCAGCCGGCGCCTGCGGTCGCCGACGGTGAGGGCGCCGAAGACGAGGCCGGACAGCAGGGCGAGGGCGGCGATGACCGGCACCGGGATGACCGGGTCCTTCAGCCAGTTGTTGAACTCGATGGCCATGTACTGCTTGAGCATGACCGCGACCCAGAAGATCGGGAGCGAGAAGCAGATGAAGGCGGCGAAGGTGACGGTGTAGTCGAAGCCGCTGTACTGGCGGAGCGCCGAGATGATGCCGATGACGACGCCGACGACGATGGCGAGCACGGTGGCGGCGACGACGAGCTGGAGCGTGGCGGACAGGGCCTCGCCCAGCATGATGGCGACGTCGTGGCCGTCACGGTTGACGCCGAGGTCGCCGCGGGCGATGTTGCCGAGCCAGTTCAGGTAGCGGACGGGGATCGGGCTGTCGAGCTGCATGCGCTCGGTGCGGTCCGCGATTTTCTGGGCCTTGTTGGGGCTGGCGTCCTGGCGGAGGTCTTCCAACGGATCGCCCGAGAGCGCCGTGAGGACGAAGATGATGAAGGTGGCCGCCAGGAGGACGAAGAACGAGATGACCAGTCTCCGCGCGATGAAGACGATCATTTCGTCACCTCCTGCTCTGTGAGGACTGTATGTGCGGGCCAGGGCCGGGACCGGGGGTTTGTGCTCCTCCGGCCCCGGCCCTGGGGGGTGGATGTTCCGTCAACCGCACGTGCGGTGAACCGGATCTAGAACAAGAGGGTTACGCGGCGGTCCACTTGTCCATGTTCCAGGTGATGGTGGACTGGGCGGGGTTCGGGACCACGCTCTGCAGAGTCTCGTCCCACGCGCTCAGGGCCGGGTGCTGGAACAGCGGGATGGTGGCCAGGTCCTCCCAGAGGATCTTCTCGATCTCGCCGATGATCGGGTCCTGAGCGGCCTTGTCGAGGGTCGAGTTCAGCTTCTTGACGAGCTCGTCGATCTTCTTGTTGGAGTAGCAGCCGTTGTTGTTGCCCTTGCTCTCACCGTTGCACTTGGTGGGGGTGGTGTAGGTGGAGCCCCAGCCGCTGATCTCCGAGGAGCCGATCCAGGCGAACAGCGCGACGTCGTAGTTGTTGGCGGGCATCACGGTGCCGAAGAAGTCCTCGGAACCGCCGTCGACGATCTCGAAGCCGGCCTTGTCGCAGGCGTCCTTGATGAGCTGGACGGCCGCGGTGCGGCGCGGGTTCGGGGTCTGGTAGCCGACCTTGATCTTGGTGCCGGCCTTGCCGGCCTTCTCCACCAGCGCCTTGGCGCCCTCGATGTCCTGCTGGGCGTAGGCGGCGGGAACGCCGCCCGCGGCCTGGACGACCGCGGCGTGGTTGGACTGGAACGGCGCGACGTTGCGGACGTCGAGCGGCTTGGCGTTCGGGTCGACCGGCTTGATCAGGTTGTCGACGATGAGCTGGCGCGGCAGGCACTTGGCGAAGGCCTCACGCAGCGCCTTGTCCTTGAACGGGCTGGAGTCGAAGTTGAAGTCCAGGTGCTCGTAGACGTACTGGTTGCCGGTGTGGACCTTCACACCCTGCAGGGCCTTGAGCTGGTTGAGCACGTCGGGGCCGGGCTGCGGCTCGACGATCTGGACCTCGCGGTTCTCCAGCGCCTGGGCCTGCTCGTCCAGGGTGATGAAGCGCTCGACGATGGTCGAGGCCGCCGCCGGGGCGCCCCACCACTTGTCGTTGGCGACGAGGGTCAGCGACTGGCCGGAGTCGAACTTGGAGAGCTTGTACGGGCCGTTGGACGGGATCAGGTCGGCGGCGGGCAGCGAGCCCTCGGCGATCCAGCCGTCGTTCCAGAACTTGGCGGCCTTCTCGAGCTTCTTGGCGTCGGTCTTCTTGACCGCCTCGATGAACTCCTCCTCGCTCAGCCCGCCCTGCTTGGCCACGATGTGGGCCGGCATGAGCTCGGTGGCGCCGGGGCCGTTGGAGCTCCAGTCGGCGAACGGCTGCTCGTAGACGAAGGTGAACTTCTTGTCGCCCTTGTTGCACTCGGGCACCTTGACGTCCTCGACGCCGGTGGTGCCGTCGGTGGAGAAGATGTCGAGCTTGCCGGACTTGAACGCCCAGAACATCAGGGCGTCGTCGCAGTCGATCGGCGTGCCGTCCGACCAGACCGCCTTGTCGCTGAAGGTGTACTCAACGGTCAGCGGGTCGTCGGAGGTCTTCTGGTAGGACCCCATGTCGGGGTTCGGGGTGATCTCCCCGTTCTCGCCGTAGAACCAGAAACCGGTCAGCACGCGCTGGAGCGGGCCCGCGTTGCGGCTGGCGTTCTCCGCAGCGGTGTTCGCGTTGTAGGAGTGGAACTCCTGCTCGTAGGCGTAGGTGATGGTCGACGCCGCCGCGGCGGGCGCCGAAGCGGAGCCGGAGGCGGCGGGTTTGCTCGCCGAGTCCTCGCCCGCACAGGCGCTCAGCAGGAGTGCACCTCCTGCCACTGCAGCTAGAAACTTGCCAGATGTCCGCGTGTGGAACACGGCAGCACTCCTTAGGGGTTCGATGTGAAGTAAGCCGCCAGCATGGTTGAGCAAAGCTGACCATCGTGACTCTGGCTTGGACAAGTGGGACGCGGGGGGTGTTGCAGACCTGAGACCGCGAGCGGTCCAACCTGTAACAAAGTCGGGCGGTTAGCGCGAAACCGTGAAATACGTGATTATCGGAAAAAACATAATGTTTGACCGAATCGTCCCAATATGTGAGATAGCAGAGCGTAGCCGACGGTCGATCCTCCGGTGCGAGGTGCCGGGACGGGTGAGCCGTTTCCCTGATAGGACAGGGCTTGGCGGTGCATCGAAGAGTCGATCTTCTCTCACTCTCCGTAGTGGACGGCTTTTCCGGTAACCCCGCTTTCCGGTTGCTCCGGTCTTCCAAGGGGGCCCGCCGGGCCTTCCGCATCCTCGGGCCGCGCCTTCCGGGAAAGGGGTGCGAGGGCGGGTGTCGCGCCCCTTCGCGTGCCGGGAGGCGTGGCCCGCCGCGTATTTATGAAAGATGTCTTTCATATTTGTGAAAGGTTGCCTTCGTAAATGACGGCTCAGGTCCGGCCGCTTTTCCGCGTACCGGGCCGGAGTCGTCCGGCCGCCGCCGGGGGCATCCTGGGAGGCGTGACCGGAGAAGACATGACAGAGCAGAGAGTCCTCCCCCTGGTCGTCCGGATCGAGAGGGCCGCCCCTCCCGAGCGGACCGATGCCCTGGAGGCCGCGGCGCTGGCCGTGCTGACGCTGCTCGCCGACCCCCGCTCGGCGGAGGGCGGCGAGTGGGCCGAGGCGGTGCGGAGCTGGGAGCGCGGACGGATCAGGAAGGTCGTACGGCGGGCGCGCGGAGCCGAATGGCGGCGCGTGCTCGACCTGCCGGGCATCACCGTCGCGCACGGCACCGCGGAGGTCCGCGTGCACCCGCCGGTCCCGCTGGACGGCTGGCCCCGCGACCTGTCCCGGCTCCAGGTCTCCGGCACCGATCTGGCCGACCCCGCCGAGCCCGCCCCGCCGGGGGAGGGCGGCCCCGTGCTCTGGCTCAACCCGCACCTGCCGATGTCGGCCGGCAAGGCCATGGCGCAGGCCGGGCACGCCGCGCAGTTCACCTGGTGGGGCGCGGACGCGCGCGTCCGGCGGGAGTGGCGGGAGCGTGGGTTCGCGCTCGCCGTGCGGACGGCGGACCCCGCCGCCTGGACCGCCCTGTCGGGCGGCGGCCTGCCGGTGGTGCGGGACGCCGGGTTCACCGAGATCGCGCCGGGCTCGTGCACCGTCGTGGCCGACGCGCCGTGGTTGCGTACGGAATCCGCCCGCCCGGGCGGCGCCCCGGCGCCGAAGGTCTCCAGGTAGGAGCGGAAGCGGAATGGGACGGACTCGTTCCCGAAGTGTGATGAGTAACGCGTACGGGAAAAGCGGATTTGTCGTACGCTCCCGATCGTGCTCGATGGGTTGGGTGGTACTTCGGGGGCCCGGGAGACGGGTGTTACCCCTACGTATGTGGCTGCCGAGGCGGAGACGTCCGAGCTGCCCAAGATCGTCGCACCACCGCCCCGCGTCCCCTCGTCGCCCGTGAGGCGCTCCCGCGTCGGTGACCTGCCGATGCGGGTGATCTACCGGATCCTGGCCGGGCTCGCCGCGGTGGTCGTGGCGGCGGCCGCCGCCCTGATCGGGTTCCTGTCCTCCGACTCGGCGGACTCCTCCGACCGGCCGGGCGGGGAACCGCCGGGGCAGATCGCCGCGCCATCTGCCGCGGTGTCCTCGCCCGGCCCCAGCTCGCCGCGGCCGTCCTCCCCGGCGGCGGCCCCGGCCGCCACGGGCGCGGCCCCGTCCGGCACGCCCGCGCCCACCCCGGACGGGAGCGCGGTGGCGGCGGCCCTCGCGGACCCCCGCGTGGCCGAGCCGCCGCGGGACCGGAAGCTCGCCCGGCTTCCGGGCAAGGCGGTGTCCGCCAAGCGCCGCGTCGCGGACGACAAGTCCGGGATCTCGCTGGCCCGGCTGGGCAAGCCCTGGAAGGGCTTCGGCGCCTCGCCGTTCTCCACCAGGCAGGTGCTGCCTCCGGTGAGGGGCGCGGGACACCGGGCGATGCTCGTCAGCTGCCCCGTCCCCATCCAGGTGCAGGCGACGATGAAGGACACCGCGCTCCTGGCCGCCCGCTGGACGCTCAACCACCACCCCGAAGGCGCCCGGATCAAGTGGACCGCCTCGCAGCGGGCCGGGGACGGCTGGCTGCTCGCCTACCGGGTGACGTACAAGCTGAAGGGCAAGACCCGCTCGTCCATGGCCGCGGTCGTCGTGACCGAGACCGACCGGGCCAAGCCCGCCCTGGTCTTCGTGACGATCCCCGACGCCCAGCGCGACCGCTGGCGTGACATCAACACCGCCGTCTCCTCCGTCCGGGCGCTGTAGCGGCTGCCCTCCGCTCCGGGCCGGTCCCGGCGCGGAGCGCCACATGGTGTCAGCGTGGTCTCCGGGTGATCTCCGTACGGCCTCCCCGGAGGAGCGCGCGAGGGCTGCGCGGCGCCCCGGGAGGGGCCCGGCCGGGCGAGCGGGCCCGCCGTACCCGCCGATAGGCTCGGTGGCGTGACCCAGCTCGTACTCGCCTCGGCCTCACCCGCCCGCCTCGCCCTGCTCCGCAGCGCCGGACTCGACCCCAAAGTGATCGTCAGCGGGGTGGACGAGGAGGCCGTCACCGCCCGGACCCCGGCCGACCTCTGCCTCACCCTGGCCAGGACCAAGGCCGCGGCGGTGGCGCAGGACCTGAGCGGCCCCCTGGTCATCGGCTGCGACTCGGTGCTGGAGCTCGACGGCCGCGCCCACGGCAAGCCGGCCTCACCCGAGGAGGCCGTCGCCCGCTGGCGGCAGATGCGCGGCCGGAGCGGCCACCTGCTCACCGGGCACTGCGTCATCGACACCGCCACCGGCAGGGAGGCGGCCGAGGTCGGCTCCACGCTCGTCCGCTTCGGCACCCCCACCGACGCCGAGATCGACGCCTACGTCGCCACCGGCGAGCCCCTCCGGGTCGCCGGGGCCTTCACCCTGGACGGCCCCGGCGGCTGGTTCGTCGACGGCATCGACGGCGACCACGGCAACGTGCTGGGCATCTCCCTGCCGCTCCTGCGCCGCCTCCTCGCCGCCCTGGGCGTCTCCGTACCCGGCCTCTGGCGGCGCTGAGCCCGTGCCCGTCGGGGCGGACCGGAGCTCGGAGCTCGGAGCCCGGAGCCCGGAGCTCAGGGCCCGGGGCCCGGGGCGGCCGAGGCCGTCACGCGGTGGGCGCCCGGGCCCGATAGCCTTCGCGGCATGAGTGTGATCCGCTCCTTCGCCGGTGGCATGGGCTTCTTCCTCCAGGGACTGCGCTGGGTCGCGCGCCACCCCGGCTGGTGGCTCTTCGGACTGATCCCCGCGCTGATCGTCTTCGTGCTCTACGCCGCGGGGCTCTACTTCCTGGGGACGAACGCGGGTGAGCTGGCCGAGTGGATGACGCCGTTCGCCGACGGGTGGGGCGAGACCGCCCGCGGTGCCGTCCGGGTGCTGGCCGGCGTGGTGCTCTTCGGCGCCGGGCTCGTCCTGGCCGTGGTGACCTTCGCGGCGGTGACCCTGGTCGTCGGCGAGCCGTTCTACGAGAGGCTCTCGGAGAAGGTCGAGGAGTCCTACGGCGGGGCGCCCACCGGGCACGAGGTGCCCCTGTGGAAGTCGATCCCCCGTTCGATCAGGGACAGCCTGGTGACCCTCGGGTACACGCTGCTGTTCACCGTGCCCCTCTTCCTCCTCGGGTTCGTGCCGGTGCTCGGGCAGACCGTGGTCCCCGTGCTGGGCGCCCTCGTCTCGGGCTTCTTCCTCACCGTCGAGCTCACCACCCTCGCCATGGAGCGCCGGGGCCTGGCCCGCAGGGACCGGTTCGCGCTGCTCCGGGCGGACAAGGCCCTCACCACCGGCTTCGGGGTGCTCCTCTTCCTGCTCTTCCTCGTCCCGCTGGGCGCGGTGGTCGCCATGCCCGCCGCCGTCGCGGGTGCGACCGTCATGGTCCGCATGAGACTGGCGCCCGGGAGCGTCCCCGGCGGGGCGGTCCCCGGCGGGAGCCTCCCGCCCGGGCCCGCCCCGCAGGGTTTTCCACAGGGGCGCTGACCGGCGCGGACCGGTCGTCCACAGGGCCGCCGTCCGGAGGAGGGCCCGCCCTCCGCTCCGGCGATGCTGTCGGCCATGACGACCGAAACCCCGGACCCGCCCGGTCTTCCCGACGCCCCGCCCGACCTGCTGCTCGGCTCCACCGAGGACGTCCTCGGCGCGGTCCCCTACCTGCTGGGCTTCCACCCCACAGATAGTCTCGTCCTGCTCGGCCTGCGCGGGGAGCCGCCCCGGGGGCACCTGCACCTCACAGTCCGCTGGGACCTGCCGCTGAGCGGGCCGGAGCCGGACCGGATCCTCCCGCTGCTCCGCAGGGAGCAGATCAGCCAGGTCATCGCCGTCGGCTACGGGCCGGGGCCGCTGGTGACCCCGGCGGCCGACGAGATCCGGGCCCTGCTGCGCGGGAGCGGGATCACGCTCGTCGACGTGCTCCGGGCGGAGGACGGCCGCTACTGGTCCTACCTCTGCTCCCGCGCCGGCTGCTGTCCCCCCTCCGGCACGCCGTACGACCGCAGGGCCGGCGAGGTCGCGGTCCGGGCCGTCGCGCACGGACTGGTCGCGCTGCCCGACCGCCGGACCCTGGAGCGCTCGCTCGCCCCCGTCGGCGGGGCCGCCCGGGCGGCCATGCGCCGGGCCACCGCCCAGGCCGCGGAGGAACTGCGGGCCAGGCTCGCCGGATGCGAGGACCTCGACGGGCTCGCGGCCGAGCTCGTCGCGGGCGGGAAGGCCCGGGTGCGCGAGGCCGTCGGCGTCTACGCCACGGGAGGGCGGCTCGACGATGGGCAGGCGGCCAGGCTCGGGTTCGACCTGGCGGTCATCCGGACCAGGGACGAGGCGTGGGCGTTGATCACCGACGACTCCCGAGACGCGCACCGCAGGCTCTGGCAGGACCTCACCCGGCGGCTGGAGCGGAGGTTCGTCCCCCCGGCCGCCTCGCTGCTCGGCATGGCCGCCTGGAGCGGCGGCGACTGCGCGCTGGCGAGCGTCGCCCTGGCCCGCGCGCACGAGGCCGATCCCGGCTACTCCATGGCGAACCTCCTGGCGCACGCGCTGCGCCATCTGCTCCCACCGCACGCTCTCGCGGACCGGATGCCCACTCCCGACGAGCTCGACCTCCAGATGGGCCCGCCGCGGACGACCTGGCTGCTCCCCATGGTCGTCCTGCTGGAGGAGCCGCCGGCCGGCCCGTCCGGCCCGGCGGGATGAACGGGCCCGGGAGCGCGGGCGGTCAGGCCTCCTCGCGCCTGCGCCGCTCGTTGTAGGCCCGCATCCGGGCGGGATAGCCGGTGAGCTGCACGTCGTAGACAGGGAGGGCGAGGTCGCGGGCGACCTTGCGGATCACCGCGGGGGCGCCGACCCGGCGCCGGGTCCACTCACCGTCGTCGGCCACGGCCACGGCGGTGGTGTCCGTCGCGAAGGTCTCCGGCTCGACGTAGAACTCCACGCCCCGGCGCGACTTGGCGAAGGCGATGAGCGCCTCGATGTCGGCGTCGTTCGCCTCACGATCGAACTTCGCGATCTTCGGCCCGCGCAGACGCCTCAAACCGTAGCGATCCCGCCATCTCATGTCCTTGTTATACATCTCCGGGACGTCCCATGACGGGTCTCGGGGAGAACTCCAGGGAGCAGGTAAGGGGGAACCCCGATGCGCGAGACGGCCGTTCTGGACGAACCTGGAGGTCACAGCGGTGACGAAGGGATGGTCGGTTTCGATGGCAGGCACAACGACACCACCGGCGGGCCCGCGGCACGGGGGCGTGCCGGCGGCGGGCCGCGGCCCCGGCTACGCCGCCCTCCGGGCGAGCGACCGGGACCGGGAGCAGGTGGTCGAGCACGTCAAGGCCGCCTACGCGGAAGGACGACTGGACAAGACCGAGTTCGACGACCGGCTGGAGCGGGCGATGACGGCCCGGGTCCACGGCGACCTGGCGCCGATCATGCAGGAGCTGTACGGCTCCCGCACACCCGCGCTGCATCCGCACGCTCCCGCGCCGGGCCGGACGGTTCCGGGGCACGCTCCGGGACACGGGAGCCCCGGGGCGCGGACCGGGGGAGACCGCCTGGGCGCGGCGGCGGCGCACCTGCTCCCGCTGACCGGCCTGCTCGTGCTCGGTCCGCTGATCATGATGCTCGCGGCGGGCCGGACCTCCCCCCACATCCGCAGGCACGCGGTGGAGGCGCTCAACTTCCAGCTGACCCTCCTCGGCGCCACCGTGCTGCTGGGGATCACGTTCGTGGGCGTCGTCCTGGTGCCCCTGCTCTGGGTCGGCGCCGTGGTGCTCTCGATCGTCGGTGGCCTGGCGGCGCTGGGCGAGGGGGACTTCCGCTATCCGTTCACCCTCCGCCCGGTCAAGTGACCGCCCGGGATCGGGACGCCGGGGTCCGGGACGCCGGGGTCCGGGCTCAGATCATCAGGGAGCGGACCGTCTCCACGGTGTCGGCCTGGTCGGGGGTCTTGTCGGGACGGTAGCGGATGACCCGGGCGAAGCGCAGGGCCATGCCGCCGGGATAGCGGCCGGAGCGCTGGACCCCGTCGAAGGCGATCTCGACGACGAGCTCGGGCCGGACCCTGACCGTCCAGCCGTCGACGGGTCCCTCCGCGAGCTCCAGGAACCGCTCGGTCTGCCAGGCGAGCAGCTCGTCGGTCAGGCCCTTGAAGGTCTTCCCGAGCATGACGAACCCGCCGCCGGAGGGATCGCGGGCGCCCAGGTGGAGGTTGGAGAGCCGCCCCTCGCGGCGGCCGCTGCCCCACTCCGCGGCCAGCACGACCAGGTCCAGCGTGTGCCGCGGCTTGACCTTGATCCAGCCCGCACCGCGCCGTCCGGCTGCGTAGGGGCTGTCCGGGGACTTCACCACCACGCCCTCGTGCCCCCGCCCGACGACCTCCTTGAAGAACTCCTCACCCCGCGCGACGTCGCCGGTGACCAGCCGGGGGGTGATCAGCTCCGGCGGCACGGCCCGGGCCAGCTCCGCGTGGCGCGTCTCGTCGGGCAGGTCGAGGAGGTCGGCGCCGTCCACCCGGAGCGCGTCGAAGAAGAACACGCTCAGCGGGGTCGAGAGACGGGCCCGGGCCACGTCGGTCCGGCTGGCCACCCGGCCCGAGGTGATCTGGAAGGGCTCGGGACGGCCGTCCGGCCGCAGGGCGATGACCTCCCCGTCGAGCACCAGGTCCGCGACGGGCAGGGCGCGGACCACCTCTACCAGCTCGGGCACCTGGGCGGTGATGTCCTCCAGAGCGCGGGTGAAGACCGAGACGGTCTCGCCGGAGCGGTGGGCCTGGACCCGCACGCCGTCGAGCTTCCACTCGAGCGCGGCCCGGCCGCCGACGCGCTCCAGCGCGGCGGCGACGGAGGGGGCGCTCTGCGCGAGCATCGGCGAGACGGGACGGCCCACCTCGAGCCTGAAGGCCCGCAGCGCCTCGACCCCGCCGGACAGCGCCGCCGCGCCCACGGCAGGCAGCCAGCCCCTCAGCATCAGCGCCCGCCGCACCTCCGCCGCCGGCGCCCCCGACGCCTTGGCGACGGCCTCGATCATCACTCCGTCGAGTGCGCCCTGCCGCAGCTCGCCCCGGATCAGCCGGGACAGGAAGGTCTGCTCGGGGCGGGTGAGCGAGGCGAACAGCTCCTCCAGCAGGGCCTTGCGCGCGGCCTGGGAGCCGGGACCGGACTGCGTCCTGATGCGGCTCAGCAGGTCGTCGACCCGGCTCAGCGTGGCGGTGGCGGCGAGGCGGGGCTCGGGGAGGTCCCGCAGGCTCGCGAAGCCGACGCCGAGCTGGCGCTGGGGCAGCTCGCCGGAGAGGTAGGCGATGGCGATCTCCGCCTCGTCCGGTCCGACCCGGGCGAGCAGCTCCGCGAGATGACGGATCTTCACCAGCCGGGCGGAGTCGGCGGCCACGGCCGCCGAGGTGCGCGCGAGATCGATCAACAGCACGCAGACCAGACTATGAGCTCGCGGTGACATTCCGGCGGAGCGGCCCGGGATCGTGGGGCGGAGCGGCCCGGGATCGTGCGGGGAAGTGGCGCGGGCCGTTCCCGGAGGGCGGGCGCGGGCCGTTCCCGGAGGATCGGGGGTTGTTCCCCCGGAGGGCCGGTGATGCTCTCCTGGAAGCGATGCTCTCCTGGAAGCGATGCTCTCCTGGAAGCGATGCTCTCCTGAGAAGCGGTGCTTTCCCGGGAAGAGGAACGGCGGGCCGTCCTCGGGAGATGAGGAGCGGCCCGCCGGAGGACTCAGCGGACGCCGAGCAGGTCGACGACGAAGATGAGGGTCTCGCCGGGCTTGATGAGACCGCCCCCCGCACCCCGGTTGCCGTAGCCGAGGTGGGCCGGGATGGTCAGGCGGCGGCGGCCGCCCACCTTCATGCCCGCGACCCCCTGGTCCCAGCCCGCGATGACCCGGCCCCCGCCGAGCGGGAACTCGAAGGGCTCGCCGCGGTTCCAGGAGGCGTCGAACTCCTCGCCGGTGGAGAAGGCGACACCGACGTAGTGCACGGTGACCTGGTGGCCGGGCTTGGCCTCCGGCCCGTCCCCCTCGACGATGTCGACGATCTGCAGGTCCTTGGGTGCCTCACCCTCCGGGAAGTCGATCTCCGGCTTCTCCAGTGCCACGTGCTCTCTCCTTGATCTGGTACGTGCCGGCCGATGTCCGACCGGCCGAACGACTCTACGGGGTCCGGGCGACCGGCGGGGCGGCAAGGAGCACCCAGGCGGCAAGGAGTACCCAAGCGGTGAGAAGCACCCGGGCGGCGCGGGAGGCACTCCGCGGGCCGGGCCGGGCCGGTCAGGCCGACTCGCGCACCACCAGCTCCGTGGGGAGGATCACCGGGCCGCCCACGTCGCCGCCGGAGGCGAGCTCCAGGACGAGCCGTCCCAGTTCCCGGCCCATCTGGCCGGCGGGCTGCCGGACCGTGGTGAGCGGAGGCTCGGCGTAGGCGGCGGCGGGCACGTCGTCGAAGCCCACCACGGCGACGTCGTCCGGGACGCGCCGCCCGGCCTGCCGCAGCACCCGCAGGGCGCCCAGTGCCATCATGTCGCTGGCGGCGAAGACCGCGTCGAGCGCCGGGTCGTCCCGGAGCAGCTGGCGCATGGCCGCGGCGCCCGACTCCCGGGTGAAGTCGCCCACCGCGACGATGGAGCGCCTGTCGGAGTCGCGCAGCGCGGTGCGGTAGCCGGTCAGCCGGTCGATCCCGGCGACCATGTCCTGCGGCCCGGCGATGGTGGCGATCCGTCGGCGGCCCCCCGCGACCAGGTGCCGGACGGCCTGCTCGGCGCCGCCCGCGTTCGCCATGTCCACGCAGGGCGGTCCACCGTACGAGAAGGGGCGTCCGCCGCACACCACGGGCACGCCCCTGCGGGCCAGTACGGCGGGCAGCGGGTCGGCCCCGTGCATCGAGGCGACGATCACGCCGTCCACGTGGCGGGCGGTGGCGTAGCGCTCGACCCGCTCCCGGCCGCGGGGCGTACCCGCGAGCATGAGCACGAGCTGCCTGTCCGCGGCCTCCATCTCCTGGCTGACGCCGCGGATGACGCTGGCGAACAGGGGGTCGTCGGAGAAGACGCGGGTGGGCGGCTCGGAGAACACCAGGGCCACCGAGCCGGCCCGCCGGGTCACCAGGCTGCGCGCCGCGAGGTTGGGCACGTAGCCCAGCTCCTCCACGGCGCGCAGCACCGTCTCGCGGATCTCGGGGCTGACGTGCGCCGAGCCGTTGACCACGCGGGAGACGGTGGCCCGGGAGACCCCGGCCCGGGCCGCCACCCCCTCCAGGGTGGGCCGGGCGGAGGTCACCGGGTCACGCCTGCAGCCCGTTGCGCCGGATGACCTCGCGGTACCACAGCGCGCTGTCCTTGGGCGTGCGGCGCTGCGAGGCGTAGTCGACGTGGACCAGCCCGAAGCGCTTGGCGTAGCCCTCGGCCCACTCGAAGTTGTCCATCAGCGACCACACCAGGTAGCCGCGGAGGTCGGCCCCGGCCTCGATCGCGGCGTGCGCGGCGCGGAAGTGGCCGTCGAGGAAGGCGATCCGCCGCTCGTCGGCGACCCGGCCGTCGGCGAGGACGTCGTCGAAGGCGGCGCCGTTCTCGGTGATGATCAGCGGTGTGCCCGGGTAGTCGCGGGCGAGCCGGGTCAGCAGCTCGGTCAGGCCGTCCGGCTTGACCGACCAGCCCATCGCGGTCTTCTCCTCGTCGCCCTGGACGAACGCGATGCCCTCGCTGCCCGGGTGGACCGGGTTGGCCGGCTGGCAGGCCCGCAGCCGGACGGTGGTGGGGCTGTAGTAGTTGACGCCGAGGATGTCGATGGGCGCGCCGATGATGTCCAGGTCGCCGTCGCGGACGAAGGACCAGTCGGTGAAGCGGCGGGCGCGCTCGACCACGTCGGCGGGGTACTCGCCGCGCAGGACCGGGTCGAGGAAGATCCGGTTCTGCAGCCCGTCGACGTGCGCGACGGCCTCGGGGTCGGAGCCGGAGATCGGCGCGAGGTTGAGGGTGATGCCGACCTGCCGGGCCCCCGCGGCGCGCAGCTCGGCCACCGCCAGGCCGTGCCCGAGCAGCAGGTGGTGGACGGCGGCGAAGGCGGCGCCCGGGTCGGTGCGGCCGGGGGCGTGGACGCCCGCGCCGTAGCCGAGGAAGGACGAGCACCACGGCTCGTTCAGCGTGGTCCAGGTCTCGATCCGGTCGCCGAGCCTGCCGTGCACGACGGCGGCGTACTCGGCGAAGCGCTCGGCGGTCTCCCGGCTGGTCCAGCCGCCCCGGTCCTCCAGGGCCTGGGGGAGGTCCCAGTGGTAGAGCGTCACGATGGGCGTGATGCCGTGCCCGTGCAGCTCGTCGACGAGCCGCTCGTAGAAGTCCAGGCCGCGCGGGTTGACCGGGCCGGAGCCGTCAGGCTGGATCCGGGGCCAGGCGATGGAGAACCGGTAGGCCTGAATCCCGAGGTCGGCCATCATCGCCACGTCGTCCGCGTAGCGGTGGTAGTGGTCGCAGGCCACGTCGCCGGTGTGGCCGCCGACGACCTTGCCGGGAGTGCGGGAGAAGGTGTCCCAGATGGACGGCCCGCGGCCGTCCTCGTTCGCCGCCCCCTCGATCTGGTAGGAGGCCGTCGCGGTCCCCCAGACGAATCCCTGCGGGAAGGTCAGGCCGGCGCCGCCCGCAGTCTCCTCCGCGGTCCCCCCGGACACCCCCATGGACAGGGTCATGTCTTCATCCCCTTTCGCCTCGCCGTCATCCGCCTCGCCCCGCACGGCAGAGAGCGCTCTCACACAGGATCGTAGGTGCCGGACGGGCATGTCAAGGTGATGTGTCCGCCATCCGGGCGGACCGAAGGCCGCGGACGCGTTGACGCGATGTTCACTCAGGGATACGGTCCTCCGTCAGAGAGCGCTCTCTGATCCATGCCCACCCCGGTGGCCGATCCCCCGGCGCCGGCAGCCCGGTACCCAGGAGGTATCCATGGGCTTCCCATCCCCCTTACGCAAAGTAGTCGCGGCGGCGGCGGTCCTGGCGACCGCCGTGGTCACCCCGATCGCCCTGGCGGGCCCGGCGGCCGCGGTCACGGTCGGCGCGGGCGGCTACGCCTCCGCCCGCCCCGCCGGCACGGCCGGCCCCTCGAACTCCGACGGCGCCGCCGTCGCCCCCAAGGTCACCGGCCGGATGGCCGGCAAGGCGGCGCCGACGAACGACTGGTGGTCCTCGCTGATCTACCAGCGCTACGCCGGCAACCCGTACTCCGAGAACATGTACGCCCACCCGCTCTCGTTCCACGCGAACGCCAAGGGCATCAGCGTCGGCTACCCGAACAAGCCGAACATCAGCTCCGACGGGCGGATGTACGAGTACGTCCACGCGAGTGACCTCAACGTGGGCGTCTCCGGGCTCAACGCGCCGAAGACCGAGGTCGACGGCTGGGGCGACTGGAGCGTCACCCCGCGCTGGAGCGACGGGACCCGCACGCTGCGGACCACGATCGCGCACGGCTCGCCGTACGTCTACGCCGAGGCCGCCGGCGGGAACGCGCTGGTGGAGTTCACCGGCCCGGCCAGCGTCTGGCAGAACAACGGCAACGTGCTCGGCGTCACGGTCAACGGCCGTGACTACGCTCTGTTCGCCCCCTCCGGGAAGAACTGGTCGCTGACCGGCACGGCCTCCGCGAGCGCCCCGGCCGACTTCTTCTCGGTGGCCGTCCTGCCGTCCCGGGGAGCGCTCCCACTCTTCACCAAGTACGCCTACTCCTTCGTCACCGACACCAAGGTGAGCTGGAGCTACGACGCGGCGAGCGCCCGGATGCGGGCCACCTACACCGCCTCCACCACCGCCAGGCAGGGGAGCCAGACCGGCACCCTGCAAGCGCTCTACCGGCACCAGTGGCGCAACTCCTCGGACGCGATGACGGAGCACCGCTACGTCTCGCCCCGCGGCGAGATGCGGCTGCGCGAGGGCGCCTCGTTCACCACGAGCGCGCAGTTCAACGGCGTGCTGCCCGCCCTGCCGCTCGCGCCCGGCGCGGACAAGGCCAAGCTGCGGGCCGACATCGACGCCGAGCTGAACGCCGCCGACCCCTACAAGGGCGCCGTCGACACCTACTGGACGGGCAAGGCCCTGTGGCGCATCGCGGCGCTCATCCCGGTCGCCAACCAGATCGGCCACACCGCCGGCCGGGACAAGGCCATCAGCCTGGTCAAGAGCAGGCTGGCCGACTGGCTCACCGCGGGCTCGGGGGAGACCGGCAAGCTGTTCGCCTACGACTCCACGTGGAAGACGCTGATCGGCTACCCGGCCGGCTACGGCACCGACAAGGAGCTCAACGACCACCACTTCCACTACGGCTACTACGTGCTGGCCGGGGCGATGGTCGCCCAGCACGATCCGGCCTGGGTCTCCGACTCCCAGTACGGCGGCATGCTGAAGCTCCTGGTCAAGGACGCGGCCAACTACGACCGCTCCGACAGCCGCTTCCCGTTCCTGCGCAACTTCGACCCCTACGCCGGGCACGCCTGGGCCTCGGGGCACGCGGGCTTCGGCCACGGCAACAACCAGGAGTCGTCGTCGGAGTCGATGATGTTCAACACCGCGGCGATCCTGTTCGGCCAGGCGACCGGCGACACCGCCCTGCGGGACGCGGGCATCTACCTGTACACCACCGAGCGCGAGGCCATCGGCGAGTACTGGTTCGACGCCGACGGAGCGGTCTTCCCCTCCTCGTACGGCCACGACACGGTCGGCATGGTCTGGGGCGCCGGCGCCAGCTACTCCACCTGGTGGACGGCGAACGCCGAGGAGATCCACGGCATCAACATGCTGCCGATCACCGGCGGCTCGCTGTACAACGGCGCCTGGAAGGCCGACATCAAGCAGAACATCAGCGAGATGCGGACCTCCAACGGCGGCCAGGAGAGCGAGTGGCGCGACGTCATCTGGCAGTTCCTGGCCATGGCCGACCCCGCCGCCGCGCAGTCGCTCTGGCAGGGCGCCAACCCGGCCCCCGAGGACGGCGACTCCCGCGCCCACGCCAATCACTGGATCACCGCGCTGAATGCCTGGGGCACCCCCGACCACTCGGTCACCGCGAGCGTGCCGACCTACGCGGTGCTGAGCGGCTCGGCGGGGAAGACCTACGTCGCCTACAACGTCTCCACGAGCGCCGTCACGGTCCGCTTCTCCGACGGGCAGACGCTCGCCGTTCCGGGCCGGGCGATGGCCTGGCGGGGGCCGGCGGGCAGCGGCACCGAGCCGGGCAACGGCTCCGGGCCGAGCCCCACCGCGAGCCCGACGGCGACGCCCACTGCGAGCCCGACGGCGACCCCCACCGCGACGCCCACCGCGACCCCCACGGCCACGCCGACGTCCGGCGGGGTCGACGCCCGCTCCACCATCCAGGCGGAGAACCACCAGGCCCAGTCGGGCACGGTCGTGGAGGACACCACCGACACCGGAGGCGGCAAGAACGTCGGGTACATCGCGAACGGCGACTGGCTCCGCTACGACAACGTGCGCTTCGGCTCCGAGCCCGCGCGGCAGTTCAAGGCCAGGGTGGCCTCCGGGGCGGAGCCGGGGATCAGCGGGCTGGTCCAGGTCCGCCTCGACAGCCCCACGGCCGCGCCGATCGGCGACTTCGCGGTGGCGAACACCGGCGGCTGGCAGAGCTGGCGGACGATCGCCGCGAACATCTCCGGGGTGACCGGCACGCACACCGTCTACCTCACCTTCAGCAGCGGCCAGCCGGCGGAGTACGTCAACCTCAACTGGTTCACCTTCTCGACGAGCTGAGCCGGGCCGCGCACCGGGGCGGCGGGGCCCGCCGCCCCGCGTACACTCGCACCGGCACCGGGCGGGGACCGCACGGTCCCCGCCCGTTCGCTTCCGAGGGCTCCGTCCCGCTGTCAGAGAGCGCTCTCACAGATGGTCAAATGGTGAATCACCCCTGATGGGGGCTATTTTCTCAAATGCGTAACCATAGCATCACAGTGATTGACATCACGATGTTGGCCGACAAAGCTGCAGAGAGCGCTCTCACATCGGTTGGAGTCACCCGGCCACCCCAGGCGGGCGCCGTCCGCACGGTGCCCTGCGCGGACGCCGCGAGGTGGTCCAGCCGGCCCCGCCCGCCGGGGCCGGCCCGGCAAAGTAATGGAGGAAGGGTCCATGTCGCTCCTCTCTCGGCCCACGCGCCTCGCCTTCGCGGCGAGCGCCGCGGGCCTGGCGCTGCTCGCCGCCGGCTGCGGTTCTTCCGAGCCCGCGCCCACGGCGGACGGCGGCGGCACGTCCGCTGACTGCGCCCCGTACGAGCAGTTCGGCAAGCACGACGGCAAGAAGGTCTCGGTCTACTCCCCGATCCGGGACACCGAGGCCGACCTGTTCCAGCAGACCTGGGCGCAGTTCGAGAAGTGCACCGGGATGAAGGTCAACTACGAGGGCACCGGCGAGTTCGAGGCGCAGATCCAGGTCCGCGCCGACGGCGGCAACCCGCCGGACCTGGCGTTCTTCCCGCAGCCGGGCCTGCTGGAGCGCTTCGCCAAGGCCGGCAAGCTCAAGGCGGCTCCCGACCAGGTCAAGAAGCTCGCCGAGCAGAACTGGTCGCCCGACTGGCTGAAGTACAGCACCATCGACGGTGCCTTCTACGGCGCCCCGCTGGGTGCCAGCGTGAAGTCCTTCGTGTGGTACTCGCCGAAGATGTTCGCCGAGAAGGGCTGGAAGATCCCGCAGACGTGGGACGAGCTCATGACCCTCAGCGAGACGATCGCGGGCAGCGGCGTCAAGCCGTGGTGCGCGGGCATCGAGTCCGGCGACGCCACCGGCTGGCCGGCCACCGACTGGATCGAGGACGTGCTGCTGCGCGAGCTCGGCCCCGAGGGCTACGACGACTGGGTCGCCCACAAGCTGGCCTTCAACGACCCCAAGGTCGTCGCCGCGGTCGACAAGGTCGGCGCGATCCTGAAGAACGACAAGTTCGTCAACGGCGGCTACGGCCCGGTCAAGAGCATCGCGAGCACCGCCTTCCAGGAGGGCGGCGTGCCGATCACCGAGGGCAAGTGCGCGCTGCACCGCCAGGCCTCCTTCTACGCCAACTTCTGGCCCGAGGGCACCACGGTGGCCGAGGACGGCGACGTCTTCGCCTTCTACCTGCCCGGCAACGACCCGGCCAAGAAGCCGGTGCTGGGCGCCGGCGAGTTCGTCGCGGCCTTCGCCGACCGTCCCGAGGTCCAGGCGTTCCAGGCGTATCTGGCCACCGCCGACTTCGCCAACACCCGGATGAAGCTGGGCACGTACGTCTCGGCCAACAAGGGCGTCGACATCAACAACGCGCAGAACCCGATCGACAAGCTCTCCATCCAGATGCTCCAGGACCCGAACACGGTCTTCCGCTTCGACGGCTCCGACCTGATGCCGGCCGCGGTCGGCGCGGGCACCTTCTGGAAGGGCATGACCGACTGGATCAACGGCAAGGACACCAAGACGGTCCTCGACTTCATCGAGGCCTCCTGGCCCAAGTCCTAGTCCGAAGGCACCTGCGGCGTCCGGCTCCCGGCAGGGGTTCGCCCCCCTCGGCGGAGCCGGACGCCTCCGCAAACGCCCATCCCTTCCGGGAGTTCCCTCCATGAACCTGGACTTCGACTTCGCCGCGGAGCAGCCGAAAATCCTGCAGTTGCTGCTCGGCGTGGTCGCCTTCTGCGCGGTGGTCGCGCTCCTGCTGCTCCTGCTCGACCGCGTGCCGATGCGGCGGCGGCCGTGGCCGGTCGTGACCATCCTGCTCGCCCCGGCGCTCCTGCTGCTCGCGATCGGCCTGGTCGTGCCGGCGGTGCGCACCACCCTGCTGTCGTTCATGAGCGGTGACGGAGCCTCCTGGGTGGGGCTCGACAACTACGTCTGGATGTTCACCCAGCCCGAAGCGGTGACGGTGCTCCGCAACACGCTCATCTGGGTCGCCCTGGTCCCCGTCCTGGTGACCGCGGTCGGCCTGCTCTACGCGGTCCTGGTCGACCGCAGCCGCTTCGAGTCCCTCGCCAAGTCGCTGGTCTTCCTGCCGATGGCCATCTCCTTCGTGGGCGCCGGCATCATCTGGAAGTTCGTCTACGCCTACCGGCCCGAGGAGAGCGACCAGATCGGCCTGCTCAACCAGATCGTGGTGGCCTTCGGCGGCACGCCCCAGCAGTGGCTGCTGGAGCCGCCGCTCAACACGATCTTCCTCATCGTCGTCATGGTATGGATCCAGGCCGGCTTCGCCACCGTGGTGCTCTCCGCCGCCATCAAGGGCATCCCCGCGGAGATCGTCGAGGCGGCCAGGCTCGACGGCGCCTCCCCGGTCCAGATGTTCTTCCGGGTGACCCTGCCGAGCATCCGCTCCGCCGTGCTCGTGGTGCTGGTCACCCAGTCGATCGGCACGCTCAAGCTGTTCGACATCGTCCGGACCATGACCGGCGGCCAGTTCGACACCAGCGTCATCGCCAACGAGATGTACAACCAGGCGTTCCGGTACGGCGAGACGGGCAAGGGCGCGGCGCTGGCCGTGTTCCTGTTCGTCCTGGTCACCCCCATCGTCGTCTACCAGATCCGCCAGCAGCGGGAGGCCGCCCGATGACCACCGTCTCACCCGCCGTCCCGGCGGTACGGTCCGACAGCAGGGGAGCCGCCCACCGCGTCAGGAAGCGGCTGAGCGGCCGGGCCGCCAGCGCCGTGGCGCTCGTCATCGCGGTGCTGTGGACCACGCCGACCTTCGGCCTGTTCCTGTCCTCGCTCCGGCCGGAGGACCAGATCAAGACCACCGGCTGGTGGAAGTTCTTCTCCGACCCGGAACTCACCCTGGAGAACTACCAGGAGGTGCTGTTCAGCACCTCCTCGTCCTCCGGCCGGATGGCCAGCTTCCTGGTCAACTCGATCGTCATCACGATCCCGTCGGTGCTGTTCCCGCTGGCCTTCGCCGCCTTCGCGGCGTACGCGCTGGCCTGGGTGCCGTTCCGCGGGCGCAACTGGGTCTACATCGGCATCTTCGCGCTGCAGGTGGTCCCGCTGCAGATGGCGCTGGTCCCGCTGCTGTCGTTCTTCTCCGAGGGCGTGTCGGTCTTCGGCCTGCAGATCCTGCCCGCCTGGGAGCTGGAGGGCCCGGCGCGCTTCGCGCAGGTGTGGTTCGCGCACACCTGCTTCGCCCTGCCGCTCGGCGTCTTCCTGCTGCACAACTTCATGTCGGAGCTGCCGGGAGAGCTGGTCGAGGCCGCCCGGGTGGACGGCGCGAGCCACGGCGTCATCTTCCGCAAGCTGATCCTCCCGCTGGTCGCGCCGGCGCTGGCCACCTTCGGCATCTTCCAGTTCCTGTGGGTCTGGAACGACCTGCTGGTGGCACTGATCTTCGCCGGGGGCACCCCCGACAGCGCCCCGATGACCGTACGGCTGGCGCAGATGGCCGGCACCCGCGGCAACGAGTGGCAGCGCCTGACCGCCGGCGCGTTCGTCTCGCTCGTCATCCCGCTCGTCGTCTTCCTGTCGATGCAGCGGTACTTCGTCCGGGGCCTGCTGGCGGGCAGCGTCAAGGGCTGACCGGGGAGAGCCCCGCGGGGCGCCGGGAGCGGTTCCGGCGCCCCGCGGGCTCCCCGGCCCGCCGCGGGCCCGCACCGGGTTCGCGGCGGATCTCCACGGGCCCCGCATCGGGCCGGTGGCGGAATCTCCCACGGGACTCCGCCGGGTCCGTGATGGGTTATCGTCATGCCGATCGCAGTGTCGAGCCGGAGGCCACCATGAAGCGCCCCACCCTGGAGGCGGTCGCCGCCCGCGCGGGAGTCTCCCGGGCCACCGTGTCCCGGGTGGTCAACGGGCAGCCGACCGTCGCCTCGGGCATCCGGGAGGCGGTGATGCGGGCCGTCGAGGAACTCGGCTACGTGCCCAACGCGGCGGCGCGCACCCTCGTCAACCAGCGCACCGACTCCATCGCGCTGATCGTCTCGGAGTCGCCCACCCGGGTCTTCTCCGATGACCCGATGTTCTCCACCGTCATCCGTACGGCCAGCGCGGAGCTGGAGGCGGCGGACAAACAGGTCGTGCTGATGCTGGCCGGGTCGGCCCGCAGCCACGCCCGGGTGGAGCGTTACATCGCCGGTGGCCACGTCGACGGCGTCATGCTCATCTCCATGCACGGCGCCGACCCGCTGCCCGCCGCGATCACCCGCATGCGCGTGCCCGTCGTCTCGTACGGCAGGCCCGCCGTCCCGGTGGACCTGCCCTTCGTCGACAACGACAACGTGGGCGGGGCGGAGACGGCCGTGCGCCACCTGGCCGAGGCGGGCCGCCGCCGGATCGCCACGGTCGCCGGGCCGCAGGACATGATCGCCGGACAGGACCGCCTGACCGGCTACCGGAACGTCATGCAGGGCTCCGACCGCCGCTCCATCGTGGCGATCGGCGACTTCACCCGCGAGTCCGGCGCGGTGGCGATGCGCCAGCTCCTGGAGGACGATCCCGCGCTCGACGCGGTCTTCGTCGCCAACGACCTGATGGCGATCGGCGCGCTCCAGGCGCTCCGCCAGGCCGGGCGCAGGGTCCCGGACGACGTGGCGGTGGTGGGCTTCGACGACATCGAAGCGGCCCGCTACACCGAGCCGCCCCTGACGACGGTCCGCCAGCCCGTCGTCGACCAGGCCGCGGCCATGGTCCGCCTCCTGCTCGGCCTGGCGTCCGGCGGGGGGTCCGCGGAGCCGGTCATCCTCCCCACCGAACTGGTGGTCAGAGAGTCGGCCTGACCCCGCACCCGGGTCCCGCCGCGCGGGGCCAGGTGGAGGGACCGCGTGGCCGGCCGGTCGAGCGGCCCCGGACATGACGAAAGCAGGTGGAGGGATCGCGTGGCCGGCCGGTCGAGCGGCCCCGGACATGACGAAAGGCCGTCGCCGCCGCTGCCGCGGCGGACGGGTCACGACGGCCTGTGATCGTTCGCGGACGGTCCGGTTACCGGATCATGCCCGCGACCAGGTTGCGCAGCTCCAGGTGACCGGCCTTGAGCTCGGCCACGTCGCCCTCGACTCGCTTCATCGAGAGCTCCAGGTTCCCGACCGAGCGCTTGACGGTGCCGAGGTCCTCGCGGAGCTCGGACACATCGGTGCGGATGCTGCTGATCTCGATGCGCATCTCGGTGCGGAGGCCGTCGATCTCGGTGCGCATCTCGGTGCGGAGGCCGTCGATCTCGGTGCGCATCTCGGTGCGGAGCTCGGCGATCTCGGTCTTCACCTCCGTGCGCAGGTCGGTCATCTCCGTGCGCAGGTCGGTCATCTCCGTGCGCAGGTCGGTCATCTCCGTGCGGAGACCGGTCATCTCCGTGCGGAGACCGGTCATCTCCGTGCGCAGGTCCTTGAGGACCTCGAAGATCGCCGCGGTGGTGGCCCGGTGTTCGTGAGCCTCCACGCGGAGCTCGGCCACCCCGAGCTCCAGGGCACGTGTGCGGACTTCTGATGTTGCGTCGGACACGACAGCTCCTCGCCGTTGTCGCCAATGGGGGAAGCCGTCACAGTGGTGGAGGGAGGACATCTGTGCGGCGAGAGAAGACTACGCAGAGCGTGAACATGATCGCTACACGTGGTCGAGGCCGGGGTGGCGGAAGCCGTACCGGGTGGGAAAAAGAACCACCCGGCACCTGTGACCTTCCGTTCTAGTGGTCGATCCGCGGGCCGGCGGCCCGCGGCCGGGCCGCGGAGACGGCGGGGAGTCCGCGGAGACGGCGGGGAGTCCGCGGCCCGGCAGGGGCCACGGCGGCCGCCCGGGAGGTCACCGCCCGGGGCGGCGCTGCTCCGGGGCGATCGGGCGCTGGACGCCCGGGTCGTACCCGCCGGCCACCGGCGGGTCGACGACCACGGTGTCGGCCGGGCGCGCGACGCCGTCCAGGACGGCGCGGGCGTGGTCGGCGTGCGAGGCCGCGACGAGCACGTCGTAGCGGCCGGCGACGATGGCGCTGCGCGAGGAGAAGTCCCGCTTGCCGCGCGTGTAGTAGTGGTTGAGGAAGCCGAACGCGGCCCCCATCACGGCGCCCCACAGGCCCGCCCAGAGGACCATCATGAGGAACGAGAGCGTCGTCGAGGTGAACAGGCCGAGGAACGCCCCGACCAGGAGGCCGAAGAACAGGCCGTTGCCCGCGCCGAGGAGCGCGGCCCTGCCGTTGGTCATCCTGCCGGTGACGGTCTCCTCCATGCGCAGGTCGGTGCCGACGATCGCGACGTGCTCCACGGGGAATCCGGCGTCCGAGAGCGCGTCCACGGTCCGCTGCGCGGCCGCGTAGTTGTCGTAGCCGACCAGCGTCCGGCGGTCGACGACGACCGGTGTCCCGACGCCCGTGTGCAGCTGTGTCATGTCCTGCCGCCTTTCCGAGTCGGTGTGGCTCGGGGAGTGCGGCTACCCACGACGGGCGGGACGATGCGCGGTCCCGCGGATCTCCTCTCCACCGGCCGCCCAGGCCGCGGCGCCGGCCGGAAAGGCCCTCTCCGCGCCGGAAGGTCCTCCGCGTTAGAAGGTCCTCGGCGCCGCAAGGCCCTCCGGCGGGCGCCGCCGGGCGTCACCAGCTCTGGTGGAGCGGCATGCCCTCGGTGTAGCCGGCCGAGCCCTGCACGCCGACCACCGCGCGCTCGTGGAACTCCTCCAGGGTGGCGGCCCCGGCGTAGGTGCAGGAGGAGCGCAGGCCCGCCACGATGGCGTCGATCTGGTCCTCGACTCCGGGACGGTGCGGGTCGAGGTACATCCGGGAGGTGGAGATGCCCTCCTCGAACAGTTCCTTGCGGGCCCGGTCGAAGGGGGAGTCCTCCGCGGTGCGGAGCTTGACGGCGCGGGCCGAGGCCATGCCGTAGTTCTCCTTGTACCGGCGGCCGTCGGCGTCGGTGTGGACGTCGCCGGGGGACTCGTAGGTGCCCGCGAACCAGGAGCCGATCATCACGTTGGCCGCCCCGGCGGCCAGGGCCAGCGCGACGTCGCGGGGGTGCCGGACGCCGCCGTCGGCCCAGACGTGCCGGCCGAGACGGCGGGCCTCGGCGGCGCACTCCAGGACGGCGGAGAACTGCGGGCGGCCGACGCCCGTCATCATCCGGGTGGTGCACATGGCTCCCGGGCCGACACCGACCTTGACGATGTCCGCACCGGCCTCCACCAGGTCGCGCACCCCGGCCGCGGTCACGACGTTGCCCGCGGCGACCGGCACGCCGGGGCCGAGCGCGCGGACCGCCCGGAGCGCGTTGATCATTTTCTCCTGGTGGCCGTGAGCGGTGTCCACGACCAGGCAGTCGATCCCGGCCTCCAGCAGCTCCTTGGCCTTGGCCGCCACGTCCCCGTTGACCCCGACGGCGGCGGCGATCCGCAGCCGGCCGGCGGCGTCGACGGCGGGCCGGTAGAGGGTGGCCCGCAGGGCGCCGGTCCGGGTCAGGATGCCCACCAGCCGGCCGTCGCCGTCGACGACCGGGGCGAGCCGGTGACGGCCGTCGTGGAGCCGGTCGAAGGCCTCGCGCGGGTCGAGGCCGGCGGGCAGGGCGAGCAGGTGGTCGGACATGACCTGCTCCAGCTGGGTGAACATGTCAGCGCCGTGGCAGTCGGCCTCGGTGACCACGCCGACCGGACGCCTGTCCCCGTCGACGATGATGACCGCGCCGTGGGCCCGCTTGGGCAGCAGGGTGAGCGCCTTGCCGACGGTGTCGTGCGGGGCCAGCGCGATGGGGGTGTCGTGGACCAGGTCGCGTTTCTTGACCCAGCCGACGACGTCGGCGACCACGTCGATCGGGATGTCCTGGGGGATCACCGCGATGCCGCCGCGCCGGGCCACGGTCTCGGCCATGCGGCGGCCGGCGACCGCCGTCATGTTGGCGACCACGACCGGGATCGTGGTGCCGGTGCCGTCGGAGGCGGACAGATCGACGTCGAGCCGGGAGCCGACGGAGGAGCGCGCCGGGACCATGAACACGTCGCTGTAGGTCAGGTCGTGGGCCGGAGCCATGTCGTTGAGGAACTTCACCACGTCTACCTTATGTGAGGACGGCCACGGTGTTCCTTCCCCGTTTCCGGGTGGGCTATGGGAGCTGAACGGTCGTGATGGAGATTAAGATCCGGTTTGCGTGTTTGTCGGGGTGGCCATGAGGAGGATCTGTGAACATCGTTGACCGGCCGGAGGTTCTGGTCGTCGGCCACGCCGTGCGGACGTGCAACGCCGACGAGATGGATCCGGCGCGGGCGAAACTGCCGGCGCTGTGGCAGCGGGCGGGCGTGCCGGGGGCCTTCGCGCACGTGCCGGGGCGGGTCGACGAGAACCTGTACGCGGTCCTGACCGACTACGAGAGCGACCACCACGGCTTCTACACCCAGGTCGTCGGGGTGGCCGTGCGCACCGCCGCCGCCCTGCCCGAGGGCATGGTCGCGGTCCGGGTGCCCGCCGTGCCGGCGCTGAGGCTGGAGGCGCGGGGGGCCATGCCGGGCGCACTGGTGGAGTGCTGGCAGCGGATGTGGAAGCACACCGAGTCCGGCGGCACCCCGCCCCGGGCCTTCAGCACCGACCTGGAGGTCCACCACCGCGAGGGCGTGGACCTCTACGTGGCGGTCTTCCCGCCGATGCGCTGAGCCGCACCGGGCGTCGCCCGGGAGTCCTCGTCCTCGTCCTCGTCGTCCGGTGGCGGGTCGGGCAGCCGCCAGGCCGAGATGAGCAGCGGCGCCATCATGTTCGTCATGAAGAGCGCGATCAGCGCCATGAGGGCGGCGGAGGCCGGCACGTCGATCTCGTCTGGGACGAGAACACCGGCGGTGAGCAGCGCGGCGGCGAGCGAGGCCAGCACGCCGTGCACCATGCGGTGGGCCAGGGCGGTGGCGCGGAGCCGCTCGGCCACCTGCCGTTCGTCCAGCTGCTTCTCGGCCAGCGCGGTGACGCCCCGGGTGGCGACGTTGAGCAGCGAGATGACCGGCAGGGCCAGCACCGTCGAGAACCCGAGCAGGGCGAAGAACGGCCACGGCGTGTCGCCCCGCTCCGCGGTCCAGGCGGGGACCACGTTCACCCACAGGAGCGCCACGGAGACGGCGCCGATCACGGCGAGCCTGCGGCGCCGGGCCCGCGTGGCGTACCAGCCCGGCAGGATGTCCATCTGCACGGCCTCGGCCTGACTGATCCGCCAGGAGGGCCTGCTGTCGTCCGTCACTTCGTCTCACTTCCCAGCCGCGGGAACGGCCTCAACGAGAACACCACTTCCATCGGGACCTCGAAGTACTCGGCGATGCGCAGGGCGAGGTGCAGGCTCGGGCTGTACTCGCCCCGCTCCAGGTAGCCGACCGTCTGGTAGTGCACCCCGAGCGCGGCCGCGAGCTCCTTGCGCGAGACGCCGCGCTCGGCCCGCAGCATCGGGATGCGGTTGTAGACCTCTTCCGTGCTCATCGCGCCCTCCCCGGATCACGAGTTCTGGGCGGCGAACTGCCGTTCGGCGAGCCGCGAGCCGGACTCCCGCCGGGTCGTCCGGCGGATCAGCACCGGGGCGAGCAGCATGCCGGCCACCGCCCAGGCCGCCAGCGCCGCCGCCACGTACGGCAGGCGCCAGCTCCCGCCGATCTCCGCGGTGAGCATCGTGTCGGGCAGGAAGGCCGCGCGCAGGCCGAGCCCCTGCCAGTAGGGCGGGAACGCCTGGGCGATCCACTGGAGGGTCTCGGGCATGAACGTCACGGGGAAGAGGATCCCGGAGGTGAACATCAGGGCCAGCATGGGCAGGGAGGCGAGGCCGACCGCGTTCCTGCTGGGCAGCACGGAGCCGATGGCCGCTCCCAGCGGGACCGCGGCGACGGTGCCCAGGACCAGGACCCACAGCAGCGTCGGCCAGTCGTCCGGGAGCGGCGCGCCGCCCAGGACGACGCCGGTGGCCACGATCAGCACCACCTGCACGGTGATCTGGCACAGGAGGGTGACCGCCCGGCCCACCAGGTAGGCGGGGATGCCGCCGGGGATGGTGCGCAGCCGCAGCAGCGTGCCCTCCTCCCGGTCGGTCACCAGCGCCATGGGGAGCGTCACCAGCGCGGTGCCGAAGACGGTGTAGGCGATGAAGCCGACCATCAGGAACGTGAGCTGGGAGACCCCCGTGCCCTCGATGGGGGAGTCCTTCAGCCACAGGCTCAGCACGGCGAAGAGCCCCACCGTTCCGATCAGGTTGCCGACCAGCTCCTTGCGGGTGCGGAGCAGGTGCATGTGCTCCGTCCAGCCCCGCCTGATCCCGATGCGCAGTGTCCTGCCGTTCACGCGGCCCTCCCGATCAGTCCGAGGTAGCTCTCCTCCAGCGACGGCCGCCGGATCTCCAGTCCGGGCACCGGTCCGTCGAATCTCCTGTGCAGCTCCCACGCCAGCTGCGACGGGTCGTCGGTGGCCTGGACGTGCTCGCGGCCGTCCTCCACCCAGCGCACCTGGGACGGCGCCTGCACGGTCCGCGCCAGCTCGGCCGGGGTGCCGCAGACGGCGATCCGCCCGCCGACCAGGATCGCGGTCCGGTGCGCGAGCTTCTCCGCCTCGACCAGGTCGTGCGTGGTGAGCAGCACCGTCATGCCGTCCTCCGCGGCGAGCCGGGCGAGCAGCTGGTGGAACTCGTGCCGGGCCTCCGGGTCGAAGCCGGTCGTCGGCTCGTCCAGGAAGAGCAGCTCGGGGCGGCCCACGATGCCGAGGGCGACGTCCAGGCGGCGGCGCTGCCCGCCGGACAGGAGGGCGATCCGCTGACCGGCCTGCCCGGTCAGCCCGACCGCGGCCAGCAGCCCGTCCGGGTCGTGCGGATCGTCGTAGAACTCGCTCACGTGGCCGATGAGCTCCCGCACGCCCCACCGGCCGTGGTCGCGCCAGTTCTGCAGCACGATCCCGAGCTTGGCCCGCCAGGCGTCGGAGCCCTTCTCCGGGTCCGTGCCGAGCACGCCGACCTCGCCGGCCGACCGCCTGCGGAAGCCCTCCAGGATCTCGATCGTGGTGGTCTTGCCCGCCCCGTTGGGCCCGAGCAGGGTGAAGATCTCTCCGCGCCGGATCTCCAGGTCGACCCCGCGCAGCACCTCGGCTGCGCCGTACTTCATCCGCAGCCCGCGCACACTCACCGCAGTACTCATGCCGTCGAATGTAGTACAACTACTACATATGAGTGAAGTCCTGCTTCTCATGTACTGAGATCTACGACGGAGGGCGGTACACCTGAGACGCAGGTGTACCGCCCTCCGCCGGGCCCTCCGGTCCGGTGGGGCTTGCCCGGGCGCGGCGGTGCCGGAGTGCTCGTCGTGCGGCTAGGCCAGCACCCCCGCCTCGCGCAGCTTCGCGGCGGTCTCGTCCGGCAGGCCCCAGGCCGACAGGTCGGCCAGCCGGGTGGCGGGGGACAGGTCCTGCTCGGGCACGCCCAGCAGCCGGGGCGCCGGGGCGGGCTGCCGCACCCCCCCGACCTCGACGAACGTGCCGCGCGCCCGGTTGTGCGGGTGCCCGGGGGCCTCGGACATCTCCAGCACGGGGGAGACGCACGCGTCCGTGCCGTCGAAGACCGCCTCCCACTCGGCCCGCGTCCGCGACCGGAACGCCTCGGCCAGCCGCTCGCGCAGGGCGGGCCAGTTGGCCCGGTCCTCGCGGTCGGGCAGGTCGGTCAGGCCCATGAGCGAGACCAGCTGCGCCCAGAACTGCGGCTCCAGCGCGCCGACCGCCAGATACTTTCCGTCGGCCGTCTCGTAGGTGTCGTAGACGGGCGAGCCGGTGTCGAGCAGGTTGGTGCCGCGCGGACCCCAGAAGCCGGACTGCACGCCGTGGTAGAACATCGCGAACAGTGTCGCGGCCCCGTCGACCATGGCGGCGTCGATCACCCGGCCCCGCCCGGTCCGCTCCCGCTCGATCAGGGCGAGCAGCACGCCGTAGGCCAGCATCAGCCCGCCGCCGGCGAAGTCGCCGAGGATGTTGATCGGCGGCGTGGGCTTCTCGCCGGCACGGCCGAGCATCGACAGGACGCCGGAGACCGCGATGTAGTCGATGTCGTGCCCGGCGGTCGGCGCCAGCGGGCCGTCCTGGCCCCAGCCGGTCATCCGCCCGTAGACCAGGCGGGGGTTGACGGCGTGCAGGTCGTCCGGGCCGATGCCCAGGCGCTCGGCGACCCCCGGACGGAAGACCTCGATGACGACGTCCGCGTGCGCGGCGAGCTCCTTGAAGGCGGCGACCCCGTCGGGGGACTTCAGATCCAGGCCGATCGTGCGCTTGCCCCGGTCCATCACGTCGCGGCGGGGCGCCTCCCCGGCGGCGGCCACCGTGGAGACCCGCTCGACCCGCAGCACCTCGGCGCCGTGGTCGGCCAGCATCATCCCGGCGAACGGACCGGGGGCCAGGCCGGCCAGTTCCAGTACGCGGACTCCGGCCAGCGGCCCTTTCCTGCTCATCTGCTCCATCGGCGACTCCTCGGGTGCGCGCCCCGGCCACGGCCGGGCGCGGCGTTGCCAAGCGATTGCTTGACCGTGTGCGGTGCTCTCCCGGGCAAGTAGAACAACATTCGGATCCTCGTGGCAAGACGCCCCACCCGGTGACCGGCACCTGTGGGAAACTTGCGGCCGTCGGTTCGGTAACGGGGAGACTTCGTAATGGCATATCCGCACGGGGAACGGATGATCGCGGGGCGTTACCGGCTGGTGCGCGAGCTGGGCCGGGGCGGCATGGGCGTGGTGTGGGAGGGGCACGACACGGTCCTCGCCCGCCCGGTCGCCGTCAAGGAGGTGCTGCTCCCGCCGCATCTGCCGCCGGCGGAGCAGGAGCGCCAGCTGGCCCGCACCTCGCGTGAGGCCAGGACGGCGGCCCGGCTCAACCACCACGGCATCGTGGCGGTCTACGACGTGGCCGAGGAGGACGGCCGCCCGTGGATCATCATGGAGCTGGTGCGGGCCCGGGGCCTGGACGAGGCCGGCGTGCTCCCGGTGCGCCAGGTCGCGTCGATCGGACGCCAGGTGCTGGCGGCGCTGCGGGCCGCCCACCAGGCGGGGATCATGCACCGCGACGTCAAGCCGAGCAACATCCTCCTCACCCCGGACGGCCGGGCCGTGCTCACCGACTTCGGCATCGCCACCGTGGAGGGCGACGCCTCCCTCACCCAGACGGGCATGGTCACCGGCTCGCCGAGCTTCCTCCCGCCGGAGCGGGCCGTGGGCGGTGAGGCCGGCCCCTGGTCGGACCTGTGGTCGCTCGGCGCCACGCTGTACGCGATGCTGACGGACGGGCGGGGGCCGTTCGAGCGCCGTGACGCGATGGCCACGCTGGGGGCGCTCCTGTCGGAGGAGGTCGACCTCGGCCGGGTGCACCCCGCGATGCGCGAGGTGCTGGCCGGGCTGCTCCGCCGCGAGCCCGCGCACCGGCTCACCGCCGAGCAGGCGGACGCGCTGCTGGCGGAGGCGACCGGCGAGGCGCCCGGGCCGCGCCGCACCTCGGCCGGCCGTCCCGCAGGACACGCCGGCCCTTCCGGCGGCGGGCACCGGGCGGGACAGGCCGCCCACCCGGGACGGGCAGGGGCGCCGGGCCGTACGGCGGCGCACCACCACGCGGCGCCGGACCGCACGGCGGCGCAGGGCGCGGGGCGGCACGGCGCGGGGAACAGGGCGGACCGGACGGTTTCCGAGCCGCCCCCCGGACAGGCCCCGCCCGCGCGGCGGCACGGCAGACGCGTCCCGATCGTGCTGGCCATGACCCTGGCGGTGCTCGTGACCGGCGCGGGCACGGCCGGCTGGGTCATCTCCGAGGCGGACCGGTCCGCCGCCGCGCCGCCCGTCCCGGACCCGGTGCCGCCCGCCGCCGGACCGGGGGAGAGGCCCCGGACCGCCACCCCCACGCCCACGCCGACCCCCGCCCCCGCACCGACCCGGAGCCCGCGACCCGCCGCGGCGGGGGCCGAGACGCGGCAGTGGACCGGAACCGACCCGGAGAAGTGGTCGATCCAGTACCCGTCCGGCTGGAAGACGGACCACATCGCCGAGACCGGGTACACCCAGTGGCTCAGCCCCGCCGGCGACGCCCACATGTCGGTGGAGGTGCTGCGCCCGGTGACCGGCCTGGAGGACGTCAAGGAGCACCTGAAGGCGGAGGTCGGACGGTGGAGCGAGATCGCCGGCGAGAGCACCAGGCAGGTCGCCACCCCCTACGGCGAGGCGCTGGACTGGGAGTTCGGCTGGACGGCGAGGGAGGCCGGAGGGGCGGAGTGGGCCTCGCCCGGGACGGGCTACCACGAGGTGCGGCGCCTCATCGGGCTCGGCGACAGCGCCGTCATGCTCACCTGGACCACCGCGGACTCCCAGTGGAGCAGGCACCAGGCCCTGATGCGCCGGGTGCTCGGCAGCTTCCGGCTGGACCGCGCGGGGTGACGGCGGCCGGGCGGTTTTCGGTCTGCCCGTTCCCCGAAGAGTTTTCGCGCGTTTAACGCACCCCTCCTGGCCGCGTGCACATCGGAGAGATAACGTGCTAGAGGCGATCTTTCCTGTCGAGAGCCTGGGGGTGATGTCCCGTGACGCCCACGACACCGATGTCGGCGCACCGGCGGGCGGTCGAGCAGATCAGGGAGTCCTACGCGGCCATCCCCACGGGGGCCGCGCCCAGGCTGGCCAAGAGCACCACGAACCTCTTCCGCTTCCGGGAGGGCGCCCGCGCGGCCGGGCTCTCCGCCCGGGACCTGGACCAGGTCATCGAGGTCGACCCCGTCACCAGGACCGCCGAGGTCCAGGGGATGACGACCTACGAGCGCCTCGTCGACGCCACGCTCCCGCACGGGCTCATGCCGTACGTCGTGCCGCAGCTCAAGACCATCACGCTCGGCGGCGCGGTGACCGGGCTCGGCATCGAGTCCACCAGCTTCCGCGACGGGCTGCCGCACGAGTCGGTGGAGGAGATGGAGATCCTCACCGGCGACGGCCGCGTCGTCGTCGCCCGGGACGAGGGCGAGCACCGCGACCTGTTCCGGGCCTTTCCCAACTCCTACGGCACCCTCGGCTACGCGCTCCGGCTCCGGATCAGGCTCAAGCCCGTCCAGCCGTACGTCCGGCTGACGCACCTGGAGTTCACCGACGCCCACAAGTGCATGCTCGCGATGAACGAGATCTGCGAGCGGGGTGAGCACGACGGCGAGCCGGTCGACTTCGTGGACGGCACCTTCTTCGCGCCCGACGAGCTCTACATCACCCTCGGCCGCTTCGCCGAGCGCGCGCCGTACGTGTCGGACTACACCGGCATGCGGATCTACTACCAGTCGATCAGGACGCGGAGCCGCGACTGGCTGACCGTCCGCGACTACCTGTGGCGCTGGGACACCGACTGGTTCTGGTGCTCGCGCGCCTTCGGGGTGCAGGACCCGCTGGTGCGCTCGGTGATGCCGCGCCGGTGGATGCGCTCCGACGTCTACCGCCGCCTCGTCGGCCTGGACCGCAGGTACGGCGTGACCGCCCGGATCGACCGGTGGCGGGACCGGCCCGTGCAGGAGTCGGTCATCCAGGACATCGAGGTGCCGGTCGAGCGCGGCGCGGACTTCCTGGAGTTCTTCCACGAGAAGGTCGGCATGACGCCGGTCTGGATGTGCCCGCTGAGGTCCTCGAGCGAGTGGCCGCTCTACCCGCTGGAGCCCGGCCGCCTGTACGTGAACTTCGGCTTCTGGGGGACCGTCCCGCTGCCCCGGGGGCAGTTCGACGGTTACCACAACCGGCTGATCGAGCACGAGGTGCATCGGCTGGAGGGGCACAAGTCGCTGTACTCGACGTCGTTCTACCCCCGGGACGAATTCTGGCGCCTCTACAACGGGGACGCCTACTGGCCGGTCAAACGGGCCTACGACCCGTCGGGCCGGCTGCTCGATCTCTACGACAAGTGTGTGCGGGGGCGATAGGGAGGTTTCTTCTGTGAAGCTCGCGGAGATCTTCGAGAGGGTCGTCGGCCCGGAGGCGGGAATCGGGTTCACCGCCTACGACGGCAGCAAGGCCGGCCCCGCAAGCGCCGACATCACCATCGAGGTCAAGACCCCCATCGCGGTGGCCTACCTCGCGCAGGCCCCCGGCGAGCTCGGGCTCGCCCGGGCCTACGTCTCAGGCCACCTCGACGTCCACGGCGACATCTACACCCTGCTGTCACGGATGTGGTCCCTGACCATCGGCGACATCTCACTGCGAGAGAAGATCGACACGGCGCGGGCCCTCGGGCTCAGGCCGCTGACGATGATCGTCCCGCCTCCTCCCCAGGAGGTGCGGCGCAGCGTGCTGGCCCGGCTGGGCAGCCGGCACGCCAAGGAGCGGGACGCCCAGGTGATCCAGCACCACTACGACGTCTCCAACACCTTCTACGAGTGGGTGCTGGGCCCCTCCATGGCGTACACCTGCGCGGTCTTCCCCACCGCGGAGTCGTCTCTGGAGGAGGCGCAGTTCGCCAAGTTCGACCTGGTGGCCAGGAAGCTGGGCCTGAGGCCGGGCATGCGCCTGCTGGACGTCGGCTGCGGCTGGGGCGGCATGGCGATCCACGCCGCCCGCGAGTACGGCGTCAAGGTGCTCGCCGTCACCCTCTCGCGCCAGCAGGCAGAGTGGGGGCAGAAGGCCGTCGCCGAGGCGGGTCTCGGCGACCTGGTGGAGATCCGGCACAGCGACTACCGCGACGTCACGGAGAGCGGCTTCGACGCGGTCAGCTCGATCGGCCTGACCGAGCACATCGGCAGGGACCGTCTCCCGTTCTACTTCCGCTTCCTGTACGGCAAGCTCGTCCCCGGCGGGCGCCTGCTCAACCACTGCATCACCCGGCCGACGGGCAGGGAGAAGACCTTCAACGCCGGCGGGTTCATCAACCGCTACGTCTTCCCCGACGGGGAGCTCGAGTCCGTGGGCACCCTGGTCCGCGAGATGGAGGACGTCGGCTTCGAGATCCACCATGAGGAGAACCTCCGCGAGCACTACGCCCTGACCCTCAAACACTGGTCCGCCAACCTCGACGAGCACTGGGAGAAGGCCGTCCGGGAGGTGGGCCGCGGCACGGCGCGGGTCTGGCGGCTCTACATGGCCGGCTGCGCGGTCGGCTTCGAGCGCAACAAGGTCCAGCTCCACCAGGTGCTGGCCACCAGGCTGGACGCGGAGGCCCGCTCCGGGATGCCGCTGCGGCCCTCCCGCGACTGGCCCTGATCCGTAAGGCTCCCGGGCACGCCGCGCCCGCGGGGACCCGCTCGTCACGGCGGGTGCCCGCGGGCGCGGCCCGTCTGCGGGCGAGGGCCGGCCGTCAGGCGGCCAGCGGCCCGGCGGCGCCGGCCTCGGCCCAGCGGCCCTTGCCCCGCTGCTTGGCCGAGTACATCGCGGCGTCGGCCGCGCGCAGGAGTCCCGTGGCCGAGACCCCGGTGTCGCCTTCATGCACGGCGACGCCGATGCTGACGCCGACGTGGAGCCGGTGGGCGCCGAACGGCACCGGCGCGGAGACCTCCTCGAGGACCCGCTCGGCCAGGCGGGCCGCGTCCTGGTGCGTCGTCTCCCGGCACAGCAGGACGAACTCGTCGCCGCCGAGGCGGGCCGCCAGATCGGTGCCCCGGATCGCGGCGGTGAGGCGCTCGCCGACCGTGCGCAGGACGGCGTCGCCGGCCTCGTGGCCGTAGGTGTCGTTGACCTGCTTGAAACCGTCGAGGTCGAGATAGAGGACCGCGGTGCCCGCCCCGCCGTCCCGCAGGACGCACTCCAGGGTGTCGTGCAGGACGGTGCGGTTGGCCAGACCGGTCAGCGGGTCGTGGCGGGCCTGGTAGGCAAGCTGGGCCTGCATGCGCTCCTGCTCGCGGACCGCGGTGGTGAACCGGGTCAGCACGAACGCCGCGGCGGCCGCGCTGGCGATGATGGTCACGATCTCCTCGCCGCTGAAGCCGGCGTACCGCAGGGCCAGGGTCGGCGTGCCGAGCAGCGCCAGGCCCAGGAAGACGACCCGCGCCGGGTGCAGTGTCCGCACGTCCGTGCCGGGACGGGTCAGCTCGTCACGGCCGGGGTGCAGCACGGCCGTGACGAGCAGGGCGTGGCCGGCCAGCAGGCCGACGCCGAGCCGCTCCAGGACGTACCACAGGTCGAGGCTCCAGCGCTCGAACACGTGCGGCAGCACGTTGTAGCCCAGGTCCACGGTGAGGTAGGCGCCGACGGCGGCGAGCAGCAGCCGGGTCGGGGCGCCGCGCTCGCCCGGCGACAGGGCGAGGAAGAGCGCGGCCGCGAGCACCACGATGTCGCAGACGGGGTAGAGCGCTGGAATGATCGCGTCGCCCAGGCCGTACTTGAGGGACGGCTCGATCAGGAACTGCCAGGCGGCCAGCACGGCCACCGTGGACAGGGTCAGCGCGTCGAGGACGGCGCCGCGCAGGCGGCCGGGCGCCCGGCGGCGGGCCATCAGGATCAGGGCCACGGCGACCAGGGGATAGCCTCCGAGCCAGAAGGCGTCGCTGATCCCGACCGAGGGCACCTCCGGGGTGAACAGGAAGTACGCCATCTCGATCACGTCGCCGGTGAGCCAGAGCGTCTGGGCGAGGGCGATCAG
The DNA here is from genome assembly GCF_042650625.1 of Planomonospora corallina. Lineage (NCBI taxonomy): Bacteria > Bacillati > Actinomycetota > Actinomycetes > Streptosporangiales > Streptosporangiaceae > Planomonospora > Planomonospora corallina. The sequence continues at coordinate 115,849 of NZ_JBHSBM010000025.1, forward strand.
CAGCCACGGCCGCCGGCCGGGCCCTTCCGCCAGTCGCAGCGCCGCCCACCAGGTGAGGGCGCAGGTCGTTCCGTACAGGGCGAAGTAGAGGATCTGCCCTGTGGTCTGGTCGTACGTCGCGGCGGTCACGGCCGCTACCGTGACCGCCGCGACGAGGAAACTCCATGATCTGGCGGCCGTCATGCCTGACTCATCGGCAGGACGGCCGCCGGGCTGAGGAAGCCGCGGGAACCGTTACCGGAGCTCGCGCTTGAGGATCTTGCCGGTGGCGGTCATCGGCAGGGTCTCGCGGAACTCCACGAGGCGCGGGTACTTGTAGGAGGCCATGTTCTCCTTGGACCAGGAGATCAGCTGCTCCTCGGTGAGGGCGGCCCCGGGGGTGCGGATGATGTAGGCCTTGATCTCCTCGCCGTGCGAGTCGTGGGGCACGCCGACCACCGCGGCGAGCGAGACCTCGGGGTGGGTCATCAGGACCTCCTCGAGCTCGCGCGGGTAGACGTTGAAGCCGCCCCGGATGATCATGTCCTTGGCCCGGTCGACGATCGTGTAGTAGCCGTCGGCGTCCCGGGTGGCGATGTCGCCGGTGCGGAACCAGCCGTCCTTCATGACCTCGGCCGTGGCCTCGGGCCGGTTGTAGTAGCCCTTCATGATGTTGTGGCCGCGGATCGCGATCTCACCCGGGCCCTCGCCCTCGACCGCGTTCCACTCGCTGTCGACGAGCTTCATCTCCACGCCCCAGACCGGCGTGCCGATGGTGCCGGGCTTGGTGGGCTTGCCGAGCTGGTTGAAGCTGGCCACCGGGGAGGTCTCCGACAGGCCGTAGCCCTCCAGGATGCCGAAGCCGAAGGTCGCCTCGAAGTCCTTGAGCACCTCGACGGGGGCGGCGGCGCCGCCCGACACGGCCGCCTTCAGCGAGGTGGGCACCTCGTCGCCGTCGGCGTGGATCTTCGTCAGCATGCCCCAGAACATGGTCGGCACGCCGGCGAACAGCGTGATGTCCTCCTTGCGCATCAGCTCCAGCGCGGGGCCCGGCTCGAAGCGCGGCAGCAGCACGATGGTGGCGCGGCGGCGGAGACCGGCGTTCATGACGACGGTCTGGCCGAAGGAGTGGAAGAGCGGGAGCACCGCCAGGTAGGCGTCGCCCTCCTCGGAACGCGGGAACATCTCGTCCGAGACGATGGCGTTCACCAGCATGTTCATGTGGGTGAGCTCGGCGCCCTTGGGCCGGCCGGTGGTGCCGCTGGTGTAGAGGATGACGGCGGTGTCGTCCGGCGCGGTCTGCGCGGTCTCGAACTCGCCGGAGACGCCGTCCAGCGCCGCCCAGAAGGTCTCGCCGTACTCCGACTCGGTGGCGAACGGCGTGGCCGGCAGGACGAAGAAGTGCTCGGTGCCCGCCGCCGCCTCGAAGCCCTCCCGGCCCCGCCGGCCCAGCGGCAGGTCCGGCAGCCCCTCGAAGCAGAAGAGCGCCTTGGCCTCGGAGTCCTCGAGGTGGTAGGCGATCTCCGATCCCTGGAGGAGGATGTTGAGCGGCACCACGGTCGCCCCGGCCTTGAGGATCCCGAAGTACACGAAGGGGAAGTAGGGCAGGTTGGGGCAGGCGAGGGCCACCTTGTCGCCCTTGCCGATCCCGCGGGAGACGAGCAGGTTGGCAACCTGGTTCGCGACGGTGTTGAGCAGGGAGTACGGAATCCGCAGGTCTCCGTAGACCACGGCGGTGCGGTCGGGGCACTCCCGGGCGCTGTCCTCCAGCACGATCGACAGGTTGAGCATGAGTTGGATCCTCCGTCCGGACAAGCTCTGACCTGTTCATCCTGTCAGGAGGACCATACCTACCGGTAGGTATGGCAGGTCACAAAACAGTGGGCATCTCGGGAGAACGCCCAGGTAAGAGCCTGCTTACGAAGTGGCGATCTTGCTGGGGCGGTGTCTCCGCGGCGCGTGAGGGAGGGGTGCGGCCTTGACGTAAGTGCTTACTTGCACAAATCTGGATGGATGACCGTGAGTGTGGCGGATATCGACCTCTCAGAGATCCCCTTCTGGGCGCTTCCGCAGGCCGAGCGCATGGACGCCTTCCGGCGGCTCCGCGAGCTGGACCGGCCCGTGTTCGTCAAGGAGAACAAGATCCCCTTCATCGGGGGCGGCCCCGGCTACCACGCCCTGGTGCGGCATGCCGACGTCTCCGAGGCCAGCCGGAACGCCGGTGTCTTCAGCAGCGAGCCGACGGCCAACAGCATCGTCGACATGCCCAGGTGGATGGCCGTCTACTTCGGCTCGATGATCAACATGGACGACCCCCGGCACGCGCGGCTGCGGCGGATCGTGTCACGGGCGTTCACCCCCCGCATCCTGGCCAAGATGGAGGAGGACCTCCAGCGCGCGGCCACGCGGATCGTGGACGAGGCGGTCGCCGCAGGGCCCGGGGACTTCGTCACCCGGATCGCCGCCCGGCTGCCGGTCCAGGTCATCTGCGACATGATGGGCATCCCGCCGGAGCACCACGACCGGGTGCTCCGCGCCACCAACATCATCCTCGGCAACACCGATCCGGAGTACACCGGCATCCAGCCCGAGCTCAGGCGCTGGAACGTGGCGCGCGGGCTGGTCAAGCTGATGAGCGCCGGCCGGGAGCTCAACCACCTGGCCGCCAGGCTCGGCCGGGCGCGCCGGGGCCGCTCCACCGGCGACCTGACCAGCCTGCTGGTGAACGGCGAGGAGTCCCTCACCCCCCAGGAGCTCGGCTCGTTCTTCATCCTGCTGGTGGTCGCCGGGAGCGAGACCACCCGCAACGCCATCAGCCACGGGCTGAAACTGCTCACCGACCATCCGGAGCAGCGCGCGCTGCTCATGGAGGACTTCGAGGGGCGCATCGGCGGCGCGGTCGAGGAGATCGTCCGCTACTCCACGCCGGTGATCCAGTTCCGCCGCACGCTCACCCGCGACCACTCGATGAACGGCACGGACTACCGCAGGGGCGACAAGGTCCTGCTCTTCTACAACTCCGCCAACCGGGACGAGTCCGTCTTCACCGATCCCGACGTCTTCGACATCACCCGCCATCCCAACCCGCACGTCGGGTTCGGCGGGCCGGGCCCCCACTACTGCCTGGGCGCCCACCTGGCCCGCCGGGAGATCACCGTGATGTTCCGGGAGCTGTTCACCCGGCTGCCGGCGATCCGCTCGGCCGGCGAACCCTCCTATCTGCTCTCCAACTTCATCAACGGCATCAAGCACATGCGGTACACGGTCTGAGTCTCCACGCGGCGTCCCCCCTGCGGGGCCCGCGGGGACCCGCCCGGCCGGGGGTGCGGCCCTGGGCCGGACGGGTCCCGGGGTCGCGGAGGCGCCCGGCGGCCCCGCCGTCCTCCCAGCGGGGCGGATCCGCCGGTCCGCACGGCTCTCCGGGGTGGTCAGGGCGTAGATCATATGGCAGGATCGGTGAAACCGAACGCGGTTCTAGTGGAGGTTGGCGTGACGGTTTCGCTGGCGGAGATCGACCTTTCCGACCTGGCGTTCTGGGAGCGGCCCATGGCCGAGCGGGAGGCGGCCTTCGCCCTGCTCCGCGCCCAGCCGGGCCCGGTCCTCTTCCCGGAGCCGGAGATCAGCTTCGCCCCGCCCGGCCGCGGCTACCACGCCCTGGTGCGGCACGCCGACGTCGTGGACGCCAGCCGCAACGCGGAGGTCTTCTGCTCGGGCAGGGGCGCGGTGAACGTCCAGGACCTGCCCGTGGAGTTCAACGAGTACTTCGGCTCGATGATCAATATGGACGATCCCCGGCACGCGCGGCTGCGGCGGATCGTCTCCCGGGCCTTCACCCCGAAGATGATCAACCAGTTCGAGGCCGACGTCCAGGCCGAGGCCACCCGGATCGTCGACGACCTGCTGGTCAAGGGGCCGGGGTGCGACTTCGTCACCGAGGTGGCCGCCCGCCTCCCCTTGAAGATCATCTGCGACATGATGGGCATACCGGAGGAGCACCACCAGACGGTCTTCGAGGCATCGAACATCATCCTGTCCGGCGGCGACCCGGAGTTCATGGAGGACCCCGGCCGCGCGGCCGAGCTGCTCCTCGGCGCGGGACAGCGCCTGCAGGACCTGGTCGTCTCCCTCGCCGACGCCGGCGGCGACAACCTCATCACCTCGCTGACCAGCGCCAACATCGACGGCGAGAAGCTGACGATGCAGGAGCTGGGATCGTTCTTCATCCTGCTGGTCGTGGCGGGCAACGAGACCACGCGCAACGCCATCTCGCACGGCCTGCACCTGTTCACCGAGAACCCCGGCCAGCGCGCGCTGCTCATGGAGGACTTCGAGGGGCGCGTCGGCGGCGCGGTCGAGGAGATCGTCCGGGTGGCCTCGCCGGTCACCTGGATGCGCCGCACGGTCACCCGCGACCACGAGATGAACGGACACCTCTACCGCGAGGGCGACAAGGTCCTGCTCTTCTATTGGTCCGCCAACCGGGACGAGTCGGTCTTCACCGACCCCCACCGGTTCGACGTCCTGCGGGCCGACGGGCCGCACGTGGGCTTCGGGGGGCCGGGGCCGCACTTCTGCCTGGGCGCCCACCTGGCCCGCCGGGAGATCACCGTGATGTTCCGCGAGCTGTTCACCCGGATCCCGCAGATCCGCGCGGCCGGTGAGCCCGACCGGCTCCGCTCCAGCTTCATCAACGGCATCAAGCACCTCACCTGCGACTTCTGAGCGGGTAACGCGCCGGCCCGAGCGGGCAACGCGCCGGCCCGAGCGGACGGCGCGCCGGCCCGAGCGGACGGCGCGTTGACCTGAGCGGGCGCGCCCGCCAATGATGGCGGTATGAGCGTGATGCCGGGCGAGCACGGGCCGATCACCTCGGTCGCCGACGTAGACCTGTCCGACCACACCTTCTGGGCCAGGCCCATGCGGGAGCGGGAGCACGCCTTCGCGCTCCTGCGGAGCCTGGACCGGCCGGTCTTCTACGCCGAGCCGGAGGTCTTCTTCGCGCCCAGGGGGCCCGGCTACCACGCCCTGGTACGGCACGCCGACATCCTGGAGGCGAGCCGCGCACCCGAGATCTTCTGCTCGGGGGACGGCGGCGCCACCAACATCCCGGACATGCCGCCGCAGTTCGCCGAGTACTTCGGCTCGATGATCAACATGGACGATCCCCGGCACGCGCGGCTGCGGCGGATCGTCTCCCGGGCCTTCACCCCGAAGATGATCAACCGCTTCGAGGCCGGCGTCGAGGCGGCGGCCGCCCGGATCGTCGACGACCTGCTGGTCAAGGGGCCGGGGTGCGACTTCGTCACCGAAGTGGCCGCCCGCCTCCCCTTGAAGATCATCTGCGACATGATGGGCATCCCGGAGAAGGACTACGGCTTCGTCTTCGAGCGCTCCAACCGCATCCTCGGCGGCTTCGACCCCGAGTACGGCGGTGGCGACCCGGCCGCGATCGGGGAGCACCTGCTGACGGCGGGCATGGAGCTGAACCAGCTCGTCCAGGACCTCGCCGCGCACCGGGCCGGGCACCCCGCCGACGACCTCATCTCGGCCCTGGCGTGCGCGAACATCGACGGGGAGCGGCTCACCGGGCAGGAGCTGGGATCGTTCTTCATCCTGCTGGTCGTGGCGGGCAACGAGACCACGCGCAACGCCATCTCGCACGGTCTGCACCTGTTCACCGAGAACCCCGGCCAGCGCGCGCTGCTCATGGAGGACTTCGAGGGGCGCGTCGCCGGGGCGGTCGAGGAGATCGTCCGGCTGGCCTCGCCGGTGAACTTCATGCGCCGCAAGGTGACCCGCGACCACGAGATGAACGGCAACCTCTACCGGAAAGGGGAGAAGGTCGTCCTCTTCTACTGGTCCGCCAACCGGGACGAGTCGGTCTTCACCGACCCGCTCCGGTTCGACGTCCTGCGGACCGAAGGGCCGCACGTGGGCTTCGGCGGGCCGGGGCCGCACTTCTGCCTGGGCGCCCACCTGGCCCGCCGGGAGATCACCGTGATGTTCCGCGAGCTGTTCCGCCGGGTCCCGCACATCGAGGGCGGCGAGCCCCAGCGGCTCTACTCCAGCTTCATCAACGGCATCAAGCACATGCCGTGCGTCTTCTAGCCCGCCCGGCCGTCCGTCCCTAGCCCGCCGTCGTCCGGATCGCCTTGAAGACGGCGTTGATGTCCGGCAGCAGCTCCTTCTTGCTGTCCGGCACCGACATGTAGACGATCGACGGCAGATCGGCCCCGGTGCTCACGGCCGCCACGACCACGGTGGTCCTCTGCTGGTCCGCGGTGACCTCGTAGGCGGCGAGCTGCGCCGGCAGGCCGCCGACGGACAGGGTCTGCTGGGCCGTCTTGCGCGCGGTGTTGCCCTCGGGGAAGAACTTCTTACGCGCCACGAGCGTGACCGCGTTGATCACCGGGGAGAGGTTCTCCGGTGAGGTGTAGTACTTCCGCATCCGGGGCGAGAGCGGTCCCGACATCAGCTGCGCGGCCACGGGCTTGCCCGCCGGGTCCTGTCCGGCCAGGACGTACTGCCGGGTGCTGAAGCCGTACGTGGTGGCCACGCTCGGGCGGGTGTCCAGCCGCCACGGCGCGCCCAGCTGCGGCAGGGTGAGCCCGGCCCTGGCGTCGGTGAGGGCGCCGGCCACCGGCGAGGCGTCACCGGGGAACTTCGGCAGGCGGCCGATCTTCTTCGCGGTGGGGCTCGGCTTGGCCGTCTGCGAGGGCTTGGTCGCGGCGGCCGCGGGATCCTCCTCGCTGGAGGCCAGCGGGCCGCCGATGAACGCCCACAGCACCGCGCCGACGAGCGCGATCACCGCCGAACCGGCGAGCGCGAAGACCCACACGGGCCTGCCGGACCCGGCGAGCTCGTCCTCCTCCCCGATCGCCTGGTAGTTGTCACCGAAGACGGTGTTCCACAGCTCCTGCTGGCGCTCCGGAGGAGGGGTCTTCGGCCCGCTGATCTGACCCGCCGTGACGAACGGCCGGTTGGGGTCGGAGGGGTCCCGGCTCAGGTGGCCGCCCGCCCGGCTCTGCCCGGGCTGTCCGCCCTGTCCGGCGCCGGCCTGCCCGGACGGCTCCGGCTGCGGGCCGGGCCGCCGTCCCCCGGGCACCGGGCGTCCGGGCCCGGCGGCGTCACGTCCGGGTCCGGCGTCATGGCCGGGGGCGGTGGGGAAGGAGGCCGGGGCTCCGAAGGTCGCCGTCCGGGCGAAGGGGTCACCGGACGTGAAGGGGTCCTGCCGCGCGAACGGGTCGTGCCCGGCGGCCGGAACGGCCCCGGGGCCGGAAGGGGCGCCGGGGCCGGCGTCCGCGACCGGCGGGGTCCAGCCGGGCCGGGAGTCCGGGCCGGGAGCGGCCCAGTTCGGCCGGGACTCCGCACCCTCGGAGGCACCCTCGGAGGCACCCTCGGAGGGTGCCGTCCAGTTCGGCCGCGAGTCGGACCAGGCGGGAGTGAAGAACGAGGAGGGCGCCGCCTCGCCGGAGGACGGGCCCCGCCCGCCGTCGCCGGAGGACGAGTCCCGCCCGCCGCCGGAGGCCGGGGCGGAGGGCCGCGCGGGGGAGTCCTGCCGGGGCCCGCCGTTTCCCTGCGGACCGGAGGCGTCCGTGCCGAACATCTGCTGCCACGAGCGGTTCCCCGGGATCGAGGCCGTACGGGACGGGGCCTCGGACGGGCCGGTCTGCGGACGGGGGAGGCGGGGGCCGGAGGAGTCGTGCGCGCCGGCGGATGAGGGCTCGGGCGTCTGGCCCCATGACGGGGGTACGGGGGGTCGGCTGGAATGATCCGAGGCCATGGCTTCCTTACCTCCCGCACGGGTGCCCGAATTATGTGTGTTGGGCATGTTCTCACGCGAGGCGGGGGGGTTCGCAGGAAAACGGGACAACGCTTCCCTGAACTGGAGGCCGGTGGGATCGGTCGGAGGGTCCTGCAGAGGCAGACCCGCCTCCGTGGGATCCGGGCCCTGCCCCGGCTCTGCTGAGTGTGCCACGGTGAAAAGGGTAAACTGCCGGGACAGACGAGGTCACAACAGATCCGTCGCCATCGCGTCTCGGTTGCCCCGGATGGACGGGCGCCCCCCATTGTGCCGCCCGGGCGGCTCCGGTGTCCCGGTTCCACCATGATCGGGTGCCGTCTTCCGGCCATGACCCCCGCTTGCGGACTGCGATAGTCTTGGACTATGCGTGCCGCGGCCCTGCTGCTTACCGGGCCGCATCGGCTCTCCCTGCCTTAGGGGGCGCCCCGCGAGATTCCGCGGTCCGGCCTGCCGCGCCGGACACGGGAGCGAGGGCGCGTTCCAGGCGCCCGCCGATGCGGCTGCCCTTCGCGTGAGCGGAGGGTTTTTCTATTGGGGCCGGATGGTCCAGGTCATCTGCGCAGACGTACACCGAGGGAAGAGACGTGAGCGAGCGAGCCGACACACAACGCGACGAGCAGCACTACGACCCCCAGGCACTGCAGGCGAAGTGGCAGCGGCGATGGGAGGAGCTGGACCCGTTCCGGGCCTCGGGCGACCCCGCCGACACCCGCGAGAAGCGCTACATGCTCGACATGTTCTCCTACCCCTCCGGTGACCTGCACATGGGGCACGCCGAGGCGTTCGGCATCGGCGACGTCGTCGCGCGCTACTGGGTCCAGAAGGGCTACAACGTCCTGCATCCCGTCGGCTGGGACTCCTTCGGCCTGCCCGCGGAGAACGCCGCGATCAAGCGCAACGCCCACCCCGCCGAGTGGACCTACGCCAACATCGAAACCCAGGCCGCCTCGTTCAAGCGCTATGGGGTCTCCTTCGACTGGTCGACCCGGCTGCACACCAGCGACGCCTCCTACTACCGGTGGACCCAGTGGCTGTTCCTGCGCTTCTTCGAGCGCGGGCTGGCCTACCGCAAGGGCGGTCTGGTCAACTGGTGTCCGAACGACCAGACGGTGCTGGCCAACGAGCAGGTCGTCGGCGGCAGGTGCGAGCGCTGCGGCGCCGAGGTGGTCCGCCGCGAGCTGACCCAGTGGTACTTCAAGATCACTGAGTACGCCGACCGGCTGCTGGAGGACATGGAGCAGCTGGAGGGCGGCTGGCCCGAGCGCGTGCTGAGCATGCAGCGCAACTGGATCGGCCGCTCCGAGGGCGCCGACGTCGACTTCGTGATCGAGGGCCGCGACGAGCCGGTCACGGTCTACACCACCCGCCCCGACACCCTGTACGGCGCGACCTTCTTCGTGGTCGCCCCGGACGCCCCGCTGGCCGAGGAGATCGTCTCCGACGGGCAGCGGGCGGCCTTCGAGGCATATCGGGCCGAGGTGGCCAAGCTGAGCGACATCGACCGGCTCTCCACCGACAAGGAGAAGACCGGCGTCTTCCTGGGCCGCTACGCGATCAACCCGGTCAACGGCGAGCGCATGCCGGTCTGGGCGGCCGACTACGTGCTGTCCGACTACGGCCACGGCGCCATCATGGCCGTGCCCGCGCACGACCAGCGCGACCTGGACTTCGCCCGCACCTTCGACCTGCCGGTCCGGGTCGTGGTCCACACGGGCATGGCCGACCCGGGGGAGACGGGGGTGGCGACCTCCGGCGACGGTGTGATGGTCAACTCCGGCCCCTTGGACGGCCTGGACAAGACCTCCGCGATCCGCAGGATCATCGAGATCCTGAGCGAGCGGGGCACGGGCAAGGCCACGGTCAACTTCCGGCTGCGCGACTGGCTGCTGTCCCGCCAGCGCTTCTGGGGCTGCCCGATCCCGATCATCCACTGCGTCGACTGTGGTGAGGTCCCCGTCCCGGACGAGCAGCTCCCGGTCACCCTGCCCGACCTGCGCGGCGAGGCGCTGGCGCCCAAGGGGATCTCCCCGCTGGCCTCGGCCGCCGACTGGGTCGAGGTGTCCTGCCCCAAGTGCGGTGGCCCCGCCCGGCGGGACACCGACACGATGGACACCTTCGTCGACTCCTCGTGGTACTACCTGCGCTACGTGGACCCGGACTACGAGGGCGGCCCGTTCGACGTGGAGAAGGTCCGCCAGTGGGGCCCGATCGACCAGTACGTCGGCGGGGTGGAGCACGCGATCCTGCACCTGCTGTACTCCCGGTTCTTCACCAAGGTCCTGCACGACATGGGCATGGTCGACTTCACCGAGCCCTTCACCCGCCTGCTCAACCAGGGCCAGGTGATCAACCAGGGCAAGGCGATGTCCAAGTCGCTGGGCAACGGTGTGGACCTGGGCCAGCAGATCGACGCCTTCGGCGTGGACGCCGTCCGGCTGACCATGATCTTCGCCGGTCCGCCCGAGGACGACATCGACTGGGCCGACGTCTCGCCCGCCGCCTCCCAGAAGTTCCTGGCCCGGGCCTTCCGGGTCATGGCGGAGGCGGGCGCGGCCTCCGCCCCCGGCGTGGACCTCTCCACCGGGAACCTGGAGCTGCGCAGGACCGTCCACAAGATCATTCATGAGGTCACCGGGCTGGTCGAGTCGCACCGCTTCAACGTGGCGGTGGCCCGCATCATGGAGCTGACGAGTGCGGCCCGCAAGGCCATCGACTCCGGGCCCGGCGCCGCCGACCCGGCCGTCCGGGAGGCCGCCGAGACCCTGGCGGTCATGCTCTCGCTGGTCGCGCCGTACGTCGCGGAGGAGGGCTGGGAGCGTCTGGGGCACCCGGCCTCGGTCGTGAGGGCGGGCTGGCCGGTGGCCGAGGAGGCCCTGCTGGTCGAGGAGTCCGTCACCTGCGTCGTGCAGGTCGCCGGCAAGGTCCGCGACCGGCTGGAGGTCTCCCCGGAGATCTCCGAGGACGACCTGAAGGCGCTGGCGCTGGCCTCGGAGAAGATCCAGGGCTTCCTGACCGGCGCGCCGCGCAAGGTCATCGTCCGCGCGCCGAAGCTGGTCAACATCGTGCCGTAGCGGATGGGGCGCGTCCAAAACCACCCATTGGGCGCGCCCTCTACTATAGTTCCCGCATGCGACGTATCGCGGTCTCCCTCGCGGCGGCAGGGCTGGTCCTGTCGGGCTGCTCGGGCGGGGAGGCCGTTCCGGGCCGTCCGTCCGCCGCCCCGGCTCCTCCCTCGGGTCTTCCCTCCACCGTTCCCTCCACCGCCCCGTCTCCCGCCGCCTCCCCCTCCGGAGACGGGCAGGAGAGCACGGGGAGCTCCTCGTCCGGCAGGGACGAGGGTCTCCGCGAGGCGATGGCCGCGGTCTCCGGCAGCGGACCCGCCGACCTGTACTTCGAGTACGGCGCTCCGGGCCACTGGCGCGAGCTCGGTGTGCTGACCGCGCGGGGAGCGGAGGAAGGTCCCTGGGCGTCCTCCGTCCTCTACGGGATGAGCGATCTGAGCACCGCGCCCCTGCTGGCGGAGAGGACGGGCATCGACCCCTTCGCCGCGGACCGCGCCATCACGATCGGCCACCAGCCGGACAGGAGCGTCCGCCTCGACGGCGGCGTCGACGCCGGGACCGTCAGGAGGAGACTGACCGAGCGGGGCGCCGAACGCGCGAAGATCGGCGGCCGCGACGGTCTCGTGCTCGCCAGGGACCGCGCGGCCGGATCCGTGGACCGGCTGCGCGACATCGGGGTGCTGAACCTGCTCAACAAGGTCGTCGTCACCGGCTCCACGATCGCCATGGGAACGGCCTCGGGCCCGCTCACCGCGGCCTTCGGCGGGCCGGACTCCCTGGCCGGCAGCCCCTCGCACGCCGCCGTCGCCGACTGTCTCGGCGGCAACCTCGTCAACGCGGTCATCCTGCGGGAGAAGGAGTCCGCGGCGGTGGCCCTCTACGCGGTCGGGCTGCGCCGTCCGGTGTTCCCGGAGGACACCCCGGTCAACGTGGTCTGCGTGCTGCCGAGGGACGGTTTCGCCGCCGAGGTGAAGAAGACCTTCACCGGCAGGCTCACCACGACCGCCAAGACCCTGCAGGGCGAGTCGTACGGGAAGTACGCCTACGCGATCGAGCACGACGAGGTGGCGAGCGGCGGGTTCACGGCCCTGCGCGCCACGCTCAGGATCGCCCCGGGAGGCAGGGCGGATCTCGCGCACCGCATGCTGGCCGACGGGAACCTGGAGGCGGCGGCCGACCCCGCCTCGCCCCTGCCGGACATCGGCGGCTCCTTCGAATCGACCCCCTGACCTCCACGGGGACGTACGGCCGGCCGACGCGGTCGCGGGGCAGGGCCCGGAGGAGGTCCCCGCTCTGACCTCGCCCGGCGGCCGGGGAGGTCAGAGCGAGGAGACCCCCGCCCGGGGCGGGGAGGTCACGGCGAGAAGGCCTTCACCGCCCGGGCGACGCGGTCCAGGATCTCGGAGAGGACGGGCTCGGAAGTGGCGAAGTTCAGCCGGGCGAACCCCTCTCCGCCGGGGCCGAACGACGGGCCCGCGCTGAGCATCACCCGGGCCTCGCGATTCAGGAACTCGGCCGGGTCCTCGCCCAGCCCCAGCGTCCTGAAGTCCAGCCAGGCCAGATAGGTGGCGTCGGGTACCCGGTAGCCGACGCCCTCGGGGAGCCGCTCGGCGACCAGGCGCCGGTTGCGATCGAGCACCGCCCGCGCCCGCTCCAGCCAGCCGTCGCCGTCCCGCCAGGCCGCGACGGTCGCGTCGACCCCGAACACGTGGGCCGCGCCGTACAGGTGGCGGGGCTGGGCGGTCAGGGCCGCGCGTACCGCGGACGGTCCGAGGTGCGCCACCGAGCAGCGGATGCCGCCCAGGTTGAAGGCCTTGGTGGCGGAGGTGAGGGTGACGGTCCGCTCGGGCAGCAGCGTGGCGAAGGGGACGTGCCCGGCCGGACCGTGGGTGAGGTCGGCGTGGATCTCGTCGGAGACGACCAGCAGGTCGTGGCGCTCGGCCAGCTCGGCGAGGCCGGTGAGCTCGGCGCGGGTGAACGAGCGTCCGGTCGGGTTCTGCGGGTTGACCAGGAGCAGCACCCGGCAGCGCCCCTCGGCGAGCCGGGCGGCCAGGGCGTCGAGGTCGAAGCCCCAGGAGTCGCCGGAGGGCTCCATCGGGACGGGCAGAGGCGGCCGGTCCATGTCGGCCAGTGTCTGCAGGAAGGGAGGATAGGCCGGGACGTGCAGGGCGACCATGTCCCCGGGCCGGGTGGTCAGGTGCAGGACGACCTGGAGGGCCTGGTTGATGTCGGTGAAGGAGCGCACGTGGCCGGGGTCGGCCTGCCAGCCGTACCGCCGCTCCATGCGCTCGGCGAAGGCTCCGGCGAGGGGACCGTCACCGAGCTGGTCGAGCCAGGCGGGATAGCCGAGGTCACCGTTGGCCCGGCGGAGCAGGGCCTCCCGCACGGCGGGAGCAACCGGGAAGTCCATGTCCGCGACCCACGCCGGAATCACCCCGGGTCCCGCCAGGGACCACTTCGCTCCGTCCCGAGTGGTCAGGTCTTCCAGGGTCAGATCGTTCATATCGGGCAGATCGCTCACCGCCTCAGCTTAGTAGGGGTGGGCGGCCCGATGCTCTGGCCGATGTCCGCGGGCGGCCGGTGGAGGTGGGGCCATCGGCCCGTGCGGATGCCGGGCGGGCCGATGGCGCGGGATCGGTTCGGCAGTTCGGCGGTGCCGGTTCGAAAGCGCCGGTTCGTGACCGGCTCATGGCCGGCCCGGCGCCGGGGCGGGACGCGGCGCCCGCCCCGGCGCCTCCTGCCGGAGCGCGCCGGCTCAGAGCTTGCGGAGGACCGCCACGACCTTGCCGAGGACGGTGGCCTCGTCGCCCGGGATCGGGTCGTAGTTCGGGTTGTGCGGGACCAGCCAGACGTGGCCGTCCCGGCGCTTGAAGGTCTTGACGGTGGCCTCGCCGTCGATCATCGCCGCCACGATGTCGCCGCTCTCCGCGACCGGCTGCTGGCGGACGACCACCCAGTCGCCGTCGGCGATGGCGGCCTCGATCATCGAGTCACCGGTCACCTGGAGCAGGAAGAGCGTGCCCTCGCCGACCAGCTGCTTGGGCAGGGCGAAGACGTCCTCGATGCTCTCCTCGGCGAGGATGGGGCCACCGGCGGCGATCCGGCCCACGAGGGGGACGTAGGAGGCGGTGGGACGGCTGACCGGCGTCTCGTCGCTCCCCGCGTCGGGGTCCACCCACAGCACGGGCTCACCGGGCAGGCGGACCTCCAGCGCGCGGGGCCGGTGCGGGTCACGCCTCAGGTAGCCCTTGCGCTGCAACGCCGTCAACTGGTGGGACACGCTGGAGGTGCTGGTGAGCTGCACCGCCTCGCCGATCTCACGCATCGAGGGCGGATAGCCGCGCTGCTGCACGGAGTCGCGGATCACCTCAAGGATCTTGCGCTGCCTGGGGGTGAGGCCGAGGGAGTCACGCCTGCGCACCGCCAGGTCACTGGGGGCCGCGCCGTTCTCATTGCGCTCGCTCATGCGATCTCCTCGCCTCCCGTTCCGTATTCCTCGTGTCGCACACAGCGACCGTACTCCTGTCGAAGATCATCTTCAAACAATTGTTCGAGTCTTCCTCGAAATCCTCGACGGCGTGGTGTACAACATCGTACGGGAGTTCGATCGACATCGTGTTCGATTCGCCGATCTTTCCGCTGCCCGGGTCCGGGCGCGGGGAGGGGGGAGCGTGTGAGGACGACCGGGCAGGAGCGGCGATCCCGGCGGGCGGCCGGGCGGGCACGGGCATCGGAGCAGGGGGTCGGGCGGGCCTGGGTTCCCGAGCGGGCGGGGCGGGCGCGGACGCCCGACCAGGCGGTGGGGTGGGCGAAGACCCCCGACCGGGCGGGGGGGTGGGGGCGGTGGCCCGGGCCGGAAGGACGGCCGGAGCCCGGGCGGCCGCGCCTGCGGGTGCTGGAGGGAGGGCGGTCCGGGGCGATGCGCGACGCTCCCCGCTCCGGAGGAAGGCGCCAGGGGCCGGCGCGGAGCGCCGGGGACGCCGGGAACGTCAGTGGAACCGGAGGTGTCCGGGGCGCCGTTCGAGGCGTCGGGAGGGCTCAGGGCGTCCGAGGCGCTCGAGGCGCGAAGGATGCCGGCGGCGTCGGAGGTGCCGGGGGCGCCAGAGGTGCCGGAGGCGTCCGGCGCGCTTCCGCGCCGCCGGTCAGGCTCACCCGCAGGGGCCGGGTCGTGGCGGTGCTCGCACTCGTCCTGCTGGCCCTCGGCCTGCTCTGGGCGATCATCCGTCTCCTCCCCGCCTGACACACCCGGTGGGCGCCCGGACGGCGCGCTCGGGTGGTGCGACCGGGGGTGCGCACCCGGAGGCGGCGTGTCCGGGGTGCGGGCCGGGAGGGTGCGGTGTCCGGGTGGTGCGACCGGGGGTGCGAACCCGGAGGCGGCGTGTCCGGGGTGCGGGCCGGGAGGGTGCGGTGTCCGGGTGGTGCGACCGGGGGTGCGAACCCGGAGGCGGCGTGTCCGGGAGACGATCGGACCGGCCGGAGCCGGTCGTGAACGGCCGCCGTGTCACGGGCGGTGGCGGCCGTCCGGTACCCTCGTCCGGCCTGCGGCGTGGCCTGGTCCGAGATCGCGGGCCGGGATCGGGCCCGCTCTGACCTGCGCGGCCGCTTACCCGGCCGGGCGCTCCGGAGGCGTCGACGGGACCCGCGGGGACGGGGCGGAGAGGTGCGGCGGAGCGGGGCGGCGGGCAGGCCCCCTCGGAGCGGGGCGGGACGGCGCACGCCGGGTCCGGGGAGAGGCCTCCGGCGGCCGGGGAAGGGCGACACGCCCGGCTCGCGGTCCTGATCTGCGGCTTCACTCGGGTCTCGCCGATCAACTTGCGTTCATGGTCGCGCACTTCTACGGTTGCACCACAACATCTAGTGGCACCACCCACTCAGTCTCACCATAAGTTGTGTTTCTGTTACCGCACTCCGCCTTCGCCGGCGGATTCAGTGCGGGCATCGCGCATGGAATGACGTGAGGCCGGCGGGGCAGGTGTGACACCCGGCAGGCCAAGGAGGCGACGCACGTGCACTGTCCGTTCTGTCGCCACCCTGACACGCGGGTCATCGACAGCCGGTCCACCGAGGACGGCGCGGCCATCCGCCGCCGGCGCACGTGCCCGGAGTGCGGGCGCAGGTTCACCACGCAGGAGACGGTGCTCCTCATGGTGGGCAAGCGCAGCGGGGTGACCGAGCCCTTCTCCAGGGACAAGGTGATCGCCGGGGTCCGGCGGGCGTGCCAGGGACGGCCCGTCAGCGAGGACTCCCTGGCCCAGCTCGGCCAGCGCGTCGAGGAGAGCATCCGGGGGACCGGAGCCGCGGAGATCCCCGCCCACGAGGTCGGTCTGGCGATCCTGGGCCCGCTCCGCGAGCTGGACGAGGTGGCCTACCTCCGCTTCGCCTCGGTCTACCGGGGGTTCGAGACGCTGGCCGACTTCGAGGCCGAGATCAGGCAGCTGCGGGCGGAGCGTTCCGCCCAGCAGGACGCCGAGCAGGACTGAACAAGAAGTCAATCCCCGGGCGCCGGGGGAGTCGAGCGGCGCGTTGATGTGGTCGGAAGGGCTCCGGCGGGGGCCCGGAAGGGGGAAGTCATGACGGAGACGGTCAGCGGCACGGCGGCGCGCGGAGGCAAGCGCCCGCGCAAGGGGCTGAAGATGAAGCGCGTCTTCACCACCCCCGGCGTGCACCCGTACGACGAGGTGGCGTGGGAGCGCCGTGACGTCGTCATGACCAACTGGCGTGACGGCTCGGTCAACTTCGAGCAGCGCGGCGTGGAGTTCCCCGCCTCCTGGTCGGTCAACGCCGCCAACATCGTCACCACCAAGTACTTCCGGGGCGCCGTCGGCACCCCGCAGCGCGAGTGGAGCCTCAAGCAGCTCGTCGACCGCGTGGTGGGCGTCTACACCAGGACCGGCGTCGAGAACGGCTACTTCGCGACCGACGAGGACGCCGAGATCTTCGACCACGAGCTCAAGCACGCCCTGGTCCACCAGGTCTTCAGCTTCAACTCCCCGGTGTGGTTCAACGTCGGCACCGCCTCGCCCCAGCAGGTCAGCGCCTGCTTCATCCTGTCCGTCGACGACCAGATGGAGTCCATCCTCGACTGGTACAAGGAAGAGGGTGTGATCTTCAAGGGCGGTTCCGGCTCCGGGGTGAACCTCTCCCGGATCCGCTCCTCCAAGGAGCTGCTCTCCAGCGGCGGCACCGCCAGCGGCCCGGTCTCCTTCATGCGCGGCGCGGACGCCTCCGCCGGCACGATCAAGTCTGGCGGCGCCACCCGCCGGGCGGCCAAGATGGTCGTCCTCGACGTCGACCACCCCGACATCGAGGAGTTCATCGAGACCAAGGCGCGCGAGGAGGACAAGGTCCGCGCGCTGCGCGACGCCGGGTTCGACATGGACCTGGGCGGCAAGGACATCGTCTCCGTCCAGTACCAGAACGCCAACAACTCCGTGCGCGTCTCCGACGAGTTCATGCGCGCGGTGGAGAAGGGCGAGAAGTTCGGCCTGCGCGCCCGCCTCACCGGCGAGGTCATCGAGGAGGTCGACGCCCGCGACCTGTTCCGCAAGATGGCGACCGCGGCCTGGGAGTGCGCCGACCCCGGCATCCAGTACGACGACACGATCAACGACTGGCACACCTGCCCGGAGACCGGCCGCATCACCGCCTCGAACCCGTGCTCGGAGTACGTCCACCTGGACAACTCCTCCTGCAACCTGGCGAGCATCAACCTGCTGAAGTTCCTCTCCGGCGACGGCTCCTTCGACGTCGAGAACTTCGTGAAGATCACCGAGCTGATCATCACCGCGATGGACATCTCGATCTGCTTCGCCGACTTCCCGACCGAGAAGATCGGCGAGACCACCCGCGCCTACCGCCAGCTCGGCATCGGCTACGCCAACCTGGGCGCCCTGCTGATGGCCACCGGCCACGCCTACGACTCCGACGGGGGCCGGGCCATCGCCGCCGCCATCACCTCGCTGATGACCGGCGCCTCCTACCGGCGCAGCGCCGAGCTGGCCGGCATCGTGGGGCCGTACGACGGCTACGCCCGCAACGCCGAGGCGCACAAGCGCGTCATGCGCAAGCACGCAGGCGCCAACGACACGCTGCGCACGCTGGAGACCATGGACCGGGCGATCCACGCCGAGGCGTCCCGCCAGTGGGCCGAGTGCCTCAAGCTCGGCGAGAAGAACGGCTACCGCAACGCCCAGGCCTCGCTGCTGGCGCCCACCGGCACCATCGGGCTCATGATGGACTGCGACACCACGGGCGTCGAGCCCGACCTGTCGCTGGTGAAGTTCAAGAAGCTCGTCGGCGGCGGCTCCATGCAGATCGTGAACCAGACGATCCCGCGGGCCCTGGCGAGGCTCGGCTACCAGCAGGAGCAGGCCGAGGCCATCGTCGAGTACATCGCCGAGCACGGCCACGTCGTCGACGCCCCCGGCCTGCGCCGCGAGCACTACGAGGTGTTCGACTGCGCCATGGGCGAGCGGGCCATCGCGCCCATGGGCCACGTCCGGATGATGGCCGCGGTCCAGCCGTTCCTGTCCGGGGCGATCTCCAAGACCGTCAACCTGCCGGAGTCGGCCACGATCGACGACATCGAGCAGGTCTACCTGGAGGGCTGGAAGCTCGGCCTGAAGGCCCTGGCCGTCTACCGCGACAACTGCAAGGTCGGTCAGCCGCTCTCCGCGGGCGGCAAGAAGGCCGCCGAGAAGAGCGAGGAGAAGGCGGCCGCCGCGGAGCCGGAGGTCAAGGTCGTCGAGATCGTCCGCCCGACCCGCCGCCGGCTGCCCAACCAGCGTCCGAGCAGCACGACCCGCTTCACCGTGGGCGGCGCCAAGGGCTACATGACCGCCTCGTCCTACCCCGACGACGGTCTCGGCGAGGTCTTCCTGAAGATGTCCAAGCAGGGCTCGACCCTCGCGGGCGTCATGGACGCCTTCTCCGTGGCCATCTCCATCGGCCTGCAGTACGGCGTGCCGCTGGAGACCTACGTCAGCAAGTTCGTCAACATGCGCTTCGACCCGGCCGGCATGACCGACGACCCGGACATCCGCATGGCCGCCTCGGTGATGGACTACATCTTCCGCCGCCTGGCGCTGGACCACCTGCCCTACGAGGAGCGTGCCGCGCTCGGCATCTTCTCCGCGGCCGAGCGCGCCGCCCAGCAGCGCGGCGAGGACCCGGCGGCGCTCCAGTCCGAGGAGGTCATGGCGGAGCTGGCCGCCTCGGCCCCGATCGAGCAGCCCAAGAGGCGCGCCGAGGAGGGCAAGGAGAGCGGGACCGCCGCCCCGGCCGAGCCGGCCCGGCAGGAGCCCGCGCGCAGCGGCTCCCTGGAGTCCCACCAGGGCCGCACCGCCGACGCTCCGCTCTGCATGACCTGCGGCACCAAGATGCGCCCGGCCGGCAGCTGCTACGTCTGCGAGGGCTGCGGCTCCACCAGCGGCTGCAGCTGATCCGAGGGAGGGCCGGTCCGGGGGAGCACACCCCGCCCGGCCCGGGAGCGGGCCCGTGGCCGGGCGGAGACGCCGGCCGCGGGCCCGCTCCCGTTTCCCGTCCCCGTTCCCGCGGAGCCGCACGGCCGTACGGCTCCGCGGGAACGGGGACGGAACAGGTCATGCGGGCCCGCCGGAGGACGGCGGGCGGTCACGGCGAGAGCCGCTCCAGGAGCTTCGCGACGCGCTCGACGTCGGCCTCGGTGGTGCGCCAGTTGCTGAAGGCGGCCCGGAGCGCGGGCACGCCGTCGTGGACGGTCGGGGTGAGGAAGGCCTCACCGGAGTCGACGATCGCCGACACCAGGTCCCCGACGCGCTCGGGCGCCTCGGCGAGGGTGAAGCAGACCACGTTGAGCCGGACCGGGGCCAGCAGGCGGTAGCCGGGCAGCGCGGCGACGCGCTCGCCGAGCAGCCCGGCCAGGGCGACGCAGCGCCGGACGATCTCGGCGTGGCCCTCGCGGCCGTAGGCGGCGAGGGTGAGCCAGGCCGGCAGGGCGCGTAGCCGCCGGGAGTTCTCCGGGGTCAGGTGGACCAGGTCCACCCGGTCCAGGTCGCCGCCGATCGGTCCGAGATAGGCGGCGGAGTTGGCGAAGACCCGGGCCTGCAGGTCGCGGCGGCGGGTGAACTGGACCGCGCTGTCGTAGGGCACGTTCAGCCACTTGTGCAGGTCCACGCAGACCGAGTCGGCCTCGCCGAGCCCGTCGACGAGGTGGGCGTGCTCCGGGGAGAGCGCGGTGAAGGCCCCGAAGGCCGCGTCCACGTGGAGCCAGAAGGGGTACCGTTCGCGCAGTGCGGTGATCGCGCGCAGATCGTCGAAGTCGACGGTGTTCACCGTCCCGGCGTTGGCCACCACGATCGCGGGCGTGCCCCCGAGCGCCTCCAGCGCCCGCTCGAGCCGGGCCGCGTCGACGGCCTCCCGTCCCGGGAGCGTGCCGACCGGCCGGAGGGCCGAGCGTCCCAGGCCGAGCATGGACAGGGCCTTGCCGATGCTGGAGTGCGGGCTGCCCGACAGGACGGGGACGTCTCCGAGCACGCCCGTCCCCTGCTCGGACACGGAGACGCCGTGCCGCTCGCCCAGCCACTCCCGGGCGACGGCCAGACCTGTGAAGTTGGACATCGTCGCGCCGCTGACGAAGGCTCCGGCGTGCTCCGCCGGCAGGCCGAACAGCTCACGCAGCCAGGCCACGGTCTCCCGTTCCAGATCGGGGGCGCCGGAGTCCAGGCCGGAAGTCGGGTTCTGGTCGAGGGCGCCGGTCAGCCAGTCGCCCGCGAGTGAGGCCGGGGTGGCCCCGCCGGTGACGAAGCCCAGATAGCGGGGGCCCGCGCTGGCCGCGAAGCCCGGCTCCCAGCGCCGGGCGAACGCCTCCAGCGCTCCCGCCGTGCCCGTCCCGGTCCCGGGCAGCGGAACGGGGTCCGGCCGGACGGGCCTCCGGGCGACCGGACGGTCGTGCAGGCCGGTCAGGAGCCGTACGGCACGGGCCCGGGTCTCGTCGAGCAGGCCGGGAAGGCGGTCGAGGTCGTCGCAGAGTCGAGGATGCATGGCACGACCGTAGAAGAGCGCGGCCTGCACGTCATGGTCCAATCACGGCAAACTGGACCAATGCTCAGCACAGCACTGGCCGGATGGCGCGACTCCGGGGCATCCCTCGCCGACTCCCTGGCGGAGGCGGTGCGCGAGGCGGTGCTCGACGGACGGATCCGGGTCGGCGACCGCCTCCCGGCCGAGCGGCGGATGGCGGTGGAACTCGGCGTCAGCCGGGGGACCGTCACCGCCGCGCTGGCCCGCCTGCGCGCACAGGGGTGGGTGGCCACCCGGCACGGCAGCGCGAGCACGGTCCGCCTGCCTGCGGAGCAGGGGGAGCGCTTCGCCCCGCTCTCGGCCGACCGGCCCGGAGCCCTAATCGACCTGCGCCGGGCCGTGCCGGCGGCCCCGGGAGGGGCCTACACCGAGGCGGTGCGGCGGGCGCTGGACCGCTCGGCGGGGATCCTGACGGAGAGCGGGGAGCCGGGGGCGGGCCTGCCCGAGCTGCGCGAACTGATCGCCCAGCGGTACACGGAGCAGGGACTGGCGACGCTTCCCGGCCAGATCCTGGTCACCTCCGGGGCCCGGGCCGCGCTGGCGCTGCTGACCGGGCACCTGCGCCCGGGCCGGATCGCGGTGGAGAACCCGGCCTACGCCGACACGCTCGCCGCCCTGCGCCGCTCCGGCGCCCGGCTCGCGCCGCTGCGGGTCACCTCCGCCGGCTGGGACCCCGGCCAGCTCGCCGCGGCCTTCCGCCAGGCCGCGGGCGGGATGGCGGTGCTGGTCCCCGACTTCCAGAACCCGACCGGCGCACTGATGGACGCCGCGACGCGCCAGGAGGTCGCCGGGCTGGCGGCCGGGCACCGGGTGACCGTAGTCGTGGACGAGACCATGCGGGACATGGACCTGCGGGACGATCCCCGCCCGGAGCCCCGTATCCGGCGGGCCGTCTGCGTCGGCTCGCTGAGCAAGACGGTGTGGGGCGGGCTGCGGGTCGGATGGATCCGCGCGTCCGCCGCGCTCGTCCGCGAGCTGCTGCTCGATCCGCTCTGCGGCCCGTGCGCCCCCGCTCCCATGGAGCAGCTGGTGGCCTGCGAGCTCCTGCCGCGCATCGGACCGGTGCTGGCCCGCCGCAGGGCCGAGCTCCGGCGGCAGCGGGACCACCTGGTGCGGCTGCTGAGCGGCGACGACGCGTGGACCTTCACCGTCCCGGACGGAGGTCTCTCCCTGTGGTTGCGGCTGTCGCGCGTGCCGGGCGACGAGCTGGCCCGGCGGGCCGTGGAACGGGGACTCGGCGTGCTTCCCGGCTCGGTGTTCTCCTCCAGCGGGAGGCTCGTGGACCGGCTCCGCCTGCCGTACACGGTCCCCGCCGGGACGCTCGAGCGGGCCGTCGCGATCCTGCGGGAGGCGGCGGGCGCGCACCGCCCGCCGGACCGGTGACCGTACGGCCCCCGGAGGACCGCCCGCCGGACCGGTGACCGTACGGCCCCCGGAAAGCGGAAGGACCCGCGGGGAGCGGGTCCTTCCGGGGTTCTCGGGTCCGGCGTCAGGCTGCGGGGGCGGGACCACTCGTGAGGGGGAAGCGGACGACGTTCCGGCCCGTGTAGGCACGCAGATCGACGACCTTGGTGTCGCCCTTCGTCCTGCGATCCGTCACGGAACGGATGTCCCGGATCTTGAGTCGCGTGACATATGGCGGCACGGCCACAAGCCTCTTCATTGAGCCCCCCGGCGTGATTGTTCCGTTATGCGCACTATGCAGTTAATCGTATAAAACGGCCGTAAAGACCTGTCGCTTAGGGTGGCCGTTTCCCCTAGAACGGCAGGAGCCGCCCCGACGGTGAGCGCAGATCCAGCTCCGGAGTGCGGGCGGGGCGGCGGCGGGCGCGCGGCCGGATGATCCCGATGCGTCGCACGGTCGTCCCCTTTCCTCTTCCTTGACTGTGACCGCTCTCACTTGACGTGTGGTTGACGGCCGTTTGCGAAGCGATGGCCGCGCTTTCCACGGCGGCAAACCTATCGGTGGGACACTCCCGCCTTCAACGGGTTTCGTCACTCCGAGGAGGGGAGATCCCACCCCGGGTGACCGCGGGCCGGCACGCGTCGGACGGGAGACCGCGGGTAGACCCCTCCCGAGGGAACACGCGTTTTCGGGGGGAAGCATGGCGCAGTGTGAAGTCTGCGGAAATGACTACGACATGAGTTTCGAGGTGCACGCGCAGGGGGCGGTGCACACCTTCGACTGCTTCGAGTGCGCGATCCAGATGATGGCGCCGATCTGCGAGCACTGCGGGGTCCGCATCGTCGGGCACGGGGTGGAGACCGGCCGGCGCTGGTTCTGCTGCGCCCACTGCGCCCGCAGCGAGGGCGCCGCCGCGATCGTCGACCGGGCGGACATCCCGGCGCAGCCGGGCGCGGAGCGGCCGGTCCGCGCGTAGGCGGTCCGCGTAGGCGGTCACGGTCGTCCCCCGGCTCTCAGTCCTGCGCGGCCGGGTCCTTCTTCCCGGCGACCAGGACGTCGCTCTGCTTTCCGGGAGCGGCAGGGGCGGCGGGGGCGGGCGGCTCCGCCGGGC
>NZ_JBHSBM010000025.1:139287-140269 GCF_042650625.1 Planomonospora corallina
GAGCCGCCGCCGCGGCGGCGGCCCCGCGGCCGGGCGGGGGAGGCGTCCGCCTCGTCTTCCGGGGAGGCGGGCGCCGCCTGCCTGCCGTCGGAGGAGGCGGCACGTGACGAGGGACGGGCCGAGGGACGGGCCGAGGGCCGGGCGGAGCGGCCTTCCGCGGGAGCGGGGCCGCCCGAGGGAGACGCGGGGGCCGGGGCGGCGGATTCCTCCGGGCGGGCCGGCCGTACCGGGCCGGCGGAGCCGGGAGCGGAGGCGGTCGCCTCCGGCTCGCGCAGTGCGGCGATGACGTCGTCGGCCTCGGCGTCGGCGGCGAAGTCTTCGGCCGCCTCGGCGTCCCGCCGCTTGATCACCACCATGTGGTCGACCGACAGGCGGCCGGCCCCGGTGACGGCCAGCAGGACCGAGGCGGCGCCGAGCGCCACGATCAGGTTCACCTCGCCCCCGGTCAGCGGGAGCCCCTGGTCACCGTTGGCGATCACGAACACCGCGAGCGCCTCGGCGAACAGCAGGAGCCCGCAGGCGGGCACGGCGAGCCCGGCCACGAGCAGGACCCCGCCGACGAGCTCCGTCAGCATCGTGGTCCCCGCCCACACCTGCGGGGCGGGGGCGCCCAGCGCGGCGAACTGCAGGCCGGTCGCGTTCAGGCCCGCCTCGAGCTTGTCCCAGCCGTTGGCGAAGAAGATCCCGCCCACGCCCAGCCTGGCGGCCAGCGCGGCGATGTCGCGGAGGGTTTGTCGCACGGCTCCCCATTCTGGTCCGGTGCGCCGCCCTTGCCCATAGCTGCGACCGGTAATCCTCCCGAACTGGTCAATTCGGGCTGGTCTCGTCGTCGGACCCGGGGGGCGTCAGGAGCGCCACCACGGCGGCGGCGACGCCGAGCAGCAGCACGCTGACGGCGATCGTGGCGTGCAGCCCGGAGACGAACGCGACCCGGGCCCCCCGCAGAAGGGCGGCCCCGCCCGCGCCGCCGATCTGCTGGGCC
>NZ_JBHSBM010000025.1:140288-164612 GCF_042650625.1 Planomonospora corallina
GCGACTGGCGGGCCTGCGTCATCAGGCCGGCGGAGACGCCGGCGACCGCGGGGAGCGCGGGCGCGTAGACGGCGGTGGTGACCGTGCCGAGCACCGCCACCCCGAGCCCGGCCCCCAGCTCGTAGGCGGTCTCCTCGACCGCGGCGGCGCCGCCCGCGTGGGACTCCGGGGCCGCGGACATGATCGTGTCGGAGGCGGCCAGCAGCGCCACCTGGAGGCCGAAGCCGATGCCGACGAAGCAGAGCGCCAGCGCGAGCGGGTGCTCCTCGGTGCCCCAGGCGAGGGTCGGAGCCAGGGACAGGGCGGTCAGCGCCAGCCCGCCGCCCATCGTGGCGCGCAGTCCGAGCAGGCGCAGCAGGTGCGCGCCGGTCAGGCCGCCCGCGACCGAGGAGGCCATCAGCGGCAGCATGCGCACGGCGGCCTCGACCGGGCTGTCGCCGAGCACCAGCTGGAGGTACTGGGCGAGCATCAGCTGGAGCCCGACCAGGGAGAAGACGGCCAGCATCACCGCCGCCACCCCGGTGGAGAAGGACCGCCGCCGGAACAGCTCCAGATCCAGCAGGGGTACGGCCAGCCGGCGCTGCCGCCGGACGAAGGCGGCCAGCAGCCCGAGGCCGCACAGGAACACGGCGACGCCCTCCGGATGCCCGGCCCCCGCCTCCTTCAGGCCGAACGCGAGCGCGAGGATGCCCAGGACCGACAGGAGCGCGCTGGGCGCGTCCCAGGGCCGCCCGGCGCGCCGGGGCGACTCCGGCAGGATCCGCGCCGCCGCGGGCAGCAGGACCATCAGGATCGGCACGTTGATCAGGAAGACGGCGCCCCACCAGAAGTGCTCGACGAGCAACCCGCCGATCATCGGCCCGGCCGCGGCCCCGGCCGCCGCGACCGCGCTCCACACGCCCAGCGCGATCGCCCGCTCCCGCCGGTCGGTGAAGACCTGCCGGATGATGGAGAGCGTGGCGGGCATGATCATCGCCCCGCCGAGCCCGAGGAGCATCCGCGCGGCGATGAGCGCCGGCGCGGTGGGGGCGAACGCGGCGCAGGCCGAGGCGGCCCCGAACACCAGATAACCGGCCAGCACCAGGCGTTTGCGCCCGTAGCGGTCGCCGAGCGTGCCGAAGGTCAGCAGCAGCGGCGCGACCACCAGGGAGTAGACGTCGATGATCCACAGCAGCTGCACGGAGCTCGGGTCGAGCGCCGCCGTCAGGGCGGGGACGGCGATGTGCAGCACGGTGGCGTCCACCGCGATGAGCAGCAGGCTCAGGCAGAGCAGGACGAGGACCGACCAGCGGCCGGTCCCGGACGAGCGCGTGCCGGTCGCGGCACGCTCGGCGCCGGCCGCGATCCCCGTGGTGGTCATGCGCGTCTGACGAGGAGGCCGGCCGGGACGAACATGCGTCGCAGCTTAGGCCAACTCCGGCAGTGGGCGGGCACCCATGGGAGAGAAGGACCCGGGACGGCGGGCACGACGGCCGTGCGGAACCCGCGACCTCTCTAGAGAGATAGACCCCTCTATCCGCCATCTAGGCAAACCGCGGCCCCGCGCCGACCATGACGGTCGTGGGGAGACAGCGCCAGGTCCGCGAGCCGTCGCGGTGAGCGGTTCCGGAGATCAGGATCTCGCGGCGGCACCGCCTCCGCCGGACCCGTTCCCGCCGGATCCGTTCCCGCCGGACCCCGGCGGCCCGCTCCGGGATCCGGACGACCCGTTCCGCTGGTGCGCGCTGGCCGCCGGAGAGCTGGAGCGGGGCAGGCCGGAGGCCGCGCTGGAGGCCGCCCGCCGGGCGGTGGAGCACGACTCCCCGGACGGTCCCGCGGCCGGCTGGGGGTACCGCCTGGCCAGTCTCGCCTTCGAACGGCTCGGCCGCGACGCGGAGGCCGTGGCCGCAGCCGAGGAGGCCGTACGGCTGGTGCCGGGCTCCTGGACCGCGCGGCTGCGGCTGGGCACGGCCCTGCGCCGGGTCCCGGGGCGCTGGACGGAGGCCTGCGCCCAGGCCGCCAGGGCCGTGCGCTACGCCCCCGAGGAGCCCGGCCCGCACGTGCTGACCGGGGACCTCGCGCTCCTGCGGGGCGAGCACCGGCGGGCCCGGGCCGCCTACCGGGCCGCGCTGAGCCGCGCCGGCGACCACCCCGGCGCCAGGACCAACCTCGGCCTGACGTTCCTGCGCTGGGAGCGGCCCCACGGCCACCACGACCCGGCCTGGCCGGTCGACCCCCGCCAGACCGGCCGGACGCGGCACGTCCTGGAGGCGTGGTCCCGGCAGACCCGGGTCCTGCTCGCCGCGGCGCTCCTGGCGGTCGTCGCCGTCGTCCTCGGCACGGGCCCGGCCGCCGAGGCGATGGCCGGCGGGGCGGCGGCGCCCGTCGCCGTCCTGCTGATCACCCTCCGGCAGGCCCGCCGGGTCAGGCTCTGGTCGTACGTCCCGGCGATGCTCGCCCGCGACGTGTGGCTCGCGCTGTCCGTCGCGGCCGCCCTGGTGGCGGTCGCCGCCTACGTCGCGGCCGTCGCCACCCTCCCGCGCGCGCTGCCGGCGTCCGGCCCGGCCGCGCTGCCGGACCTGCTGCGGAGCACCTGGGCGGGACCGGCCGGGGTGGTGCTCCTCAACGGCGCGGCCGTGGCCGCCGCGCGCGTGCTGGCCGAGGCGTGGCGGGGGCGGCCCGTGCGGGCGCTGGCCGAGTTCTCCGCGGCGGGCGGCGACCGTACGGCACGGCGTGACATCGGTGTGACGCTCTGGCTCGTGGTCGTGCGCGCGTGGTCGGTCCTGGCCGGGGCCGCGGGGGTCGCCGGGGCGCTGGACGACCCCCGCTGGGGCCTGGCCGCGCTCGCCGTCCCGCCCGCCCTGTACCCGGCCCTCGCGCGGGGCGGCCTGCTCGCGCGGGCCCGCAGGCTCCCGGTCCGGGACGGGTGGCTCACCGCGGCGCTGGCCCTGCTCGCCGCGGCCTCGCTCGCGCTCGGCGGGGCGGCGGCCGCGGCGCTCACCGGACTCCCCGACCGCGTGGCCCGCCTGTCGTGGCAGGCGGGGGTCGGGGCGCTGATGGCGGTGGTGGCCGCCTACGCCATCAGAGCGGCCCGGGCGTGGTGGAGGGGCGCGCCCGGGCCGCGGCGGACCTCGCTGGCCATGAGCGGGCACCGGGGGCACGGGCCGCCCGGCGACGCGAGCCCGCCGGTGGACCTCGGCGGCGAGGTGCGGCACGCCCTCGCCTGCGCGCGCGGCATGGTGCTCGCCTACGCCGACGCGACGGGGCCGCGTGCGCTGGCCGTCGGCTCGGTCGGCGGGGTGGGGCCGGGCGGGGACCTCCACCTGGTCGCGGCGGGTGACGCGTGGGCGGCGGCCGAGCACGACCCCCGGGTGGCGGTGTTCGTCACGGACCCGCACCGGCGGCGGTTCTGGGCGGAGGTGCGCGGTGTCGCGACCGGTGACGCCGAGGCCGCGACGCTCCGCGTCACCCCCAAGCACGTCGTGGTCGGCGAGTACCCCGGCCGGCACCGGGGCCGGTTCCGCGACGTCTGAGCGGCTGACGGGTGAGCGGCTCCGGCCCGCGCGCGGTGTGGCGGGCGGGCACGCCCAAATCCCCGCCCGGTGCGGTATAACCGGGGGGCGGACCGGGGAGGCGTGATGCGGGACTCCGACAGGGTCAGGCCGGCGGGACGGGCGGCGGCGCGGGACCTGTTCGAGCGGGTACGGCTGCGCTACTCCCGGCTCTCCGCGGGGATGCGCAGGCTGCTCCATCTCACCGTGCTGGCCGGGGCGGTCGCGCTCGCGCTGGGGCTGGGCTGGAGTCCGGTCGCCGCCTTCTTCGCCGGGTTCGCGCTGCTCGCCTTCGTCACGCTCACCCTGAATTTCCCGCGCGCCGCCGCCACGGTGGCGGTGGTGGTGGTCTGGCTGACGGCGACGTCCCTGCTCGACGGCCGCTTCCCCGAATCGTGGATCCCGCTGGGCCTGATGCTCCTGGCCCTGCCGGCGGCCGGCGCGGCGCACCTCATCAGCTGGGTCCCGCCCTGGCTGAGCACGCTGGCGGCGCTGGCCGCCGGCGGCCTGATCGCCCTGGTGCTCGTGCTCGCCGGCTTCTCCACCGCGGTCGTGCTATGGGGCGCGTACGGCGCGGCCGCCGCCGTGCTGGTCTACCGCCTCGTGCAGGCCCGCCAGGTCAGGGCCGAGTCGGCCGTCCGCCGGGAGCCGGTCCGGGTCCGGGTCCGCGAGGGCGGGCAGCAGGCGCAGGAGGGCGGCGACCGGCCCGCGCCGCCGCCGATCTCGGTGGAGGAGGCGCTCGGCGAGCTGGACGCCATGGTCGGCCTGGCCCCGGTCAAGGAGCAGGTCCGCTCCATCGCGGCCTCCATCGAGGCCTCCCGGCTGCGCAGGGAGGCGGGGTACGCCACCGAGCGGCCGATGCGGCACTTCGTCTTCACCGGCCCGCCCGGGACCGGGAAGACCAGCGTGGCCAGGACCGTCGCGAAGATCTTCTACGCCTTCGGCCTGCTGGAGACGCCCTACGTGGTGGAGGCGCAGCGCGCCGACCTCGTGGGGGAGTTCCTCGGGGCGACCGCGATCAAGACGAACGAGCTGATCGACCGGGCGCTCGGCGGGGTGCTCTTCATCGACGAGGCCTACAGCCTGATCAACTCCGGGGACGGCCAGCCCGACCGGTTCGGCTCCGAGGCCGTGCAGACGCTGCTCAAGCGCGCCGAGGACGACCGCGACCGGCTCATCGTCATCCTGGCCGGCTACGAGAAGGAGATGGCCTCCTTCCTGTCGTCCAACCCGGGCCTGTCCAGCAGGTTCGCCACCAGGGTCCGCTTCCCCGGCTACGCGGCCGCCGAGCTGGTCCAGATCACCGAGCTGCTGCAGCGCCGGAGGGGCGACCGGATGGCCTCCGAGGCCGGGCCCGTGCTGCTGTCCCGCTTCGAGGACCTGCACCGCCGGGGGATCGTCGACGAGCTGGGCAACGCCAGGTTCGTCCGCAGCCTGGTGGAGGCGGCGGCGCAGGCGCGCGACGTGCGGGTGGTCGGCGCGGGGGGCTCGCCCAGCACCGAGGACCTGGTGACCGTCACCGGGCCGGACCTCGCCAAGGCGTTCGGCGAGCTCACCGCCCGCTACCAGGACTACCAGGCCGTCCCGACCCTGGAGGAGGCGCTGGCCGACCTGGACAGGATGGCCGGGCTGGAGCCGGTCAAACGGCAGGTGCACGCCATCGCGGCACAGCTCCGCATGGCCCGGATGCGCCAGGAGCGCGGCCTGCCCGCCCCGCCGCAGATGCGGCACTTCGTCTTCACCGGCCCGCCGGGCACCGGCAAGACCACCGTGGCCCGCATCCTCGGCCGGGTCTTCGCCGCGCTGGGCCTGCTGGTGCGGCCGGACGTGGTGGAGGCGCAGCGGGCCGACCTGGTCGGCCAGCACCTGGGCGCCACCGCGATCAAGACGAACGAGCTGGTGGACCGGGCGCTCGGCGGGGTGCTCTTCATCGACGAGGCGTACAGCCTGGTGAACAGCGGCTACGCCGGAGGCGACGCCTTCGGCTCCGAGGCCGTGCAGACGCTGCTCAAGCGCGCCGAGGACGACCGCGACCGCCTGGTGGTCGTGCTGGCCGGCTACGAACGGGAGATGGACGCCTTCCTGGCGACCAACCCGGGGCTGTCCAGCCGGTTCAACCAGCGGGTCCGCTTCCCCTCCTACACGCCGGCCGAGCTCGCCGGGATCGCCGGGCTGCAGGCCGAGCGGTCGGGCGACCGGTTCGACGACGCCGCCCGCCACGACCTGGCCGAGATCTTCACCTGGGTCTGCACGAACGGGCTGATCGACGGCCTGGGCAACGGCCGGTTCGCCCGCTCGCTGTACGAGCACGCCGCGATGCGCCGCGACGTGCGGCTGGCCGCCCTCGGCGGCACCGCCAGCGCCGCCGAGCTGACCACGATCACCAGCGCCGACGTGCGCGCGGCCGTCGACGAGCTCACCGACCGCTGACCCGGCCTCTCCCGGCCGTGCGGCGCCGCCGCCGGAACGCCGGGCGGGCGCGTGGGGACACGCGGGCACGGGTGGCCGGGGAAGGGGCGGTGGCGGACGGCCCCGGACCGTGACCTGGGGCGCCGCCGGAATGACGGGACCGGCCGGGGGAAGACACCGGTTACCGTCCCCCGCCGCGACGCCCCGGTGCCGCGTGGCAACGCGGCGGCGGCCGCCTCGCTTGGCCGAGATAGGACCTCTGTTTGGCGACTCTATGCGTTGCGACGGTTACATCATGTAGCAGTATGGCGACAGACAACAGAGTGCTTCGGAGGGGAGGGTGATGGCGGGGTTCCTTTTCCGCAGGCTGCTGAACTACGTCGTGCTGATCGTCGTCGCCACCAGCCTGGCCTACATGCTGGCGGCCACCGCGCTCAACCCCCGGGCGAACTACGAGGGACGCAACCCGCCGATCCCTCCGGCGGTCATCGACGCGCGGCTCACCGAGCTCAACCTCAACGACCGCACCCCGGTCTTCGAGCGCTACCTGACCTGGGCCGGGGGGGTGGCGGGCGGGGACTTCGGCAAGACGATCACCGGGGACTCGGTCAACGCGGACCTCGCCCGGCGCATCGGCGTCACCCTGCGACTGATCACGATCGGACTGGTCTTCGGGAGCGTCACCGGCGTGCTCGTCGGCGCCTACGCCGCGGTCAAGCAGTACGGCGTCTTCGACCGCCTCTCCACGGGGGCGTCCTTCTTCGTGCTCGCGGTCCCCACCGTGGTGCTCGCCAACATGCTGATCATCATCGCGGTCTGGGTGAACGACCTGCTGCCGCAGCCGATCGTGTACGTCAGCGGCGAGTACTCGGCCGGGCTGCAGGGCGGGTTCTGGACGCAGGCGCTCGACCGGGTCCAGCACCTGATCCTGCCCACGATCTCGCTCTCCCTGGGTCTGATCGCCATCTACAGCCGCTACCAGCGCAACATGATGCTCGACGTGCTCGGTGCGGACTTCATCCGCACCGCGATGGCCAAGGGGCTGCGCCGTCGCACCGCGCTGATCAAGCACGCGCTGCGCACCGCGCTGATCCCGGCGGTGACCTATTTCGCGTTCACCTTCGGCTCGCTGCTGGTCGGCACCACCTTCACCGAGAAGATCTTCGGCTGGCACGGCATGGGAGAGCAGCTGGTCAACTCGATCTTCACCAACGACGTGAACACCGTCGCCGCGATCAGCTGCTTCGCGGCCTTCGCGGTGCTGGTGGCCTCGCTCGCCTCCGACGTGCTGCACGCCGTTCTCGATCCGAGGGTCCGGGTGGGATGAGATGAGCATCGCCGACCAGGAACTCGCCGAGGAGCTGTCGGACGTCGGGAAGATCAGGACGCCCTCGCGGCTGCGGGTGGTCGCGGGCCGGTTCTTCCGCGCCCGGCAGGGACGGATCGGGTTCGCGCTGCTGGCGCTGATGTTCCTGCTCGCCTTCGTGGGGCCGCACCTGAGCAAGTGGACCTACACCGACAAGGACTTCATGGCCTTCCTGTCGCCGCCCTCGGCCGAGCACTGGTGGGGCACCCTGCAGACCGGCGCGGACGTGTACGCCGTGACGCTGCGCGGCATGCAGAAGTCGCTGATCGTCGGGCTGCTCGCCGCGGTGATCGGCACCGGGCTGGCGGCGCTGGTGGGCGCGTTCGCGGGCTACTTCCTGGGGTGGACCGACCGCACGCTGATGTGGGTCACCGACCTGCTGCTCGTGCTCCCGGCCTTCCTCATCCTGGCGATCATGTCGCCGCTCTTCGCCGAGGGCCAGTGGCTGCTGTTCGTGCTGATGCTGGCGCTGTTCCTGTGGATGGTCACCTCGAAGATCGTCAGGAGCATGACGATCTCGCTCAAGGAGCGCGAGTTCATCCAGGCGGCCCGGTTCATGGGCGTGCACCCCCTGAGGATCATCTTCCGGCACGTCCTGCCGAACCTGTCGTCGCTGCTGATCGTGGACGCCACGCTGAACGTGAGCGCGGCGATCCTGACCGAGACCTCCCTGTCCTACTTCGGCTTCGGCATCCAGCCGCCGGACGTCTCCATGGGCAGCCTCATCGCCGACGGGGCCAAGACGGCGACCTACGCGCCGTGGACGTTCTGGTTCTGCGCCGGGCTGCTGATCGTCACCGTGCTCGCGGTGAACCTGGTCGGGGACGCCCTGCGCGACGCCTTCGACCCGGCCGCGAAGAGGCGCGGATGAACGGCCCCGTTCTCGAGGTCGCCGACCTCGACGTGACCTTCGGCTCCGGCCCCGGCGCGGTGCACGCGGTGCGGGGGGTGAGCTACGCGCTCCGCCCCGGCGAGGTGCTCGGCATCGTCGGCGAGTCGGGATCGGGCAAGTCGGTGACCTCGCTGGCCGTGATGGGGCTGCTCCCGCCGCACGCCCGGGTGACCGGCTCGGTGCGGCTGCAGGGGCAGGAGATCCTCGGCGCGAGCGAGAAGCGGCTCACCGCCTTCCGGGGCCGGACCATCTCGATGGTCTTCCAGGACCCGCTCTCCGCGCTCACCCCGGTCTACCGGGTCGGCGACCAGATCGCCGAGGCCGTGCGCATCCACCAGGACGTCGGCCGGGAGGCGGCCGCGAAGCGGGCCGTCGAGCTGCTCGACCTGGTCGGCATCCCCAACCCGGCCCAGCGTGCCAGGGCGTTCCCGCACGAGTTCTCCGGCGGCATGCGCCAGCGCGCGGTGATCGCCATGGCGATCGCCAACGACCCGGACGTGATCATCTGCGACGAGCCGACCACCGCGCTGGACGTGACCATCCAGGCGCAGGTGCTGGAGGTGCTCAAGACGGCGCAGCGGGAGACCGGCGCGGCGATCGTCATGATCACGCACGACCTGGGGGTGGTGGCCGGGTTCGTCGACCGGGTCCTGGTCATGTACGCCGGCCGCCCCGTCGAGACGGGGACGGTGGACGACATCTACTACCGGCCCCGCATGCCGTACACCATCGGGCTGCTCGCCTCGGTGCCGCGGATGGACCGCCCGGCCGGGCGGCTGATCCCGATCGAGGGCAACCCGCCCTCGCCGGCGGCGCTCCCGCCGGGCTGCCCGTTCGCGCCGCGCTGCCCGATGGAGATCCCGGAGTGCAACGAGGGCGAGCCGGTGCTGGCGCCGGTGGGCACGCGCGGGCAGCGGGCCGCGTGCATCCGCGCCCACGAGATCGAGGCGCGGGACCTGCCGCCCGAGGAGGTCTACGGCACGGCGGAGGAGGACGAGGGCGGGCCCGCCGCCGCGGAGGCCGCGGAGCGGGCGGCGCCGGAGCGGAGGGAGCGGCGGGAGGCCGTGCTGGAGGTGGACGGCCTCGTCCGGCACTACCCGCTGCTGAAGGGCGCGATCTTCAAGCGGAGGGTCGGCACGGTCCACGCGGTGGACGGCATCGGCTTCGACATCCGCCGGGGGGAGACGCTCGGCCTGGTGGGGGAGTCGGGCTGCGGCAAGACGACCACGCTGATGCAGATCCTGGAGCTGGCCAGGCCGCAGGCCGGCGCCATCACGGTGCTGGGCCGCGACACCGCGTCGATGACCGCCCGGGACCGGATGGCCGTCCGCCGGGACATGCAGGTGGTCTTCCAGGACCCGCTGGCCGCGCTGGACCCCAGGATGACGGTCTACGACATCCTCGCCGAGCCGCTGCGCACCCACGGGGTCAGGAACGCCGGGCCGCGCGTGCGGGAGCTGCTCACCCTGGTCGGCCTGGAGACGGGGCACGCCGAGCGCTACCCGCAGGACTTCTCCGGCGGGCAGCGCCAGCGCATCGGCATCGCCCGGGCGCTGGCCCTGGAGCCGAAGCTGGTCGTGCTGGACGAGCCGGTCTCGGCGCTGGACGTGTCCATCCAGGCGGGTGTGATCAACCTGCTGGAGGACCTGAAGGTCCGGCTGGGTCTGTCCTACCTGTTCGTCGCGCACGACCTGTCGGTGGTCCGGCACATCGCCGACCGGATCGCGGTGATGTACCTCGGGAAGATCGCCGAGATCGGCCGGGTGGACCTGGTCTACGGCACTCCCACCCACCCCTACACCCAGGCGCTGCTGTCGGCGATCCCGCTGCCCGATCCGGAGAAGGAGCGCTCCCGCGCGCGCATCCTCCTCGAGGGCGACCTGCCCAGCCCGGCCGCTCCGCCGTCGGGCTGCCGGTTCCGCACCCGCTGCCCGAAGTTCCGCGACGTCCTGACCGACGGCGAGCGGGTGCTGTGCGTGAACGAGGAGCCGGTGATCCGGCCGCTCGACGAGGACCAGGGCGCCGCGTGCCACTACGCAGAGAAGATCAAAGTCGTATGAACCAGGAGGAACCGTGATGATCGTCAGGCGTATGGGGGTGTTCGCCGCCACCCTGACCGTGGCGTGCTCGGCGGCCCTGGCCGGTTGCGGGCAGACCGGGCCCGGTGGCGAGGGCGAGGGAGGGGCGTCGCCGGGCGGCACCACCGCGGCGGTCAAGGCCTTCGACGTCAACCAGGTCACCCGTGACCAGGTCAAGGACGGCGGACTGCTGCGCTGGGGGATCAACGAGTATCCGACCAACTGGAACCTCAACCACGTCGACGGCAACCTCGCGATGGTCAAGAAGGTCGTCGACGCGCTGATGCCCTCGGCCTTCCGCTCGAACGAGAAGGGCGAGATCTCGCCCAACACCGACTACGTCACCGCCGGGAAGGTCACCGCGACCTCGCCCAAGCAGGTCGTCACGCTGACGCTCAACCCCAGGGCGAAGTGGTCCGACGGCAAGCCGATCACCTGGCAGGACTACGAGGCCCAGTGGAAGGCGATGAACGGCAGGGACGCCGACTACCGCGTCGCCACCACCACCGGCTACCAGGACATCGAGAGCGTCAAGAAGGGCAGGAGCGACCACGAGGTCGTCATCACCTTCGCCAAGCCGTTCGGCGACTGGCAGTCGCTGTTCATCCCGCTCTACCCCCGGGGCACCAACAACACCCCCGAGGCCTTCAACAACGCCTGGGTGAACAAGATCCCGGTGACCGCGGGCCCGTTCAAGTTCGTCAAGTTCGACCAGACGGCCAAGACCATCACCGTCGGCCGCGACGACGCCTGGTGGGGCGAGAAGGCCAAGCTGGACCAGATCGTCTTCCGGGCGCTGGAGAGCGACGCGCTGGTCGGCGCCTTCACCAACGGCGAGCTGGACACCTTCGACGTCGGTCCCTCCGCGCCCGACTACCAGCGGGCCAAGAACACCACGAACGCCGTCGTACGGCAGGCGGCCGGTCCCGACTTCCGGCACCTGACGATGAACGGCGGGAGCGCGATGCTCTCCGACGTGAAGGTCCGCCAGGCCGTCGCGATGGGCATCAACCGGCAGGTGATCACCCAGTCCGACCTGCAGGGTCTGGACTGGCCCATCGTCCTGCTCAACAACCACTTCTTCATGAACACCCAGGAGGGCTACCAGGACAACGCCGGTGAGATCGGCACGTACAACCCGGAGCGGGCCAAGCAGCTGCTGGACGAGGCCGGGTGGAAGCTCTCCGGGCAGACCCGCAAGAAGGACGGCAAGGAGCTGAACCTGCGCTTCGTCGCGCCGTCGGGCCTGCAGCTCACCAAGTCCGAGGCCGAGCTGGTCCAGAACATGCTGGGCCAGATCGGCGTCAAGGTCACCCTCCAGTCGGTGCCCAGCGACGACTACTTCACGAAATACATCATCCCCGGCAACTACGACATCACGGCCTTCTCCTACGTGGGCACGCCCTTCCCGGTCTCCAGCAGTTACGGCCAGTACGCCAACGCCACCAAGGACTCCAAGGGCGAGCTGCAGTGGAACGCCAACCTCGGGCGCATCGGCTCCGCGGAGATCGACAAGGCGATGGAGGCGGCCACCGCCGAGCTGGACCCCGCCCAGGCCATCGTCAAGGCCAACGCCGCGGACAAGCTGATCTGGCAGGCGGTCAACGTGCTCCCGCTCTACCAGCGCCCGCAGAACGTCGCCGTCAAGAACACCGTCGCCAACCTCGGCGCCCGCGGTTTCTACGACCTGAGGTACCAGGACATCGGCTTCGTCAAGTGACCCGGATCCCCGCGGGCCCGGCCGTCGCGGCCGCCGGCGGATGCAGGTAGAAGTGGGGCCATGATTGTTTCCGTGACCTGGCCCCAGGTGCTCGCCTGGCGGCTCCGGCGGCAGTTCGTCGACCCGCCCGGCGGCCCGGACGCGGTCTCCGTGGTCCGGCGGCTGACCGGGGTGCAGGCCCAGGTGGCGTCGTCGGCCGCGCTCGCGGTCGCCGTGCGGCAGGCGGACCCGCGCCGCGACGAGATCGACGAGGCCCTGTGGCGTGACCGCACGCTGGTCAAGACCTGGGCGGCGCGCGGCACGCTCCACCTGGTCCCCGCCGGCGACCTGCCCGTCCACGCCGCGGTCCTCGGCTCCTTCCGGCACTGGGAGAAGGGCTCGTGGCAGCGCGGGCACGGCGTCACCGCGGAGGAGACGGCCGCCCTCGTCGAGGCGGTCCCCGAGGCGCTGTCGGGGCGGACCCTGACCCGCGAGGAGCTGGTCGAGGCCGTGCTGGAGATCACCGGTGACGCGCACCTGAAGGAGGCGCTCGCCTCCGGATGGGGCGCCCTGCTCAAGCCGCTCGGCTTCCTCGGCGAGCTGTGCTACGGTCCGCCGCGCGAGGGCCGGGTGACCTTCGCCCGGCCCCGCGACCACGTGCCCGGCTGGCCCGCCGCCCTGCCCGCGGCGCGGGAGGCGGGCCCGGCCCTGGTCCGCTCCTTCCTCGGCGCCCACGGCCCGGCCACTCCCGAGACCTTCGACACCTGGCTCTACCGGGGCGCCGCCCGCAAGGCGCTCCTGCGCGGCTGGTTCCGCGACCTGGCCCCGGAGCTGGCCGAGGTCGAGGTCGAGGGCCGGCCCATGGTCGTGCTCGCCGGGCACCTCGACGAGCTGGCCGCGACACCGCCCGCCGAGGGCGTGCACCTGCTGCCCGGCTTCGACCAGTACATCCTCGGCGCCCCCCGCGACCTGGAGCCCCTGCTGCCCGCCCCGGCCCGGCCGAAGGTCAGCCGCGCCGCCGGCTGGATCTCCCCGGTCGTGGTCCACCGGGGACGGGTGGCCGGCGTCTGGGAGGCGAAGAACGGCGAGGTCGCCGTCGAGCTGTTCGAGGACGTCCCGGCCGCCGCCCTCGCCGCCGAGACCGAGCGGGTCCGGGCCCTGCTCGGCCGATGACGGCCGGAGGGGAGCCCTCAGAGCGGGTCGGCGAACGACCAGCCCCGGGCGAGCAGGGCGTCGACCGCGTCGACGGCCCGTGCCAGCCGTTCCTCCGGCGGCCCCGAGACCACCACGTGCGGCAGGCCGCGAGCGGCCAGCTCCTGGCGGAAGCGGGCGTCCATCCGGTGCCGGACGGTCTCGCCGTCGCGCCAGCCGTCCTGCTCGAAGGGCACGCCCTCCACCGAGGTGTGGATCCACAGGTCGTGCCGGGCCCGCGGATGCACGGTCCCCTCCACGCCCAGATAGCGCTCGTGCCAGAGCGCGGTGGCGAACGCGTCGGTGTCGCACACCAGCAGGGGGGAGCCCGCGCGGGCGGCGGCGTCCTCCCAGAGCAGCTGCCGTTCGGCGATCACGGTGAACTCCGCGGACTCCCACTCCAGGTCGTCGAGCCAGGGCTCGGGCAGGCCGGCCTGCTTGGCCCGGCGCCGGGCCGCGGCGAGCTTCTCCTCGCAGTACGTCCTGCCGTACTCGGGCACCCACCGGGTCGCCGCCCACGGCCCGCCCCTGGCGGCGTAGTGGGCGGCTAGGTCCCTGGCCAGGGTGGTGGTCCCGCTGGACTCCGCGCCGACGACCACCACGCGGCGGGCCAGATGGCCGCGGACCGCCGGGGAGAGCCACCGCCAGCACGCGACCGGGTCGTGCCGGACCATCGTCCCGCTCACGGGGAACCGCTCCCGGTCCGGGTCGACGCCGACGTGGGCGGCGCCGAACCGGCGGGCCAGCTCCGGGCCGTACTCCTCGGAGGAGAAGACGGCGTCGATCTCCGGGACCCGGCCGTGCGCGAGGGCGAGCGCGTGCCGGAACACCTCGACGTGCGCCGACCAGACCTCCGGATCGCCGTAGTCGATCTCGACGTCGTCCACCACGGGGGCGATCGCCACCCCGGCCTGCGGATGGGCCTCGCGCAGCCAGGCCGCACGCAGGGCCAGCGGCACGCTCTCCACGGACGAGGCGGCGACCACGACGCTCAGCCGGGCGCACCGGGCCGCCGCGGTGTCGATCAGGTGGTGGTGGCCCGCATGCGGAGGATAGAACTTGCCGATCACCAGGCCGTGGGCGAAGTCCGCGCTCATGCCGGCACCGGGACCGGCCGGGCCGCGAGCTCCCGGCGCCAGGCCAGCAGGCCCGAGACGCACAGCCCCAGGAAGAGCACGTACAGGGCGCTGGTGAGGTAGAGGCCCTTGTAGGCGTAGAGCGGCACGTAGATCAGGTCCACCGCGATCCACAGCCACCACGACTCCACCAGCTTGCGGGTCTGCCCGTAGGTGGCCATCAGGGAGAGTGTGGTGGTCAGCGCGTCCCAGAAGGGCACCGTCGAGTCGGTCCAGGCGACGAGGGCGAAGGTGAGCCCCGCGGCGGCGAGGACGCCGCAGGCGGCCAGCGCCGCCCACTCGGCGCGCGCGGTGGCCCGGACCGCGAGCCGGGTCCGGCCCGCTCCGCCGAAGCGCCACTGCCACCAGCCGTACAGGCCGAGGACGACGTAGACGATCTGCAGCGCCGCGTCGGCGTAGAGCCCGACGGCCAGGAAGACCAGCCCGAGCAGGACCACGTTGACGACGCCGATCGGCCAGTTCCAGATGTTCTGGCGGGCCACGAGCCAGACGGTGAGGATCCCGGTGGCGAAACCGAGGAGCTCGGCCCAGCTGGTCGGGGTTCCCGCGAGGGTGAGGGCGGGCTGGAGGAGGGGATCGAGGAACTCCGCGAGCGTCATGGGGGATCTCCTTAATCGTCGCTATGACGATAACGGGTGCCCGTGTATGCCCCGGACCGGGGGAGGCCCCGGTACCTGGACCGGAGCGCTCCGGCGGGGCGGGGATCCGGGGCGCGGGGCCGGGAGGGGCGCCGCGGCCGTCACAGGCGGAAACGGACCCGGTCGCCGGGACGCAGCTGCGCCGCCGCCGCCAGATCGGCCGCGGCCAGGACCGCGATCACGGGATAGCCGCCGGTCGGCGGATGGTCGGCGAGGAAGACGATCGGCCGCCCGTCCGGCGGCACCTGCAGGGAACCCGCCACCATGCCCTCGCTCGGCAGCTCCCCGCCCCGGGCGCGCTCCAGCGGCCTGCCCAGCAGCCGCACCCCGACCCGGTTGCTGTCCTGGCTCACCTCGTACGGCTGCGCGCACAGCGCGGCCAGCGCCCCCGGCGCGAACCAGTCGTCCCGGGGCCCCGGCAGCACCCGCAGCGCGTCCGGCGCCTGCCCGCGCGCGGGCGCGGCGTCCACGGTGATCGGCGGCAGACCGCCGGTCGGCCCCACCGGCAGCACCCGGCCCGGGGCGAGCGGGGCCGGGCCGAGACCGGAGAGCGAGTCCGCCGAGCGGCTGCCCAGGACCGGGGGCTCGTCGACGCCGCCCCGGACCGCAAGGTAGGTGCGCAACCCCGCCGGCGGCGTGCCCACCCGCAGCTCACCGCCGGCCGGCACCCAGAAGGGCGCGTGCATCCCCGGCGCGCCCCGCCGGGCGCCGGTCAGGGCGACGGGGCAGGGGGCGCCGGCCAGCGCGGTCCAGGCGCCGTGCCGGAACCGCAGCACGGCCCCGCCGAAGGTCAGCTCGATCCCGGCCGCGCCCTCGGGGTTGCCGACCAGGCGGTTGGCCAGCTTCAGGCTCGGCGCGTCGGCGGCCCCGGAACGCGGCACCCCGAGATGGCCGTGACCGGGACGGCCGAGATCCTGCACCGTGGCGTACGGTCCCGGCGCGATCACCTCGATCATGCGGCCGCCGGACGCCCGCGCCGCACCGGGCGCGGGAGGGCGGAGCGCCGGACGGAACCGGGCCGCGCGGAACCGGGCCGCGCGGAACCGGGCCGCGCGGGAGCGGGCGGGGCGGGGCGGGCGCTCATCCGGCGACCGCCCGGAAACGCACCCGGGTGCCCGGCGTCAGCACGGCGGGCGGATCGGCGGCCACGTCCCACACGGGCATCGGGGAGCGGCCGAGCAGCCGCCACCCACCGGGGGAGGCCGAGGGGTAGACCGCGGAGTAGGGGCCGGCGACCGCCACCGCCCCGGCGGGCACCGAGGTCCTCGGCGTGGCCAGCCGGGGCACGTGCAGCGCGGGATCCATGCCGGTCAGATAGGCGAACCCCGGCGCGAAACCCAGCCAGCCCACCACCAGCTCCCGCCCGGTGTGCCGCTCGACCACCTCCCGCGCCGTCATCCCGCAGAGCGCGGCCACGTCGTCCAGGTCGGCGCCGTCGTAGACCACCGGGACCGTCACCGGCCGCTCGGGGACCACGGCGCCCGGAGCCGGGTGGCGCGCCGCCCCGACGGCCTCGGCCAGCCGGGCGCGGCGCCGGGCCGGCTCCGCGCCCGGCGCGACGACCAGCACGGTCGCGGGACCGGGCACGATCTCCACCACCCCTGCGGGCGGGTCCGCCCGCAGCAGCGCGTCCAGCCGGTGCGACACCTCCAGAGACCCGGTCTCCACCAGCAGCCCGTGCTCCCCGGCCCGCCGGATCACGTGAAGGCCTCCACGCTCACCCCGGCCCGGTCCAGCCCGTCGCGCACGGCCCGTGCCAGCCGTACGGCACCGGGGGTGTCGCCGTGCACGCAGATCGAACGGACGTCCACCGGGACCTCGGAGCCGTCGGCCGCGGTCACCGTCCGGGCGGTGGCCATGCGCACGGCCCGCGCCACGACGGTCTCCGGATCGTGGATCACCGCGCCGGCCTCGCGCCGGGGGACCAGCGTCCCGGCGGGCGTGTAGGCGCGGTCCGCGAAGGCCTCGGAGACGACCGGAAGTCCCCGGCCGGCGGCGACCCGGTGGACGACCGAGCCCGGCAGGCCGAGCACCGGCAGGCTCCCGTCGTAGCCGACCACGGCCGCCACGACCGCCTCGGCCTGCTCGGGGTCGCGGCAGACCCGGTTGTACAGCGCGCCGTGCGGCTTGACGTAGGAGACACGGCCCCCCACCGTCCGGGCGACGCCGTCCACCGCCGCCAGCTGGTAGAGCACCTCGGCGCAGAGCTCCTCCGGGTCCACCTCCATCTCGCGGCGCCCGAACCCGGCGAGGTCCCGGTAGGAGACCTGGGCCCCGATCCGCACCCCCCGCTCGACCGCGGCCGCGCAGGTGCGGCGGATGGTCAGCGGATCGCCGGCGTGGAAACCGCATGCGACGTTCGCGCTGGTCACCACGTCCAGCAGGGCGAGGTCGTCGCCCAGCGTCCAGATGCCGTACCCCTCACCGAGGTCGGCGTTGAGATCGATCACCGTTGCTGCCGTCTACAGGGGGGGTTCGTCCGGGATGTCCGCGATGTCATCGAGTGCATCGGCCAGCGCCTCCGGGTCGTCGCCGATCCGCTCGGAGATCTCGATCAGCACGTGCAGCACCTCGTGCCGGTCGTGGCCCAGGTCCAGCAGCCGCTGCGCGGCCTCCCACAGCTGCGGCGGGTCCCCCTCCCACAGCCGCGCGGCGATCTCCTCGTGCCAGGCCAGGTGCTCCTCGTGGTCGGGCCGGGGAAGCTCGCCGACGTGGTCGATCTCCAGCAGGATCCGGCGGTCGCTCTCGTCGGCCGGATTGAGCAGGTCGAGCTTGACCTCGCCGTGCTCGCCCTGCAGGAAAGGGAAGGCGAACACCCGCCGGGCCAGCGCGGACAGGTCACCGTCCGGCAGCAGCCGCTCCACCAGGTCGCGCTCCAGGCCGAAGGTCGTCGGATCGCGGTAGGCCTCGGCGAACCGGGCCGTCGCCTCCCAGATCCCGTCGAGCGTCGCGCGCAGCGCCTCGTCCGACAACCCGGTGCGGGGCGCGGTGAAGCGGGCCCACGCCGACAGCACGTACGGCACGGCCTCCTGCTCGGCGGGGCTCAGCATCACCTTGCGCGGCAGCCAGTCGAGCATGAACGTCTCGCACTTGGTCGGGCTGACCCGCAGCGGACGGCCGAAGTCCTGGTCGCAGCCGTAGTCGATGATGTGGTCGGCGCAGCGCGAGGCGGCCGAGGGATCCGACAGGTGCTCGGCCGCGTCGGAGGACAGGAACTCCGCCGCGAGCATGGCCCGGCGGTCGCGGCTGTAGGGCGCCTCGCTGTGCAGCGGGGCCGGGCGCTTGCGGCCCGGCGGGAGAGCCTTGATCCGGGAGCGGGCGAAGGCGTGGTAGGCGCTGTAGCTGTCGCTGACCGGCGGGAGGGTCCTGCGGTCGCCGTACTCCGCGGTGGCCTTCATCGCCGACTCCAGCAGCGCCCTGGCCTGCTGGGGCTCGATCTCCCCGAAGCGGAGCATCGGGCTGGCCTCGGCCTCGGCCCGCGCCTGCTCCAGCAGCTTGTCCACCTGGGAGGAGACCCACGCGTCACGGGCGATGCCGCGCATGTTGTAGTCGACGACCATGACCAGCGCGTGCCGATCCTCGTTCTCGCCGCTCTCGGCGCCCCGGTAGCCGAAGGTGCACACCACGGTGTCCTGGTCGCCGTAGGCGTCCCGGGAGACGTAGCACCCGGTCGGTTTCACCGCGCCCAGCCGGTCGGCCCAGCGGGGCCTGGCCACGTCACGCTCGATGAGCGCCAGCGCCGCCCCCTCGGCCTTGGCCGCCTGCCGGGCGGTGCCGAGGTAGGCCAGGGCGATCAGCAGGGTCAGCGCGGCGGGCGAACCGGCCTTGGCCGCGTAGTCGACCAGCCCCTCACCGAGCACCTGCTCGGCGTCCCCGCGCCGCAGCCGCCGCCCCCACCAGGCGCCGATCATGTCGGAGACCATGAGCTCGGCGTCCAGCGGGCTCCGTACGGCGAGCAGCTCGCGGGCGGCCAGCAGCATCTCGGCGAACACCTCGTCCGGGGCGTGGATCTCCCGCGGGTCCCTGCGGTGTCGGCGGCTCAACCGATCTCCTCCGTCGGCCGTGTGAACACCGGGCCGCCGTGCCCGTCTGCACACCCGCTCATGCGCTCTCCTCGTCTGCGGCGTGGAGTTCGTGTCCGCGGATGCCGCCGTGTTCGCCGGCCCGCTCGCTCATGCGTTCTCCCCGCCTTCGGCGTGGAGTCCGCATTCGCGGAGGCTGCTGTGCTCATTGGTTCGCTCGCTGCGCTCGCTCATGGGTTCTCCCCGCCTTCGGCTTGGAGTCCGCATTCGCGGAGGCTGCTGTGCTCATTGGTTCGCTCGCTGCGCTCGCTCA
Organism: Planomonospora corallina; assembly: GCF_042650625.1. NCBI lineage: Bacteria > Bacillati > Actinomycetota > Actinomycetes > Streptosporangiales > Streptosporangiaceae > Planomonospora > Planomonospora corallina. The sequence continues at coordinate 159,563 of NZ_JBHSBM010000025.1, forward strand.
CGTTCCAACCTTCTCGCGTTCCCGAGCCGATGGGTGCGCGGAACGCGACTCGGTGATCCCGATGTTACCGAGGACTCCGCGGTGGTGGCGCGGAGTTGACGATCGCGAGCAGGTGTTCGCGGGCGACCCGTTCGACGACCTCGGCGGTGACCTCGACGCCGAGATGCTCGGTGCAGGCGCAGACGTCGGCCACGCAGCGGTCGACGGTGCCGGGGGGGACGGTGAGGAACTCGGCGGCCAGGCGGCGGCTCACCGGCTCGTGGAATGTGGTCGTGCCGCCTGTGGAGCGGGTGGCGAGAACGGGCATTGCTGTCACATTCCTCCGGATCACCGGGGATATCTCCCCGGACGGACGACGGGGACGTGCGTCTTCATTCCACAACTTATCGTGCGACTGTCAAGCCTCCAGAGGTCGGAGGGGAAAGCTGACTTCAGTGTTGACTGTTGCCCGAGGGGCAGAAGTAAAGAATGTGTCCGTAGAGGGGAAGCCAAAACGGGGACGAGTCAGTAGGCTGATCTTGTCCGGGGAGTCGGAGGAGGCGAGGTGGGCGGTTGTCGGGACGGCCCGGCCCGATCCTGCTAGGGTCCTGGCCGCGAGCGCTCGAACGTGCCGGCGACGACCGCCCGGACGGGTCGAGGGCCTGGTGGGGGCGGTGAGGTCCCCGCCGTCTCCCCTGGTGGCGGGGACGGGAGACCGCGAGAGTCGCGTCCCGGCAGGGGCCGGGCGTTCACGGGGCCCGGCCGGGGCCCGTCGGCCGTCCGGAGGAGACCCGGCGAGGACCCCTCATGACGGCTCCCGGCGCGTTACCGTGGAAACCCTGGTCCCCGGGCCGGGGGTGTTCGTCGCGTCATGGGCGGGGCTTCCGTCCGTAGGCGCCCATCGCCGATGATGTACCGCAGGATCCGGTCCCCGGAGCTGCGCTACGCCGATTCGCAAGTTTGGAGATGTGCCTCGTGGGAGACCCTGGCACGCGACGGAGGTGCCGACCATGAGCGCCGAAACCTCCGTGCCCCGTCCCCGGGAGTCGGGTGTGGACATCTCGGACGCCGCCCTGCTGCAGGGCCTGCTGGCCCGCTCGCCGCTCGCCTTCGCCTTCTTCGACCCCGCCGGCCGGTTCCAGCGGGTGAACGAGGTCTTCGCCGCTATGGTGGGCGTGCCGGCCGAGCGGCTGCCCGGCCGTGCCCCCGCCGAGCTGCTCTCCGCCGATCTCGCGGCCCTTCTCGAGAGCGCCGTCCGCTCCGTCGCCGGTGGAGCCGAGGCCGAAGGCGACCAGCGGGTCCGGGTGCGCACGGCCGAGGGGGAGACCCGCCACTGGTCCCTGGTGTTCTCGCCGGTCCACGACGAGGCGGACGCGCTGCGCGCCGTCTGCCTGACCGGCGTCGACGTCACCGAGAGCAGGCTGGCGGAGGAGGGGCTGCGGCGCAGCGAGGAGCGCTACCGCTCGCTCGTCGAGGCGCAGTCGCAGCTCGTCTGGATCACCGCGCCGAACGGCGCGGTCCAGGAGGACGCGCCGCAGTGGCGGTCCATCACCGGCCAGGGGCTGGAGGAGTACCTCGAGGGCGGCTGGCTGGAGGCCGTCCACCCGGACGACCGCGCGCACACCGAGGAGGCGTGGCGGGAGGCGCTGCGTGGCCGGACCATGTTCGAGTGGAGCTATCGGGTCCGCACCCGGGCCAGCGGTTACCGCCACTTCGAGGTGCGCGCCGTACCGATCGTCCGGCACGGCCGGGTGGTCGAGTGGGTCGGGGCGAACACCGACGTCACCCCGCAGCGCGAGGCCGAGGAGATGCGCGGCCGGCTGACCGACCAGCTCGGCGCCGCCGCGCTGCGGACCGCCCGGCTGCAGGGGGCCACCGCGCAGCTCGCCGAGGCGCTCACCGTGGAGCAGGTCGTCCAGGTCATCATCGACGTCGGCCGTACGGCGCTGGCTGCGGACCGCTCGGCGGTGGCGCTGCTCGACCCGGACCGGGCCGCGCTGAAGCTCGTCAACAGCGGCGGGATCCCCGACGTCCCGGGCGCGCCGGGGGAGGAGCTCCCGCTCTCGTACACCAGTGTGATGACCATGGCGGTCAACAGCCGCCGCCCGGTCTTCGCCGAGTCGCCGGAGAGCCTGGTCACCCAGCTGGTGGACGCCGGGGGCGACGAGGAGGCCGTCAACGGGTTCCTGGCGCACAGCGACGAGCGGGCCTGGGTGGGCCTGCCGCTGCTGGCCGCGGGGCGTGCGCTGGGAGCGCTGCGCTTCGCCTTCACCCGCCCGCAGAAGATATCCCAGGAGGACGGTGTCTTCCTGGAGGCGCTCGCCGGGCAGTGCGCCCTCGCCGTCGAGCGGGCCACGCTGTTCGAGCGGGAGCACCGCACGGCGGAGACGCTCCAGCGGAGCCTGCTGCCGGACAGCCTGCCGGTGGTGGGCGGGCTCATGCTCGCCCAGCGGTTCCGCTCCGGCAGCCGCCACGTGCAGGTGGGCGGCGACTGGTACGACGCGTTCGTCCTGCAGGACGGCCGGGTGGCGGCCGTGGTCGGCGACGTCATGGGCAAGGGCGTCAAGGCCGCGGCGGGGATGGGCCGCATCCGCAACGCGATGCGGGCCCTGGCGCTGACCAACCCGCCGCCCGCCGCGGTCCTCACCGGCCTGGACCGGGTCTTCGAGGCGACCGAGGAGGAGGAGCAGGTCACCACCCTCGCCTATATGGTGGTGGAGCCCGGGACGGGGGAGGGTACGCTCGCGCTGGCGGGCCACCCGCCGCCCCTGCTGGTCTCGCCCCAGGGCGTCCCCCTGCTGTGCGAGGGGGAGCCGGGCACGCCGCTCGGCTGGCCGGCCAGCCGTCGCCAGTTCCGGTTCTGCGTCCCGCCCGGCCACACCGCCGTCCTGTACTCGGACGGTCTGGTGGAGAACCGGAAGCGGGGTCTGGACGCCGGCCTCGCCGAGCTTTGCTCTGTCGTGACCGAAGCTCCACCGGAAGTTGTCGGAAACCCTCATATGTTGTTGGATTTCCTGGTGGATCGCATGCTGGCGGGGTATGAGCAGGACGACGACGTCACGGTGCTTGCAATTCATGTCCCTCCAACCACGAAGAGTGACTGAATGAAACAGTCATAAGGGTTGCTTTCGGATATCGGTGGTCGGCTTCCGGTACGCACTACTGTCTTTGTCGGCCTAGGGTGGAGGGCAACCGCCAGGAGGCGGCCGTTTGGATCACGGTGTCATGTCAGAATGCTGGGCAGGTGCGTCGCGGTTCGTGCGGCCTCTCTGACCACAACTAGAGGCATCCGCCCCTAGCGGGCATCTGAGTCCATTCTCGTCACGCTTTCCTTCGAGAGGTGTTCGTGTCGCCTGCAAGTTCGACTCGCTCGAAGCCATCCGAGCTGAACGAGCCCGTCATTCAGCAGCTGATGGAGCGGGGGCGCTCGCAGGGGTTCCTCGATCCCGAGGATGTCCGCAAGGCCGTCGAGGAAGCGGACATTCCGATGGCGCAGGCCGCTGGGATCCTGCGCAGCCTCAGCAAAGAGGGCATCGTTGTACGGCTGAAGGCCGAGGACTCCGCGACCCCCAAGAAGTCCAAGACCCCGAGCAGGCGCCGCACCCCCGCCGCGCCCGCTCCCGTCAAGAAGGCCAAGACCGCCGCGGCGGCCAAGGAGCAGCCCGAGACCGTCACCGCGGTCGTCGGCGCCTCCGAGTCCGCGCCCAAGAAGCCCGCGGATCCGGCCAAGCCCGCCGCCCCGGCGAAGAAGGCCGCTCCCACGGCCAAGAAGACCTCCTCCGGTCCGGCAAAGAGCGCCGGTCCTGACAAGACCGCCCCCAAGGCCGACCCGAAGCCGAAGGGCGTCGTCGGGGAGGACGAGGAGGAGCTCGACCTCGAGGACGTCGAGATCGAGGACTTCGACCTCGAGGTGGAGGTCGAGGAGGTCGAGGCCGAGGCGGAGGTCGAGGAGACCGAGGCCGATGAGGAGGCCAAGCCCGCCGGCGCCGACGGGGCCGTGCAGAGCGACGACGAGGTCCTGATCCTCTCCGACGACGACGACGACGCCCCCGTGGCGCAGGTCGCCGCCGCCGGCGCCACCGCCGACCCGGTCAAGGACTACCTCAAGCAGATCGGCAAGGTCCCCCTGCTCAACGCCGAGCAGGAGGTGGAGCTGGCCAAGCGCATCGAGGCGGGCCTGTTCGCCGAGGAGCAGCTCGCCACCGAGGGCGACAAGCTGCCGGTGGACGTCCGCGCCGAGCTGGAGTGGATCGCCGAGGACGGGCGCCGGGCCAAGAACCACCTGCTGGAGGCCAACCTCCGCCTGGTGGTCTCGCTGGCCAAGCGCTACACCGGCCGCGGCATGCTCTTCCTGGACCTGATCCAGGAGGGCAACCTGGGTCTGATCCGCGCGGTCGAGAAGTTCGACTACACCAAGGGCTACAAGTTCTCGACCTACGCCACGTGGTGGATCCGGCAGGCGATCACCCGAGCCATGGCCGACCAGGCGCGGACCATCCGCATCCCGGTCCACATGGTGGAGGTCATCAACAAGCTGGCCCGCGTCCAGCGGCAGATGCTGCAGGACCTCGGCCGCGAGCCCACTCCCGAGGAGCTGGCCCGCGAGCTCGACATGACCCCCGAGAAGGTCATCGAGGTCCAGAAGTACGGCCGTGAGCCGATCTCCCTCCACACCCCGCTGGGTGAGGAGGGCGACAGCGAGTTCGGAGACCTCATCGAGGACTCCGAGGCGATCGTCCCCGCGGACGCGGTCAGCTTCACGCTGCTGCAGGAGCAGCTCCACTCCGTCCTGGACACGCTGTCCGAGCGTGAGGCGGGCGTCGTCTCCATGCGGTTCGGACTCACCGACGGGCAGCCGAAGACCCTGGACGAGATCGGCAAGGTCTACGGGGTGACGCGTGAGCGCATCCGCCAGATCGAGTCGAAGACCATGTCCAAGCTCCGCCACCCGTCCCGCTCCCAGGTCCTGCGCGACTACCTGGACTAGGCCCTGCACCCGGCGGTCCCCTCGAGGAGGGGGCCGCCGCGTGCGGAGGACGGGTCCGGGGAGCCCGCGGAGGAGAGAACGACA
>NZ_JBHSBM010000025.1:164637-243617 GCF_042650625.1 Planomonospora corallina
CCCCTTTCCCATGTCCGCCCGCCCGCAACCACCTCGTCCGGACCGGCGGCCGGGGTGCCCCGGTCCTATCCGGGGGATCCCGCTCAGCGGTTCCAGCGTGCCTGCGGCGGGCTCGACGTCACCGGGCCCTCCGGAGGATGCCCCGGCCTTCAGACCGGGGAGGAATCCGGACCAAGAAACCCCGTGTTCTACTACGGTCTTCCCCGGTGGCGATAGCCAAGCCACCACCGGCACGACCGCCCCAGGGCATGGGGTGGCTGCGCGGGGAGGCTTCGGGATTGCCCAGCCGGTGAACCGCGAACCTCAGCATGGTTCCCCCCTCGGGGATCAGGTTGGAATCCTCCGCTTTCAAGCGGAGGAGGATGTCAAACCATGACGTCGAGGGTCCACGGGCGCCTGCCGCCGGGCGCCGGGCCCAGGCTCACCACGTGACCGAGGTCGCCGAGGAGCTTGGCCAGCTCGTCCGGGCTCTGCGGGTCGGCGCCCGCCTCCAGCAGGGAGCGGGCGATCGCGCCCCGGGTGGCCTTGGCCATGTGGCTGACGACCTTGCCGTCCTTGAGCACGCGCACCGCCACCGCCCGGTCCCCCGGCTGCCAGGCGGCGGCGTAGGTGCTGGAGCGCAGGTCCACGACCAGGCCGGGCGTCGCGTCGAGCACGGGAGTGACCGCCCGGCGCCAGAAGGCCGCCAGGCCGCCGAGGGACGGCAGCTTCACGCCCATGGACAGCCGGTACGGCGGGACCCGGTCGGTGGTGCGGAGCAGTCCCCAGAGCCCGGAGAAGATCAGCAGGTCCTCTGCGGCGCGGGCGGCGGCCGCCTCCGGCAGCGAGGTCAGGCCGAGGTTGTCGTAGAGCACCCCGGTGTAGAGCTCGGCGGCCGTCAGCGTGGGGGCGGTCCGCAGCTCCCGGTTCCGGGCGACCTGGTCGATCTGGCCCTCCGACAGTCCGAGCACCGACCGGGCCTCCGGCCGCCCGCACAGCGAGATCAGCGCGTCCAGCACGGTCTGCCTGGGCAGGGAGGGGAAGCTCACGGAGGACAGATCGAGGGCGGGACCGTCACCGGTCGCGGCCTTGCCCTCGGAGGGAGGCAGCACAATCAGCACGGTCTTCGAGCTTAGAGGGCGCCCGGGAGCGGACTGGCCGGTACGGGAGCCCGGAGATCCGCGGCGGGTCCCATGGGCGGGCGGGCGGGTGCGGTGACCCGGGGTCCGGTGGCCCGGCGACGGGTCCTAGGATCCAACATCATGATCAACGAGGTGTTCGACCGTCTCGTCGACCAGGCATGGCCGGCGCTCGGCAGAGTGGAGTCCGGCGGATGGACGCTGCGCACCGCGGACGGGGTGACCAAGCGCGCCAACTCGGTCCTGCCTCTGGGGGAGCGGCCGGATCTGGCGGCGGCCGTGGAGGAGGCGGAGAGGTTCTACGCCGGGCGGGGGCTGCCCTGCGTCTTCTCCGTGGGGATGGGCGCCACCCCGGGCCTGGACGGCCTTCTCGGGGCGCGTGGTTACCGGGTGGTGGATCCCACGCTGGTGATGGTCGCCCCCCTGGTCCGCAGAGGGTCGGCGGAGGACGGCGGGCCCGGCCCGGGGACGGGCGAGGACGTCGGCGGGCCGCGGGCCGAGCCGTCGGAGGCCGGGACGGGGCCGGCGGTCCGGCTCGCGGCCGAGCCGGACGGCCGTTGGCTGGACGTCTGGTGGGAGGTGGACGGCCGGGGCGGTGAGGACGCCCGGGAGACGGCCGCGCGGATCCTCGCCGGTGTCCCGGCCGTCTACGGCTCGATCGGCGAGGAGGCGGTCGGACGGGGCGTCGTCCAGGGCGAGTGGTTCGGGATCTACTGCATGGCCACGGCGGCACGCGCGCGGCGGCGCGGCCACGGACGGCGCATGCTGAACGCCCTGCTCTCACACGGGCGGGAACAGGGCGCGAAGCAGGCGTATCTGGTGGTCGTCGAAGCCAACACCGCGGCCCGGTCGCTCTACGAGCAGCTGGGCTTCACGGTGTCGGGCCGATATCACTACCGGGTCCGCTGAGGCGGACCCTTGCCGGTCTAGCGTTCGTCGTTGCGGGCGGTGGCGGGAGTCGCGCTCAGGCGCGCCGACTCGTCCTGGATGTCGGCGCCCTTGTCCCGCAGCACTGCGATGTGCTGCCGGCCGTGGTGGGCGCAGAACAGCAGCTCCCCACCGACGGGAAGGGTCGCGCGGATGTAAGCCTGGGCGCCACACCGGTCACAGCGGTCCGTGGTCTTCAGAGGCTTGGCGGGGGCGAGTGCTCCAGTCACGTATCGCCTTTCGGGTCATCCCCGACGTGGGGGATCGGGCGTCAGTCACTTGAGACAACATCTAACCCGATGTGGACGTTCCCAACCGGCCCCCGGCTACGCCGAGAGCGGAATGTGTCCGTCGGTGACGAGGATCTCGCCGGGGGTAACGCCGATCGGCTCCTCCTGGCAAGCTGGGACGCGCCGCGGCGGGAAAACGGTAAGCTGCGCACACGTGTTCGAGCATAGGGAGTGGGTGTGACCGCAGTTAGCGCAGAGGCGGGTTATACAGCCCGTCATCTGTCGGTGCTGGAAGGACTCGAAGCCGTCCGCAAGCGCCCGGGCATGTACATCGGGTCCACCGACAGCCGCGGTCTCATGCACTGTCTCTGGGAGATCGTGGACAACGGCGTCGACGAGGCCCTGGCGGGCCACTGCACGCGCATCGAGGTCGAGCTGCATCCCGACGGCTCGATCGAGGTCCGCGACGACGGGCGCGGCATCCCCGTCGACGTCGAGCCGAAGAGCGGCCTGGCCGGAGTCGAGCTCGTCTACACCAAGCTCCACGCCGGGGGCAAGTTCGGCGGCGGCTCCTACGCCGCCTCCGGAGGTCTGCACGGCGTCGGCGCCTCCGTGGTGAACGCGCTGTCCTCCCGGCTGGACGTCGAGGTCGACCGCGGGGGCCGGACCCACCAGATCAGCTTCCGCCGGGGCGTCCCCGGGATCTTCGACGGCGACGGGCCCACCGCGAAGTTCAAGAAGAAGTCGGGGCTGCGCGACGGCGGGCCGCTCGACCGCGACGTCACCGGCACCCGCGTCCGCTTCTGGGCGGACCGCCAGATCTTCCTGCCCGAGGCCGAGGTCTCCCTCGACGAGATCCACGTCCGCCTCCGGCAGACCGCGTTCCTGGTCCCCGGGCTGACCCTGGCCGTGCGCGACAGCCGGGGAGAGGAGCCCTCCGAGGAGGAGTTCCGCTTCGACGGCGGCATCTCCGAGTTCACCGAGTTCCTCGCCCGCGACGAGGCCGTCTGCGAGGTGCTGCGCCTGCAGGGGGTCGGGCACTTCCACGAGACCGTCCCGGTCCTCGACGACCTGGGCCACATGACGCCCACCGAGATCCAGCGCGAGCTCACCGTGGACGTGGCGCTGCGCTGGGGCAGGGGCTACGACGCCACCGTGCGCTCCTTCGTCAACGTGATCGCCACCCCGAAGGGCGGCACCCACGTCAACGGGTTCGAGCGCGCTCTGGTCCGCACGCTGAACGAGCAGCTCCGGGAGACCCGCCTGCTCAAGAGCAACGACGCCCCGGTCACCCGGGAGGACATCCTGGAGGGGCTCACCGCGGTGGTGACCGTCCGGGTGCCCGAGCCGCAGTTCGAGGGGCAGACCAAGGAGGTCCTGGGCACGGCCGCGGCCAGCAGGATCGTCTCCCACGTCGTCTCCAGGGAGCTCAAGGAGCGCTTCGCCAACCCGTCGCGTGCGCTCAAGCCGCAGCTGCGCGCGGTCCTGGAGAAGATCGCCGCCGCGGCCAAGGCCCGCATCGCGGCCCGCGAGCACCGCGACAACCAGCGGCGCAAGACCGCGCTGGAGAACTCCGCGCTCCCGGCCAAGCTGGTCGACTGCCGCAGCGACGACGTCGACCGCACCGAGCTGTTCATCGTCGAGGGCGACTCGGCGCTGGGCACCGCCCGCGCGGCCCGCGACTCGGAGTTCCAGGCGCTGCTGCCGATCCGCGGCAAGATCCTGAACGTGCAGAAGGCCTCCGTCGCCGACATGCTCAAGAACGCCGAGTGCGCGGCGATCATCCAGGTCATCGGGGCGGGCTCCGGAAGGTCGTTCGACCTCGACGCCGCGCGGTACGGCAAGGTCATCCTGATGGCCGACGCCGACGTCGACGGCGCGCACATCCGGTGCCTGCTGCTCACCCTGTTCCACCGCTACATGCGGCCGCTGGTGGAGGCCGGGAGGGTCTTCGCCGCGGTCCCGCCGCTGCACCGGATCGAGATCCTCAACCCGGGCCGGGGCAAGGAGAAGTACGTCTACTGCTACTCCGACGCCGAGCTCCACCGGGTCCTCGCCGATCTCGAGCGCCGCGGCAAGCGGTGGAAGGACCCGGTCCAGCGTTACAAGGGCCTGGGCGAGATGGACGCCGACCAGCTGGCCGAGACGACGATGGAGCCCCGGCACCGGACCCTGCGCCGGGTCAGGATCGAGGACGCCGAGCAGGCCGAGCGCATCTTCGACCTCCTCATGGGCAGCGACGTGGCCCCGCGCCGGGAGTTCATCGTCGGCAGCGCGGCGGAGATCGACCGCGACCAGATCGACGCCTGACGGGCGGCGGCCGGGGGACGTTCCGGAGATCCGGAACGTCCCCCGGCCGCTCCGTGCCGGCCGCCCGCCGGCGCTCCCCGCCGGCGGAGGCTCCCCGGGATACCGCCGCTGCCGGTGTCGCACCGGGGCTCCCGGGCGCCTCGCTCGCGCCGGGTCCCGGGGCTCCCGGGCACCTCACGAGCCCGCGGGCCGTGTGCGGAGTCAGAGTTCGACCGGCTGCAGCTTTCCGGTGCGCACGTCGTAGATGGCTCCGCCCACGGGCATGTCCTTGGGCAGGAAGGGGCTGGTCCTGATCCTGAGCAGGTCGTGGCGGAGGGCGGCGTCCTGGTCGGGGACCGTGTGGAACTCCAGGCTGCGGGTGTCCACACCCTGCCGGCCGGCGATCGCGTGCACGTCGTCGTCGCTGACCTTCGCCATGCCGCAGTCGGTGTGCGGCATCACCAGGACCCGGTTCACGCCCAGTAGATAGACGGCCAGCACGAGGGTGCGCAGCACGTCGTCGGTGACGCGGGCTCCGGCGTTGCGCAGGATCTTCGCGTCGCCGGGCCGCAGTCCGAACACGCCCAGTGGATCGATACGGGAGTCCATGCAGGTGACCACGGCCAGTCCGCGGGCCGCCGTGCCGGTCAGCTCGGCGTCGGTGAACGTCGAGGCGAACTCCTCGTTGGCGGACAGCAGGTCGTCGAAGGCACTCACAGGCACACCTCTCGGTCGGTGAAATGGGCAGATCGATGATCCCTCATGTCCGTTTCATAGAGGTTTCCGGGGTCCCACTCCCACTCTCGTCGGCTAAGATCCCGCATCGTGGATCACTTTAGGTGATGATGCTCTAACGTAAAGTAAAGACATGTGGGAAGAATCATGAGCAGAACCGAATCCCTGGCCGGCTATCTACGCGCCCAGGCACGCAGGAAACTGGATCGCGTGGAGCTCCGCGACGGTGGGCGCAACGCCCGTTCGGCGCTCTCGCTGCTGGACGCGACGGTCTACGTGGAGTCTCTCGATGACGACGACCCGCAGTTGACGGCTCTCGCGGAGGCCGGGTGTTTCGGGCCCGGGGGATCAGGTGACTTCCGCGCGGCGGAGGAGGTCGAACGGCTCATCCGGTTCTGGGAGGCGGGCGAACCCCGGCAGCTGCTGGCGGCCATCCGGTCCGCCCTGCAGGGGTCGCCGGCCTGATCCGCCCCTCCTGCGGCGTCGGCGGGCGCCCTCCGCAGGGGGCGGAGGACCTCCCCGTCGCGGACGTCCGGTCCGGGCGGGACGGGTCGGACTCCTCCCGGCGCGTATGCGCAGGGGGAGACGGGGAAGGGGATCTTCGACCATCTCCAGTACCACCGTATGCATTTCGGTGGTGTCGATCCAGGAGGAACCGTGGCGATCGCACGTATGCGGGCCGTCGTTCTCGACTGCCCCGACCCTGTCCGGCTGGCCGACTTCTACGGCGCGCTCCTCGACTGGAAGATCACGGTGGCCGAGGACGACTGGGTGACGCTCACCGGGGAGCGATCGCAGCGGCTCTCCTTCCAGAAGGCGCCGGACCACCGGCCGCCGGACTGGCCGAGCTCGGAGCGGCCCCAGCAGATCCATCTCGACCTGACCGTCGACGACCTGGACGAGGCGGAGGCCGCCACGCTGAAGCTGGGCGCGGTCAAGCACGCGCACCAGCCGAGCGAGGACGACTCGTTCCGCGTGTATCTCGACCCGGCCGGTCACCCGTTCTGTCTCTGCAGGGCCTGAGATCCGCAGGGCCTCGGAGCGGTGGAGCGCGGCGCCGGCACGACCCGCCGCAGGGCTTCGCGAGACCCCGCGGGACTCCGCGAGACCGGAGCCGCCTGCGGCCGCGCCGTGAAAGATGAGGGCCGTCCGGCCCGGAACGCCCGTTTCCCCGCGCGTTCCGGGCCGGACGGCCCTTTCGGGGGTGCCGCCGGCCTACTCCTCGGCCGGCGGAGCCTGCCGTCCGGCGCCACCGGAGGCGGTGCCGCCGGAGGAGGAGGCCAGGGCGCCGCCCACCGCGGCGACCGCGTGCGTGAGACGCACGCCGGAGCCGTCCCGGCGGCCGAGCTCCTCGGGGAGCGGGACCGGCTTGCCGGTGGCGGAGACGGCCCGGGCCGGCCCGGGCCCGGCCCAGGCGAGCAGGAGCACGTCCTCTCCCTTGAGGAAGCGCTGGGCGCGCACGCCGCCGGTGGCGCGTCCCTTCGCCGGGTACTCGGCGAAGTCGGACACCTTCACCCCGCCGGTCTGGGTGCCGGGCAGCGCGGTGGCGGAGCCGGCGATCGTCACGACCCTGGACTCCAGCGCCGGATCCACCGCGCCGAACCAGATCGCCCGGGCCGCGTCGGCCAGCCGGATCCCGGCCATGCCGCCCGCGGGCCGGCCCTGAGGCCGTACGGCGGAGGCGGGGAAGCGCAGGAGCTGCGCGTCGGAGGTGATGAAGACCAGATCGTGATCCTCGGAGGTCAGCTCGACCGCGCCCACCACGGTGTCGCCCTCCTTGAGCCCGATGACCTCGAACTCGTCGCGGTTGGCCGGGTAGTCGGGCACGACCCGCTTGACCACGCCCTGGGCGGTGCCCAGCGCCAGGCCCGGTCCGTCGGGATCGAGGGAGCCGACGCCCACGACCTTCTCGCCGGGCTCCAGCGTGACGTACTCGGAGACGGGATGGCCGCCGGAGAGCGAGGGCGGATCCGCCGAGGGCGGGAGCGTCGGCAGGTCCACCACCTGGACCCGGATCATCCGGCCGAGGTCGGTGACCACGCCCACCTCGCCCCGGACCGTGCTGGCGACCGCCGAGACCAGCACGTCGTGGGGCGAGCGCCCGCCCTGGCGGGGCAGCGGGCTCGCGTCGGCCGTGCGGGCCAGCAGGCCGGTGGAGGAGAACAGGACCAGGCACGGGTCGTCGGGCACCTCCAGCTCGATCGGGGCGGAGGCCTTGCGGGGCGCGCCGGTGGACTCCAGCAGGACCGTGCGGCGCGGGGTGCCGTACGTCTTGGCGACCTGGGCGAGTTCGTCGGAGACGACCTTGCGCAGCCGGTCCTCCGAGGAGAGGATCGCGGTCAGCTCGGCGATCTCCGCCCGCAGGGTCTCCTGCTCCCGGTCGAGCTCCAGCTTGTCGTAGCGGGTCAGCCGGCGCAGCGGGGTGTCGAGGATGTAGGCGGCCTGGATCTGCGAGAGCGCGAAGGTCTCCATCAGGCGCTCGCGGGCCTGGGCCGAGTCGTCGGAGGAGCGGATGACGCGGATGACCTCGTCGATGTTGAGCAGGGCGATGACGAGGCCCTCGACGAGGTGCAGGCGCTCCTCGCGCTTGCCGCGGCGGTGGGCCGAGCGGCGGCGGACCACCTCGAGGCGGTGGTCCACGTAGACCTGGAGCAGCTCGCGCAGGCCGAGGGTGCGGGGCTGGCCGTCGACCAGCGCCACGTTGTTGATGCCGAAGGTCTCCTCCATCGGCGTCAGCCGGTAGAGCTCCTCCAGCACGGCCTCGGGGATGAAGCCGTTCTTGATCTCGATGACCAGCCGCAGGCCGCGGTGACGGTCGCTGAGGTCCTTCAGGTCGGAGATGCCCTGGAGCTTCTTGGCGGTGACCAGCTCGCGGATCTTGGTGACCACGCGCTCGGGACCGACGTTGAACGGCAGCTCGGTGACGACGATGCCCTTGCGGCGGGGGCTGACCTGCTCGATGGAGCAGGTGGCGCGCATCCGGAAGGTGCCCCGTCCCCGCTCGTAGGCGTCGCGGACGCCGTCCAGCCCGATGATCACGCCGCCCGTGGGCAGGTCGGGGCCCGGGATGAAGCGCATCAGGTCCTCGAGCGTGGCCTGGGGCTTCTTCAGCAGGTGGCGGGCGGCGGCGACGACCTCGCCCAGGTTGTGCGGCGCCATGTTGGTGGCCATGCCGACCGCGATGCCGGCGGCCCCGTTGACCAGGAGGTTCGGGAAGGCCGACGGCATGACCGTGGGCTCGGTCTCCTGGCCGTCGTAGTTGGGCTTGAAGTCGACGGTGTCCTCGTCGATCGACTCCACCATCGCCATGGCCGAGGGGGCCAGGCGCGCCTCGGTGTAGCGCATGGCGGCCGGCAGGTCGTCCGGCGAGCCGAAGTTGCCGTGCCCGTCGACCAGCGGCAGGCGCATCGAGAACGGCTGCGCCATGCGGACCAGCGCGTCGTAGATGGCGGTGTCGCCGTGCGGGTGGAGCTTGCCCATGACGTCGCCGACGACCCGCGACGACTTGACGTGCCCCCGGTCCGGCCGCAGGCCCATCTCCCGCATCGAGTAGAGGATGCGGCGCTGGACCGGCTTGAGGCCGTCGCGCGCGTCGGGCAGGGCACGCTGGTAGATCACCGAGTATGCGTACTCGAGGAAGCTGGTGCGCATCTCGGCGGACACGTCGATGTCGACGATCCGCTCCTCGAAGTCCTCGTCAGCGGGGGGTGTGGTCGTCCGTCGGGCCATATCGAACATTGTGCCGAAGGACAAGGGGTGCCCGCGACTCCAACGCCCGAGCGGGCCGGTGCCCGGCAGGCGTCACGCGCGGCCGCGGGGACCGGCGCCGGGCCAGGGACCGGGGGTGACGCCCTCGTCCCGGTCGCCGGGGACGCCAGTCCTGGTGTCGTAGACCCGGAATCCCCGGGCCTGGTAGTTGGCCAGCGCCGCGGGGCCGTCGAGGGAGCAGGTGTGCAGCCACACCCGGCGGGTCGGCTCACGGTCCGGACGGCGGTCGGCCAGGTCCCAGGCGCGTGCCGTACCGGCCTCCAGCAGGCGCCCGCCCGCGCCCCGGCCGATCGCCCAGGGCAGGAGCCCGAAGTAGGCGATCTCGACGGCGGCGTCCTCCTGCGGGACCAGTTCGACGTACCCGGCGGGGGTGCCGCGGTGGTAGGCCACCCAGGTCTCCACCCCCTGGTCCAGGTGGTCCGCCCACTGCCGCCAGGTCCACGGCAGCCGCTCGGTCCACTGCCAGTCACCGCCGACCGCCGTGTAGAGGAACCGGTTGAACTCCGGGGAGGGCACCTCGGCGCGCACGATGTCGAGCCCGATCTCCGGAGGCTTGGCGGGGCGCAGGTCCGACGGCGAGGTCTGTTCGAGATACCAGGTGATGACGTCCATGGTGAGCCTCATGAAACCATGTCCTCCTCCCCGCCCCTCATCCGGGACATCCGGATGAGGCAGGAGAAGTCGCGATCAATATGATCCGACCATGTTTGGACGCGGAGTGCGGCGGGCCGCCGCCGCCATGTGCCTGGCCGGAGCGCTGACCGGCTGCGGAGCGCTGGAGGAGCTGGGGAAGGCCGCCGGAGAAGCCGCGGCGGACCCGGCCGTGATCACCGAGGACGCGCCGTTCAGGGGATCTCCCTCGGAGAGGTTCGCCGACGGGATCGCGGGCGTCGAGATACCCGAGGCCAAGGCCGTGGGCCGCTTCTCCGCCAAGGACGTCCGCTCGGCCTACCAGGTCAGCAGGCGCCTGCTGGAGGCCGCCTACCTCGACGAGAAGAGCCTGCTCGGCGGGAAGCCCGAGGCCTACGCCCGGCTGCTCGACCCCGAGCAGCGCACGTTCTTCCTGAAGAACCTCGACCACAAGGACGTGAAGAAGGACACCAGGGGCTGGGTGTTCAGCTTCGCGCCGGGGACGACCGAGCTGGTCGGCGACGTCGTCAAGGTGCAGGGGAAGCTCTCCGCCGCGCCGGGGAGGGACAAGGACGTCGGCGAGATGCTGGTGGTCACCTACGAGGCGCGGTTCGTCTACGCGGTCCGTCCCGCGGGCAAGAAGGGCCCCATCGTCCGGGTGATGGCCTACACCAACGCGCGCCACGAGTTCTGGCGGGACGAGCCCGGCGGCAGGCTCCGCCACTGGGAGGGCGACGAGATCGACAGGTGGAGCGCGGGGACGGAGTGCGGCTCCCCCGACGCCTTCCACCGTCCCTCCTTCCGGTACGAGGGCGGCGACGGGCCGGCGCAGGACGCCTACTCCGACGAGGAGACGGCCCCGCTGAAGGAAGGGGAGTGCGGGACGGTCGAGGAGATCTGACCGACGGGGGAGCCGGCCCGCGCCGCCGCCTGCGGCCCCGCGTCCGCCGTACGGGCGGGGTGGACGTGAGGGGTCCACCCCGCCGGCCCCGGCCGTGGAGTCCCGTGCGGCCGGACGCGGATGGACGAAACCGTCGCCCGGACCTGATAGCAATGACCGGTGAGCGAAGAGCAGCTGCTGCGGCAGGAGGCCGAGGAGCGCCTGCGGGCGCTCGCCGGGGAGCACGCCCGGCTCCGCGACGACCAGTGGGAGGCGATCAAGGCGCTGGTGGAGGACCGGCGCCGGGTGCTCGTCGTGCAGCGCACCGGCTGGGGCAAGTCGGCCGTCTACTTCATCGCCACCGCGCTCCTGCGCGAGCTGGGCGAAGGACCCACGGTCATCGTCTCGCCGCTGCTGGCCCTGATGCGCAACCAGATCGCCGCCGCCGAGCGGGCCGGCATCCACGCGGTCACCGTCAACTCCGCCAACCCCGAGGAGTGGGAGCAGATCTACGGGCAGGTCGCCGAGGGCGCGGTCGACGTCCTCCTGGTCAGCCCCGAGCGGCTCAACAACCCCGACTTCCGCGACCAGGTCCTGCCCGAGCTGGCCGAGAGCGCGGGCCTGGTCGTGGTGGACGAGGCGCACTGCATCTCCGACTGGGGCCACGACTTCCGCCCCGACTACCGGCGGCTGCGCACGCTCTTCGAAGAGCTGCCGGAGGGCGTGCCGGTGCTGGCCACCACGGCCACCGCCAACGCCCGCGTCACCCGCGACGTCGCCGAGCAGCTCGGCGACGAGACGCTCGTGCTGCGCGGGCCGCTGGAGCGCGAGAGCCTCCACCTCAGCGTGGTACGGCTGCGCGGCGCCGAGCAGCGCCTGGCCTGGCTCGCCCGCACCCTGCACGAGCTGCCGGGCTCCGGCATCGTCTACACGCTCACCGTGGCCGCCGCCCAGGAGGTCGCCGCCCACCTGCGCGAGCAGGGCCACGAGGTGATCGCCTACTCCGGTCAGACCGAGCAGGCCGAGCGGCTCGCCGCCGAGCAGGCGCTGCTCGACAACAAGGTCAAGGCGCTGGTCGCCACCTCCGCGCTCGGCATGGGCTACGACAAGCCCGACCTCGGCTTCGTCGTCCACGTCGGCGCCCCGCCGTCGCCGGTCGCCTACTACCAGCAGGTCGGCCGCGCCGGGCGCGGGGTCGAGCGGGCCGAGGTCATCCTGCTGCCCGGCGCCGAGGACCGGGAGATCTGGGCCTACTTCGCCTCGCTGGCCTTCCCGCCCGAGCCGGTCGTGCGTTCCGTGCTGGCCGCTCTGGCCGACGGCGGGGTGATGTCCACCGCCGCGCTGGAGAGCCGGGTCGACCTCAGCCGGACCCGCCTGGAGACCATGCTCAAGGTGCTCGACGTCGACGGCGCGGTCCGCCGGGTCAAGGGCGGCTGGGAGGCCACCGGCGAGGAGTGGGCCTACGACGCCGAGCGCTACGCCCGGGTCGCCGCCGAGCGCGAGGCCGAGCAGCGCGCCATGCTGGAATACCTCGACATCACCGGATGCCGCGAGGAGTTCCTCCGCCGCAGGCTGGACGACGACACGGCCACCCCGTGCGGGCGCTGCGACAACTGCACCGGGACGCACCGCTCGCCCGAGGTCGAGGCGGAGGACGTCGAGCGCGCCGCCGCGAGCCTGCACCGGCCCGGCGTGGAGATCGAGCCGCGCCGGCAGTGGCCGACCGGGCTGAGCGACCTCAAGGGGCGGATCAAGCCCGAGCTGGGCGCCGAGCCGGGCCGGGCGCTGGGCCGCCTGACCGACATCGGGTGGGGCAACCGGCTGCGCGCCCTGCTGGCCGAGAGCGCTCCCGACGGCCCGGTCCCCGACGACGTGTTCGCCGCCGTGGTCGCCGTGCTCTCGTCGTGGGAGTGGGAGCACCGCCCGGCCGCCGTGGTCGCGGTGCCGTCGGCCACCCGCCCGTTGCTGGTCCGCAGCCTGGCCGAGCGGCTCTCCCAGGTCGGGCGCCTGCCGTACCTCGGTGATCTGGGCTACCGGTCGGGGCCGCCCGCGCGGCGCTTCAACAGCGCCCAACGGGTCCAGGCGGTCCGGGCCACGCTCGCCATGCCCACGGCGCTCGGGGCGGCGGTCGCCGCCACGGGCGGCCCGGTCCTGCTGGTCGACGACCGTGTCGACACCGGCTGGACCATGACGCTGGGGGCCGCGCTGCTCCGCCACGCCGGGGCGCCCGCCGTGCTGCCGCTCGTGCTCGCGGTGACGAGCTGAGCGGTGGCGGGCTGAGCGGTGGCGGGCTGAGCACGGCGCCCCGGGGCGGGACGTTACGGTCATCCGCCATGCGGGTCGGCGGTCCGCACCCATGGTGGACGGCCCGGCGGGTGCCTAGCGTGGGGCGGTGTGATCAGCCTTAGAGGCTTGAGCAAACGCTACGGCGGCCGGACGGCCGTGGACGATCTGTCACTGGACGTGAAGCCGGGTGCGGTGACCGGTTTCCTCGGGTCGAACGGTGCGGGCGAGTCCACCACGATGCGCATGATCCTGGGCCTCGACCGCCCGACCGCGGGCACGGTTTTCATCGGGGGCGTGCCGTACCACGAGATCAGGCAGCCGCTGCGGACGGTCGGCGCGCTGCTCGACGCGCGCGGTGTACCCGGGGCGCACCTGCTGGCGCTGGCCCGCAGCAACGGCATCGCGAGGAACCGGGTGGAGGAGGTCCTCGAGACGGTCGGGCTGGCGGACGTGGCGCACCGGCGGGCCGGCGCGCTCTCGCCGGGCATGAGCCAGCGGCTCGGCATCGCGGGCGCACTGCTGGGCGATCCCGAGGTGAAGATGTTCGGCGAGCCCGTAAACGGCCTCGATCCCGACGGCGTGCGCTGGGTGCGCCATCTGATGCGCTCGCTGGCCGACCAGGGCCGCACGGTCTTCGTCTCCAGCCACCTGATGCGCGAGATGCAGCTGACCGCCGACCACCTGGTGGTGAGCGGCAGGGGGCGGCTCATCATGGACGCGCCGCTGGCGGAGGTCATCGCGCGTAGCTCGCTGACCGCCGTGGTGGCTGGAGCAGGCCTACGCGGAGCTGACCGCGGACAGCACGGAGTACGGCGCCCGGAGGGAGGGGGCACGGGATGGCGATCGGTGAACTGGGCCGGGCGGCCGGCGCCGAGTGGACGAAGCTGTGGCCGGTCCGCTCGACCTGGTGGTGCCTGGCGGGCGCGGTCGTGCTCACGGTGCCGAGCGCGCTGATGGTGGGCGGGGCCACGGCGACGGAGAGGCTCCGCGACGGCGGTGGCGGGGCGGCGACCTTCCCGGCGAGCGAACCGGTGGTCTCAGCGGCGGTCTTCGCCCAGTTCGCGCTGGTCGCCATGGCGATGCTGACGATCACCTCCGAGTACTCCTCGGGCGGCATCCGCCCCACCCTGCAGGCCGTACCGGTCCGCGGGCGGATGCTCGACGCCGTCGAACGGCACCGTCGAACGGCACCGTCGAACGGCACCGGCCCGACGTCGCCGTCATCGACGTGCGGATGCCGCCGACCCACACCGACGAGGGGCTGCGGGCCGCGCTGGAGCTCCGCGAGCGCCGTCCGGAGGCCGGCTGCCCGTCCTGTCGCAGTACGCGGAGAAGACCTACGCGGCCACGCTCCTCGCCGGGCCTCCGGCGGGGCCGGGCTATCTGCTGAAGGACCGGGTCTCGGAGGTGGCCGACTTCCTCGCCTCGCTCGAGCGGGTGCACGCGGGAGGCGCCGTCTTCGACCCCGAGGTGGTCCGCCAGCTCCTCGCCCGGACCACCCGCGCCGCCCCCCTGAGCAGGCTGAGCGGGCGCGAGGCGGAGGTCCTGGAGCACCTGGCGCAGGGCTTCGTCAACGCGGCGATCGCCGCGCGCCTGCACGTCTCGCTGAGCACCGTCGAGAAGCACGTCAACGCGATCATGGACAAGCTCGGCCTGCCGCACGACCCGGACTACAGCCGCAGGGCGCTGGCGATCCTGCGCTATCTCGACGGCTGACCGTCCGGCCCGCCGCGGCACGGCCGGTCAGGGGCGGTCAGAGGCGCGGGCGTGCGCCGAGGTGGGACAGGGCCTTGGCGGCCAGGCGGTTGCCGGCGGCGAGGGCGTCGGCCGGGGGCTTACCCTCCAGCCAGGCCGGAAGGAAGCCGGCGGCGAACGCGTCGCCGGCGCCGGTGCCGTCGACCACCCGCTCCACGGTCTCGGCGGGGGCCGTGACCGGCTCGTTGCGGCTGTTGGAGTACCAGAGCGAGCCCTCGGCGCCCTGCTTGATCACGACCTGGGGGAACCACGCGGTGAGCACCTTGGCCGCCGCGGCGGGCTCGTCGCGGCCGGTGAGCACCTTGGCCTGGTCGGCGTTGGCGAACAGCAGCTTGGCGTCCTGGGTCCACTCCAGGAACGGCTCGGCCCCGGTGCGCTCCAGCGGGGCGGAGGAGGCGCAGTCGACCGAGATGGTCATCCCGGCGCGGCCGGCAGCCTCCAGGGCCGCCAGCCCGGCCTCGCGGGAGCCCTCGTTGAGCAGGGTGTAGCCCGACAGGTGGAGGTGGCCGCCCTGCGAGAACAGGTCGCGGGGGAGGTCCTCCGGGGACAGCGCCGCGTTGGCCCCGGGGTCGGAGAGCATGGTGCGCTCGCCCTTGTGGGTGACGAGCACGACGCAGGTGCCGGTCGGCCGTTCGGGATCCATGACGAGGCGGGCGTCCACGCCGTATCCCATGAGCTCCATGTCGCGGTTGCGCCCGGTGATGTCGGCGCCGCGGCGGCCGATGAAGGCCACCTCCGAGCCCTCCACGGCCAGCCAGGAGGCGATGTTGGCCCCGGAGCCGCCGCCGTGCATCGTGACCACGGCCGGGGTGTCGCTGGCCCGCGCCAGCGGATAGCGGGCCCGCGCGACAGCGTCGGTCATGAGATCGCCCACCACGACCACCCGCGTCATGATGTCACCGCCTTGTGCCTTCGATGCCGACGTGCTTAGGGGACTGCGGAAAACCTAACAGTTTCCGCCCTGCCCGGGGGGTGCGGAACGGACACCGGACATGAGTCGATGCACAAGCGTTGCGAGAACGCACCCGGCCGGTCCGACATGTGGGATTCGCGTCTACTCTCGGGACTGTGGAGGCTCAATACCCCGCCCACTGGGAGGCGGACGTCGTCCTGTCCGACGGCGGCACCGCGCACGTGCGCCCGATCCGGCCCGCCGACGCCGACCGGCTCCGGTCCTTCTACTCCCGGCTCTCCGAGGAGTCCATCTACTTCCGCTTCTTCGGCCCCCGGCCCCGCCTGTCGGACCGGGAGGTGACCCGCTTCACCAACGTCGACTACGTGGACCGGGTCGCGCTGATCGCGACGATCGGCACCGAGATGGTGGCCGTGATCCGCTACGACCGGATCGAGGACGGGGAGGCCGAGGTGGCCTTCCTCGTCGAGGACGCCCACCAGGGCCGGGGTGTCGCCTCGGTCCTGCTGGAGCACCTGGCCGAGACCGCTCGGGAGAACGGCATCACCCGGTTCGTCGCCGACGTGCTGCCCGCCAACCAGAAGATGATGGCGGTGCTCAAGCAGGCCGGCTACACCGCGCGCAGCCGCTTCGCCGACGGCGTGGTGCGGATGACGCTCGACCTCACCCCGACCGAGACCTCCCAGGCGGTGACCGCCTCCCGCGAGCACCGGGCCGAGGCCCGCTCCATCGAGCGGCTGCTCACCCCCGGTTCGGTGGCGGTCGTCGGCGCCGGCCGGGACCCGGGCGGGGTCGGCCAGACCGTGCTGCGCAACCTGCTGGCCGCGGACTTCGCCGGTCCGGTCTACCCCGTCCACCGGCAGGCGCGGGCCGTCGCCGGGGTCCGGGCCTACCCGAGCGTGACGGCCATCGACGGTGAGGTGGACCTCGCGGTGCTCGCCGTACCGGCCGACGGGGTGATCGAGGTAGTCAAGGAGTGCGCCGAGAAGGGCGTGCGCGGGCTGATCGTGGTCTCCTCCGGCTTCGGCGAGACCGGGCCGCAGGGACG
The DNA here is from genome assembly GCF_042650625.1 of Planomonospora corallina. Classification (NCBI taxonomy): domain Bacteria; kingdom Bacillati; phylum Actinomycetota; class Actinomycetes; order Streptosporangiales; family Streptosporangiaceae; genus Planomonospora; species Planomonospora corallina. Next base: position 181,217 of record NZ_JBHSBM010000025.1, read on the forward strand.
GGCCCGCCAGGACGAGCTGGTCCGCATCGCCCGCGCGTACGGCCTGCGCGTGGTCGGTCCCAACTGCCTCGGCATCGCCAACACCGATCCGGCGGTCCGGCTGAACGCCACCCTCGCCGCGACCATCCCCGGCCGGGGCCGGGTCGGCTTCTTCAGCCAGTCGGGCGCCCTCGGCACGGCGCTGCTGCAGCGGGTCGCCGAGCGGGGCATGGGCATCTCCTCGTTCGTCTCGGCGGGCAACCGCGCCGACGTGTCCGGCAACGACCTGCTGCAGTACTGGGAGGAGGATCCGGACACCGATGTGATCCTGCTCTACCTGGAGTCGCTGGGGAACCCCCGCAAGTTCGCCCGGCTGGCGCGGCGCATCTCCCGGCGCAAGCCGGTCGTGGCGGTCAAGAGCGGCGGTACCACCCAGGGCGTGCCGATCGGCCACGCCGCGTCGGTGCTCGGCCTGCCCGACACCGCGCTCAGCGCACTGTTCGAGCAGGCGGGGGTGATCCGGGTGGACGACCTCATCCAGCAGTTCGATGTGGCGCAGCTGCTGGCCCACCAGCCGCTGCCCGCCGGGCCCCGGGTCGGCCTGGTGAGCAACTCCGACGCGCTGGCCCTGCTGGCCGTGGACGCCTGCGCGCGCGCGGACCTCGACCCCCGCCCGCCGGTCAACCTCGGTCCGCACGCCGGAGCCGCCGAGTTCGGTCAGGCCCTGGCCTCCCTGCTCCCGGAGGTGGACGCCGCGGTCGCGATCTACATGCCGCCGATCCCGGGCCGGGCCGGCGAGGTCGCCGCCGAACTGCTGCGGGTCTCGCGTGAGGGCGGCAAGCCGGTGCTGGCCACCTTCGAGGGACGTCTCGGCATGCTCCCGGAGCTGCGGGTCGGCGCGGACGTGCCCGGGCACGGCTCCATCCCTTCCTACGCGGCGCCGGAGGAGGCGGTGCGCGCCCTGGCCCACGTCGTGCGGTACGCGCGCTGGCGGGAGCGGTCCGCCGGCGCGCCCGTGGAGTTCGACGGCGTCGACGGTACGGCCGCGCACGCGCTCGTCGAGCGGCTGCTCGGCACGGACACGGCGGTGGCGGCCGCGACCGGGGCGCCGGACGCGGTGGTGGCGGATGCAGGGGCGCCGGGCGCGCTGGTTGCGGATGCGGTTGCGGATGCGGATGCGGATGCGGAGGCGGAGGCGGAGGCGCCGGGCGCGGTGGGTGCGGTGCCGCAGCACGCCGAGCGCGTGCCGTCCGAGGCGGAGGTCGCGGAGCTGCTGGCCTGCTACGGGCTGACCGTCTGGCCCGCCGAGGTGGTCTCCTCACCGGAGCAGGCCGTGGACGCCGCCGAGCGGCTGGGCTGGCCGGTGGTGCTGAAGGCCGCCGAGCCGGAGGCGGCCCAACGGGCCGGGACGGTCCGGCTCGGCCTGTCCGGCCCCGACGGGGTGCGCGACGCCTACGCGGACCTGCACCGGCAGCTCGGGGCCGAGGCCGTGCTCGCCGTGCAGCGCATGGTCCCGCAGCCGGCGGTGCCGACGGTGGTGCGCGTCGTGGAGGATCCCGGCTTCGGCGCCGTGGTCTCCTTCGGGCTGGGCGAGGTGACGGCCCGGCTGCTGCGGGACGAGGCCTACCGGCTGGCCCCGCTGACCCGCGAGGACGCGGCCGAGCTCGTCGAGTCGCCGCGCGCGGCGCCGCTGCTGTTCGGCCAGTACGGTTACCCGCCGGTGGCGGTCGAGGCGCTGGAGGAGCTGCTGGTGCGGGTCGGCAGGCTGGCCGACGACCTTCCCGAGGTGGCGCGGCTCGACCTCGACCCGGTGCTGGTGGGCCAGTCGGAGGTCGTCGTGCTGGGGGCCCGCGCCGTACTGCGGCACCCCGCCTGGCCCCGCCCCGACGGCGGTCCCCGCCGCCTGCGCTGAGGAGGGCGGGCCGGAGGGCGGGGCGCTCGGGGTGAAACCGGCACCCGGGACAGGGCAGGATGGACCCATGAGGGAAACCCGACTCTCGACCGCCGGCCTGCGCGAGGCCATCGACCGCAGCGGCTACTATCCCGACCTGGTCGCCGACGCGGTCGAATCCGCCCTGGGCAAGGAGCAGGTGAGCGCCTACGTGGTCCACCACGAGGCCACCTTCGACCCCGCCATGGAGGTGCGCAGGCACGTCACCGTCCTGGTGCTCTCGCCGAGCAGGCTGCTGGTCTGCCACACCGACGAGCACCCGGCGGTGGAAGGGGTCTCGGCCTCCCACGCCTCCACGACCACCGAGGCGGTGCCCCTGCGCCGGATCCAGTCCGTGGCCGTCACCCGGGTCGTCCCCGATCCCGCCTCCTACGCGCCCGGCGTGCCGCCCACCGAGGTCACGCTCACCATCGGCTGGGGCGCCATCTCCCACGTCGACCTGGAGCCGGCCGCCTGCGGCGACGAGAACTGCGAGGCGGACCACGGATACACCGGCGCGGTCACCGCCGACGACCTCTCCCTGCGGGTGAGCGCGGCGGCCGACGGGCCGGAGGCGGTCTCCCAGGTGCTGGCCTTCGCCAAGGCGCTGTCGGAGGCCACCGCCCGCGCGGCGGCCTCGTGACGGCGGCCTCCCCGCTGGTCCCCGCGTACGGCGAGGCGTCGCTGGCCGACCTGTCGGCCTCGCTCCTCGCCGTGCTGGGCGCCGGCGGCGGCAACCCGCTGGAGCTCGCCCCCGCCGACCGGGTCCTGCTCTTCCTCGTCGACGGCCTGGGCGCCGAGCTGCTCCGCGCCCGCCCCGAGCGGGCACCCTTCCTGGCCTCGCGGACCGGCCGCGTGCTGACCGCGGGCTTCCCCGCCACCACCGCGACCAGCCTGGGCACGCTCGGCACCGGCCTGCCGCCGGGCGAGCACGGCATGCTGGGCTACCAGCTGGCCGTGCCCGGCGCGGGCTACCTGTTCAACTGCCTGCGCTGGACCGCCCTCGGCCCGCTGATCGCGCCCGAGGAGTGGCAGCCCACCACGACCGTCTTCGAGCGCGCGGCGGCCGCCGGGATCAGCGTCCGCTACGTCGCCCCGTCCCACTTCGAGGGCACCGGGTTCAACCAGGCCGTCTACCGCGGCGTCGGCTTCGTCGGGGCGGACGGGATCGACGAGCGGATCGAGGGGGTCCGCCGCGCCCTGGCCGAGCCCCGGGCCCACGTCACCGTCTACTACGGGGACCTGGACGCCGTCGGCCACATGTGCGGCTGGGGCACCCCCGAGTGGCTCGACCAGCTCGCCCTGGTCGACCGGATGGCCGAGCGGCTGGCCGAGACGCTCCCGCCCGGGTCGGCGATGTACGTCACCGCCGACCACGGCATGGTCAACGCCACCGACCGCGTCGACGCCGACACCGTCCCCGCCCTGCGCGAGGGCGTCGCCCTGCTGGGCGGCGAGGCCAGGGCCCGCCACGTCTACGCCGAGCCCGGAGCCGCCGGCGCGGTGCTGGAGACCTGGCGCGGCGTGCTGGGGGAGGCCGCCTGGGTGGCCTCCCGGGCCGAGGCGGTCGAGTCCGGCTGGTTCGGTCCCCGGGTCCGGTCCGAGTGGCTGCCCAGGATCGGCGACGTGGTCGCCGTGCCGCGCGACGGGACCGTCGTCACCGCCTCGGTCGCGGAACCGCTGGAGTCGTCGTTCACCGGCTACCACGGCTCGCTGACCCCCGCCGAGCAGTACGTCCCCCTCCTGGAGGTGAGCACCCGATGAGCCCGCTGATCACGCCCGCCGGCCTGGCCGCGCTGCCGGAGGCGTCCGTCCTCGACGTGCGCTGGAAGCTCGGCGGGCCGCCCGGGATCGAGGAGTACCGGCGCGGGCACGTCCCGGACGCGGTCTTCTGCGACCTCGAGGCCGACCTGGCCGGTCCGCCGGGACCGCGGGGCCGCCACCCGCTGCCGGAGGCCGGCCGTTTCCAGACCGCGATGCGCCGCCTCGGCGTCTCCGCCTCGCGGCCCGTGGTCGTCTACGACGACGCCGGCTCCATGGCCGCCGCCCGCGCCTGGTGGACGCTGCGCTACTTCGGCCATCCCGACGTCCGGGTCCTCGACGGGGGCCTGCGGGCCTGGAGCGCCGAGGGGCGTCCCCTCTCCACCGGGACCCCGGAGCCCGCCCCCGGCGACTTCACCGCCCGGCCGGGCGGCATGCCGGTGCTCGACGCCGACGCGGCCGCCGAGCTGGCCGCCGAAGGGGTCCTGCTGGACGCCCGCGCGGCCGAGCGCTACCGGGGGGAGGTCGAGCCGATCGACCCCGTCGCCGGGCACGTCCCCGGCGCGGTCAGCGCCCCCACGACGGAGAACGTCGAGCCGTCCGGGCGCTTCCACCCGCCGCACTTCCTGCGCGAGCGCTTCAACACCCTCGGCGCGGTGCCCGGGGTGGAGGTGGGCGCCTACTGCGGTTCCGGCGTGACGGCCGCCCACCAGGTGCTGGCACTGGAGGTCGCGGGCATCCCGGCCTCCCTCTACGTCGGCTCCTGGTCCGAGTGGGTGGCCGACCCGTCCCGGCCGGTCGCCACCGGCTGATCCCCGTACCCGAAGCACGCGAAGCCGTCCACGCGCGTCTCCCGGGCCGCCGCGGCCAGCGCCGCGGCGGGTGCCAGCCCGGTGGCCAGCAGGCCGTGGAAGGCCGTCATCAGCGTCAGGGTCTCGTCGTCGCGCACCGGCACCAGTCCGGCCACCACGCAGCGCGTCCCCGACGACAGGAACGTCCCGGCCAGTCCGAGAGGCGATCCGTCGGCGGGAGCGTGCGCCATTCCCGCGTCGCACGCCGAGAGCACCACGAGCTCCGGCGGCGTGCGGATCCGGAGCAGGTCGTAGGCCATGAGGCGGCCGTCGTCGAGGTCGATTCCGGAGAGCAGCGGGCTGTGCGCGCAGAACGTGCCGTGCGCGGCCAGGTGCGCCACCGCCGCCCGCTCCAGGGCGGCGGTGACGGCCTGCCGCGTCGCCGGCACCCGCTCGGTCCCCGGGTGGTGGGCGGCGACCACCTCGGCCTCGGCTCCGGCGCAGTGCAGTCCCGGACCGGCCACGGCCACGGTTCCGCCCCGCCGCGGGCTCGCCTGCCGCGGACCCGTCCGGGGCGGGGCCGACGGCGGTGGGAGCGTCGGCGGCGGGACAGCCCGTTGCGCGCCCGCCGCCCGCCGCGCGGCCAGCCAGGCGGAGGCGCTCACCGCGACGGTCACCGGCCGGCCCGCGTTCGACGGGAGCACCTGCCAGGGCAGGACGTGCAGCGCCCCGGCCGGGACGACGACCAGCGGCCGCCCGCCCAGGAGGGGAAGGAGCGGGCCGAGCAGCAGCGTTTCCACCGCCCGCGCCTCCACGGCCAGGCCGGGCGCCTCCCCGTCGAGCAGGTGCCGGCGGCGCAGGCCGTACCGGAGGCGGACGACGGCCTCGGCGGCCGCGGCCAGGGATCCCAGCCGGCGCAGCGCCACCCGGTCCGGGGTGACCGCCACCGCGGCCAGGTCGTCGCCGTGGCGGACGAACTCGACCAGCCCCGCGCCGTCCAGTGCCGCCCGCAGTTCCTCCAGGTCCGGGGGAGAGAGCCGTCCGGGGCCGCCGAAGCCGTTTCCGCCGTCGTCCCCTGCGCCGCCTGCGCGGGCCCGCCACCGCTCGGCCCAGGCCAGCACCGTGCGGGCCCGGCCGCCGCGCAGGGCGAGGGCCGGTCCCGCGGCGGCCAGCGGCTCTCCCGCCCGGACGGCCCCGGTCCGCGCCGGGGAGCCCGCGGCCGCCGCCGGACTGCCGTCGAGGGTGGCCAGTCCGGCGCGGAGCGCGGCGAGCGCCCCGCGCCGGTCGCCGGCCGCGGCCCGCAGCAGCGCGGTCGCGTGCCGTCCGGCCGGGCCGGGGCCGGATGCCAGGAGGGAGAGCTGCTCGCCGGCGACGCGGCCGTCGCCCAGCCGGAGCGCGAGCTCCGCGGCGGTGAGCCGGAGCGGCTCCGCCGGGTGGCCCGCGCGGTCGAGGTCGGCCGCGCACTCGAGCATCTCGGCGACCAGGCGGTGGGCGGGATCGGCCTCGCCGAGCTCCAGCCTCGCGCGCAGCATGACCTCGGTGGCGAGCGGGACCATGAGGGCGCGTCCCTGGCGGGCCAGCTCGTCCCGGGCCGCCCCGGCACTGTGCAGGGCACGGCGGGCATCGCCGGTGCGCAGCTCGACCCTGGCGAGCATCAGGCGCGCCTCGGCCAGGGCCGTGCGGGCCTCCGCCGCCTCCAGCTCCGGCACCGCCAGGTCCAGCAGCACCCGCGCCTCGCCGGGCCGGCCGGCCGCGACCAGCGCCTCGGCCAGGTCGCAGCGGACCGTGGCCAGCCGTTCCGGGCAGCCGAACAGGCTCCGCTCCGCCCGCCGGTAGGCGGCGAATGCCGCGGGGAGATCACCGCGACGCGCGGCCAGGAACGGCAGGTTGCCCTCCGCCAGCGCGAGCACGTGGTCGAGCCCCGCGGCCCGGGCCAGCTCGGCGCTCCGCGCCAGATCGGCCTCGGCCGCCGCGAACTCCTCGAGGTAGACGCGGGCGAGCCCGCGGTTCAGCATCGCCCCCGCCAGGAAGGCGGGGTCCCCGCCGAGGAGGGCGACGGCGCGGTCGCAGTGGCCGACCGCCTCGCCGTGGCGGCCCAGCCGGACCAGGGCCGCCGCCCGGTTCACCCCGAGCCTGGCGGCCTCGGCCGCGGTGAGGTACGGCTCGGCCGCCGCGGCCACCTCCAGGGCTTCGGCGGGGTGGCCGAGCTCGGTCAGGACATGGACGAGGGAGAGTCGCGCCTGCGCGGCCCGGTGGGGCGTGCCCGCGCGCAGCGCGACGCGTTCGGAGCGGCGCAGGTGATCGTCGGCCAGAGGGAGGTCACCCAGTTCCCGGGCGGCGAGCGCCAGCGCCCGGTGCGCGACGGCGGCGGCCTCCCCGGCGGCCCCCGCGTGCAGGACGGCCAGCGCCAGCGTCCGGGCCTCGGCGGGATCGTCGCCGGAGAGACGGACCGCCCGCTCCGCCGCGGCCACGGTCCCGTCCGGGACGGCGGAGCCGGTCATGCCGGTCGGATGAGGGTCCAGCTGGTGGCGACGGGCGGCCGGTCCGGACGGTGGCACACCACGCTGAACCAGCCACCGGGCAGGCCGACCACGGCGAACTGCCCGGTGGGGGAGAGCCCGCGCGACTCGGTCAGGCCGGGGGTGCGGATCTCGACCCCCGCGTCCGGTCCCGGATGCGGACAGACCCGTCCGGCCAGGTCGACGAGCCCGCCCGAGGAGTCGACGTCCAGCTCGATGGTGAGGTCGCCGGCGTCGAACCGGAGCAGGCCGGCCTGCGCGGCGGAGCGCACGCCCGAGGGAGCGGGCACGGCCACCGGACGGGCCGTGACGGCGCCGGGGAGCCGCAGGCCGAAGGCCGCCCGGGCGGCGGCGGTGACGGTCTCGGGCACGGGGTCGCGGCCGGAGGCCAGGCGGAGGGCGGCGATCAGGGCCGCGTCGTCGCGGGGGCCGCCGTCGTGAGGGGCGCCGCCGTAGGGGCTCGGGGAGGGCGGGTGCCGTGTCATGACGCGGCCTCCTGCGGGGTGAGCAGGGCGCGGAGCCGGTCGAGGCAGCGGCGCCGGGTGGGGCCGTAGCTGCCGGAGGGCATGCCCAGCCGTCCGGCCAGCTGGTGGACGCCCGCGTCGGGGGCCGTCGCCATCAGCCGGAACAGCGACCGGCAGGGCTCGTTCATGGTCTCGACGGCCCGCCAGAGGCGGCGGCCCTCGTCGGCCGTGAGCACGGCCACCGCGGGGTCCGTGAGGTGCCCGGCCCCGTCCGGACCGGCGGCCCCGTCCGGTTCGGCGGGCTCCGCGGTCAGGCGCTCGCCCCGGCTCCGCCGCAGGAGCCGGACCGCCTCGCGCCGGGCGGTGGTGAACAGCCAGGAGCCGATCCGCTCCGGGTCCCGGATGGTGTGCAGGCTCTCCAGCAGCCGCAGCCACGTCCCCTGCACGATGTCGGAGGCGTCGGCCGGGCTCAGCCCGTAGGCGCGGACCGCGGCCCAGATCACCGGGCCGAAGCGCCGGACCAGCTCGTCCCAGGCCGTCTGGTCGCCCGCCAGGACGGCCTCGATCGTGTGCTGGTCGACCACCGGCGCCTCCGCTGCAGCCCCTCTTCGGGCACTCGGCGTGCCCACGCGATCACTTCGGGTGGGACTTTACCCGGCGAGGGGCACGAGGGTCCCGAGATCGGGGATCTTCCGGGTGCGCCGGGGGTCGAGGACATGGGCCACCGCCTCCCGGGGCGACATGTCCCGGGCGGCCGCGGCGACGGCTCCGGAGACCACGGCGGCGGCGAAGGAGGTGCCGCTCCAGCGCGCGTAGCCGCGGAAGGTCCCGTACTCGAGGAAGGCGCTGGTCAGCCACTCGCCCCGGGCGCAGGCGTCCACCCAGGGGCCGTGGGCCGAGAACGGCGCCCGCTCCTGCTGGGCGGCGTCCAGCGCGCCGACGGCGACCACGTCCGGCAGCGCGGCGGGCCAGAACGGGCGGTCCGAGGCGGTGTTGCCGGCGCAGGCGACCACCGCCGCGCCGGACAGCCCGTCCAGCGCCGCCTCCACCAGAGGGGAGGGGCGGTCATCGAAGGTGTGGCAGCCGAAGGAGAGATTGAGCACCTGCGGCGGGTCGTCGCGCAGCCGGGTCAGGGCGCGCAGCAGCCCGGACTCGTCTCCGACGCCGTGGCCGTCCAGCACCTGGAGCGGGTGGAGCCGCGCCTGCGGGGCCGCGCGCAGGACCAGCCCGGCGACGAAGGTGCCGTGGCCGGCCTGGGCGTCCAGCACCCCGTCGCGGTCCGCGTCCGGCGTCTCGGCGGCCTCGGTCCGCCGCTCGGCGAACCAGAGGCTCTCCCGCCACCACGGGTGCTCGGCCACTCCGGTGTCGAGCACCGCCACGGTCACCGGGCTCTCGTCCGCCGGCGGGGCGCAGGCCGGCGCCGGGAGGGGCGGAGCGGGGAACGGGCGGGAGGCGGGGCCGCCGAAGAAGAGGGGCTGGCCCATCAGGATGTGGTTGGGGGAGGCGCGGTGGCCCCGTTCGCGTACGGTGGCCGCCAGGTCGCAGACGTCCACGCCGGGGGAGAGCCGGAGCCGGAAGATCCCGTCGGCCTCGGAGACGGCGGCGGTCCAGCGGGCGCTGGCCTCCATTCCGGGGGCGTCGGTCAGCAGCTGGCCCGCCCTGATCAGGGCGGGTGAGCCCGGCACGGGTTCGACCCGGATGATGTCGGTGTCCATGTGGTCCTCCGGTATCGGTCGCCGCCTCGTGGAAACCGTCCTCTCCGACGATGTCGCAGATGGGTCTCCCGGAAGCGGAAGCAGGGATTTTCCTTCCCGCATCCACGGCCTGGGACCATTCCGCGATGGGAACTCCAGAGCGGTCCTGAACCGGGAATCCGGTAATGTATTCGTAAAGTGAGGGAGGCGAAAAGGCCTGGACGCCCCGGCGAAACGGTACGGCCCGGCCATCCCGGTACGAGAGAGATCGGCACCGCACCATCTCGGTATGACCCCCCTCTGGTGTGATGTCGCGACCGACGGTAGTCTCTCCTTCAGTCACTTGTGATCATCCGGGGACGAGGCCGTTGGGGAAGGCGCACCTCGTACGAAACGGGAGGTCCGGTGTCTGCTCGTGGCGTGCTTTACGTCCACTCGGCTCAGCCCGCGCTGTGCCCTCATATCGAATGGGCGGTCGCGGGTGTCCTCGGCGTGCCCGTAGACCTGACGTGGACGCCGCAGCCCGCCGCGCCGGGCCACGTGCGTGCGCAGGCCGAGTGGGAGGGACGGCCGGGAACGGCCGCGGCCATCACCTCGTCCCTGATGGGCTGGCAGCGGATCCGCTTCGAGGTCACCGAGGACGCCTCCCCGGGATGCGACGGCTCCCGTCACGCCTACACCCCGAGCCTCGGCGCCTTCACGGCGGTGATCGGCGCCACGGGTGACGTCCTCGTGCCCGAGGACAGGCTCCGCTCCGCCATGCTGATGGCCCGCCAGGGCCGGGTGGTCCTGGAGGAGGAGCTGGACCGGCTGCTCGGCAAGCAGTGGGACGAGGAGCTCGAATCGTTCCGCTACGCGGGCGAGGGCGCCCCGGTCCGCTGGCTGCACGCCGCCGTCTGACGGAGGGCCTGGCCGGTCCGTCTCCGCGCGCCTTGCGACCTCCTCGCGTCCCCGCCTCCCCGGGGACGTCCCCGAGGAGGCGGCTCCCGGCCTCTCACGCCCTCCTCCGTGGCCGCCCCTGCGGGCCTCCGGCGGACCTCCGCGCTCCTCCCGCCGCGGAGGGAACCGGCCGTCCCGCCCGGGTCCGGTGCCGGCTCCGGCCGACACGGCGACGGCCCCGTACGGATCTCCGTACGGGGCCGTCGCCGTGTCGGCCTGTCGCCTTCGGGGCCTACAGGGGGATGTTGCCGTGGGCGCCGCGGGCCGGGGTGGCCCGGGCCAGGACCCGGGCGATGGCGCCGCGGGTCTCGGCGGGCTTGATCACCTCGTCCACCACGCCGAGCTCGATGGCCCGGTCGAGACCTCCGGCGAGGACCTCGTGCTCGGCGGCGAGCCGCGCCTCCAGGGCGGAACGCTCCTCCTCCGGAGCCGCCGCGATCTCCCGGCGCTTGAGGATGCGCACCGCGGCCAGCGCGCCCATCACCGCCACCTCGGTGGTCGGCCAGGCGAAGACCTTGGTGGCGCCCAGGGAACGGGAGTTCATCGCGATGTAGGCGCCGCCGTACGCCTTGCGGGTCACCAGGGTGACGCGCGGCACCGACGCCTCGGCGAAGGCGTGCAGCAGCTTGGCGCCGCGGCGCACCACGCCGTCGTGCTCCTGGCCCACCCCGGGCAGGTAGCCGGGCACGTCCACCAGCACCACCAGCGGCACCCCGAAGGCGTCGCACATGCGCACGAAGCGGGCGGCCTTCTCGGCGGAGGCCGAGTCCAGGCAGCCTCCCAGCCGCATGGGGTTGTTGGCGATCACTCCGATGGTCCGGCCCCCGAGGCGGCCCAGCGTGGTGACGATGTTCGGCGCCCACTTGGGGTGCAGCTCCACGCCCGGCTCGTCCAGCAGGCCCTTCACCAGGGGCTTGACGTCGTAGGCGCGGCGCGGGCTGTCCGGCAGCAGGCCGGAGAAGTCGACGTCCTCGACGTCCGGGCGGATCCGGCCCTGGTGGCCCAGGAGCACCGCCAGGCGGCGGGCCTGCACGTAGGCGTCGGTCTCGGACTTGGCGACCACGTGCACGACGCCGCTGCGCTTGCTGTGCGGCTCCGGGCCGCCGAGCGCGGCCATGTCGATCTGCTCGCCGGTGACGCTGCGGACCACGTCGGGGCCGGTGACGAAGATGCGGCCCTCGTCGGCCAGGATCACGATGTCGGTCAGCGCCGGGCCGTAGGCGGCGCCGCCGGCCGCCGGGCCGACGACCACGGACAGCTGCGGGACCACGCCGGAGGCGCGGGTCATCGCGGCGAACACGCGGCCGACGGCGTGCAGGGACTCGACCCCCTCGGCCAGCCGGGCGCCGCCGGAGTGCCAGACGCCGAGGATCGGGACCCGCTCGCGGACCGCCACGTCGTAGGCGTGCACGATGTGCTCGCAGCCCTCGCTTCCCATGGCACCGCCCTGGACGCGGGCGTCGCTGCAGAACACGACGACCGGCACGCCCTCCATGCGGCCCATCGCGGCGAGCACGCCGCTGCGGTCCACCGGCGTGATCAGCCGGATCGATCCCTCGTCGAGAAGAGCCGCCAGGCGCACCTGCGGATCACGGGGATCGACGGACTCCTCGCCGGAGGAGGCCTCGGCCGCCGCGGCGCCCTCGACGGATCTGTTGCCGAGTCTGTTCTCGAGCACGGTCATGGCGATCTCCTGTCAGAGGCTGGTGAAGGCGACGGCGACGTCGTGTCCGCCGAACCCGAAGGAGTTGTTGATCGCGGCGATCTGGCCGTCCGGGAGCTTGCGCGGCTCCCCGAGCACCAGGTCGACCTCGATGCCGTCGTCGGGGTCGTCCACGTTGATCGTGCCGGGGACGATCCGCTCGTGCAGGGCGAGGATCGTGAAGACCGACTCGATGCCCCCGGCGCCGCCGAGCAGGTGGCCGGTCATCGACTTGGTCGAGGTCACCATCGGATGCCCGCCGACGACCTTGTTGATCGCGATGGTCTCCACCACGTCGCCGGCGGGGGTGGAGGTGGCGTGCGCGTTGACGTGCCTGACGTCCTGGCCGGTGAGCCCGGCGTTCTCCAGGGCCCGGCGCATGGCCGTCATGACCCCGGTCCCGTTCGGCTCCGGCTGCGCGATGTGGTGGGCGTCGGCCGAGTAGCCGACACCCGCGGCCACCGCGTAGATCTTCGCGCCGCGGGCGCGGGCGTGCTCCTCGGACTCCAGCACGACGATGCCCGCGCCCTCGCCGAGCACGAAGCCGTCCCGGCCCCGGTCCCAGGGGCGCGAGGCGCCCTGCGGGTCGTCGTTGCGCGTGGACATGGCCCGCATCGCGGCGAAGGAGCCGATGTTCAGCGGGTGGATGGCGGCCTCGGTGCCGCCGGCCACCACCACGTCGGCACGGCCCGAGCGGATCATCTCGATGGCGTAGCCGATCGACTCCGCGCCGGTGGCGCAGGCGCTGACGGTGGCGTGCACGCCGGCCCGGGCGCCGATCTCGAGGCCGATCCAGCCCGCGGGGCCGTTCGGCATCAGCATCGGCACGGTGTACGGCGAGAGCCGCTGCCAGCCCTTCTCCCGGAAGGTGTCGTAGGCGTTCAGGATCGTGGTGATGCCACCGATCCCGCTGCCCACGACGACGCCGAGCCTCTCGGCGTCGACGTTCTCGATCCCGGCGTCCGCCCACGCCTGGCGGGCCGCCACCAGGGCGAACTGCTCGGTCCGGTCCAGCCGCCGCGCCTCCGGCCGGGGCAGCACCTCGGCCGGGTCCACGGCGGCGGAGGCGGCGAACCTCACGGGGACGGACTCGGCCCAGTCCTCGGTGATGGGGCGGACCCCGGACCGACCGGCGAGGAGCGCCGACCAGGTCGAGGCGACGTCTCCGCCGAGGGGCGTCGTCGCGCCGAGCCCGGTGACGACGACACGTACCTGGTCTGTACTCACGTTCTGCGCTCCTTGTGCATCGCGGGTCTGGCTCTTCGAGGCTCCGGGACGGCGTCCCGTCAGCTCTGGATGAGGTTGACGACGTCCTTGACGGTCTTCAGGTGCTTGAGCTGGTCGTCGGGGATCTCGACACCGAACTCGTCCTGGGCGGCGACGGCGATCTCGACCATGGACAGCGAGTCGATGTCGAGGTCGTCCACGAAGCTCTTCTCCGGGGTGACCTCGGCGGCCGGGATGCCGGTGATCTCGTTGATGATCTTGCCGATACCAGCGAGGATCTCCTGCTCGGTCATGGCCATGTCGGGTGTTCTCCTTGGGTTGGTTTCTTCTCGTGTTGCGCGGTGGGGCCGCGCAAGTCTTTACGGGGTCTGCGGATGCCTACGGGATCTCGACGACCTGGCCGGCGTAGGTCAGGCCGGCGCCGAAGCCCAGCAGCAGGGCCAGGCCGCCCGACGGCACCTCGCCGCGCTCGATCATCCGGGACAGCGCCATCGGGATCGACGCCGCCGAGGTGTTGCCCGCCAGCACGATGTCCTTGGCGACGACGGCGTTGTCGGCGCCGATCTTCCGGGCGATGGCCTCGATGATGCGCACGTTCGCCTGGTGGGGCACGAAGGCCGCCAGTTCGGCGGGGTCCACTCCGGCCCGCTCACATGCCTGCCTGGCCACCGGGTGGAGCGCGGTGGTGGCCCAGCGGAAGACGGTCTGGCCCTCCTGCTTCAGGAAGGAGTGGCGGTCCTTGACCATGATCGCGTCGGCCTTGTCGCCGGCGCTGCCCCAGACCACGGGGCCGATGCCGGGGGTCTCCGACGGGCCCACGACCGCGGCGCCCGCGCCGTCGGCGAAGATCACCGCGGTGCTCCGGTCGCTCCAGTCGATCCAGGGGGAGAACTTCTCGGTGCCGACGACCAGGACGTGGGTGGCCGAGCCGGCCCGGATCGCGTTGTCGGCGACGGCCAGGGCGTAGCAGAAGCCGGAGCAGGCGGTGTTCACGTCGAGGGCGCCGGGGGCGCCGATGCCGAGCCGGGAGGCGACCCGGCCCGCCGCGTTGGGGATCTGCGTCTCCAGCGTGCAGGTGGCGACGATCACCAGGTCGATGTCGGAGGCGGCCAGCCCGCTGGCGGCGAGGGCCTTGCCGCCCGCCTGCACGGCCAGGTCGATCTCGGACTCGCCCTCGGCGACGCGGCGCTCCGCGATGCCGACCCGGCTGCGGATCCACTCGTCGCTGGTCTCCATGACCTTCGACAGGTCGTCGTTGGTGACCACCTTGGACGGCTGGTAGTGGCCGAAGGCCAGGATCTTCGCGCCGGGGGCGCCCTGTGAGACCTTCATGCGCCGATCACCGTTCCTCCTCCGCCGTGCCGTACCGGGTTCACTTCGCGACCTCCCGGGCGGCGTCGAGGTCGTCCGGGGTCTTCAGCGCCACGGTCGCGATCCCGCGCAGTCCGCGCTTGGCCAGGCCGGTGAGCGTGCCTCCGGGCAGCAGCTCGATCATCGCGGTGACGCCCCGGCCGGCCATCGTGGCCATGCAGGCGTCCCAGCGGACGGGGTTGGCGACCTGGTCGACCAGGCGGCCGAGGAAGTCGGCGCCCGAGGCGACCTGCGCGCCGTCCGCGTTGGACAGCAGGTCGACGGAGGGGTCCCGGGGCGTGATCGAGGCGACGGCCTCGCGCAGGTGGTCGACGGCCGGCGCCATGTGGACGGTGTGGAAGGCGCCCGCGACCGAGAGCGGGATCAGCCGGGCGCGCGCGGGCGGCTCGGCGCGGAACGCCTCCAGCCGCTCCAGCGTGCCGCCGGCCACGATCTGGCCGGCGCCGTTGATGTTGGCCGGGGTGAGCCCGTGCCTCTCGATGGCGGCGAGGACCTCGTCCTCGGCCCCGCCGAGCACCGCGACCATGCCGGTCTCGGTGACCGCCGCGGCCTTGGCCATGGCCTGGCCGCGCTCCCGCACCAGGGCGAGGGCCTGCTCGGGGGTGAGGACTCCGGCCAGCGCGGCGGCGGTCAGCTCTCCGACGCTGTGGCCGGCGACGAGGTCCGGCGCGACCGTCCCCGCCTGAGAAGCGGGGGACAGGGAGACGCCGAGGGCCTCGGCGGCGGCCAGTCCGGCCGCGACGAGCAGTGGCTGCGCCACCGCGGTGTCACGGATCGCGTCCGCGTCCGCGGTGGTCCCGTAGGAGATCAGGTCGAGGCCCACCACCTCGGACCAGGCGGACAGACGGTCCGCCAGGCCCGGTATCTCGAGCCACGGGGTCAGGAAGCCTGGGGTCTGGGCGCCTTGGCCCGGAGCGACGATGACGAGCACGAAATCCAGCCTGCCCTGTAGGAGTTAGCCACATGGATGGAGATCCGAACGAACTTCTTCCACAGTTTTTTGTAGGAAACCTACGGAAGAGGTTTCGCCCGCGTTAAGCAAAGGGCGATTGGATCACAGAGGTCTCGGACAGCCGTCCGAGGATGAGGCCCACCTGCAGGGTGAAGGCGGAGCGGCCCTCCGTCGGCTGGTATCCGGTCAGCTCCGTGATCTTTCGCAGCCGGTAGCGCACCGTGTTCGGATGTACGAAGAGTAGCCGAGCCGTCGCCTCTAGTGACGTACCTTGCTCCAGGTATGTCGCTAGCGTGTCGAGAAGAGGGGTGCCGACGAGCGGCAGGTAGACGGTCTGGACGAGCTCCGCCCTGGCGGCGTCGTCGCCGTCGATGGCCCGCTCCGCGAGCAGCTCCTCGGCGTGGACCGGCCGGGGCGCGTCCGGCCAGCCGGCGGCGGCCCGCAGCCCGGCGATCGCGGCCCGCGCGGAGCTCGCCGCCGTGTGCAGATCGCTCACCTCGGGGCCGATCACGATCGGGCCGGGCCCGAAGCGGGGCACCACGTGCCTGGCCGCCGCGTTGACGCTGTCGGCGCCGCCCACGATCACGATCAGCTGGTCGCCCTGGACCCCGGCCAGCATGTCCATCCCGGCCCGGCGGCCCCGCTCCCGCAGGCCGTCGATGACCGCCTGGGGGTCGTCGTCGGGCGCGTGCCCGGCGAGCACGACCACCGGGGAGGAGGTCCAGCCCAGCGCGGCGGCCCACGAGTGCAGGCCGTCGTCGACCTCGCCGCGGACGAGCGCGTCCACGATGAGCGCCTCCAGCCGGGCGTCCCACGCCCCGCGCACCTCCGCCTCGCGGGCGTAGACGTGGGCCGCGGCGAAGGCGACGTCCCGGGTGTAGCGCAGCATCGCCTGCTCCAGCTGGTCCTCGCCGCCCGGGGCGGCCAGCTCGCCGGTCCGCTCCTCGACGACCTCGACCACGGTCCGGACGATGTCGACGGTCTGCTGCAGCGAGATCGACCGCTTCAGCTCCCGGGGGGCGGTGCCGAAGAACTCGATGCTGGGGGTCGGCCGTCCCTCGCCGGCGTGCTGGAACCACTCCACGAACGCGGCGATCCCCGCCTGTGCGACCAGCCCCACCCAGGACCTGTCCTCGGCGGACAGGGCACGGAACCACGGCAGCCGGTCGTCCATCCGGGCCATGGCCGCCGTGCCCAGGGCGCCCATGGCCCGTTCCAGTCTGCGCGTGGTGTCCTCGCGAATCTGATCGTTCACGCCTCAAGACTGCCAGTTCGACCGGGATGCGGAAGCCGTACGGTGCCCCGCGGGCGGCGGGCGGACCGGGTCAGATGACCGCCACGGCGGTGATCAGGCCGATGGCCACGTGCGTGACGGCGAGCAGCCGGGCGCCGGGCTGCAGGTCGGGCTCGGCGACCAGCTCGCGGACCGAGATGCCGGCGACCTTGTCGAAGACGACCATCGCCACGGTCTGCACCGCGATGCCTACCAGGCCGAAGACCGCCGTGGCCAGCAGCCCTTCCTGCAGGGCGCCCCCGGACGACCAGATGGAGGCCGCGACGATCAGGCCGACCGCGGCCAGGCCGGAGGTGGTGAGCAGGGTCGCGTTGGGGTTGCGGTCGGTCTTGATCAACTTGCTGAGCTTGCCCGGGATGGCCAGGTCGATCACGTAGAAGCCGACGATCAGCAACAGGACGCCGAGCGCCGCGTAGGAGGCGATGGCGAGCGACCCCCGGCCGAGGAGCTCGGCGAGCGACAGGGTCGTCTCGGTGTCGGCGGGGGCGGGGAGCGGGGCCGGGGTGGTGCTCATGTCGTTGTCTCCATGGTCTTGGGGGTCGGTGGCGCGGGGCCGTGTGCGGATCGGGTGGTCGCGCGTCGCGGAGGGCCGGGCCTCAGCCGGCGATGCGGTGCGGGACGAAGGAGGAGGTGTTGTCGGTGATCAGCCCGGAGGTCTCGCGGATGCCGAGCCCGGCGGACTCGTCGTGGACGACCCAGGCGCCGAGCACCGGCCGCTGGCCGCCGAAGTCGGGCAGCGGCTCGAAGGCCTGGTGGACGTAGCCCTCGGCGCCGTAGCCGCCGCCGGTGCGCAGCTCCTGGCCGGGGGCGGCGATGCGCATGCTCGCCCCCTCCCGGCCCAGCAGCGGTTTGGCGATGTGCGCGGGCAGGTCGCGGGGGCCGTCGAGGTAGGCCGGCAGGAGGTTCGGGTGGCCGGGGTACAGCTCCCACAGGACGGCCAGCAGCGCCTTGTTCGACAGCAGCATCTTCCACAGCGGCTCGATCCAGGTCATCGAGACCTGCTGGCGCACCGCGTCCGCCCCGAACGGGTCGGCGACCACCCACTCCCACGGGTAGAGCTTGCAGAGCGTGCGGATCACCCGGCGCTCCACGTCCACGAACCGGAGGTTGAGCGCGTCCCAGCCGATGTCCTCCATCGCCACCGCGACCGTCGCCAGGCCGGCCTGGCCGGCGGTCTCCTGGAGGTAGGCGACGGTCATCGCCTCCTCGCCGCTTTCGTCCATGGAGGTCCAGGCGAAGTGCGCGGGGCCGGTGGGCAGCGCCGCGGCGATCTGCCGCCACCGGTCGATCAGCCGCTCGTGGATGGAGTTCCACTGGTCGTCGCCCGGGTGGCGGTCCTGCAGCCAGAACCACTGCACGACGGAGCTCTCCAGCAGGCTGGTCGGGGTGTCGGCGTTGTACTCCAGTAGCTTGGCCGGGCCGGTCCCGTCGTAGCGCAGATCGAAGCGGCCGTACAGGTGCGGGTCGCGCCGCTCCCAGGAACGGGCGATCTCCGGCGCGACCCACTCGGGGATCGCGAAGTCGCGGTAGCGCCCGGTGGCGATCACGTGCTCCACCGCGTGCAGGCACATCCGGTGCAGTTCCTCGACCTGCTCCTCCAGGGCCAGGACCTCGTCCATGGAGAAGACGTAGTGCACGCTCTCGTCCCAGTAGGGGCGGCCGGTGCCGCCGGGGTGGGCGGAGCGGTGGTAGGCCAGGCCCTGCTCCTCGATGATCCTCTCCCAGCCGGGGCGGGGAGGCGAGCTCTCGCGTCTCATCGGGGAAGGTCAGCTGCCGCTGGAGCCGCGGCCGCCGAAGCCGCCGCGCTGGATCACGGTGCCCTTGCGGGTGGTGATCTGGACGTCGGAGGGCCTGACGGTGGTGCCCTTGGACACCTTGGTCCCGCTGCGGGCGCCGCCGTAGTACCAGCCGTAGGCGCCGTGGGAGCCGTGGTAGCGGACGGTGCCGTCGTCGTCGCAGAGGTCCTCGTCGACGACCTCGTACGAGCCGTCGGGCAGCTGGTTGTCGAGGTTGACGCAGTCGGCGCCGACCTCCTCGTAGTCGTCGTCGGCCGCGCACGCGCCGACGACGAGCAGGGATATGATCGTTATCCCGGAGATCACGATGGCCTTGGACGCCTTTCCGCCCGGTTCGAACCGGACGGGTTTGCGCGGGGGTTTCCGGGCCATCGGGTGTTTCTGTGCCATCGAACTCCAATGAGAAGTGTCGGGATAGGGTATCTGCGGTCTTTTGACTGTTCAACCGGTCGAAGGCGCCGGAAGGTTCCCTTTCCGTCCGCTTTCGTGGGGGAAGGCCGGACTCCGCGGGGAAATGTCGGCGGGGGCGCGTACCGTCGGAGTGTGAACCGCACCGATCGGCTCTACGCCCTGGTGGAGGAGCTGCGCGCCGTCTCGCCCCGGCCCCGCTCCGCACGCGAGCTCGCCGGCAGGTTCGAGGTGAGCGTGCGCACCGTCGAGCGCGACATCTCCGCGCTCCAGCAGTCCGGGGTGCCGATCTACGCCGAGCCCGGCAGGCGCGGCGGTTACGTGCTGGACAAGAGCGTCTCCCTGCCGCCGCTGAACTTCACCCCCGCCGAGGCGGTCGCGGTCGCCGTGGCGCTCAGCGAGGCCTCCGGCAGCCCTTTCGCCCGCCACGCCCGCAGCGCCCTGCGCAAGCTGGTGGCCGCGATGCCCCCGCAGGAGGGGGAGCGGGCCAGGCGGCTGGCCGCCCGCGTCCACCTGCTCGTCGAGCCGGAGCCGTACCCCCGGGTGTCGCGGGTGATCGAGCAGGCGCTGCTGCACCGGCGCGTGCTGGTGATCGACTACATGGACGCCAAGGGCGAGGCGACCCGGCGCGAGGTGGAGCCGGCCGTCTTCGTGGGCGGGCGCGGCGGCCACTGGTATCTCGTGGGGTGGTGCCGGCTCCGTCGGGACGTGCGGATCTTCCGGCTCGACCGGATCGGCCGCGCGGAGGAGACCGACGAGCCCTCGCCCGAGCACCCGCCGGAGCGGGTCATGCCACAGGTGCCCGGGCTGATTTTCGGAAGTCCGGAACTCGAGTGAAAACACCGACATAGGGTTGTCGCCGGCCCGGTCCATCGTGGAGGTGTTCGAGAAACCGTTCCGAGAGGACACCTGATGATCAACACCGTGGCCTGGTTCGAGATCGCCACCGACGACCCGCAGGGCGCGGAGAAGTTCTACGGCGAGCTGTTCGGCTGGTCCTTCGCCACCGACGAGGGGTCGGCGAAGAACGGCATGGACTACCGGCTCGTCGGCTACCCCGGCGGCGACGGTCCCAAGGGCGGCCTGTACGCCACCGGAGGGGGGTCCCCGAACCACGCGGTCTTCTCCGTCGTCGTCGCCGACACCGGCGCCGCCTGCGAGCGGGTCGAGAGCCTGGGCGGGCAGGTCGTGTTCAAGCTGCTCGAGAACCCGAACGGTCCCGACTTCGCCTACGTCCGCGACACCTCGGGCAACCTGTTCGGCCTCTTCACCCCGCCGCACCTGCGCGGGACGCGGGAGTAGGGCCGCCGCGCCGGCGTCCGGAGGCTCCGGCCCGCCCGGCCCGCCCGGCCTCGGCGCGGGCCCGGCCGGTCCCCGGCGGCCCGCGCGGTGGGGCCCCGGGGGGTCACCGGGCCCCGGCGGGTCACCGAAGGGCGCGGTGCTGCTCCGGCCGGTCCCCGAGCGCGACGAGCACCTCGCGCAGCAGGTCCGCCAGGGCCCGCGCGGTGGCCGCGGGGACGCCGGCGAACAGCTCCCGGTGGGCCTCGGCGGTGGCGAGGGTGAGCTCCTCGGCCAGCCGGACGCCCTCGGGGGTCAGCCGGACCCAGGAACTGCGGCGGTCGGCGGGGTCGGGCTCGCGCTCGACGAGCCCGGCCCCGGTGAGCCGCTGCAGGATGTTGCTCGTCCCGCCGGTGGTGAGCGAGGAGCGGGTGGCGAGCCGCCCGGGCTTGAGCCGGTACGGGGCGCCCGCCCGGCGCAGCGTCGCCAGGACGTCGAAGTCGGCGTAGGTGAGGCCGTACCGGCCCAGGACGGACTGAGTGGTCTCCTCGATGCGGCCCTTCAGCCGCGCAGCCCGTTTGACGATCTCCAGTTCGAGGGTGGCGGCCTCGGGCAGCTCGGCCCGCCACGCCGCGACCAGTTCGTCGACCAGGTCCGTCTCTCCCCTTGCCATGGCATTGAGGGTATCCCTCGCACCTGATAGCTTTTCTAAAAGCTTTTCCTATAGCTATCAGGAAAGAGGTCTGCCGTGCGCACCCTCATCACCGGCGGCACCGTGATCGACACCGAGCCCGCGCCCCGTGTCCTGCCCGGGGCCGACGTGCTCGTCGAGGACGGGCTCATCGCCGCCGTCGGCCCGGGACTCGCCGTCTCCGGCGCACGGGTCGTCGACGCCTCGGGCATGCTCGTGCTGCCCGGCCTCGTCGACACCCACCGACACGTCTGGCAGAGCGTCCTGCGCGGCGCCTTCGCCGACGCCACCCTGGGCGACTACCTCTCGCTCGTGCTCGGCCGCCTCGCCCCCGCCTACCGGGCCGAGGACGTGCACACGGCGAACCTGTGGGGCGCGCTGGAGGCCCTCGACGCCGGGATCACCACCCTCTGCGACTGGTCCCACATCCAGTCGACCCCCGAGCACACCGACGCCGCGCTGGCGGCCCTGCGGGAGTCGGGCATCCGGGCGGTCTTCGCCTACGCCCACCCCGGCCCGGGCGAGGCCCGCCGCCCGGACGAGGTGCGGCGGGTCGCCTCGCTGCTCGGCGACTCCGGTCTCGTCACCGCCGCCCTCGCCGCCTCGGGGCCCGTCTACGGGCCGGTGGAGGAGGCGGAGGCGGACTGGCGGCTCGCCCGCGAGCTCGGCCTCCGGATCAGCCTGCACGCCACCGGGACCGGCGCGGTCGAACGGCTGCACGACGCGGGCCTGCTCGGGCCGGACGTCACGTTCGTGCACGGCAACGGGTTCACCGGGGAGGCCGTGGAACTGGTCGCCGGCAGCGGGGGAGCCGCCTCCGTGGCGCCCGCGGTGGAGATGCAGATGGGACACGGCCACCCGGAGACCGGCAGATTCCGCCGGGCCGGCGTCCCGACCGGGCTCGGCGTCGACACGGTGGTGAACGTGCCGGGAGACATGTTCGCCGTCATGCGCGCCGCGTTCGCGGCCGAACGGGTGCGCGGGGGCGGCCTGACCGCGGCCGAGGTGCTGCGCACGGCCACGATCGAGGGCGCGGCCGTACTCGGGCTGGCGGACCGGATCGGCTCGCTGCGGCCGGGCAAGCAGGCCGACCTGGTGCTGCTGCGCGCCGACGCCCCCAACCTGGCGCCGGTCCGCGACCCGGTCGCCGCGGTGGTCACCGCCGCCGGGCCGGGCAACGTGGACACCGTGCTGGTCGCCGGGCGGATCGTGAAGCGGGCCGGCCGCCTCGTCCACCCGGGCCTGCACGCGGCCCGCGCCCGCGCGGCCGCCTCGGCGGACCGCCTCGCGCGGGTCACGACGGATCGGTCAGGCGGGCCGCGGCGATCAGCACGGCCCCCAGCACGGCCAGGCTCAGGTTCGTGAAGACCTCGTACCCCTCGAAGAGCTCCACCCGCTCGGCGACCAGGCGGTTGAAGAGGTTGAGCACGCCGATGAAGGGCTGGACCGCCACGTGGTCGATGGCTCCGCTGACGCCGGACAGGACCATGACGACGCCCAGGAGCTGGATGACTTTGCGCATGGCTCCATGCTGGGCGCGCGCCCTGCGGCGGGGGGTCGGCCACCGGGATCCCCTCTCCCGACTCCGGTTCCGATCTCCGGCCGCCGCACCCCGACGAAAGTATCGGCCGTCCCCTCACCGGTATCGCCTCCGGCCGCGGGGGTGGGCACGGCCCCGCGGCCCGCCGTACGCTCCGGGACGATGAACGACTCTGAGACCGTGTCCGCACCCGCCCCCGCGCCCCGCCGCAGCCTGCGCGACTGGATCGTGGACACCTGCCTGTTCCTGGCGGCCGTGCTCCTCGGGCTGATGAGCTACGGCGAGCGGGTGAGCGCCCCGATCGTCCCGGAGTGGCTCTTCCATCTCGACCAGGTCGCCGCCGCGCTGGGCTGCGCCGCCCTGTGGCTGCGCCGCCGGTGGCCGGTCGAGCTGGCCGTGGCGCTGACCGTCCTGTCGGTCGTCTCCGAGCTGGCCGGCGGCGCGCTGCTGGTCGCCCTGTTCACGGTCGCCGTCCACCGGCCCCCGCGGACCACGGCCGTCGTCTTCGCGCTGAGCCTGCCCGCCGCGCTCCTGTTCGTCATGTTCCACCGGGACCCCGCGTTCCCCGCGTTCGCGATGCTGGTCCTGGGCGTCGGGCTCCAGACCGCCGCGGTCGGCTGGGGATTGTTCGTCCACCACCGGCGGCGGCTCCTGTCCTCGCTGCGCGAGCGCGCCGTCCGGGCCGAGACCGAGGCCCGTCTCCGCGCCGAGCAGGCCCGCTACCACGCCCGCCAGGAGATCGCCCGGGAGATCCACGACGTGCTCGGCCACCGCCTGTCGCTGCTGAGCGTGCACGCCGGCGCACTGGAGTTCAACCCCGGCGCCTCCGCCGAGGACATCGCCCGCGCGGCCAGGGTGATCCGCCAGAGCGCCCACGGGGCGCTGCAGGACCTGCGGGAGGTCGTGGGCGTGCTGCGCGCGCCGGTCGGCGAGCTGCCCCAGCCCACCCTCGACGACCTGCGGCACCTGGCCGCGGAGTCGGACGGGGCGGGGATGCGGGTGGAGCTGCGGGAGGAGACCTCCGGCGCCGTTCCCGAGAGCGCGGGCCGCACCGCGTACCGGATCGTGCAGGAGGGCCTGACCAACGTCCGCAAGCACGCCCCGGGCGCCGAGGTGCGCATCCGGGTGGCGGGGGAGCCTGGCGCCGGGCTGACCGTCGAAGTGCGCGACACCGCGCCCGCCACGGTGCCCGCCCCTGCGTCCGCCCCTGCGTCCGCCCCTGTGCCCGCCGCCGTGCCCGTCCCCGTGGGGAGCCGCCGCCTTCCGGACGGCGCCTCCGCCCCGCCCGCCGGGTCCGGCCAGGGACTGACCGGCCTCGCCGAGCGCGTCGCCCTGGCCGAGGGGCGCCTGGAGTACGGCCCCGCCGCCGGGGGTGGCTGGCGGCTGGCGGCCTGGCTACCGTGGCCGCCATGACCGCATGCGAACCCGGCTCCATCGGCGTGCTCATCGTCGACGACGACCCGCTGGTCCGCGCCGGACTGGCGATGATGCTGGGCGGCGCCCCCGACATCCGCGTGGTGGCCGAGGCGGGCAACGGCGCCGAGGCGCTGCCCCTGGCCGACCGGCACGCCCCCGACGTGGTCCTGATGGACATCAGGATGCCGGTGATGGACGGCCTCGCCGCCACCGAGGCGCTGCGGGCCCGGGCGCACGCGCCGGAGGTCGTCGTCCTGACCACCTTCGACGCCGACGAGCACGTCCTGCGGGCGCTGCGCGCCGGGGCCGCGGGCTTCCTGCTCAAGGACACCCCGCCCGACGAGATCGTGGCCGCGGTGCGCCGGGTGGCGCGGGGGCAGCCGGTCCTGTCCCCGGAGGTGACCCGGCGGCTCATCGCCCGGGTCGCCGACCCCGGCCCCGACCTGCGCCGCACCCGGGCCAGGGAACGGCTGGAGCTGCTGAACGAGCGGGAGCGCGAGGTCGCCCTCGCCGTCGCCCAGGGCAGGTCCAACGCCGGGATCGGCGCCGTGCTCCACCTCAGTGTCCCCACGGTCAAGACCCACGTCTCCGCCGTGCTCGCCAAACTCGGCCTCAACAACCGGGTCCAGATCGCGCTCCTGGTCCACGACGCCGGGCTGCTGGAGGCGGAGCGGTGAACCGGACGCCCCCGTCCGGCGTCTGCCGGACGGGCGCGGGACGCGCCGCGGGTCCGCGTTGATCACGATTCGGCGAGCGGGGCGGTCCCGGCCGCCGGAGATGTGTAGTGTCCGGGAAGAACGCCGTGGGACGAGGGGTCGGCGATGTCGGAGATCGGACCGCTGCGGCCGGGGGACCCGCCGCGGCTGGGCGACTACGAACTGCGGGGCAGGCTGGGGGAGGGCGGCCAGGGGGTCGTCTACCTCGGGGAGTCCGCGAGCGGGGAGCGCGCCGCCGTCAAGCTGCTCCATGTGCGCTTCACCGGCGACGAGCACGCCCACTCCCGTTTCGCGCGCGAGCTGCAGGCGGCCCGGCGGGTGGAGGCCTTCTGCACGGCCCGGGTGCTGGCCGCCGACCTCGACGGCGAGACGCCGTACATCGCCAGCGAGCTGATCGACGGGCCGTCGCTGCGCCGGGTCGTCCAGCGCGGCGGGCCGCTGGCGGGGGAGGACCTGGAGCGGCTGGCGATCGGCACGGCCACCGCGCTGGCCGCGATCCACCGCGCCGGGATCGTGCACCGCGATTTCAAGCCCGACAACGTGCTCCTGGCCCCGGACGGTCCGCGGGTCGTCGACTTCGGCATCGCGAAGATCATCGATGAGAGCGGGACGATCACCACCCGGGCGGTCGGCACCCCCGCCTACATGGCGCCCGAGCAGATCTCCGGGGAGCGGGTCGGCCGCCCGGCCGACGTGTTCGCCTGGGGCGCGACCATGGTCTTCACCGCGACCGGCCGGGCGCCCTTCGGCGGCGACACGATCGTGGCGACGCTCCACCGGGTCATCAACCACGAGGCGGACCTGAGCGGGCTCCCCGGCGACCTGCGGGAGATCGTCGCCGACTGCCTGGCCAAGGACCAGGCCCGCAGGCCGGCCGCGGACGAGGTGCTCAGACGCCTGCTCGGCCATCCGGCCCAGGACGGAGCGGAGGCCTCCGACGCCGAGCTCGCCGAGGGCGCGCAGGCGGCCACGGCCGACCTGACCCGGGGAGGGAGCCCGGCCCGGTCCCGCCCCGCCTGGCGCCGGCAGGTGGCCGCGGGAGGGGCCGCGGCCGCGGTCCTGGCCGCCGCGGTCGCCTTCGCCCAGTTCGGCGCGCCGTCCGGCTCCGGCGCCACCGCCACGCCGCCCGCGGTCACGACCCCGGCCGCGACGACCGCGGCCCCCTCCACCGGATCGCCGCTGCTCGACCGGATCGCCAGGACGCGGACGATCACGATCGGCTACCGCGCGGGCCTGCCCGGGGTGGCCCTGGAGCGGTCCGGCTCGCCGGCGGGCTTCGAGATCGACGTGGCCCGGCGCATCGCGGCCGAGCTGGGCGTGCCCGCCGGCGGGGTCGTCTTCCGGAACGTCGGTGTCCGCCGCGAGGACGCGGTCGACGGCGGCGAGGTCGACCTGGTCGTCGCCAACCTCTCGATCACCGGGCAGAGCCGGAAACGGGTGGCCTTCGCCGGGCCGTACTACCTCGCCTACCGCGACGTGCTCGTCCGGAAGGGGTCGGGGATCTCCACCCTGGAGGACCTGCGCGGCAGGAAGGTCTGCGCTGCGGGCAGCACGACCACCGCCGCGCTGATCAAGGACCGGGTCGCCGGCGTCGAGCTCGTCCCGGCGGCGGACATGGCGGAGTGCGCCAGGAACGTGGCCGCCGGCATCGTGGACGCCTTCCCCGGCGACGACCTGGTGGTCGCCGGGTTCGGCGCGCGGGAGAGCGGCGAGTTCGAGGTCCTCGGGCTCCGGCTCAGGCGCGAGCCGTACGGCGTGGCGCTCCGCAGGGGCGACCCCGTGGCCTGCGAGGCGGTCAGCGAGGCGATAGCGGCGATGTACGCGGACGGGAGCGTGCGCGAGCTCCTCGAGCACCACTTCGGGGCGGTGGACTTCGGGTTCCAGACCCGGCGCCCCCGTCCCGAGCCCTGCCGGTAGGCGGGGCTCGGGACACGCGTCACTCCTTCGGGCAGGTCGTGCCCTCCGCGGGAACCTTCCCGTCGAGCAGGTAGTCGTCGGAGACCTGCTTCACGCAGGCGTCACCGGACAGGTAGGCGCCGTGGCCCTCGCCCTTGTAGGTGACCAGCACGCCCGTGCCCAGCTGCTCGACCAGCTTCGGCCCCCACTCGTACGGCGTGGCGGGGTCGCCGGTGCCGGCGATCACCACGATCGGCGCGGAGCCGGAGGCGTCGATCTTCTTGGACTCGTCGTTGCCGGGGATCGGCCAGGAGGAGCAGATGGTCCCCATGCCGGCGCTGCCGAACAGCGGGGAGATCTTCAGCGCCTCCTTCTCCGTCCTGAGCAGCTCCGCCTCGTCGGGCCGCTCGGCGGTGTCCACGCAGCTGATGGCGGGGAAGCTGCTCATGATCGTGCTGTAGGAGCCGTCGGGCTCGCGGCCGTTGTAGTTGTCGGCCAGGGCCATCAGCGCCTGGCCGTTGCCCCTGATCGCCGTGCTCAGGGCCTGGTCCAGGAAGGGCCAGGTCTGCTCCGAGTAGAGGGCGGAGGCGATCGCGGTGATCGCCAGGCCCTCGGTGAGCTCCCGGCCGGAGCCGACCGGCAGGGGCTTGTCGTTCAGCTTCTTCAGCAGCGCCGCGACGTTCTCGTCCGCGGCATCCTGGTCGGCGCCGATCTTGCACTGGCCGTCCTTGACGCAGTCCTTCAGGAAGGACTCGTAGGCCTGCTGGAAGCCGGCCGTCTGGGCCAGCGTGTGCTCGCGCATCGAGAGGCTGGGGTCGACCGGGGCGTCCAGCAGGAACCGGCCCACGTTCTTCGGGTACCGGGTCGCGTAGACCGCGCCGAGCTCGGTGCCGTACGACATGCCGACGTAATTGAGCTTCGCGTCGCCCAGCGCCTGGCGGATGCGCTCCATGTCCTCGGCGGCGCTCACGGTGCCGATGTACGGCAGGACCTTCCCGGAGGTCTTCTCGCAGGCGCCGGCGAACTCCTCGATGACCTGCTCGATCTCCGCGCGCTCGGCCGCGTCCTCGGGGGTGCTGTCCACCGCGGTGAACTCGTCCATCTCCGCGGTGCCGCCGCACCGGACGCCGGAGCTGCGCTCCACCCCGCGCGGGTCGAAGCTGACCAGGTCGTAGCGGGTGCGCAGGCTGCCGAGCACCTTGGCGGCCTGGGCCAGGGTGTCGACGCCGGAGGCGCCGGGACCGCCGAAGTTGAACAGCAGCGAGCCGATCCGCTCCCCGGGACCGGTGGCCTTGACACGGATGAGGGCGATGTCGATCGTCCCGGCCGAAGGATCGGCGTAGTCGAGCGGCACGGCCAGCTTCCCGCACTCCTCGCCCGGCTCCGGGGCGGCGCTCTGGCCGCCGGGACGCTGGATGTCGGTGCACGGCCCCCAGGCGATCGCGCCCGGCGCCGTGGCGGTGGCGCTCGGGGCGGCCGTCCCGCCGCGTTCGCCGTCCTCCCCGGCGCCGCAGGCGGCCAGTGTGGCGGCCAGTGCCACGGACAGCGCCGCGGTCGCGGCCGTCGCCGGGATTCCTCGCATGACGTGCATCCCCCCTAAGGATCACCCCGGGGGGAGCGGTCCGGCCTCCGTCCCCGGGTGGGGCCCGCCGGCGGACCCCACCCGGAAGGATCTCACAGACCCATGGACTGGGTGTCGTTGCTCTCGGCGCCTCCGGCCTCGGTCACGCCGTTCTTGAGGTGGTAGCGGGAGATGGCCTCGCGCAGCACCTCCTCGTTGACCTCGCCGCGCCTGGCGAGCTGGGTGAGCACGGCCAGGGTGATCGAGGCCGCGTCCACGTGGAAGTGGCGGCGCAGCGCCGAGCGGGTGTCCGACAGGCCGAAGCCGTCGGTGCCGAGCGAGGCCCAGTCACCGGGCACCCAGCGGGCGATCTGGTCCTGCACCGCGCGCATGTAGTCGCTGACGCCCACGAACGGGCCCTGGGCCTTCGACAGCACCCGGGTCACGTACGGCACGCGCTGCTCGGCGTCGGGGTTGAGCAGGTTGTGCTCCTCGGCCTCCAGCGCCTCGCGGCGCAGCTCCGACCAGGAGGTGGCCGACCAGACGTCGGCGGCCACGCCCCACTCCTCGGCCAGCATGCGCTGGGCCTCCACCGCCCACGGACCGGCCACGCCGGAGACCAGGATGTTGGCCTTCGGCCCCTGGACCTGCGGAGCGGGGGCGAACCGGTACAGGCCCTTGAGCAGGCCCTCCACGTCCAGGTCGGCGGGCTCGGCCGGCTGGGGGTAGGGCTCGTTGTAGACCGTCAGGTAGTAGAAGACGTTCTCCGGAGCCTCGCCGTACATCCTCCGCAGGCCGTCCCGGACGATGTGGCCGATCTCGAACGCCCACGCAGGGTCGTAGGAGACCGCAGCGGGGTTCGTCGAGGCGATGAGCGGGGAGTGGCCGTCCTCGTGCTGCAGGCCCTCGCCGTTCAGCGTGGTGCGGCCGGCGGTGGCGCCGAGCAGGAAGCCCCGGCCCATCTGATCGGCCAGCTGCCACATCTGGTCGCCGGTGCGCTGCCAGCCGAACATCGAGTAGAAGATGTAGACCGGGATCATGTGCTCGCCGTGCGTGGCGTACGACGTGCCGGCGGCGATCGTCGAGGCCATCGAGCCGGCCTCGCTGATGCCCTCGTGCAGGATCTGGCCCTCGGTCGACTCCTTGTACGACAGCAGCAGCTCGCGGTCCACGGCCTCGTAGGTCTGGCCGTGCGGCGAGTAGATCTTCGCGGTCGGGAAGATCGCGTCGAGGCCGAAGGTACGGGCCTCGTCCGGGATGATCGGCACGAAGCGGTGGCCGATCTCCTTGTCGCGCATGAGGTCCTTGAGCAGGCGGACGAAGGCCATGGTGGTGGCGACGTTCTGCTTGCCGGAGCCCTTCTTCAGCTGCGCGTAGGACTCCTCGCCGGGCAGCCTGATCGGCTTGGCGCGGACCGTGCGCCGGGGCAGGAAGCCGCCCAGCGCGGCGCGCCGCTCCTTCATGTAGGCGATCTCGGGGTCGTTCTCGCCCGGGTGGAAGTAGGGCGGCAGGTCCGCGTCGAGCGCGGAGTCCGGGATCGGCAGGTAGAGCCGGTCGCGGAACTCCTTCAGCTCGGCCTTGGACATCTTCTTCATCTGGTGCGTCGCGTTGCGCGCCTCGAAGTCCTTGCCGAGCGTCCAGCCCTTGATGGTCTGGGCGAGGATGACCGTCGGCTGGCCGACGTGCTCGCGGGCCGCCTTGAAGGCCGCGTAGACCTTGCGGTAGTCGTGGCCGCCGCGCGAGAGCTTGCGGATCTCGTCGTCGGACAGGTGCTCGGCCATCTTGCGCAGGCGGGGGTCGCCGCCGAAGAAGTTCTCGCGGATGTAGGCGCCCGACTCGACGGAGTAGGTCTGGAACTGGCCGTCGGGCGTGGTGTTCATCTGGTTGACGAGCACGCCGTCGACGTCGGCCGCGAGCAGCGGGTCCCAGTCGCGGCCCCAGACGACCTTGATGACGTTCCAGCCGGCGCCGCGGAAGTAGGTCTCCAGCTCCTGGATGATCTTTCCGTTGCCGCGGACCGGGCCGTCCAGGCGCTGCAGGTTGCAGTTGATGACGAAGGTGAGGTTGTCGAGCTCCTCGCGGGCGGCCACGCCGATCGCGCCGAGCGACTCAGGCTCGTCCATCTCGCCGTCGCCGAGGAAGCACCAGACGTGGCTGCGGCTGGTGTCCTTGATCTTCCGGTTCAGCAGGTAGCGGTTGAACCGGGCCTGGTAGATCGCGCTGATCGGGCCCAGGCCCATGGAGACCGTGGGGTACTCCCAGAAGTCGGGCATCAGGCGCGGGTGCGGGTAGGAGGGCAGGCCGCGGAAGCCGTGCGACAGCTCCTGGCGGAACGCGTCGAGCTGCGCCTCGTTGAGGCGGCCCTCCAGGAAGGCCCGGGCGTAGATGCCCGGCGCCGCGTGGCCCTGGAAGAAGACCTGGTCGCCGGACTCGCCGTGGTCCTTGCCCCGGAAGAAGTGGTTGAAGCCCACCTCGTAGAGGGAGGCGGCCGAGGCGTAGGTCGCGATGTGGCCGCCGACGTTGGTGCGGGCGTTGGCCCGGGTCACCATGACCGCGGCGTTCCACCGGATGTAGGCGCGGATCCGCCGCTCGACGTGCTCGTCGCCGGGGAACCAGGGCTCGCGCTCCGGCGGGATCGTGTTGATGTAGTCGGTGCTGCGCAGGCCGGGGACGCCGACCTGGTGCTCGCGGGCCCGCTCCAAGAGGCGGAGCATCAAGTAGCGGGCACGGGTACGGCCCTCCGTCTTGACGACGTTGTCGAGCGACTCGAGCCACTCCTGGGTCTCGCTGGGGTCGACATCAGGGAGCTGACTGGGTAGGCCGTCGCTGATGATCGAGAAACGCTGGCGTCCGGAAGCCACTGGGTCTCGCCTTCCGAGGATGGACTTCATGTCTGTGTCGGTCACCATCCATCCTGGTCGCTCACTCCGGAAAGTGCATCACTACTAGCCGGTAACCAGGATGTAGCCGCTGGCAGGAGCGGCGATGTGGCCTAGTCCACCGATCGTAGGACGAATGGATCTCAAAGGTAACACCCGGGGTGCTCTTTTCTGCGGAGGCGCTGGGTACGACCCTTGGAAGAAGGTCGTCGGCAGCTGTTGAGAGGAGGCGCGAGAAGATGCACGCGACAGTGGGGGATCAGATCCTGGTCCACGGCGACACGGTCGGCCACCACGACCGGAGAGGGGAGATCCTCGAGGTCCGCGGGGACGGCGGGGCCCCTCCTTACCTGGTGCGGTTCGACGACGGCCACACCGGACTCGTGTTCCCCGGCCCGGACGCGCTCGTGCTCCCGGCGGGGGCGCGGACGTGAGTGCGGCCCGGCGCGGCTCGTAGGATTCCGCGGGTGAGATCACAGACGATCGAGGTGGTGACCGGCTCGCGGGAGCGGGTGCACGACATCACCGCCGAGTGCGAGGACTTCGCCCGGGCGTGCGGAGGCGACGGACTGCTGCACGTCTTCGTGCCCCACGCGACCGCGGGGGTCGCGCTGATCGAGCTCGGCTCGGGCAGCGACGACGACCTCCTCGCCGCGCTCGCGGACCTGCTCCCGGCGGACGACCGGTGGAGGCATGCGCACGGATCCAGAGGGCATGGGAGGTCGCATGTCATGCCGGCTCTCATCCCTCCGTACGCCACCGTCCCGGTCCTCGCCGGGAGGCTCGCGCTGGGCACGTGGCAGTCCGTCGCCGTGGTGGACCTCAACGTCGACAACCGCGAACGGCAGGTCCGGTTGTCGTTTTTGTCGGACTGATTCGCGCGTAGCCCAGTCGTTGCCGTGGCGACCGTTGACGACTGAGGGTCACAGCGTGTGGACTGTGCCGAAGCACTTTGAGCACCGCCGTACGGAGGCGGGGCCATCGAAGCAGGAGGGATAGACGTGAGCGCGACCGCGGGTCAGGCGCAGGGCGAACGCAGCCTGGCCGAACGGCTCGGTCTCAAGCCGGGCCAAGTGGTGCAGGAGGTCGGATGGGACGACGACGTCGACGACGACCTGCGCGACTCCATCGAGGAGCTGACCGGCAACGAACTGGTCGACGAGGACTATGAGGACGTCGTCGACGTCGTGCTGCTGTGGTGGCGGGACGGTGATGGTGACCTGTTCGACGCCCTGAGCGGGGTGGTGACCAACCTGACCGACGGCGGCCAGATCTGGCTGCTGACGCCCAAGGCCGGTCGAGAGGGCCACGTGGAGCCCAGCGACATCGGGGAGGACGCCACGACCGCGGGTCTGTCGCAGACCAGCAGCATCAGCGCCGCCCCCGACTGGTCCGGGACACGTCTGGTCACGCCCAAGGCGCGCCGGTAAGGGTCCGGTAACGGTCCACCCTGCCGTACGGCTCACGCGAGCCGTACGGCAGGATGATGATGTTCGTCCATCATCGAGAAAAGGACC
The DNA here is from genome assembly GCF_042650625.1 of Planomonospora corallina. Taxonomy (NCBI): domain Bacteria; kingdom Bacillati; phylum Actinomycetota; class Actinomycetes; order Streptosporangiales; family Streptosporangiaceae; genus Planomonospora; species Planomonospora corallina. The sequence continues at coordinate 213,538 of NZ_JBHSBM010000025.1, forward strand.
AGCGACATGGCTGTCGAGGTGGGATCCCCCGCGCCGGACTTCGAGCTGAAGGACCAGCACGGCGCTCCGGTCAGGCTCTCGGACCACCGGGGCAGGAAGGTCGTGCTGATCTTCTACCCCCTCGCCTTCACCGGCGTCTGCAACGGTGAGCTCTGCGCCCTGCGGGACGAGCTCGTCCCCGAGCTCCCCGAGGACGTGCAGGTCCTCACCGTCTCGGTCGACTCGGTCTTCGCCCACCGGGCCTGGGCCGACCAGGAAGGCTACGACTTCCCCCTGCTGGCCGACTTCTGGCCGCACGGCGAGGTCGCGCGGGCGTACGGTGTGTTCGACGAGGAGAAGGGCGTCGCGCTGCGGGGGACCTTCGTCATCGACGGCGAGGGCGTGGTCCGCTGGCGCGTCGTGAACCCGATCCCCGAGGCGCGCGACATCGCCGAGTACCGCAAGGTGCTCGCCGAGATTTCCTAAGCGGTGACCCGGCGGGGCGCGCTCCCGCCGTTCTCGACCACTCGGAGGCGATCATGCCCTGCTTCTCGTGCGGGGCCCGGCAGACCGACCCGGTCCGCGGCGCCAGTCCGTGGAAGCGCGGAGTGCGCAGGCAGACCCAGGTGCTGATCTGCCCGGACTGCCAGCGCACCCACGACCTGGATCTCGACACCTGCGCCTCGTGCGGCTCCATCGCGCTCATCTGCCGCCTCGGAGAGGTGGAGTGCCGCTCCTGCGGCGCGGTACGGCTCGCCGAGCGGCCCACCGCGGCCCCGGAACGGCCCTGCGCCCCGGAGCGGGCCGACGGCCTGGCCGACGAGGTCGCGGCGGCGCTGGACCGCGTGCTCGGCCGGTTCTCCCCCGCCTGACGGCCCGCGCTTCCTGGGCTAGGGTGATCCGGCGCGCGCCGCCGGAGAAGGAGGCGCCGGTGACGGGAGAGGCCGGGATGAGCGACTACGTGGTGGCCGTCGACGTCGGCGGCACCTCCATGAAGGGCGGGATCGTCACCCGCTCCGGCGAGCTGGCCGTGACCGGCCGCCGACCGACCGGCGCCGAGGGCGGGCCGGACAACGTGGTCGCCGTCATCCGCTCCTTCGTCGGGGAACTGGCCGCGCGGGGCGCCTCCCTGCTCGGGCGGGGACCCGCGGCGGCCGGCATCGCCGTACCGGGGCTGGTGGACGACGCGACGGCCACCGCCCTCTACGCCGCCAACCTCGGCTGGCGAGACGTCCCCGCCACCGCCCTCGTCCCGCTCGACGTCCCCGTCCTGCTCGGCCACGACGTGCGCACCGGCGGGCTGGCCGAGAGCGTGCTCGGAGCCGGCCGGGAGCTGTCCGACTTCCTTTTCCTGCCGATCGGCACCGGCATCGCGGGCGCAATGATCATCAAGGGCGGGCCGTACGGCGGGACCTCCGGCTGGGCCGGCGAGATCGGGCACATCCCGGTCTTCCCCGAGGGGGAGCCGTGCGCCTGCGGCCAGACCGGCTGCCTGGAGACCTACGCCTCCGCCTCGGCCGTCGCCCGCCGTTACTCGGCCCGCGCCGCGTCCCCCGCCACCGCCGAGGAGGTCGCCCGGCTCACCGCGGCCGGCGACCCGCTGGCGGTGAAGGTCTGGGACGACGCGGTCGAGGCGCTGTCGCTGGCACTGGCCACCTACACGCTCCTGCTGGACCCCTCCGCGATCGTGCTGGGCGGCGGCCTGGCCGAGGCCGGAGCCCTGCTCTCCGACCCGCTGGCCGCCCGCCTCGGCGAAAGGCTGACCTTCCGCAGCGCCCCGCCGCTGCGCAGGGCCGCCCTCGGTGTCTCCGCGGGCATGTTCGGCGCGGCCCTGCTCGGCTGGCGGGCGGCCGGAGCGCCGGAGGCGGGGGCCTCCTGGACGCTCGATGTGCCGAAGACCCCCGCTGTGCCGTAAGGTTGTATCCCGTCTGTGTGACGGGATTTCCCGGGCGCTTAGCTCAGCGGTAGAGCGCTCGCCTTACAAGCGAGATGTCACTGGTTCGAACCCGGTAGCGCCCACCAGCGAAAACGCCCCGTTTCCGATCATGGAAACGGGGCGTCGTGCCATTAGCGTGCCATTAGCCGATCCGGGCGGGCACTCCTGAAGATCCTTCGTCGTCGTCCGGGCGGACCTCGGAGATCTTGTCGTTCATCGCGTCTGCGATCTTCCGATCGGCTTCCGTCGTGCGGTGCTGGTAGATCAGTGCGGCCCGCACCGAGTCATGGCCCATGCGCTCCATGAGGTCCCGCAGGCTCGCGCCCGAGCTGGCCGCGATCGTGTTCCCGGTGTGCCGGAGATCGTGGAAGTGCAGTTCCGGGTAGCCGATCTTCTTGCGGATCTCGACCCACTTGCTCGCCCGGTAGAAGTTGCTCCGCCGCATCCGAGCGCCACGGGCTCCGGTGAAGACCAGCGCTTCCGGCTGTGGCCCGGTGAACTCGGCGAGGTGATCCTGGAGCGCCGGAATGATCGCCGTAGGGATGGCGACCGTACGGGCACCGGCCCGGGACTTCGGCGGACCGACGATCAACTCTCCCGAGTCCAATTCGACATGCTGTTGCCGAACGCTGACCGTGCCGGCGACGAGGTCGAGGTCCATCCGGCGCAGCGCCGCCGCCTCACCCCAGCGCAGACTCGCGAAGGTGGACAGCAGGATGAGAGCGCGGAGGCGTTCCGGCACCAGGTCGGCCAGCTCGAACACCTTGGCCACCGTCAGGACCGGCCGCTCGTCGGGCTTCTCCTCCCCGGCGCCCCGGATGCGGCAGGGATTGCGCGGGATGATCTGGTCATCGGTCGCGGTCATCAGCACGGCCCGCAGGAACCGGTAGGACTTGGCAACCTCGGACGAGCCGACACCGCTGCCGATCAGGGTGACCCGCCACTCCCGGACCATCGCCGTATCGATCTTCCCGAGCGGGACGTTGCCGAGATGCGGAACGACGAACCGCCGGAGAAGCCCTTCGTAGATCTCCACTGTGCGGGGCCGGAGGTTGGTCCGCTCCCTGATCCACTTCGCGGCGTAGTCGCCGAGCTTGACCTTGGCCCGCTGAGGGTCGGTCCACCCGCCAGCGGTGAGCTTGGCCTCCAGGAGGGAGAGCGCCTTGTCCGCGTCGCGCTCCCGCTCGTAGGTCGTCTCACCGGTCCGCATCCGGCCGTCAGGACCGGGATAGCGGATCTGGAACCGGCCGGAGGGCAGCTTGCGGATACTGCCGAACCGTCGTTTGCCGGGCTTGTTCGCCATCACGCCGCCCTCCTCTTCTCGGTTGCCGAAAGATCTTGTCCGTCTGCTCTGGCCCGTAGCTCGTCGCGCAGGCGTCGCCAACGTTGGCGCTCGGCCACGGCCAGGAGGAGCCGCTCACCCAGCGGCCGAAGGCCGGGGTCACCGGATGGGACCGGCCGCCAGGAGTAGCGGCCCGGGTCGGTCTCCTCCGTTGCCGAAAGACCGAGCGCTTCCAGGGCGAAGGCCCGCCGGTCGGCCCGGTGATCGGTCAGCGTCTTGTTCGACCACTTCCGGGAGACCAGCACCCGCCGGCCCGCGTAGCCGAGGTGTTCGGGCTTGTGCGCCTTGCCTCGACACCGGCCCGGGACCATTCCGGCACGGGCGTTCTTCGGCTGCACGCCGTAGCGCAGCCAGTTCGCGCAGGTGGGCGAGCACGGCTCGTAGCGCAGGGCCTCGACCATCCGGGCGGCGTGCGCCTGGCGGGCCTGCTGGTCGGGATCGTCGGGGCCGCCGGTGCTGACGCTCTCGCCGATCGACTTGGTCAAGTACTTGGAGATGTAGCCGATCGCCTTGTCGGCGTCCTTGGTGCCGGCCATGATGCCGTCCGCCTTGACCTGCTCACCGAAGCGGATCACGTGCATGGGTTCGTCGTCGTCGCCGATCGCGTCCAATGCCTCATCCCAGGTCGGCAGGACCTCGCCCGTGGCCGGGTCGATGTAGTCGCCGCTCTGGCGGTCCGGGTACGGCGTGCCGTCTTCGCGTTCGGCCCGCTCCACCCAGACGGGCAGGTGCTCGCCCTCGAAGCGCACCACGTCCACCGAAGGCCACCACACCTGGTGGTAGGTGGCCGCCGCGATCTGCTTGATCTCCGCCCGCGACAGGGTGCCCCGCATGGCCATGTGCAGATGCGGCGCCAGCCGTTTCTGCGGCTCCACCGCGGCGAAGTACTGCACGTCATAGCCGGCCACCCGGCGCAGGTTCTGCACGAAGCGGTCCACCAGGCGGGCGAAGTGGATCGCATCCCGGGCGGCCCGCCGGTAGTCGTAGGCGTCCGGATCGACCGGCACCCCGCGATCGGTCTGGATCTTGCCGTAGGAGGGCAGGGTCAGCGTGATGAACATCGACGGACGGAACCGCCTGCCGTCCCGTCCGGTGTAGGTCCGCCCGAGCGTCGTGGCGACCCTGCGTCGCCTGGGCAAGTCCGGGGCATCCTGGCGGCGGCGGGTCGAGCGCTTACGAGCCGTCGAGGCCCGACCGGTCACGCTGCCCCGCATCCCGGCGGCCCGGATCTCCGCATCCAGACCGCGCAGCACCTCGTCATGCTCGCTGGTGTCCTCGCCGGCGGCGTGGGCGGCGTCCCGCTTGGCCTGCCAGTCAGCGCGGAACTCGATCAGCCACCGCTGTTCCTCGGTTGGCGGCTTGGGCGGGATGACGGGTTCGGTCTCCAGGTGCCAGCCCTCGCGGCACTGGGCCATGCGCAGCAGCCGGTTCCGCTCCGCGCAGGGAGCGCACTTGCTAGCCAGGGTGGCCCCGCACGGCAGATCGAACAGCCTGGTCTCGCCGGTGACCTCATCCAGGCGGTACATCGGGATAGGGCGCAGGCACACGCCGTACTCGGCGGCGATCTGATCGACGACATCCCGGGCGAGCGGTTGAGCCATCCGCAGCGCCCGGGGCGTCGTCCGGTCGGTCGAGGTGGTCACTTGGCCGTGCTCCTGGCGGTGCTCTTGCGGGTACGGCGAGTGGGCTTGGCCGGCGCAGGCTCCGGCATGGGCTCGGGTGCGATCAGGACGAGGGACGCCTGTCCGCACTCGGTGCAGGTGATCTGCTGGGTCTCGGCGTCGAGCCAGCAAGTGCCCTTGGCCTTGCAGGTCGGGCAGCGGTGCCCGGTCAACGGTTCGGCACTCATCGAGCCACCTCCACACTGAGGATGCTGGGACGGGTCACGTCAGCTCCCCTTTCGTCGGTCGCGGGTGAACTCGGCGTCGGCACAGGTCTTGTGGCACGGGACCTGAGCGTCATCACACAGGAACGTCGGCCGGTGGCAGATCCGGCACGGCAGGCGGCGACCGCCGAGCCAGTGGTTGACGCCGTCGTCCTGGCCGGTCCAGTCGAGGAAGCCGCGCTCACGAGCCGGGGCGGGGCGCTTGCGAGCCATCTCATGCCACCTCCTCCGAAGGCACCTCGGGCAGCGCGGGCGAGGAGGCGAACTCGGCCACCATCGCGTGGATGTCGGCGTCGCAGACGTAGGCCGCTCGCACCCGCACCGGGTCCGGCGAGGTCTCCAGCCGCACGAAGCCGACGCCCGCGCCGCGCTCGGGGATCGGGGAGATCTGATCGGCCAGCGCGCCCCGGTCGCGGGCACCTTCGCCGAGGACCATGTCCACCTGCTCCGACTCGTCCAACCGGAGCGCGATCTTGTCGGGGAACAGGTTGCGGATGCTCATGACCTCCTTGCGGGGGTCCTGGAGCGCCGCCAGTACCCCGACACCGACCGCCCGGCCCTGCGTGGTCAGCGTGGCGAGCGCGGCCTTGACCCGCTCCCGAAGGTGCTTGTCGGTCTGGTAGGCGGTCAGGAACGCCACCTCGTCCACGACCACGAGCACGAACGGGTAGGCCACGGACGGCGTGTGCGAGCGCTGGTGACCGGCGTACAGACCGGCCCGGTCGTGCATCAGCGCGACCGTCTCCTCCAGCGCATCGGCGCACTCCTCGGGAGAGGAGGCATAGCGGTGGAACAGCTCCCGGCCATAGGACAGCTCCATGAGCTTGGGGTCCAGCCCGATGATCTGGACCAGCCCGGCCCGGACCGCCGGCAGCAGACCACGCACCGCAGACCAGATGATCGAGCCCTTGCCCGAACCGGTCGCACCCGCCACCAGAACGTGCGTGCCGTGCAGCTTGAGCGTCCATGGCCGACCGTCCTCACGCTTGCCGACCGGCACCGCGCCCAGGTCCACCGCAGGCGGGATCGGCAGCGCCTCGATCGGGGTTGCCAGCGGATCACGACGCGGGAAGGTCAGCAGCAGCCGACCGGCCCGCACGATCGAGACCCGGCAGGAGAGTGCGCCGAAGGCGTGCGCGAGGTGGTCGGTGCGCTTGGCCCAGTCCTCCACCGACTGACCCGACAGCATCTTGACCGTCACCCGGTCGGTGAAGTCGTCGCAGGACACGCGCACGAGCACGGGCAGGTAGTCGCGGCCCTTCATCACCTTGGACAGGCCCGCGATGACCATGACCGGCTGCCAGTGCCGCCGATAGATCCACATCCAGCGCCAGAAGGCCAGCAGCCGCCAGCCGGCCACGGCCAGGAACGAGACCCGGTGCAGCAGCGCCCAGACGACTCCGAGGACGAGCACGGAGCCGACCAGGAGCCCCGCCCAGGTCCAGCCGTAGCGCACGGCCACGGCAGCGGGGACGAGGAGCGAGGCGACCGCGGTCGGGTGCCGCCAGACGGTGTGGACGATCCCGGCCAGGAACCGCCACAGCGCGATCACGATCACCACGATCGCGGGTGTGTTGACGACGGTGGGCCGGAACACGATCGCCGTGTCCGGCGTGGTGGACACCAGATCACGGGCGGTGTCACCGGGGAGTTTGCGCAGCATAAACTGAGGTCCTTCCTGATCCTTGCTGGGAACCGGGGAGATCAGGGGCCACCGGAAGTTGCCGCTTCACGGTGGCCCCGCGTGATTTCAGGACTTGCCGTCCCGCTTGTCGCCGTCCTGGCCGGCCTGCTCGGCGAGCATCCGGTCGTAAGCGTCACGGACGCTCTGCGGCTCTCCGTTCGGCCATCCGGCGTGACGGGGGATGTGGTGCACCGTGGTCTGTCGTGCCATGCTGGAGATCTCCTTTCGAGGAGCCCCGGCCCGACGTTCTTGGTCGGATGGACGGGCCGGGGTCATGATCGGAACGTGTCGGCTCAGCGCGTGGGGAGCGTGCCGCGGCCCTTGCAGTCGGGGCACTTCGGACCGGTCTGGCGCCAGCCCTTGCCCATAGTCCAGGTCTGGGCGGAGATACGGCCCTGACCGAAGCACCGGCTGCACTGGAGTGGAGCGGGCTGCTTGAGCGGGTTCCTCATGCCGAGGTCCTTTCGAGGAAGGGGCCGACGTTCTTAGTCGGATGGACGGCCCGGATCGGTCAGATGGCGCGGCAGTTCTGGGCGTGCTTGTCGGCCTCGAAGCGGTATCCGTCATCCTGGTCTCCGCAGCCGGAGCACTCCCACTTCCCGTAGTCGTCGAGCTTGTTGACGTTCGGGCGGTGGTTCCAGGTAACGACCTGGCCGCCGACGGTGCGGTACTTCACGGTCTTCTTGCTCACACTCGCCTCCTTGTCCTTGCTGGGAACCGGGAAGATCAGGGGGTCATCGGAAGTTGCCGCTTCACCACGGCCCCGCGGACTGGTCAGCTCTTGTCGCAGGCGACGGCGTCGCGGTAGGGGTGGCGCCCCCTCGGGCCGGCGGAGGGCAGCCCGCGCCACCGGCGCTCGATCTCGACGGCGAAGCAGTGCGCGGCCTGCGCCAGCTCCCGCGCGAACATCACCGCCGCCGCGTCCAGCCGATCAGCCGGGATCGTGACGGTGACCGTCGCCTTGTCCGCCGCGACCTCGAAGATCGGCGTCCGAGCCGGATACGTCCGGCAGGTCGCCGATCCCTGGCCGTCCACGTGCAAAGACGTGATCTGCCACGAGCCGTTGCCCCGCCCGGCCATCACGCCGCGTCCTTACCGGCCGCCGGAGCCTGCTTGATGCCGTGCGGCTTGACGATCGCCGTCGCGCGCAGCGAGTAGGCCATGCGGCCCCGGTCGTTGACGTACGGAGTCACCGTCAGCCCCTCGAACTCCACGAGCTCGAACGGCTGACCGGTCGGCGGCACCGGCTGAACCGGCGCGATGATCTTCACGGTCGTCTCCCGGGAACGACCGGTCAGCTCGGGGTCCATGTCCATGACCCGGCACTGGTAGACCCGCAGGCCCGTCACCTTGTCGATCGCGGGAGTCCGCCGCTTGGTCTTCTCGTCGTAGTCCTGGGCCTCAACGATCGAGTCCGGGACCAGATTGCAGCCGTTCGGGAAAACGTCCTCGAACCTCACGCTGAAGCGCGTTCCACCCTTAAGAGCCACTGCTCTACCTCCGCTGTTGGGACCTCGGCCGATCCAAGGTCTCTACTAGGCGTCTACTCGACTAGAGGAGTTATTGCCTGACTCCTTTATGACTCCTCTAGACGAGTTCGTCAAGCCTTACCGGGCGGGAAGTTCGTACGAGAGCACGTAGGCGTCACTCGACATCACGGTGTCGCACACCTCTACTGGGGTGCCGTCTGTAGCGTAGGCCGTACGGACCAGGTGAAACACCGGGACTCCAGGAGCAAGTTTGAGCGCCCGTACCTCATCCCGCAGGGGCATCCGCGACTTGATCTCTTCCACGAAGCGATCAAGTCGGTAGCCCTTCTCCTCTATCCGCGCGTAGATCCCGCCCGGTCCGCTGTCGGGCTGCATGATCTGAGTACCTTTGGCGATCTTCGCGGGAACGTACGAGATGGCCGTTTCCACCGGTTGCCCGTTGATCAGGTAGCGGCGGGATCGGGAGATCACACGGTCCTTCGGCCCGAGCTTGAGAAGTTCGGCCACGTGTGCCGAGGGCTTCACTTCTGCGATCTGGATGGAGTCCACGGACGGCTTGCCGCCAGCGCCTTCGGTCTCGGCGATGAACGCCGCCTTGCCCTGTTCGCGGTGCCGGCGGGCGAACCGGTCGGAGGCCAGGCGACGCACCGGAGGATGCGAGCGAACGAAGACACCGCGTCCGTGTTCGGCCACCGTCAGGCCCTCGCTCTGGAGGACTTGCAGCGCGTTACGGATGGTCATGCGTGCGACGCCGTAGTGTTGCATGAGCGTGGCCTCTGAGGGCACCTTGTCACCCTCAGCGAGTTGACCGCGTTCGATCGCCTCACGGATGTGATCGGCGATCTGGCGGAAGACGGCCCGGTCGCTGATCGGGTCCAGGTTCGGCAAGGTCAGCGATTCGGCCACTGGCCAACTCCTCAACTCGTACATACGTGTACTACCGTCGATGATAGTGAGACATCGAACGCGGAGGTAGCCGATGAACCCCCAAGACGCGCACTCTGTCAGCGTGGCGGGTGTGATCATCGATGACCAAGGCCGAGCGCTCCTCACCCAGCGCCGAGACAACGGCCACTGGGAAGCGCCAGGAGGAGTGCTGGAACGAGCCGAGGACATCACGACGGGTCTTCTCCGCGAAGTCGAAGAGGAGACCGGCCTCCAGGTCGAGCCGGTTGCCCTGACAGGCGTCTACAAGAACATGAACCGAGGCATCGTCGCCCTGGTCTTCCGCTGCAAGGCCGTCGGCGGAGAACTCACCGAGACCGACGAGACTCGGGCCTTCCGCTGGGTTACCGCCGACGAGGTTCGCGCCTTGGCATCGGAAGCATTCGCCGTCCGTGTCCTGGACGCCATGAGCAACGACCACGTGCCGGCGGTACGTCAGCACGACGGGGAACGCCTGATCAGCGCGTAGCTTGCCGAATTGCTCTTATGGGTATCAAGGCGGCGGCGCGCCGCGCCGCCGCACCCCGGCCCAGCGTCGCGGACCCCGGCCGCGCATGCGGCCTGGGGGCCGGTCACGGCCGGGGCCGCACTCGGGCCGCGCGCCGACCGCCGGCCCCGCCGTACCCACCAACGCGCCGACCATCGGCCCGCCGCCGCCCACATCGAGGTCCTTTGATGCCTCCGGCGGGGGCCTCGGCTCCGGGATGATCGCGATTGCCGGACTGGAGACCGTAGGTGGCTGGGGTAAGCCTGATCGTCCCGCCTGCCACGTCCCAGGCGGAGCCCAGCAGACCGACTCCTCCAGATCAAGCCCGTCTGTGCCTCTTGGCGTCCGATGACCGAGGAACGGCCACCGGCTGAGGGACACGCGAAGACGGGCTTGCTCCTCCGTCGTCGGCCCGCTGCCCTACGGGTGGGACGAGGCAGACGGGAAGATCAGGCAGGGGAGGAGCGTGCAGGTAGGCACCCTGATGGCCGAGGTCGAGCGCCGTGCCATTAGCGTGCCATTCGAGCCGGGGAAGCCGACCTGATCCTCGTGATCCGCAGTCCCGCTGACGTGCGGTGAGAGGCATGATCACCGTGCCATTAGCGTGCCATTAACCAGCGTGGGACAGGGCCGACAGGCGACAACCCAGCCAGGTGGAGCCGCAGGTCAGAGGCACGCCAACAGCGATCATGGCTCCTTACAAGCGAGATGTCACTGGTTCGAACCCGGTAGCGCCCACCAGCGAAAACGCCCCGTTCCTGATCTCGGGAACGGGGCGTCTGCCGTGGCCCGCTGATCGACGTTGCCGTCAGCTCCCGTCGAACAGGTCTTCCAGCATGAGGCGAGCGCGGTCGGGAACGGGTTCGTCGGGGAAGATCTCCATGCAGAGGGCAAGCACCTCATCTACGGAGCCGAGCGCGAGTCTCTCGACGAGAGTACGGATGTCACCGGTGTCACGTCGCCGAGCAGCCAGGACTTTCATCGCGAGCAGATGCTCTGCTGAAGCCGCGGACACACGCAACCCCGGATGGTCGAAGACCCGGCGGGCCGAACCGTCCGTACCAGGGGCGACATAGGCGCTGGCCTGCTCGTTGAGCCACCACGATGGCAGCCCGAGTTCGGAGGCTACTGCGCGTGCCTCGTCCAGGACGACTCCATGTGGTTCGAAAACGGCGTCGATGTCCCGGGTGGAGCGTCGGGCGTCGTAGGCGAGCGCCATGGCCGCCCCACCGAACACATATAGATCGGCTACGACTCCGCGCCGGGCGAGACGATCACCGAGCCGTCGGAAAGCGTCCTCGATCGCAGCCCGGTCGAGAAGAGGGGCGTCGCTCACGCGACCTCCAGCTCCTGAGGGTGGATGAAAACACCACGGCGGCGGAAGGACGCGGGGGCGTGAACGAAGGCGTCCACGCGGGCGGCTGGGGTGTTGAAGGGAAACCAGAAGCGCCGGAGCCGCCGGGTCTCGGTCCACGGGGGGGCTCCTGCGCCGTCTCTGGCTGCGAGGTGCTCGGCCAGCGCGGCGAGAAAGACGTCCCATCGAGAGTCACCGGTGCTGGGAGGTTCCACGGACAACAAGCTCACCCGAGCAGAAGACGGCTCGTGGCGGTACTCCTCCAGAAACTCGGCGATCAAGCGCCAGCGTGTCTCCTCATCGGGATGATGGGTCAGCCAACCCGCGAGCACTGCGATGGAGGCGGCCTGATACTGCTGTGCGCGCTTCATGGTTACAACGTTAGTCCAATACCGAGGACGCACCCGGTCCATCGGCTCCGTCCGTGAAGCCGGAGCCGGTCCGCTGGAGGCCAACCTCGTCGGCTCGCTGGCCTACCAGACCGTCAATGTCGGTGATGTGCAGGAAGGCGTGGCGTTGGCGCACGCTGCTCTGGCAGCGGCCGGGCCGGATGCCTCACCGCGGCTCCGCGCGCTGACCTGGGACCGCGTCGCCTGGGCGCACGCTCGCATCGGAGAGGCCCAGCCGGCCATGAGAGCGCTGGGCGAGGCAAGCGTGGCTCTGGACAACACTGCCAGGGCTGATGAACCGCCCTGCCTGTACTGGGTCAGCGCCGACGAACTCCAGATCATGGAGGATCGCGCCTACACCGAGCTGCGCCGCCCGCTGCGGGCCGTACCTCTGCTCTCCGAGGTCCTGACGCTACGACGCCACGCACGTCCGGGAACTGGCGCTGTACCTGTCCTGGCTGGCGGTGGCCCTGGCCGACGCCAACGAGCCGGAGGAGGCGGCGCGCACGGCCTCCCGGATGCTGGACTTGTCCGCCGACCTGACCAGCGACCGCACCACCCAGCGCGCCCGCGTGGTCCTGGCCCGGCTCAAGCCCTACACCGACGCTCCCCAAGTGCGGGAGCTGCTGACCCGCTATCCCATGAGCGCCTGAGTCCGCTGGCGGACCGGTCTCTACGCGGACCTGCGGATCAGTTCAGTTCTCAAGGGGCTCTGCGCCGAGGAACCGCAGATCCAACGTCTCCGGGGAGAAGGGAATCCCGGTGATCCTGGTCGCCAGGGCGAACGAACGCTCCATCGGGAAGTCGATGAACGCGTTGGCGATGTCGATGTCATGCTCGGGGTTCAAGCCGACCTCGCGCATCTCCTTGATGAAGCGGTCCGGATCGCTTCCTGACCGATCGTCTGGGCGCATCGGGTCGAAGTGGACGACCGACTCACCATCAACGATGTAGGCGAAGCTGTCCGAAGCGTAGTCATGACGGCAGACCGACACGACCTCGGTTCCCTGCGAGACCGGGCCGTACATGTCGGAGTCGACGGCGATCTTCCATCCTCCGGGTTCGATGACCAGGGTCCAGTCACCGACCTTCGCGGCGCCGATGTAACCGGCCGAGTCGGCCCTCATGCTCTCCACCGAGCGCTCGTCCAGATCCTCGGCTGTCACTCCTTCCTCCATGGTGCTCTCGTCCACGCCGAACCGGCGGAGGACCTCGGCTGGGGAGAGTCCTCGGACGAAGGACACGCAGTAGATTTCGCGCAGTTCCTCACGGCCGGAGAGCCAGCGGAACTCCTCGGGGCACTCTGTCATCGTCACTCCTTCGATCACGTGGACGGCATGATCGCAGCCGTCCCCGACAGAAAGGGCTCGAAGGTCCGATCGATAAGGGAACCTCGGCGATGGCCCTGGTCTCAGGGATGCCTTCTGGGTGACAACGACCGTGGACGCGGTCGGACGCCGGTGGACGGCCGGAGACCGTAGCCCCAGCTCAGGACTGAGATCGGTCCTGGTCGGGGAGTCGTTCGGATTGCCTTACAAGCGAGATGTCACTGGTTCGAACCCGGTAGCGCCCACCAGCCAGAACGCCCCGTTTCCGATCATGGAAACGGGGCGTCGTGCCATTAGCGTGCCGTTAGCCGATCCGGGCGGGCACTCCCGAAGATCCTTCGTCGTCGTCCGGGCGGACCTCGGAGATCCTGCCGTTCATCGCGTCGGCGATCTTCCGATCTTCCGTCGTGCGGTGCCGGTAGATCAGCGCGGCCCGCACCGAGTCATGGCCCATGCGCTCCATGAGGTCCCGCAGGCTCGCGCCCGAACCGGCCGCGATCGTGTTCCCGGTGTGCCGGAGATCGTGGAAGTGCAGCTCCGGACAGCCGATCTTCTTGCGGATCTCGACCCATTTGCTCGCCCGGTAGAAGTTGCTCCGCCGCATCCGGGCGCCACGGGCTCCGGCGAAGACCAGCGACTCCGGCTCCGGCCCGGTGAACTCGGCGAGGTGGTCCCGGAGCGCCGGAACGATCGCGGAGGGGATGGCGACCGTACGCGACCCGGCCCGGGACTTCGGCGGACCGGCGAGCAGTTCTCCGGAATCCAGCTCGACATGCTGTTGCCGAACGCTGACCGCGCCGGCGACGAGGCCAAGCGGCGGCGCGCCGCGCCGCCGTACCCCGGCCCTCTGCCGCCCGCCGTCCGGGCGTGCGGCGTGGGCGCCGGTCCCGGCCGGCGGCGCCCCGGGCCGTAGCCGCACCACAGACCCGCCGCACCGGCCAGCGCACCGACCATCGGCCCGCCGCCATCGAATCGACCGGCGTACCCGCTGTTTCAGGACCGGTGCAGCGCCCTAGTATCGACGCCTGTGGCCCGCCTGATCTTCCTGACCCTGGGAACACTCGCCCTCCTTCTAGGCGGCTGCCAAGCCGTAGATCCCGGGAGTAGCCGATGGGAGGGAACAGGCACCATTTTCGCGCTGATCGGTGTCGGCTTCATGATTGCAGCCGTCGCCATGGCCATCATCGAGCCGAAGGATGAAACCCCAGATGCCTCCGGCGGGGGCGCTCGGCTCCGGGACGATCAAGAGGAGCAGGAGCCGGGCTCGTGAGTGGCCAGGCGAGGCCTGATCGTCCCGTCCGCCACGTCCCAGGCGGAGCCCAGCAGACCGACTCCTCCACTTCGAGCCCGTCCGTGCCTCTTGGCGTCCGATGACCGGGGAACCGCACCACCTGGTGGATCAGTTGCCGGAGGCGGAGCTGCGTCCGGCTCTGGAACTGATCCGGGGCCGCCTGGAGGAGCACGAAGGAGTCGAGCGCGATCTCCCGTTCTTCGCCTCCTTCGAAGCCGAACCTGAGCTGTCCGAGCGGCACAAGGAGGTCCTCCGTTCGGAACGGGGCCGCTGAGGTGCTCCTATGCGACACGGGCGTGCTCCTCGCTGCGGACAACGTGAAGGACCGGCACCATCACGAATGCCTGAAGCTGCTCGCCGGGCGAGTGGTCCGCTGCTCGTGCCCTCCCCGGTGATGGGGGAGATCGGTTATCTGCTGGAGTCCCGTGACGGCCCGAGAGCCGAGGTGACGTTCCTCAAGTCGTTCGGGGGCGGTGGATTCCACGTGCGGAACTGGAAGACGAAGACCTTTGGACTCCCCGCCCGGCGTGAACCGTACGGCGGGACGTGGCCACGTCCGTCCCCATGCACGGTGCTCGCGGGCTCGGTCGGACGCGGCCGTCGTACCTCGCGCTGAACAGGCTCATCATGGAGCGGCTGACCCTTGCCGACATCTTCACCGAGCAGGAGATCCACGAACTGGGGGACGCCGCCCTTCGAAGATCGCTGGGTTCCTGAGGCGTGAGGTCACCCGGTGGCCCGGGGAGACGATCCTCACTCCCGAAGGAATCGGTCCCCGGACCCGACCGCCACGCTGCCGACGCCCGGGTCCATGGCGCCTTGCGGACGACCGACCTCTCCACCCCGGGCCCGTGAGGACCCCGCCCTCTCGGTGCGGGCCTGAGCGGCCTGTGGCCGATGCGGTGGTTCGCGGAGCCGCTCGTCAGCCGGTGAGCGCGGCCGCGATGGCGGGGCCGAACGCGGCGCCCAGCAGGTAGCAGAGGTTGAACAGGCCCATGGCCGTCGCCCGCGCCCTGCCGGGCACCGCCGCGGTGGCGCGCGCCGCGAACGCGCCCTGCCCAGAGGCGGCGGCAAGGGAGGTGAACGCCTGCGCGACGAGAAGGACGGCTGGTGAGACTCCGGCACCCGCCAGTGCCACGCCGGCCGCCGCCAGCCCGGAGAACAGTACGGCGACGGCTTTCACGGGCGCCTTCGCGGTGGCCGCGATCGTCCCGTACGAGACCAGCCCGCCGAACAGCAGCGGCCACAGGATGGCCGCCCCCACCGCACCGCTGGTCCAGCCCGTCCGCTCCGCGAGCAGGGCGGGCAGCAGGTAGATCATTCCGAAGTTGGCCGCGGCCAGCAGGAACGCCAGCCCGGACGCCAGAAGGAACACCGGGGAACGGACGACCGGCACAGGCACGAAGCCGTCGGGCTCGGTGCGCAGGTGCAGCGCCAGCAGCCCGCCGGCCGCCACGGTGGCGGCCCCCGCGACCGTCCACAGGTGCGGCACGAACACCAGCGCCGTGACCAGCACCGTCAGCAGCACCGCCCCCCGCGGGTCGAAGGAGGCCCCGGGTGCCGGGCCCGCCAAGCGGTGGCGCAGCACGCCCGGAACGGCCAGCAGGCTCAGCGCGGGCAGCACCAAGCCCGCCCGCCACGACAGCACTCCTGCAACCAGGTCGGCGATCAGAGGGGCAGCGGCACCCACCGTCGCCAGTGAAGCCGTGACCAGCCCCATCGAGCGCGCCGAGCCGCTGAGGCTCATGGCGATCGTGGTGAACCCCGCCGTGCCGAACCCTTGGACCGCGCTGCCCAGTACCAGCACCGGCAGCGACGGCACGGCCGTCACCAGCGCCGCGCCCAGCGCCACCAGCACGGAACAGGTGATCAATGCCCGCCGTGCTCCCTGACGGCTCTGCAGGCCGGCCATCAACGGTGTGCCTATCGCGATGGCCCAGCCGAAGGCGGTGACGATCCAGGTGGCCGTGCCGAGGGGCGACCCGAGGTCGCGGGCCGCGTCCGGCAGGATGAGGCTCGGCCCCGCGATGCCGAAAGAGAGCGGTCCCGCCAGCAGAGCCAGCCACACCGCCGGAACGCCGGGCCCCTCCGGTGCGGCTTCCCGAGGCACGCCGGCGCGGCCGGATGCGAAAGGAGAGGACGAACGGCTCATCTGTCCTCCTCGCGCGCGGCCAGCACCGGGTAGTCCGTGTAACCGCGGTGGTCGCCGCCGTAGAAGGTCTTCGGGTCGGCCTCGTTGTACGGGCCGCCCCTCGCGATCCGCGCGGGCAGGTCGGGGTTGGCCAGCCACAGCCTGCCGAAGGAGATCGCGTCGGCCAGGCCGGAGCGCAGCGCCTCGAGTCCGTCGGCCGGGGTCGCGGGCTCGTCACCGCTCCACGGATGCGGGTTGAGGACGAGAGGGCCGGGCCACTCCGATCGAATGATCTTGGTCACGTCGCGCGTGTCGTTCTCCGACACGTGCAGGTAGGCCAGTCCGTAGGGGGAGAGCGCGCGCGCCAGCTCCGCGTACAGGATCTCCGTATCGCTCTCGTTCATGCCGTTGTAGGTGATGCCGGGAGACAGCCGGATTCCGGTGCGGTCCGGGCCGATGGCGTCGCTGACGGCCTGCACGACCTCCACGGCGAACCTGATCCGTCCGGTCACCGAACCGCCGTAGGCGTCGGTGCGCCGGTTGGTGTTGTCGGACAGGAACTGGTGGATCAGGTAGCCGCTGGCACCGTGCAGCTCGACCGCGTCGAAACCGGCGTCCATCGCCAGCCGGGCCGCGGTCGCGAACTCCTCGATGGCCTGGTCGATGTCAGCCAGGGTCATCTCGCGGGGAGTCGGGTGGTCGAGCAGCCCGTCCGGCGTGTAGAGCCGCTCGCCGGAGCGGATGGCGGACGGCGCGAGGGGGCGCTCGCCTCCGGGATACAGGCGGGGATGGCCGATCCGCCCGGAGTGCATGAGCTGGACCGCGATGCGGCCGCCCCGCCGGTGCACCGCGTCCGTCACCAGCCGCCAGGCGGCCACCTGCTCGGGCGAGTGCAGGCCCGGGGTGTCGATGTACCCCTGGCCGATCACGCACGGCTGGGTGCCTTCGGTGATGATCAGGCCGGCGGTGGCGCGCTGGGCGTAGTACTCGGCGGTCTGTTCGCCGACGAGCCCGTCCCAGGCCCTGCTGCGCGTCATGGGGGCCATGACCAGGCGGTTGGGCAGTTTCAGCGCGCCGCGGGTGACAGGCGTGAGCAGTTCGTTCATGTCGTCCTCCGTGCCGTGGGCTCGTTTCGTTGCGACGAGGGTATGGACGAAGGCTTACGGCCCGAATCGGTAAGGTTTCGTACTGAGTTACTGGGATCGCCTCGGTATCCCCGGCATCCGTACCTCGGGACGAAAGGCATGGCCGTTGCTGTACGGCAGGGCGAGTGAGCAGGCCGCGATCGAGGAACTCGTGGAGGCCGTACGCGCAGGCCACAGCGGCGGTCTCGTTCTGCGCGGCGAGGCGGGCATCGGCAAGTCGGCGCTGCTGGACTGGGCCGCCAAGCGCTGCTCCGATCGGGAGGTGCGGATCCTGCGGGCCACCGGCATCGAGACGGAGACCGATCTCGCCTTCGCCGGGCTCGTGCAGCTGCTCTGGCCGGTCCAGGACCGTCTCGACGTCCTGCCCGCACCGCAGGCGGACGCCCTGCGGGCGGTGCTCGGCTCGGGCGGCTCGGCCGGGCAGGACAGATTCCTGTCCGGGCTGGCCGTGATGACCCTGCTGGCCCACCTGGCCGACGACGGTCCGGTGCTCTGCCTGGTCGACGACGCGCACTGGCTGGATCAGGCCAGTGCCGACGCGCTGCTGTTCGCCGCCCGGCGCCTCACGGACGAGAAAGCCGCGTTGCTGTTCGCCGCCAGGGAAGAGGGCTTCGCCGCCTCCGGCCTGCCCGAGATCCGGCTGTCGCGGCTGTCGCGCGAGGACGCGGCGCGCGTGCTGCAACACCGGGGACTGCCCCCCGCGGAGCGGGATCAGGTGATCGACGAATCCGACGGGAATCCGCTGGCGCTGATGGAGTTCTCCGACGGACGCAGGCGCTACTACACGGCGGCCGGCCCGATCCCGATCCCGATCGCCGACCGGGTGCTGTCGTCCTACCGCTCGCGTATCGCCCTGCTGCCGGACAGGACCCGGTTGATGATGCTGACGGCCGCCGCCGAAGGCCGTGGAGACCTGCCCATGCTGCTGCGCGCCGCCGCGGCCCTGGAGGTCGGACCGGAAGATCTGGCGGAGGCCGAGGAGGCACGACTGGTCGAGGTGAGCGCCTCGGCCATCACCTTTCGCCATCCCCTGATCCGTACCGCCGCCTACCAGAGCGCGCCCCTGGCGCGGCGGATCGCCGTGCACCGGGTGCTGGCGGATGCGGCCACCGACGAGGACTGCCGCGTCCGGCACCGGGCCGCGGCGGCGACCTCACCTGACGAGGACCTGGCGGCAGCCTTGACCGACGCCGCCGAACGGGCCCGCGGCCGGGCCGCCTTCGCCGCGGCCGCCGGTCTGTGGGAGCAGGCCGCGGCCTTCACCGTGAGCCCGCTCGCCCGGGCCGCCCGGCTGGCCCGGGCGGCGTCGCTGGCGTTGGTGTCCGGCCACGCCGACCATGCCGCGGATCTCGTCCGGCAGGCCGAGGGACTGGTGGACGAGCCCGGCCGCCTCGTCGCGCTGACCGAGATACGGGCCGCGGTGGAGTTCGAACGAGGAGAGGGCCGGCCGGCCGCCCGCATCCTGGTGGAACGGGCCACCGCCGCGGATCCGGCACGGGCGGTGTCCATGCTCCGCACCGCGGCCGGGTACGCGTGGCTCTGCGGCGAGGTGGAGGTGATCCGGAGCGCCGCCGCGCGGCTGGCCGGCACCGGCGCACCGGATCCGATGGTGCAGGGGCTGGCGCACCTGGTCGACGACGACTACGCGCGCGGCCTGCCGCTGCTGCGGCAGTTCGTCGCGCAGACAGTGCCTGAGGTCACCGGCAGGGCGCCAGGCGCATCGCCGGAGGACACCACCACGCAGTGGGCCGCCTTCTGTGCCATGGTCATGGCCGACGACGACACGGCCGCCGCCCTGGCGACCGCCGAGGTGGCGCGGCTGCGCAGGCAGAGCCTGGTGGGAGCGCTGCCGCAGGTGCTGCAGCATCTGGCCGGAGTTCAGGTGCAGGCCGGCAGGCACCGTGACGCCGAGGCCTCCGTCGCGGAAGCCGTTCAGCTCGCCCACGACATCGGGATGCCCCAGCGGGTCACGCGGCTGCGCGCGGTGCTGGCCAGAGTGGCGGCCATCGAGGGCGACGAGGAACGCTGCCTGCGGCTGACCGGTGACCCGGCTGACGCCGGCGGCGTGACCGGCCTGGCCGCGCTCTGCCTGCTCGACCTGGGACTCGGGCACTACGAGCGTGTGCTGGAGCGGCTCGAAGCCGCCGCGCGAGGACCGCTGCGGCACCTGACGGTGCTGGTCACGGCCGCAGCCGAGCAGGTCGAGGCGGCCGTGCGGCTGAACCGGCCCGAACGGGCCGAGGAGCCCCTGCACCGCCTGGAAGCCTGGGCGCGCGCCGGTGGGCAGCCCTGGGCGGAGGCGGTCAGCGCCCGCTGCCGCGCTCTGCTCAGCGACGATGAGGACGACTACCTCCGTGCCCTCGCGGCGCACCAGCGCGCGAACCGGCCCTTCGAGCAGGCGCGCACCGAACTGGCCTACGGTGAGTGGCTGCGCCGGGTTCGCCGCCGCAGCGACGCCCGCGCTCCGCTGCGCGCGGCGCTGCAGACCTTCGAGCGGCTGCGGGCCGAGCCGTGGCGAGCACGCGCGGAGGCGGAGCTGAAGGCGACGGGGGAGTCCGTCGTGGTCGCCCAGCCGACGGCCGCCGACCCCCTGGAGCGGCTCACGCCGCAGGAACTCCAGGTCGTCCGGCTGGCGATGGACGGCGGCACGAGCCGGGAGATCGCCGCCCACCTGTTCCTCAGCCCGCGCACCGTGGAGCACCACCTCTACCGGGCCTACCGTAAGCTCGGCATCCGGTCCCGTCGCGAGCTGGCCCGCCTCGACCTCACGTGAGGCTCAAGAGGGCGTTTCGCCACTCGGTCGCAGAGACAGGGCAGGAGCAGCGCGCCGTGTCCGACAGGATGATCACATGGCGGTGAAGAGCGGCAGACGATGGAACCACAACATCCACTACCGCCCACACATCCTGCGTGCGACCGAACGGTAGGAGTGCGAGGGCCGGACGGCCGGGAGGCACTGAAGGGGCAAGAGGTTCGGCCGATCGAAGATCTTCCCTCCTGGAGGATCATCGAGGAGAGCGACATCCGGGTGGCGCTCATGCGAGAGCTCGACGTATCGCAGGAACGGGGGCGAGGGACGGTGGGCACCCATGCCCTCCTGGTGGTCGAACGGTTCGGTCCCCCTGGGATGACGGTCGCCCCGGTTGGGTAGCCGTTGCGGCGGCGGTCTCAACTCATCGTGATCCCGGTGATGGGCGAGCCAGGAGGAAGATCACGTACTTGCTCGTGGATCTGACCGGCGATGTTCAGCCCGACCGCGAAGTCGATTACTTCCAGGTTGTCCAGGTCCACCTCGCCTCCGAGAACGGGCGGGTGCTTGAAGTCGTAAACCTGCTCCGCCGCCGGAGCCAGGCCCTGCCGCACGGCCGCCCGCACGAGGCCCACCAGCAGGTACCTCTCCTGGCCGGCGACGGTGTTCAGCTCCGCTCGTACCGCGTCGGCGTCCTCCCACGGCCGGGTGAGGCTGCCTTCAATGGTGTCGAGCCACCAGAAGCCGTCCTCCGCCCGGAAGACCACGTCCCCGAACAGGGACGCGAGCACGGGCACCTTGCCCTCGAGCCCGATCCAATGCCAGGACTCCAGACCCTGCTCGAACTGTTCCGGAGTGAAGACCTTCGTCAATTCCATCCCGATATCAAACCGCACAGCTGTTCCGGCCGCGGCCGCGGCCGTTGCCGGCCGCCGGTTCGCGATGCCCGTTGGCCGGGTGGCCGCGTCGGGCCTGCTCGGCGGAGCGTCCGTTCCGGACGCGCGCCCGCACGGGAGCAGGGTGAGAGCTGTCGCCGTCATCGCGCCTGCGAGTCGCATGAATTCCTCACCGTACCCGTAGCGGTTCGGAGGCCTGATGGTGTGTCCTGCTGCGGATCCGGTGGAGTCGCGTTCGCGGATCGCCATGTCGTGACGGTCGTGCCCGCGAATTCCATCGGGGCCGGAATGACAGGACCGCTGTGCCGCCGTCTTCCGGTCGCCGCGTATCCCCGGATATCCGAGGACGGCGCCGGTGGGTTGAGCGCCTCCGGGCTGCGGGCAGGACTGCACCGCATTCTCACATTTCCTGCGCCGGGTCACCACGGGAGTCTGTTTCGATCGTGCCGTGACGGAGAGGGGCGCGCCCGGGGCGGGCGAGGTGTCCTGGGTGAGAGGCTGCGGGCTGCTGTTGGCCGTCGCGCTGGTCTGGGTGACGCTCAGGACGTTTCCCGACGTCGTCCCGATGGCCGGGGTGCGGCGCCACTGCCCGGACGGACCGGCCGCGAGAACTCCCCGCCATGGCGCCGCCGCCGAACGGATTCCGGATGAGCGCGTCCCGCCCCGGTGGATCTCCGGGCCCGGCGGCGGGTCCGCCGGATCGCAGACCCGTGACGCCGCCGGATCGTGCGGCCGGGGAATCCTTTCGGAATCCGCAGGCCGCTGGATATTCCGCCGGGCGTTCAGGGCCGGATGGTTATCATCCCATTATGAATGAGCCTCAGCCGGTGACGCTTCCCAATGGCCTCGTCCTCCAATGCGACACCTGCCGTAACGAGACCTTCGAATATCACCGCTGGAAGCTCCAGGCCACGGGAATGACTTTCATGGGCATGGACTGGGCCAATCGCGATGCCACGTGTTTCGTGTGCACCGAGTGCCGCCGGATCCACTGGTTCCACCCGGTGTGACGGGCGAGCCCTCCTCCTGGCCGCGGTCCTCGGCCCCGTCGGCGTTCTTCCTCCGGTACGGCGGTGCGCCCGCGGACGGGTGCCGTCCGCTTCCTCATCCGGTGCAGCGGGCCAGCTCGGCGGCGTCGTGGGCGCTGAAGACCCGGACCCGGCCGGGCAGTTCCCGCAGCCGGGCCAGGTTGGCCAGCCGCCGGGCGTGGTCGACGGCGATGAACCGCTGGGCGAGACGCAGCGCCGGCGGGCAGTGCGGCGGCGTGAAGATCTCCCCGTGGAACCAGTAGGCGTCGCCGGCGTGCAGCAGCCAGCCGTCACCGGTGTCCACGGCCACGCCGGAGTGGCCCCGGGTGTGCCCGGCCAGCGGGACGAGCGCCACGCCTTCTAGACCGTCCAACGGGCGGGCGCGCAGGCCGTACAGGTCGTCGCCGGCGTCGTCGTAGAGGGCCCAGTCGGGGCCGTGCGACCATTGGGCGGGCAGGTAGCGGCGGCGCTGGGCCACGCCCCCGGACGGGTGGGTGGCCGCGGCCAGTTCGGCGGCGTGCAGGTGGACGCGGGCGTGCGGGAAGTCCCGCAGCCCCCCGGCGTGGTCGGGGTCCAGATGGGTGAGCACGATGTGGCGCACGTCGCCGGGATCCAGGCCGAGGCCCTCCACCTGCCGTACGGCCGACTCGGCGGGATCGAGCCGGGGCCGGGACGTGCGGAGGAAGAACGGCTCCAGGCGGTCCTCGCCGAGGGCGAAGCCGGTGTCGACCAGCACTAGGTCGTGTGCGGTCTCGATGAGCAGGCAGTGGGCGACCATGCGGGGCATGAGGGGAGGGGTCATCGTCCCGCAGTTGAGGTGGTGGACCTTCATCCGCTCATCGTGCCCTTCCGCGGGTGATCCGGACAGGGGGCGAGGGCCGCGGAGAGCGCGGGCAGATAGCCCCGGGCGTGGCCGGTGGCGTTCGGGTGGTCGGGACGGGAGCGGGGCCGGGTGCCCCGGCGGGTTTCCGGTGCGGGCGGGACGGTCTCCTGATGCCTGTGTGGCAGCGCATTCTTACTGGTAGACGGCCGGGTATGGTCACATGTTTCATACCTTTTACTCATACATTACTCGGGCGTAAAACTGGTGAGTAACACCCCCCAGCGGTTGGAGAACCAGATGCGTCCTCACCGTGCCCTGTCCATGGCCCTGGCCGCGTTCGCGTTCGTCGCGGCCTCGCTGTCCGGCGTCCCCGCGTCGCACGCGGCGGCCGAGACCTACGTCGCCCTGGGCGACTCCTACTCCTCCGGCACCGGAGCCGGGAACTACACCAACGTGCTGTGCACGCGCAGCGCCAACGCCTACCCGCAGAGGTGGGCGGCGGCCAACTCCCCGGCGGTCTTCAGATTCGTCGCCTGCGGCGGCGCGAAGATCCCGGACGTGCGCGGCAACCAGCTGTCGGCCCTCGACGGCTCCACCACCCTGGTCAGCATCACCATCGGCGGCAACGACGTCGGCTTCGCCGACACGATGCTGAGCTGCCTGCTCTCCAGCACGACCGCGTGCCGGAACGCGGTGAACAGGGGGCTCGAGTACGCCCGGAACGTGCTCCCGGGCGAGCTCGACGCCCTCTACGCCGAGATCAGGGCGCGCGCCCCGCAGGCGAAGGTCGTGGTGCTCGGCTACCCCCGCCTCTACAAGCAGGGCGGGATCTGCCTCGGCGGGCCGAGCTCCACCAAGCGGTCGATCATCAACGACGGCGCCGACCGGCTGAACGAGGTCATCGCCGACCGCGCCGCGGCCGCCGGGTTCACCTTCGCGGACGCCCGGCAGGCGTTCGCGGGCCACGAGATCTGCACGTCGAGCCCCTGGATCAGCGGCACCACCGTCCACCCGAACGCCACCGGCCACGCCCGGGGCTATCTGCCCGCGCTCTCCGCGGCCCTCGCCCCCTGACGGGACCCTCTGACGAGGCTCCTGGCGGCGTCCCCGGGCCCGCGCCGCGGAGAGCGACCTTCCGCGGTGCGGGCCCGGCGGCGCCGGGACGGTACGGCGGCGCCGTCCGGGCCGTCGCGCTGGTTATCCTCGAAGGAGCCGCAGGTCTCGCAGGGGGGTGGGATCCGTGACGGAGCGCAAGCCGCTCGGAGCCGGCTTCGAGACATGGGTCGACCGGCAGATCCGCGAGGCCGCCGAGCGCGGGGCCTTCGACGACCTGCCGGGGGCGGGCAAGCCCCTGCCCGGTGAGGGCGAGCCGTACGACGAGATGTGGTGGATCAAGCAGAAGCTGGAGGCGGAGAACCTGGCGTTCCCGCTGCCCGGCACGCTCGCGCTGCGCAAGGAGGCCGAGGAGGCCCGGGCGGTGGCGGTGGCCGCGCGCACGGAGGCCGAGGCCCGCCGGATCATCGGGGAGATCAACGGCAGGATCCGGGAGAGCTACCGGAAGGCCCTGTCCGGCCCGCCGGTCCACCAGCCGCTCCTCGACGCGGAGGAGGTCGTCGCCGAGTGGCGGGCCGCCCATCCCGCGGAGGAGGGACCCGCCTCCCCGGAGCCGCCGCGCCGGAGGCCGTCCTTCTTCCGGCGTCTCAGGCGGAGCCGGGCCGGGGAGTAGGCAGCGCCGCCAGGGCCAGCAGCTCGTCGACCGGCGCCGGCCGGGCGGGACGGCGGGGAACGGGAGGCCATTTCCGCCGTGACCGGGTCCCGGTAAGGTTCATGATCTCCGTGTCCGGCCCCGACCGAGGAGAGACCCCTGCGATGCGCGTGGTGCTCCGTCCCGTCCTGCACGACGATCTTCAGATCTTCGAGGAAGAGTTCCGCACGCCGGAGGGCACCGGCCCCTACCAGTGGTTCGGCCACCAGGACCCGGTCAGGCTGCGCCGCGCGTTCGCCGAGACGGGCCTGCTGGGGGACGAGGGCGGCACGCTGACGGTCTGCGCCGGTGGGGAGGTCGCCGGCCGCGTCGAGTGGTTCAAGGGCTCCTGGGGGCGGCCGGTCACCTCCTGGTGCTGGACGATCGCCATCGGCCTCAGGCCCGGTCTTCGGGGGCGCGGCATCGGGACCGAGGCGCAGCGGCGGCTCGTCGCCTACCTGTTCGACCACACCCGGGCCCACCGCGTCCAGGCCTTCACCGACATCGCCAACCTCGCCGAGCAGCGCGCGCTGGAGAAGGCGGGATTCGAGCGCGAGGGTGTCGTCCGCGAGGCGCAGTGGCGCGGCGGCCGCTGGCACGACCAGGTCCTGTACTCCGTGCTCCGGCCCCGCGGCTGAACGGCTCCGGCCCCGCGGCCGAACGGCTCCGGGGCCGGGGCGGACGGGCTCCGGCTCGGCGGTCGAACGGCTCCGAGCCCGCCTCTGAGCCCGCCTCCGGGTCCGCGCCGCCGTACGGCGACGTCCTCGGCGCCCCGGTGGCGGCGGGAGAGCCGCGTGGCGGCGGGGAAAATGTCGGAGCCGGCTGATAGGCCAGGGCCCATGGGTGTGACTGTTGACGAGTTCCTGAAGATGCTGGACCGGCTGCCCGAGGTGAAGCAGAGCCCCGGCGGCGACTGGATCTCGCTGAAGGTCCGTGGCAAGGGCTTCGGCTACCTGTGGGAGCGGACGGAGACCGTCGGCCTCAAGTCGACGATCGAGGAGCAGATCGCGCTGGTGGCGGAGCGGCCGGAGGTCTTCGAGGTCCAGTTCACCGCGGGCCGGTTCGGCTGGGTCGTGGTCCACCTGGACGGGATCGACGCCGACGAGCTGTTCGAGCTGGTCACCGAGGCGTGGTGCCTGACCGCGCCCAGGCAGCTGGTCGAGGCGCACGAGGCCCTTCACCCGATTGATCATCATCAGTAGCCTGCGGGGCATGAGTGTTGTCATCACGACCGCGGAGAGCCGGGCGCCGCGGCGCTCCGGGCTCGCGGGCCCGGGGGCGGGCCGAGGGCGTGCGGAGACGCGCTCCGGGACGGGCCTCGCGCCGCGGGCCGTCCCGGGTGCGGGGCGGTGACGGCGGTGGACGGGTTCGGCGAGCGCCTGGAGGCGCACCGGCGGGAGCTGCACGTGCACTGCTACCGGATGCTCGGCTCTTTCGACGAGGCCGAGGACCTGGTCCAGGAGACGTTCCTGCGGGCTTGGCGACGGCGCGACGCGCTGCGCGACGACGACGGCCTTCGGGCCTGGCTGTACCGGATCGCCACCAACGCCTGCCTGGACCACCTCAGGGCGCACCCCCGCCGGCCGCAGCCGCGCCCGGCGCCGGTCCTGGCCGACCCCGGGCTCGACCGGCCGGTCGCGGGCGCGGTCCCGTGGCTCCAGCCGTACCCCGACGCGCTGCTGGACGCCGCCGACGTGGTGATCGACCAGGAGACGATCGAACTGGCCTTCCTGGTCGCGATCCAGCACCTGCCGGCCCGGCAGCGCGCGGTGCTGATCCTGCGCGACGTGCTCGGCTGGCCGGCGCAGGAGACCGCTGAGGCGCTCGGCCTGACGGTCGCCGCGGTGAAGAGCGCCCTGCAGCGGGCCAGGCCGGTCCTGCGCAGGCACCTGCCCGAGCGGCGGATGGAGTGGAGCGTGGACGCCGAGCCCACCGAGGCCGAGCGGGCCGTGCTGCGGCGCTACGTCGACGCCGTGGAGCGGGCCGACCCGTCCGTCCTGGCGGAGGTGCTACGGGCCGACGTGGTGCAGACGATGCCGCCGGAGCCGATCTGGCTGCACGGGCGCGGGGCCTTCCTCGCGGGATGGGACCCGGACGCGGGAGGACCGGCGGGATGGGGGGAGTGGCGGGTGCTCGCGACCCGCGCGAACCGGCAGCCCGCGGTCGCCGCGTACCTGCGCAGGCCCGGCGAGACCCGTTTCTCGCCCTCGTGGGTGGGCGTGCTCCGGGTCGAGGAGGGGCTGATCTCCCAGATCACCGTGTTCGGGGAGGAGCGGTTCGCCCTGTTCGGCCTGCCCTCCTCGCTCTGAGGCGCCGTCCGCGCGGTCCGGGCAGCCGGCTCGCACGGGGCCCGGGGCCGGCGGCCCGCCGGCTCCCGCCGGAGACGGCCGGCCGTCTTCCCGGCGGGGGACCGATTCCTTTTCCGCGGCCCGCTCGTCCTATGAGCGACCTACGAAGCCCGAGGGAGAGGAACCACCATGACCGATCTGCAGAAGCAGGTGCAGTACGCCATCGACGAGCTGGTGGAGTCCGGAGCCGAGCGCGGCGTGCAGGTCGCCGCCTACCGGCGCGGTGAGCTCCTGGTCGACGCGGTGGCGGGCGTCGCCGACCCGGCGAGCGGCCGCCCCTTCACCTCCGCCACCCCGGTCTACGCCACCTCGACGGGCAAGGGGGTGACCGCGACCGTCGTCCATGTGCTGGCCGAGCGCGGAGTCCTCGGCTACGAGACGCGGATCGCGGACGTGTGGCCGGAGTTCGCCGCCCACGGCAAGGAGCGGGCGACCGTACGGCACGCGCTGACGCACGCGACCGGCGTGCCCGGGGTGCCGGTCGGCACCACGCCCGAGGACCTGTGCGACTGGGACCGGATGTGCGCCGCGATCGCCGATGCCAGGCCGTGGTGGGAGCCGGGCACCCGGTTCGGCTACCACGCGCAGACCTTCGGCTACATCCTGGGTGAGGTCGTCCGCAGGGTGACCGGCAAGCGCATCTCGCAGGTGCTCCGCGAGGAGGTGACCGGGCCGCTCGGCGTGGCGGACGAGCTGTTCTTCGGCGTCCCCGCCGCCGAGCTCGGCCGGCTGGCCAGGATCGAGGACGCCGCTCCGGCGATGGAGATGCCCGCCGAGATGATGGCCGCGATCCCGTTCTTCCGGGTGGTCGACGGCTACACCGCCGCCCCCGCGGCGGCGATGCCGGACGCGGCCTTCAGCAACCGCGCCGACGTGCTGGGCTCCGACATCCCGGCGGGCGGCACGATGACCGCCCGCGCGGCGGCCCGCATGTACGACGCGCTGCTGAACGGGGAGCTCGTCTCCGCCGGCCGGTTGCGCGAGCTGTCCGCCGCGGCGGTGACGGGTGTGGACGAGGTCACCGGCGCCCCCGCCACGTGGGGTCTGGGCTACGCGGTCGGCCTGACCGGGGCGCTCGCCGCCCCGACCGTCTTCGGGATGGTCGGCAGCGGGGGCACCGCGGCCTTCGCGGACACCGCCACCGGGACCAGCGTGGCCGTGATGAAGAACCGTGCCTCGGCCGGTGACTTCGGCGCCGTCGACCGGATCGGCCGGATCGTGCTCGGGTCCTCCTGAGCGCCGGGCCGGGAGGTGGAGGCCCACCGGAGGCCGGGCGGTTCCCGCCGTCCGGTGGGCCCGGCGCCGGACGTACCGGATTTGATGGAGGTATGCAGGCAGACCCGATGACGCTGTTCCTCTGCGGGGACGTCATGCTCGGCCGCGGCGTCGACCAGATCCTTCCGTTCCCCGGCGATCCCGCGCTGCGCGAGACGTACGTCCAGGACGCCCGCGACTACGTCGCGCTGGCGGAGGCGGCCGGCGGCCCGGTGCCGCGGGCCGGCTTCGCCTGGCCCTGGGGGGACGCCCTGGCGGTGCTGGAGGAGACCGCGCCCGACCTGCGGGTGGTGAACCTCGAGACGAGCGTCACGCGCGGCGGAGAGTTCGCGCCGGGCAAGCCCGTGTGCTATCGGATGAGCCCGGACAACCTCCCCTGCCTGGCGGCGGCCCGGCCGGACGTCTGCGCGCTGGCCAACAACCACGTGCTGGACTTCGGCCGCCGGGGGCTGGAGGAGACGCTCGACGCCCTGGACCGCGCGGGACTGCGCCGGGCGGGAGCGGGCCGGGACGAGCGGGAGGCGTGGCGGCCCGCGGTCGTCACCGCCGGCGGCAGGCGTTTCGCGGTCCTCTCCTTCGGCATGGCCTCCAGCGGCGTCCCGCCGGGCTGGGCCGCGGCCCCGGACCGTCCCGGCGTCGCCTTCGTGCCCGCGACGGCCGCGGGGGAGGCCGAGGCCGCCGAGCGGGTACGGCAGGCCGGACGACACGGTGACATCGTGGTCGCCTCCGTCCACTGGGGCTCCAACTGGGGCTACGGCGTCCCCCGCGACCAGGTCCGCTTCGCGCACCGGCTCGTCGACGCCGGGGCCGACGTCGTGCACGGCCACTCCTCCCACCACCCCCGGCCCGCAGAGGTGTACCGGGGCAGGCTCGTGCTGTACGGCTGCGGAGACCTCGTCGACGACTACGAGGGCATCACCGGCTACGAGGAGTACCGCGACGATCTGCGGCTGCTGTACTTCGCGACGCTGGAGCCGGACTCCGGGGCCCTGGCCGGGCTGCGGATGACGCCCCTGCGGTCCCGCAGGATGCGGCTGTGCCACGCCTCGGACGCGGACCGGGCCTGGCTCCGGGACGTCCTCGACCGCGTCTGCCGTGATTTCGGCTCCGGGGTGGACCTGGAGCCGGACGGCGCCCTCGCCCTGCGGCCGGGATGAGCGGGCACGCCCGGGCACCGGGGACACTCGCGGGGCGGGGCACTCGCGGGGCGGGGGCACGCGCCACCGCCCGGAGCGTCAGGCGACGGTGACCTCCAGCAGCGGCAGCGTCCGGCCCGTCAGGGAGCCGGACGGCACGGAGCCGGTTCGCACGGCGCCCATCGCCAGATAGAACGGCTCGGCGTAGGGATCGGACTCGATCTCCAGCCGGGTGAAGCCGAGTCCGCGGGCGGTGGCGACGGCGTGCGCGAAGAGCAGCCGGCCGACGCCCGTCCCGATGGCGTCCGGCTCGACGAAGAGCATGCCCAGCTCTCCCCGTGGCGGGTCCCCCTCCAGGGTGGCGAAGCCCAGGACGCGGCCGTCCCGCTCGGCCACCACGGTCCGTGCCGCCGTGACCCGCCCGGGGGTCAGGGTCAGCTCGTCCCGGCATGCGGCCAGGAACGCCTCGTCGTAGCCCCAGTGGGCCTTGGACCGGAGCGCCAGGGCACTCAGCGTCTCCGCCTCGTCCGGCCGCGCGGTCCGCAGCAGCACGTCCGTCTCCTCTCCGGGCCCACCGGTGCGCCGTCCTCTCCGGCCGGACCGACCACCCTACCGATCGCTCACCGCGGCGGACAACGGAGTCCCGGCGGACAGCGGAGTCCCGGGAGGGCAGGGCGTCACCGGCGGCGGGATCA
>NZ_JBHSBM010000025.1:243641-287485 GCF_042650625.1 Planomonospora corallina
CCGCCCGTGCCTCAGCGGAGGGGGTCGAAGTCCCGCAGGACCTCCGAGTCCTTCCCGGTGACGATCCGCTCGGCGAGCGCGCGCCCGGTGACCGGGCCGTGGGTGAGCCCCCACATGCCGTGCCCGCCGGCGACGAACACGCCGGGCCTGCGCGTGGCCCCGACGAGCGGCATGCCGTCGGGGGTGACGGGGCGCGGGCCGACCCACACGTCGGTCATCTCCTCCCAGGAGACGCCGGTCAGCAGCGGCCGGGCGGAGGCGACGATCGCGTCGACGCGCTTGCGGTACAGCGGGTCGTCGGGACCGCGGAACTCCATCGTCCCGGCCACCCGCAGCTTGCCCTGGTACGGCGTGCAGGCCACCCGGACGGCGGGCAGGTAGACCGGTCCCGGCACGGGACGCTCGGTCGGCACGGTGAACGAGTAACCCCGCCCGGCGCGCACCGGCACGCGCACGCCCCAGTCGCGGGCGAGGTCGTTCAGCCAGGCGCCGGTGGCCACCACGACGGCGTCACCCCGGACCTGGTCGCCGGCGTCCGACCGGACGGTGAGCCCGCCGGAGGCGGTGTGCACCCCCGTCACCCGGAACCCGGAGCGGATCTCGGCGCCGCGCGCGACGACGGCGTCGGCCAGGGCCTGGGTGAACGCGCCGGGGTCGACGTAGCGCTGTCCGTCCAGCCGGATCCCGGCCCGCACGCGCGGGGAGATCTGCGGCGCCTCGCGGCGGAGCCGGTCGCCGTCGAGGGCGGTGTACTCGATCGGCAGCCCGGCCCGGTCGATCCGGCGCAACTCGTGCAGGAGCGCCACGGCCTGCCGTTCGGTCTCGAACGCGGCCGTGATCGGCGCCTCGACGGTGGGCGCGGTGACCCCGCCCGCGGCGAGCGCGTCGAACGCCTCCAGGCACTCCTCGTTGAACGGCAGGTTGGCCCGTACGGCCTGGCCCCACGATGTCCAGGTGCAGTTCAGGGCGAACCTGGACAGGAACGACCAGAGGGCCGGGTCCGGGGTGACCGGGACGTGCAGCGGGGCACGCGGGTCCAGCAGGGAGCGCAGACCGTACCGGAGTACGCCGGGCTCGTTCAGCGGGATGGCCAGCCCCGGCGAGAGCCAGCCGGCGTTCCCCCACGAGGCGCCCGCGGCCACCCCGTCGCGGTCCACCACGGTGACCTCCACCCCGTGCTCCTGCAGGAACCACGCGGTCGACAGCCCCACCACGCCGGCGCCGACCACCACCGCCGTCCGCGGCCCACCGTCGATGCCCATCGGTCTTCTCCTTGCTCCGTCACCGGCTCCGTTGCCGGTTCCCTGTGAGGAGGATCACCGCATCCGGGTGGGAACGGTCTGTCCGATCCGGACAATCGAGGAGGCGGGTGCTGTCCGCCTCCGACAAGTGGCAGGCGGGCGGGTGAGGCGATGGGACTCGAGCGCCGGCATGGGATCCGAGTACCGGTGCGGGACTCGAGCGCCCGTGCGGGACTCGAGCGCCCGTGCGGATCCGAGCGCCCGTGGCCCGCCGTGGCGCCACGGCGGGCCGCGGGCGGCCTGGTTCAGGGGCGGCCGTCGTTCAGGGGTGACCGCCCTGGCCGGCCGCCAAGGCGATGATCATGGCCAGCCGTTTCTCCGGGCGGTCCAGCCGCAGCTCCGTGACCTCCGCCATCTTCCGGAGCCGGTAGCGCACGGTGTTGGGGTGCACGCCGAGTCGCGCGGCGACGGCGGCCAGGTCCCCCTGGGCGTCCAGCCAGGCGCGCAGCGTCGCGACGTACCGGGTGCCGTGCTCGGCGTCGTGCCGGGTCAGCTCGGCGACGGGCCCGCGGGCGGGGACGCGTCCCGAGGCGGCGGCGGCACGCAGGCGCTGGAGCAGGATCTCGTCCCACGACTCGTCGTAGACGACCGCCAGGGCGCCGCCGGAGCGCGCCGCCCCCCACGCCGCTCCGGGCGCCGCCGCCTCCTCCCGGGTCCCTCTCCGCGCCTCCCCTCGCGTCCCTTCCCGTGTCCCTTCCCGGGTCTCCTCCCGGGCCGCGAGCAGGGCGAGGCTCTCGTCGGCCTCCTGCCGGCCGGCGGGCAGCTGGGCGGGGCCCGCCGCCCCGCCGACGCCGGCGAGGACGGTGACCTGGCGGGGCAGGGCCTGCGTGGTCGCGGCGAGCCAGTCACGGGCGGGCGCGGGGTCGGCCCCGCAGGGCAGCACGGTGTAGAGGGTGTTGCCGAACAACGTGCTGCGCCCGGGCCGCGCCCAGCCGAAGCCCGTGGTCACGCGCTCGAAGGCCATCAGGACCGCGGCGTGCCGTTCCTCGCCGATGTGCGCCTGGAGCGCGATCACCCGGAACTGCCGGTCCTGCGGCAGGCCGAGCCTGCTGATCACGGCGGGCGCGTCGGCCGTGCCCTCCAGCAGCTGCAGGACGAGGTCGGACTCCACCCGCCGCTCCAGGTCCGCGCCGACCCGGGAGCGGAGCAGGTGCAGAGCGAGAGCCCGCGCCCCGTCGGCCAGCAGGGCCCGGCGCTCGCCGGGCAGCGGACTCTCGCACTCGGCCCAGATCGACCCCAGCAGCTCGCGCCCGGCGCGCACGGCGACCACCATCCGGCCCCGCAGCCCGTGCGCGGGGACGGGCTCGACGAAGAGCGGCTCGTCGGAGGCCGCCAGATGCGCGAAGACGCCCCGCAGCTCGAGCAGCCGGTGCGTGTCCTCCGGCACCCGCCTGCCGAGGATCGTCTCCAGTCGCACCGGGTCGGCGGTCTGCTGCGAGCCGGAGTAGGCCAGGACGCGCGACATCCGGTCCTCGACCGTCACCGGGCAGCCGACCTCGGCCGCGAGCATGTCGGCGAAGGCGAACAGGTCGGCGGGGCCCCGCCCGGACTCGCTCTCGCGGCCCTCCAGCACCAGTCCGTACACCACGCCGAAGAGCTGGCTCCAGGACACCTCCGGCTCCACCAGCAGGACGGCGACGCCGCCGTCGCGGGCGTCCGCCGGCAGGCCCCCGCCCGGCGGCAGGCTCCCGCGCGCCAGCACCGCGACGGCCCGGGCCGACCGCGCCAGGCGCACGGCCTCGGCCACCGAGCCCACGCCCACCGCCAGGAACACGTCACCGGTGGCGGGGCGGGGATCGGTCGGGTCGTGCACCATCACGCTGCGCAGCTCCACGTCCCTGGAGGCCGGAGCCGAGCACAGCCGTGCCCCGTAGCCGCCGAGGACGTTCACCAGCCGGTCCAGTCTCAGCATCCGCCGCGCCCACCCGATCCGCCGTGCCCGCCCCGATCCCGCCGTGCCCCGTGGCCGCCGGGCGCGAGCCGCCCGCCTCGATCCCGCCGGGCATGAGCGCAGGCTACCCCCGGACCGGTCCCGCGGGGACCCGCCCGTCCGCCGGGCCGCCCATTGCCGCGCTCCCCGCCCAGGACGCCGCCCGTTGCCGCGTTCCGGGAGGTTCTATATGTTCCGGGTGTCCTCCGCGACCGGCCGGCGAGGCCGTCCCGGTCGTCCCCCGAGCGCGAGGAGCCGCCCGGCCATGTCCCGCAGCGCCGCCCCGGAAGCGGATCGGGCCCCCGCGACGCCTTCGCAGGCCGTACGGCAGGCCGCCCGGCCCCGGCAGTGGTGGCGCGGGGCCGCCATCTACCAGGTCTACCTGCGCAGCTTCGCCGACGGGAACGGCGACGGGATCGGCGATCTGGCAGGACTGCGGGACCGCCTGCCGTACCTGGCGGACCTCGGCGCCGACGCGGTCTGGCTCAACCCCTGGTATCCCTCGCCGATGGCCGACGGCGGATACGACGTGGCCGACTACCGCGGCATCGACCCCGTGTTCGGCACGCTCGCCGAGGCGGAGGCGTTCATCGAGGAGGCCCGTTCCCTCGGTATCCGGACGATCGTCGACGTCGTCCCCAACCACGGCTCCGTCGAGCAGGAGTGGTTCCGGCGGGCGCTGGCGGCCGGGCCCGGCTCGCCGGAGCGGGCGCGGTTCTGGTTCCGGGACGGCCGCGGCGACCTGCCGCCCAACGACTGGCGGTCCATCTTCGGCGGCCCCGCCTGGACCCGGGTGCCGGACGGGCAGTGGTACCTGCACCTGTTCGACCCCGGCCAGCCCGACTTCGACTGGGACAACCCCGAGGTCGTGGAGGAGTTCCACGACATCCTGCGCTTCTGGCTCGACCGGGGGGTGGCCGGCGTCCGGGTCGACTCCGCCGCGCTGCTCGTCAAGGACTTCGGCAGTCCCTCCGGCGCCGACGGCGACCTCGACGGCGTGCACGAGATCTACCGGGGCTGGCGGCGGATCGTCGACGGCTACGGGGACCGGATCCTGATCGGCGAGGTGTGGCTGCCCGACCAGGAGCGGTTCGCCCGCTACCTGCGCCCCGACGAGATGCACACCGCGTTCAACTTCGACTTCCTGACCCGCGCCTGGGACCCGCGCGAGCTGCGGGCCTCGATCGAGCTGACGCTGGACACCCACGAGCGGATCGGCGCCCCGCCGACCTGGGTGCTGTCCAACCACGACGTGCCCCGGCCGGTGACGCGGTACGGCCGGGCGGTCACCTCCTTCGACCACGGCGACCGCCGGGACGGCGCCCCCTGCGACCTCGCGCTCGGCACGCGCCGGGCCAGGGCCGCGGCGCTGCTCGCCATGGCGCTGCCCGGGAGCGTCTACGTCTACCAGGGCGAGGAGCTCGGCCTGCCCGAGGTCGACGACATCCCCGGCGAGCTGCGCCAGGACCCCATCTGGACCCGTTCGGGGCGGACCGTGCCCGGCCGGGACGGCTGCCGGGTGCCGCTGCCCTGGTCGGGGCAGGAGCCCCCGTTCGGCTTCGGCGCGGGCGACCCCTGGCTGCCGCAGCCCGCCTCCTGGAAGGACCTGACGGTAGAGGCCCAGGAGGCCGACTCCGGTTCCATGCTCGGCCTCTACCGGGACGCGCTGCGCATCCGCCGCGCCGAACTCGGTGACGGCACCCTGCGCTGGCTGGAGTCGGACCCCGGCGTGCTGGCCTTCGCCCGCGAGTCCGGTCTCGTCTGCGTGGTCAATCTGGGCCCCGCTCCGGTACGGCTCCCGCCGCACGAGGCCGTGCTGCTGGCCGGCGGCCCGCTCGGCGGCGACGGGCTGCTCCCGCCCGACACGGCCGTCTGGCTCCGGGCCGCGCGGTAGCGCTCCCGCCACGTCGTCCACGGCCTCCGGCCGGATCACCGCCGCCGTCCACAGCCCTTCCGCCGTCCGCCCGGCGGTTCGGCGGCCCTCCTAGAATGACGCGGTGATTTCCTCCGAGAGCGCCGCCTCCGCGCCCGAGAGCGGCCCGCCGTCCGGGAACACCGCTCAGCCGTCCGAGAGCACGCCCGCGGCGGACGACGCGGCGCGTGTGCTCCGCCGCGTCTTCGGCTACGGCTCGTTCCGAGGGCGCCAGCGCGAGATCATCGACCATGTCGTGGCCGGCGGCGACGCGCTCGTGCTCATGCCCACCGGCGGCGGCAAGTCGCTGTGCTACCAGATCCCGGCGCTCGTGCGGGAGGGCACCGGCATCGTCGTCTCCCCGCTCATCGCGCTCATGCAGGACCAGGTCGACGCGCTGAGGGACCTCGGCGTGCGGGCGGGCTTCCTCAACTCCACGCAGGAGCAGGACGAGCGGCACCGGGTCGAGGACGCCTTCCTCGCCGGGGAGCTCGACCTGCTCTACGTGGCGCCGGAGCGGCTGCGCACGCCCGCGACGCTGGAGCTCCTCGCCCGGGGCACGATCTCCCTGTTCGCCATCGACGAGGCGCACTGCGTCTCGGCGTGGGGACACGACTTCCGCCCCGACTACCTGGCCCTGTCCGTCCTGCACCGGCGCTGGCCCGGCGTGCCGCGCGTCGCGCTGACCGCGACCGCCACCGAGGCCACCCGCGCCGAGATCGTCTCCCGGCTGGGCCTCGAGCAGGCCCGGCAGTTCGTGTCGAGCTTCGACCGCCCCAACATCCGCTACCGCATCGCGCAGAAGAAGGAGCCGCGGCGGCAGCTGCTGAACCTGCTGCGCACCGAGCACCCCGGCGACGCCGGCATCGTCTACTGCCTGTCCCGGTCCTCCGTCGAGAAGACCGCCGCGTTCCTGGCCGAGAACGGCATCGAGGCGCTGCCGTACCACGCGGGGCTCGACGCGCGCACCCGCGCCGCGCACCAGGCGCGCTTCCTGCGCGAGGACGGCCTCGTCATGGTCGCCACCATCGCCTTCGGCATGGGCATCGACAAGCCCGACGTGCGGTTCGTCGCCCACCTCGACCTGCCCAAGTCCGTCGAGGGCTACTACCAGGAGACCGGCCGGGCCGGGCGCGACGGACTGCCGTCCACCGCCTGGATGGTCTACGGCCTCCAGGACGTCGTGCAGCAGCGCCGGCTGATCGAGACCTCCGAGGGCGGAGAGGTCCACCGCCGCCGGGCGAGCGCCCACCTCGACGCCATGCTGGCCCTGTGCGAGACGGTCGAGTGCCGCCGGGGGCGCCTGCTCGACTACTTCGGCCAGGAGTGCGATCCCTGCGGCAACTGCGACACCTGCCTGACGCCGCCGCAGACCTGGGACGGCACGGTCGCCGCCCAGAAGGTCCTGTCGGCGGTGTTCCGGCTCCGGCGCGAGCGCGGGCAGGGCTTCGGCGCCGGGCACGTCATCGACATCCTGCTCGGCAGGCAGACCGAGAAGATCTCCCAGCACGGCCACGCCTCCCTGACGGTGTTCGGCATCGGCGCGGAGCTGAACGAGTCCGAGTGGCGCGCCGTGGTGCGCCAGCTGCTGGCGCAGGGGCTCCTGGCCGTCGAGGGCGAGCACAAGACGCTGGCGCTTACCGAGGCGAGCGGCGAGGTGCTGGCGAGGCGGCGCCAGGTGGCGTTCCGGCGCGACCCGGAACGGGCCGCCCGCGCCGAGTCCGCCGCGCGGACCGGGGGATCCCGCAGGACCGCCGCCGCCGACCTGCCGGAGGAGGCCGCCGCCCTCTTCGAGCGGCTGCGCGCCTGGCGGGGCTCGGCCGCGAGGGAGCAGGGCATACCCGCATACATGATCTTCCACGACGCGACCCTGCGTCAGATCGCGACCGAGCTCCCGTCGTCCCTGGCCGAGCTGGGCGGGGTGAGCGGCGTCGGCGAGAACAAGCTGGCGAAGTACGGCCGGCAGGTCCTGGACGTCCTCGGCTTCGAGGAGTCCGAGGAGCGCGAGGGCGTCCAGGACACGCTCGGGTTCTGAGCCCATGGGCTCCTGGGCCCCTGGGTTCCTGGGCCCTTTGAGCCCTTGAGCCCCTGGGTCTCTGGGCTCCTGGA
Source organism: Planomonospora corallina (assembly GCF_042650625.1). Taxonomy (NCBI): domain Bacteria; kingdom Bacillati; phylum Actinomycetota; class Actinomycetes; order Streptosporangiales; family Streptosporangiaceae; genus Planomonospora; species Planomonospora corallina. The sequence goes on from NZ_JBHSBM010000025.1 coordinate 250,894, forward strand.
CCGCTGAGCCCTTGGGTCCCTGAGCCCTTGGGCCGCTGATTCTCCGGACCCGGGGGCGCGGCCGCGGGAGGACGGCCTGCCTCCGAGGGCGCCCGCAGACCGGCCCGGCGGTGCCCGGGGTCAGCGCTCGCAGACGATCCCGTCGCGGTCGGCGTCGTAGTACCAGCCGTACTCGGGGTGGATCCCCCGCCGGTACGGCCCGAAGCCCGCGGTGATCGCCGCCCGGCAGGTGGGGAAGCGGGGGTCGGGATACCAGCCGGGCATGAGGCCCGCCGTGCTCACCTCGAAGGGCTGCGGCTCCACCGTGTTCCCGGAGTGCCCGGAGTTCCCGGAGTGCCCGGAGTCGCCGGTCTTCCCGGAGTCGTGCCCGGCGTCCTTGACGCGGTCGCACCGGCCCGACCAGATCCGCAGCCGTTTCTTCCGAGCCCGGGCCTCCTCCAGGCGCATCACCCTGATGTACCGGTCGTTCTTCCGGTAGAGCAGCGCCCTGGCGTACCCGTAGCGGATGAGGGCGCGGGCCACGGAGACGCCCCGGCTGTTGTAGACGTAGAACAGCTGCCGCCCGTAGTGGTCGATGCGGTCCCGGTCCCGCAGGAGGTAGACGCTCCTGCCGACCGGCAGGAGCTCGCGGGTGCGCTCCGTCGCGGCGTCGAACCAGCACCGGCCGTGTTCGGGGGTGTCGGGCCCCAGCATGCGCACGCGGACCGGCCGGCCGCTCTTGCCGAACCGGACCTCGATCGTGTCACCGTCCACGATCCTCGAGACGATCGCCTTCCTGACGCCCCGTGGCAGGCCCGAGAGGGGAGCGGCGGCGGCGGGGGGAGCGGTCACGGGGATGGTGGCGAGGGCGGCGAGGGCGGGCAGGGACAGGCGGAGAACACGTCGCACAGAGGACCTCTCACTCACGGACGAAGGGCCGGACCCGGCGGGACGGGCCGGACACGGCACGCGACGACCACTCCTGACGCTGCAACCAGCCCCCCTAGCGGTCCCGGCGGTCCGGACGCGGCGGGGGACGTCCCGGTCGCCTCCGGAGGAGACGGGATCTCCGGCCCCCTTTGCGGAAGGGTTCGTACCCCTGGTGCTCACGGGGATAATCACCCCTGATGTGATCTACTGGGTAAGACTGGTGTGACCTTCCGGTGACCCGGCCCTGCCCGGCCAGGTTCCTGACAGGGCTTCGCACGTCGCCCTGAACCCGGCCAGGGCGCCCGACGGGGCTCCACGCGTCCCGGGCGGACGGCCGCCGTCCCGTCAGGGCGACGCGTCCACGGCACGAAGGGCGAGAGCGGGATACTCCCCGCGGCTCAGCGCCCGGACTTCACAGGCCAGGCCGTGCCGTACGGCGAAGCGGTGCACGGCCTCCGGATGCCAAGGGCCGGGCAGGTGGTGCAGCGGCACGCCGGTCCCGCTGAGCACGAAGAGTCCCCGCAGGTTCTCGTGCCGGTAGACCAGCAGGACCGCGGCGGTGCCCGGCCAGGGCCCCGTCATCAGGTCCGAGGGGACGGCCTGGGGAACCTGCCGGATGTGCAGCCTCCCGTCCCGGACCGTGAGGAACGGGCCGCCCGGCGGTCCCAGGACGCTCGCGCGCCTGGCCCGCCTGAGGTGCAGCGCCCGGCGGACCGGGGCCAGGACGAGGATCAGGGGACTGAAGAAGACCGCCAGCCACTTGGCGTCCACCGCGTCCAGCAGCACCCACCCCAGCGTGGACAGCCCCCGCCAGGCGGCCCACCCGCCCACCGAGGAGAGGTAGGCCATCACCAGCAGGCCCGCGGTCCCCGCACCGGCGATCGCGACCTTCTTCCCCCGGGAGAAACGCGGGGCGGGCCGCCCGGTCAGGCGCGTCCAGCCGGGGGCGCGTCCGGCCAGGGTCGCGCGGACCCGCTCCGGAGGGAGGGCCAGGGCGTCCACGATCGGCAGCCCCCGGTAGGCCGCGAAGGCGGCCACGTCCGGGACCCGCCACTCACCGGGCAGGTCGAGCAGGACCAGACCGGCGGCGTCGAGCAGCGCGATCCCGGTGAAGACGCGTTTCTTCTCCTGCCACCTGGAGTCCGTCACCGTCACCGGATACCGGTAGTGGTACAGGGCCGCGGGGGTGATCCGTACCGTACGGCCGGCGGGCGGGTCGAGCGCGACCAGCGTGTCCCCGTCCCAGGAGAGCACGGTGGCCGGGAAGGGCGCGCCCTTGGTCGCCCCGGCGACCGGCCGCAGTCCCGCGCAGACCGGGGGAGGGCCGCTCCACGGGCCCGGTGGAGGGCCCTGCCAGGCCGTCCCGGGTGGTCCGGGACGGCGCGCCCCGGGGGTTCCGGGCGCTTCCGGGCGGGCGAAACCTCCGGGTGTTTCCGGGTGGCCGGGCACCGAGAGTCCGGGACGCGTGACGTCGGTATCCCGCCCCGGAACACTGCGGGCCAGGGCCCGGCGTGCCTCCTCCGCCGTGCCGTACAGGCGGAACACGAACGCCAGACCGGCCTGCGCCGCAGTCGTCTCGACCGGGTGGCGAGGGCGCGCGCCCGGCGAGTCGAGCATGACCTGGCCCTCGTCGTCCAGGACCGCGAGTCCGTAGACCGTGCCGTACGGGCCGGGGTGTCCGTAGAGCAGCAGCGTCGTGGCCCGCCCCGGCCCGGTGAGCGGCAGCCGTACCCGGCGGCCGGGTGGGAGACCGACGACGAGGTGGCCGTCGGCCACGTGGAGTCCGCCCCCGTCCGCGGTGGGTCCCCCGATGATGTCGGTCAGCGTCCTCGCCCTTCTCCCGTACGGTGATCATGCCGTCTCCTGAACGACGGATGGGACCGGCATGGGGTTCCGGCGGTGCTCCTCCGCTGCGGTCCCGGCCGGGGAAGAGGGGGAGGGCGGGGCCGCTGGATCTCCGCCCGGTTCGTCCGGTGCGGCGTGACCTGCCCGCGGTCCGTCATGTCGTGGTCCACTGCTCGGCCGGTGTCCCGGGACGGGGCGGAGGCTGTCCGCCGGGTGCGGTTGTGGTGTCCGTCATGCCCGCTGAGCATGCTCACCGGTCGTTTTCAGTGAATTGCCAGGAACGCTGGGTAGCCTCCGAGGAATGAACTGGCAGCGTACGGTCAACGACGCCCTGGTCAGATTCACCGGAGTCAGGCTCCAACGGGTCAGAGCGGTCCCGGCCGGGACCGCGGGCGGGACCGCCACCGGAGCCGCCGCCGGGGGAGCCGCGGCTCCGGCCGTCGCGGCGGAGGAGCTCGTCCGCCCGCCCGCCGATCCCGAGGCGGACCGGCTGCTCCGCGCGCCGGTCTTCATCCTCTCGCCCGTCAGGTCGGGCTCCACGCTGCTGCGGGCGGTGCTGAACGCCCACTCCATGCTGCACGCCCCCCACGAGCTGCACGTGCGCCGGCTGACCGTGGGGTTCGGCACGGGACTGTCGGAGAAGGCGATGTCCGCGCTCGGGCACAACCGGGCCGACCTGGAGCACCTGCTCTGGGACCGGGTGCTCCACCGGGAGCTGGTGCGCAGCGGCAAGTCCGTCATCGTCGACAAGACCCCGGCCAACGCCTTCGCCTTCCGGCGGATCGCCGCCTGCTGGCCCGACGCCCGCTTCGTCTTCCTGCTCCGCCATCCGGCCTCCATCGCCACCTCCTGGCATGAGGCCGCTCCGGACAAACGCACCCCGGAGGAGGCCGCGCTCGACGCGCTGCGCTACATGAGGGCGGTCGAGCGCGCCCGCGGGGCGCTGACCGGCCTGACCGTCCGCTACGAGGACCTGACCGCGGACCCCGAGGGGGAGACCCGCCGGATCTGCGACTTCCTGTCCGTGCCCTGGGAGCGGGGGATGCTCTCCTACGGCGCTCCGGAGGTGGTGCAGAAGGGCCTCGGCGACTGGAAGGACAAGATCCAGTCGGGCACGGTGCAGCGGGGGCGCGAGCTCCCCGATCCCGCCGCCATTCCTGAGGCATTGATACCGATATGTCGGAAATGGGGATACCTCCAGGCAGGAGAAGGGGGGGACCCATGAGGATCCACTACGTGCTCCTGCACGCCTACGGCATGGGCGGCACGATCCGCACCGTGATCAACCAGGCGAACGCGATGGCCGCCGCCGGCCACGAGGTCGAGCTCGCCAGCGTCGTCCGGCGCCGCGACACCCCGCAGTTCGCGGTCGATCCCCGGGTCACGATCGTCGACCTGGTCGACCAGCGTGACGGCGGGACCCGCGCGGACTCGACCGCCCGCCGCGTCTGGCGGCGGCTGCGCGGCCGGATCGTCCCGCGCGGGGAGTTCGCCGCGCACTACTTCACCGAGCGCGTGGAGAAGAGCGTCATCGACTACGTCGCGGCGGTCTCCGGCGGCGTCCTGGTGACCACCCGCCCGGCGCTCAACCTCATCTCCGCCCGCCGCGGGTCGAAGAACGCCGTGCGGATCGCCCAGGAGCACATGAACCTCGCCACCCATCCCGGGGCCGTCCGGGCGGAGATCACCCGCCACTACGGCAGGCTGGACGCGGTCGCCGTGCTGACCGGCACCGACCGCCGCGACTACCAGCGGCTGCTGCCCGGCACGCCGGTGGTGCGCATCCCCAACGCGGTGCCCGACCTCACGGGCCGCCGCCCGTCCACGCACGAGAGCCGGATCGTGGTCGCCGCCGGGCGGCTGACCGCGCAGAAGGGCTTCGACCTGCTCATCCGGGCCTTCGCCCACGTCGCGCGCGAGCATCCGGACTGGCGGCTGCGCATCTACGGCAGCGGCGTGAAGAAGGCCGAGCTGGGCGCGCTCATCGACAAGCTGGGCGTCGGAGAGCACGTCGCGCTGATGGGCCGCACCGACCACCTGCCGGACCGGCTGGCGGAGGCGTCGCTGTACGTGCTCAGCTCCCGCTTCGAGGGGCTGCCCATGGTGATGATCGAGGCCATGGCGCACGGGCTGCCGGTGGTGGCCTTCGACTGCCCGACCGGCCCCGCCGAGGTCCTGACCGACGAGGTCGACGGGGTGCTCGTCCCCCCGGGCGACGTCGACGCGCTCGCCCGGGGGATCGGCCGCCTCATCCGCGACGGGGACCTGCGCCGGCGCATGGGAGCCGCCGCGCGCCAGGCCGTGCGGGAGTACGCGCCGGACGCGGTGATGCCGCTCTGGGAGGACCTGTTCGCCGAGCACCTCGGGGCCGGCGGGAGAGCCGGCGTGGACATGCTGCGCTGACCACCGTCCCGAGGACCGGTCTCCGCGCCGGCCTCTGACGACCGGTCTCCGCACCGGGCCTCCGCTCCCGGCGCGCGGGAGCGGAGGCCCGCCCATGCCCGAAAATAATCGGATGTGCTCCGGTGCGGACATCGCTACCGTTGGAAACGCCTCAGACGCCACCGGATCCGGTCGGCGAACCCGGCAGAGCCATTCCGGGGAAGCCGTCGGTCCGGTCCGATGACAATTGAAAATCCTCCTCCCCGGTGCGCAGGACGCGGATACTTCGTCGCTCTCTCCAAGCGAAGGCCCGGGTTCGACTCCCGGTCCTGGCCCAGGCCAGGGTGGTGTAACGGCAGCACATCAGTGCCCGCGGCCGACCTCGACCTCGGGGAGGAACAATTCCATACGGCCTTTCCCGGTGCGAAGGCGACGGCTACTTCGATTAGGGATCGAAAGGTCCGGGTTCGACTCCCGGCACGCCGACTGCGGAAAACCTGCGGCGTGTGGTGTAAAGGCAGCACGTTTTGTGCGCCGTCGCCGCCCCCGATCTCGGGAAGGGCCCCACAATTCCATACGCACCTCCCGGTGCGACGACGGCGGCTACTTCAGGTTCGATCCCTGCGCGGCCCCATGGGACGCAGCCCGGCTCAGGCGGGCGGACCGCCGTCACCCCGATCTCGGGAGGGACACGTCTCCGTGGCGCGCCCGGTGCGCAGGCGAGGGCTACTTCCAATCTCAATGGGGTGGCCGCCGGTTCGAGTCCGGCCGGGACCGCACGCGGTCCCGTAGCTCAGATGGCAGAGCACCTTGTGCCTTCGCCGCCTCGACCTCGGGCGCGCCTCGCGCGGACACGTGCTCCTCCCCGTTCCCCCGATGACCCCCGAGGTCCGCAGGGCCTCCAGGACCCAGGAGACAGGAGAGGAGTCCGCTCCGATGTCCAAGTTCAACACCGCGACCGCCCGTCCCGCCCCCACCAGCCCGGTGACGACCGGCCGGGTCCCGTCCGGCCGCACCCACGAGGGCGCCCCCGGCCACGCGCGGGACGCCAAGGGCGAGCTCTTCCTGCTCGCGGTCTCGAACATGGTCGGAGAGGACACCTTCTACGAGAAGGCGGGCGACCGGGACGAGCGCTTCCGCGCCCTCGTCCACCGGGTCGCCGTCGCCGACGGCGAGTGGCTGGCCCGCTTCCTTCCCTGGCTGCGCGGGACCGCGAACCTGCGCACCGCCCCGATCGTGGCCGCGCTGGAGGCCGTACGGGCACGGCTCGCCGCCGGCCTGCACGGGCTCAACCGGCAGCTGGTGGACTCCGTCCTGCAGCGCGCCGACGAGCCCGGCGAGGCCCTGGCGTACTGGACCTCCCGGTACGGCCGCGCCGTCCCCAAGCCGGTCAAGCGCGGCATCGCCGACGCGGTGCGCCGCCTGTACGGCGAGCGGAGCCTGCTGAAGTACGACACCGACTCCCGGGGCTTCCGCTTCGGCGACGTCGTCGACCTCGTGCACCCGGCGCCGGCGGCGGACCGGCCCTGGCAGGGCGAGCTGTTCGCGCACGCCCTGGACCGCAGGCACGGCCGCGACAAGCCGATCCACCCGTCGCTGGCGGTGCTGCGCGCCCGCGCGGAGCTGGCGGCACTGCCGGTCGACGGGCGCCGCGCCGTCCTGGCCGACCCCGCCCGCCTGGCGGCGGCGGGAATGACCTGGGAGGCGCTCGCCGGCTGGCTGCAGGGCCCGATGGACGCCGCCGCGTGGGAGGCCGTCATCTCGTCGATGGGCTACATGGCTCTGCTGAGGAACCTGCGGAACTTCGACGAGGCGGGGGTCTCCGACGAGGTCGCCGGGCGGGTCGCGGCGAAGCTGGCCGACCCCGCCGAGGTCGCCCGGTCGCGGCAGCTGCCGTTCCGGTTCTACTCCGCCCACCGCAACGCGCCGTCGCTGCGCTGGGGGCACGCGCTGGAGAAGGCGCTCGCGTCGGCCACGGCGAACGTGCCGTCGTTCGGCGGCCGGACCCTCGTGCTCGTCGACACCTCGGCGTCGATGACGGGCGGAGCGGTCTCGGCGCGCTCCACCGTCACGCCCGCCCAGGCGGCGGCGCTGTTCGGCGTCGCGCTCGCGGCCAGGGGCGAGCGGGTGGACCTGTACGGCTTCGCCGACGGCGTCTTCCGCCACCGGGTCCGCTCCGGCGTCTGGAAGGGCGCGTCCGTGCTGCGGGAGGTGGAGCGGTTCTGCGCGCGGACCGGCGAGGTCGGCCACGGCACGCGGATCGCGGAGGCGGTCCGCAGGACCTACTCCGGCCACGACCGGGTGGTCATCCTGTCGGACATGCAGACGATGAGCGGCCACTACGGCGGCGGTGTGGGCGAGGCGGCGCCCGCGCACGTCCCGATGTACGGCTTCAACCTGCAGGGGTACCGGCACGCGGCGATGCCGACCGGCTCGGGCAACCGGCACGAGTTCGGCGGCTTCTCCGATGCGACGTTCCGGCTGATCCCGCTGCTGGAGGCCGGGCGGAACGCCGGGTGGCCGTTCTAGCGGGGATGCGGGCGGGAGACGGCCGCACCGGCACGGGGCTCCACCGGCGCGGTCCGATCCGTCCCGCCGGAGGCCGCCCGCTCCAGAAGCCGCCCGCTCCAGCGGGCGTCCGCTGTTCCGTGAGCACCGCTGTTCCGGTGAACGCGGTTGTCCGTTGAGCACTGCTGTTCCGGTGAGCTGCTCCGGTGAGCGCCGGCGCGGCCGGTCGTTCCCGCGCGGGCCCGTCCTCCACGGAGGGCGGGCCCGCGCGACTGTCGGCGGGCGCCCCTATCGTCTTCGATCATGACGAACGCCTGGGACGAGGTCCGCGCGGCGATAGAGGCCGAGGACGCCGCCGCCGTCGCGGTACTGGTGGCCGGATTCGACGACGCGCGCCGCCGCGAGGTCGCCCGCGAGCTCCCCGGTCATCTGCCGGTGGCGCGGGAGGCGGGTGAGCGCAGGGACGCCGAGCGCAGCCGCGCGTTCCACGCCCGCTGGGATGAGCTGCGGGCCGAGGCGGCGCGCACGCGCCGGGAGATATTCGAGCTGCCCGGGGCGGAGACGCTCTACATCAGGGAAGCGACGAGGCGCTGGATCGAGCCCCTGCGGGTGGCGGGGGCGGGCGTCCTCCCGGGTGCCGCGGCCGTCGCCTCCTGGCTCGACCGGCGCGATCTCGCCCGGGGCCGGGACCCCGGCGGGACCGGCGCCGCCGACGACGTGCCGCTGATCCTCCAGGTCGTGGCGGCCCGGCCCGTGGCCTGGCGGCAGGACCTCGCGGTCCGGCTGGCGCTGCGGTTGCGCGGGACGCGGCCCGAGCCCGACCAGCGGGTACGGCTGGCTCTGGAGCTGCTGCGCGCCACCGGGGCCGAGCCGCCCGTGCACGATCCGCTCACGCTCGCCTGGATCGCGGCCACCCGTCCGGGGGACCTGGCCGCCGACCCGCTGCTGGATGCGATGGTCCCGCGGCTGTTCGAGGCCGAAGGCGCAGGCAGGATCCTCGGCAACGGCAACGGCAACGGCAACGGCAACGGTGATGGTGACGGTGACGGTGACGGCGGCGGTGACGACTGGCCCGCCGCCCTGGCCGCGCTGGCCGCCGACGGCCGGATCAGGCGGGAGTCGCTGCTGGCCGGGTGCCGCTCCCGTTTCCTGCGCGGCGGTCAGGCCGCCGCCCAGAGGCCCTTCGTCCGCCTGCACGAGCGGCTCGACCCGGCGCCCGAGGAGACCGCGCCGCACCGGGACGACTATCTGGCGCTGCTGCCGGCCGCCGCGGCGAACGTCGCCGACCTGGCACTGAAGCAGGTCCGCCGCCTGGGCCCGGTCCCGCCCGGCCGGGCGGCCGAGGCCGTGCGGGGGCTGCTCTTCCGTACCGAGGGGAGGCTGGTCCGGGCCGGGCTGGCCTGGCTCGACCGGCTCCTGAAGGACGCCTCCGGGGAGCCGGGCGGCCTGGACGGGCTGGGCAGCCTGGGCGATCTGGACGACCTGGACGACTACGCGCCCGCGCTGGCCGCCGCGCTGTCGTGCGCGTCGGGTGAGGCGCGGGAGCGCGCGGTGCGGCTGGCGCTCGAGCATTCCGGGCGGTTCACCCCGGCGGGCGCCGAGGTGATCAGGGACGCCGTCGCGGCGCTCCCGGCCTACCAGGGCGCCGAGCTGGCGGCGGTCTTCGGCGGCGAGGTGGCGGCCGAGCCGGAACCCGCGCGCTTCGTTCCCGCGCAGCTCCCGTCCGTGCCCGAGCCGGCGCCGATGTTCCCGCCGGTGCGGGACCCGGAGCGGCTGCTCCGGCCGGGCCTGACGGGCTCCGGCGGGACGGACGCCGAGCTCTGGCTGGACGGCTTCGTACGGCTGGCGGCGGGACCGGCCGGCGGCCCGGCCCGCTCCGCCGGCCGTGCACCGTGACGACAGAGGATACCGGCGCGGGCCGTGGTGGGACATCGCCTGCTGGGCCGCGGCGATGGTCAGGGAGCTGACCGAGCCCGGAGCGGAACGGAGAGCCCATCCGGACGGTCTGCCGACCGTCGCCGAACGGGTGCCGGAGGCGGGGCGCGGCCCCATCGGGAAGATCATGCCGCTGGCCCGGTACGCCGAGGTCCACCGGGCGCTGGTGGAGGGGGAGCTGCCGCCGTACCTGCTGGCCACGCCGACCCGGACGAACGGCCTGCTCGACCCGGAAGCGCTGGTGGAGCGCCTGGAGGGCTACGAGCGCGGCGGGGTGGAGGCGCTCCCGCTTGATCTGCGGCAGGCGCTGCTCCGGCTCCGCCGCACCGTCACCGGGGAGACCGCCGCGCGGGCGGCGCGCCTGACCGGCCGGGCGGGGCGCACGGCCGCCCGGTGGCTCACCGACCGGCCCGCCGACCCGGAGACGGTGCTGCGCCGGGAGGGCGGCTCCTCCGTCGTCGCCGGGTTCGTCTTCCCGGGGCCGGAGTGCCGCGAGCTCCTGGGCGACCTGCTCGACGCCCGGACGCATGAGGAGTCGTGCGAGTCGCTGCTCGCCGTGTTCGCCGGGTACCGGGAGCCGGCCGCGGCCCTCCTCGCCCGGGGACCGGGCAGGTTCGCGATCGGGGACCTGCACCGCCTGGCCGCCGCCGAGGGACCCGCGGGACCCGGCCTGATGCTGGTGCTGGCCCGTTTCCTGCTGGAGGGGCCCGACGGCGGGGCGGCTCTGGGCGGCCGGCGGGGCGGTTCCGGTCAGGAGGCGGGGCGGTTCTGGCGGCCGGTGGGGTGGACGAGCGTGACGGCCGGGGAGGAAGCGGCCCCGGCCGTCACAGTGACCCCAAGGGTAAGCATGCGTTTGGCAAAAAAACCCGCACGCGTTCTGGAATCATCGGCTCGATACCCGTAGGAAAGCGATACTCACGGATCGTGACCGATGCCCCTCATTGATCAAATAACCGCTTTCGTCTCCGAACGGCCGCTCGGCACGGCCATCGTCTGCGTCGCCGCCCTGGTCGCCCTGGTCGTGGGCTACTTCGTCGCCCGCGCCGTCTCCCGGGCCGCGGTCCGCCTCTTCCAGCGCTACGTCGCCCCCCGCCCGGTGGAGGACGTGCTGACCATCGTCGCCGCGAGCATCGCCACCGGCGTGTCCGCCCAGGGCATGTGGCGCTTCTCCAGCGACGTGCTCGGCTTCGACGGCCCGCTCCGGCTGCTGCTCTTCGCGTTCATCGAGGTCGCCGTCATCACCAGCGCGGTGCGGGCCCGCCGGAACATGCGGGAGAACTTCTCCGCGGGCATCGACGGCGTCGCCGTGTGGGCGCTCACCTGCCTGACCGCGGTGCTGTCCAGCATGGACGCCCGCAGCCCCGCCGAGGCCGTCTTCCGGCTCTCTGCGCCCCTGGTGGCGGCGTGGCTGTGGGAGCGGGGCATGGCGATCGAACGGCACCGCATCACCGGCAGGGCCCGCATCCACTGGCGGCTCACCCCCGAGCGCATGCTGGTCCGCATCGGGCTGGCGGAGGTCAGCGACCGCACGGCCAGCGAGGTGGACGCCCACCGCAGGCTCACCAGGGTCGCGCTCGCCGCGAAGAAGGCCCGGGCGCTGCGCGAGGCCGGGGCCTCCGACCGGAAGATGCGCGCCGCGCTCGCCAGACTGGACCGGGAGATGGACCGGGCGGTGGAGCACACCGGCCTGGCGGTCGACCAGGCCCGGCAGGAGGCGCTGCTCTCCCAGATCGGCGCCCTCTACAACACCTCGGCGCTGATCGACCTGTCCCCGCCGGTTCCGTGGGCCCCCGAGCCGGAAGCCGGGCCCGGAGCGGCTCCCGGCAGGGGGGCGCGGCCGGTCTCCCCGGCGCTGCCCGTCGCGGCCCGGTCCTCCGCGCCGGTCGACGATGACGACGACGACGCCGGAGAAGGCGCGGAGGTGGTGGACGCCACCCCGATGCCGGCCGACCCGGCGCAGCGCGCGGCCCTGATGAGGGCGGCACGGGAGTACTGGGACAAGCAGATCGAGCGGAGGTTCGTGCCGCGGGCGGCCGACATCGCGCACGAGACCGGCATGCCGCTGTCCACGGCCCGGGAGTGCCGCGCGCTGTGGAAGCTGGAGTCCCGCGCCCACGCCCTGATCGAGGCCGCGCAGAGCGAGCAGGGGGGCGTCGACACCGGGACCTTTCCCGCCATCGAGGTGCCGGAGCCCGTCCTGGTGGCCAACGGCTCGTCCCCCGGCCACTGACCGGGACGGCGGCCCCGGCCGCTACGGCGGTCGCCCCGGTTCTCCGGGCCTCGCCGTACGGCCGTCCTCTCCGCCGTCCCGCACCGGTCTCCTGAGCATCGCCGTACGGTCGTGTCCTCCGCCGTCCCGCACCGGGCTCCTTCCGGTTCCGCCGGGCGGGCCGCCGTTCGCCGGCGCCCCGCCCGGCGAGGTGAGGGGCGGGCCCGTCCGGGTAGGTAGAGGGGCCCGGCGGGCGATCGGAGGGGGCCGAGATGAGCGGGCCGGCGGACGCGAGCGTGTTCTTCGTGGGCAACGCCACCACCCTGATCCGCTACGGCGGCTTCACGCTGCTGACGGATCCGAACTTCCTCCACCGGGGGCAGCGGGCCTACCTCGGGTACGGCCTCTCCTCCCGGCGGCGCACCGACCCGGCGATCGACGTCGGCGAGCTCCCGGTGCTGGACGCCGTGGTCCTGTCCCACATGCACGGCGACCACTGGGACCGGGTGGCCCGGCGCGGCCTGGACCGGGAGGTGCCGATCGTCACCACCCGCCACGCCGCCCGCCGCCTCGGGCCCCAGGGGTTCGGCCGGGCCGTGGGCCTGGACACCTGGGACCACCACGAGCTGCGCAACGGGGAGCACACGCTGCGGATCACCTCGCTGCCGGGCCGCCACGCGCCGGGCCCGGCGCAGGCGCTGCTCCCGCCGGTCATGGGCAGCATGCTGGAGTTCGGCCACCGCGACCGGCCGGGCGAGGTGGACCTGCGGGTGCACATCAGCGGCGACACGCTGATGGTCCCGGAGCTGGCGGAGATCCCGAGGCGCTACCCCGACATCGACCTGGCCATCGTGCACCTGGGCGGGACGAGGATCCTCGGCCTGCTGATGGTGACCATGGACGGCAGGCAGGGCGCCGACTGGGCGGGCCTGATCGATCCGCGCGCGGTCATGCCCGTGCACTACGACGACTACGAGGCCTTCACCTCCCCGCTCGACGACTTCAAGCGCCACATCGAGCGCGCGGGCCTGGCCGACCGCGTGCGCTACGTCGCCCGCGGCGAGTCCCTTCCCCTCCCGGTACGGCGGGAGCCGGAAGGCGCCGGTGGGCGGGGCACGGTGGAGGCCACAGCGGAGGCCGCAGTGGAGGCCGGGGAGGGAAACCGAGAGAGAGGACGACCGACATGACCGAGACGGACCCGGGGAACAACACGCCGGACTTCACGACCGTGCCGGAGCGGAGGGACACCTCCGACCCGACCGAGCGGTACGAGCGGACGGGCCGGGTGCCGGAGGACCGGGAGGACGCCGCCGGCCCGGGCGCTCCGACGGCCACCGACCCCGGCGGCCCGCCCGCGCAGGTGGCGGACGACCGCAAGGCCTCCGCCCGGTCCGGGATGCCGGACGAGGGGAAGTGAGGCCGCCGGGAGCGCCCCGGGGCTGAGGGGCCGGGCCGGAGGGGCCGGACGGCCGGGCTGGAGGGCACCGAGGAGTAAGGACGCCCCTGCCGGGCACGGTGCCCGGCATGGGTGATGAAACGGACTATACGGTCACCGTGACCACGTGTGAGAACGGTCCGCTGCTACTGCGGGGGCCGTTCACACTGCTGACTCAGGACGGCAGGCCGGTGGACCCGGGCCGGGCGACGGTGGCGTTGTGCCGCTGTGGGCTGTCGGGGGTCAAGCCGTTCTGCGACGGTTCGCACAAGGCGGCCGGCTTCCGCGCCGGGGGCGAGCCCGACCCGCCGGACTGACGGCTCTCCGCCCGGCGCTCCCCGTCCGGGGAGCGCCCGCCGCCCAGGGAACGCCCGTCCTCGGGCCGCTCGTCCTGGGGACGCCCGTTGCGCGCGCACCCCTTCCGGGGACGCCCGTCCGGACGGGAGCGCCCGCCGGACAGGCGGTGCTCGGTGATCCACCGGACCGAGTGCGCGGCCACCCGCAGCCGCCGCCCGGCGTAGGGGACCCCGCCGCGGAGCCGGGCGGCCAGCGCCAGCCAGCTGCAGACCGCCCGTTCCAGGACCCACACCGGAGCGAACAGCGAGGCGTCGGCGGGGAAGACCCGCCGCCCGCCGGCGCGGCGCCGCCCGACCTCGGCCAGGCCCGCCGCGAGCCCCGCCCCGGCCAGGACCGCCCGGTGCCGGCGGCGCAGCAGCGCGGCGGCCAGTGCGGGCAGGACCGCGAGGAAGAACGCCATCCGGCCGGGCTGCGCCAGGTCGTCGTAGGCCTGCCGCACCCGCTGCGACCAGAAGCGCCCCGCGTCCGGCGGCAGGCGGCGGACGTACAGGTCGGGCGGGCGCAGCTCGCGCCCGCCCCAGGCGCGGACCGTGCGGATGAGCTCCAGGTTCTCGAAGAGCACGTCCCCGTCGTAGCCGCCCATCCACTCGAAGGAGGAGCGGCGCACCCCGAACGTCCCCGGGTAGTCCGCGGACAGGCCGCGGTTGAGCAGCGTGCGCGCGGTGTCCCAGCGGGCGTGCCAGGGCAGCGGGTCGAAGTGGTTCTGCGGGCGGACCAGGTCGGCCTCCTCCAGCAGGGCGCGGACCCGCTCCAGCGCCGCCGCGTCGTAGCGCACGTCGTCGTCGGCGATGACCACGTGCCCGGCGGTGGCCCGGCGCATCCCGGTGACGACCCCGGAGACCTTGCCGTTGGCGAAGTCCAGGTCGGGGTCGGGGCGCAGGTGCGTGACGAGCCCGTGCCAGCGGCGGGCGTGCCGGTCGAACAGCTCCGGCGGCGAGCCGTCGACGACGATGACGCGCGCGTGCCGGCGCAGCCCGCGCAGGTAGCCGGTCAGCTCGTCCAGGCCCGAGTCCTCCGTCCAGCGCAGCGGGAGGACGTAGTCGAGACCGCAGCCGGGAGCGGGATCGGGGCCGGGACCGAGGCGGGAGCCGGGATCGGGATCGGGGCCGAGACGGAAGCCGGGATCCGGAGCGCGGCCGAGACCAGAACCTGGATCTGGAGCGCGGCCGGGCTCGGGGCCGGGAGCGCGGGAGGCGGTCACGGCAGGCCCACCGCCAGGCCGGTCTCGCACAGCGAGGTGGAGCCGTCCTGCCAGCACCGCAGGACGTGCTCGGCGAAGCGGCGGTCGAGGGCCAGCGCGCAGGCGGCGCCGTACAGGACGTCGCCGGTCAGCGCGGGGTGCTCGGCCGCGAAGGAGCCGCACATGTCGTTGAGGGCGATCTGCTCGTGCACGGCGTCGGCCTGCACGTGCTCGTCGTAGAAGCGGCGGGCGGTGCCGTCGCCGCCCAGGCGGCGCAGGCCCCGGCTGTATCTCAGGTTGGGCAGCGAGGAGGTCATCTCGAACGCCGCGAGATGGCCCAGCAGCGCCCCCCGGTGCCGCCGGTGCAGGCCGAACAGCGACATGACGTTGCTGGTCACCAGTGTGACGGCCGGAACCCGGCCGAGGTAGGCGCCGTAGGAGTCATCCAGGCCCAGCCCGCGCATGGTGGCCCGGAACAGCTCGGCGTGCATGCGCTCCGGCCGGCCGCAGCCGTACTCGTCCGACTGGATCTCCACCAGCGCGGCCTTGGCGCGGCCGTGCAGCCGGGGGATGGCCCAGGTGTGCGGGTCGGCCTCCTTGAGGTGGTAGACCGAGCGGTGCACGACGAACTCCCTGAACTGCTCCAGGTCGGCCCGGTGCTGCAGGAACGCCGAGAGCGACGGTCCGTCGCCGTCCGCGGCGGCCACCAGCTCGGTCAGGGCGCGGCGCAGCCCCGCCGCCGGTACGGCGGGCGGCCGCGGCACCGCCTCGGCGAGTCCCCGTTCGAGACACGCCTCCAGCGTCCCGCGGGCCCGCAGCAGCGACGGGTCCCACTCCCAGCGTTCGTCCACCCCGTCGAAGCCCCGGTAGTGGAGCTCGTAGCAGGCGAAGAGCGCGAGCTGGAGGTCGTCGTCGTCCAGCGCCGGGCGCGCCGGATCCGGGGGAGGGAGCTCGAAGGCGTGCGGCGGGCGTGCCAGCGCGTCGAAGAGCCGGGCGGTGACGGGACCTCGGGGCGGGGGCAACTGCATCACGGACTCCAAGGAGAGCGGAACGGAACGAGGAGAGGGGGACGGGTCTGAGCGGGTCAGAGGTGGTAGACCGAGATGTGGGCCGTGCTGCCGTCGGTGAACGCGGCACCGGTCCAGTCGGACCAGCGGTGCTCGCGCTCCATGCCGGCCATGCGGGCCATGAGGTCGAGCTCGGCGGGCCAGGCGTAGCGGTGGTTGGCGGGCAGCAGCCGCACCTCGCCGGAGGTAAGGACGATCTTGGTGGTGTGCATCATCTGCTCGGCGGGCAGCAGCCGCGCGGTCTCGATGACGACCCGGTCCTCCGAGAGCGAGAGCAGCCGGAGCGCGGAGCGGTCGCGGAACGCCCCGAGGTCCGGCACCCAAGCCTCGACCACGAAGCGGCCGCCGGGCCGCAGGTGGGCGGCGGCGTTGCGGAAACAGGCGAGCTGCGCGTCCTGCGAGGGGAGCGCGAACACCGTGTTGTAGGCGAGCACGACCAGGCTGAACTCCCCGTCCATCCGCGTGGTGGAGAAGTCACCCACGGTCATCGGGATGCGGTCGCCACCGGGTTTGGCGCGCAGGACGCCGAGCATCTCCGCGGAGGCGTCGATGCCCGCGACGGCCAGCCCACGGGCCGCCAGGGGCAGGGCGAGCCGGCCGGTGCCGATGCCGAACTCCAGGACGCGGCCGCCCTCTGCGAGCTCGTGCAGCCGGTCCACGGCGAGCTCCGTGGAGGATCCGCCGACCACGTCGCCGGTGACGGCGTCGTAGACGTCGGCGCTCCTGCGCCCGTAGGCGGACGCGTCGAACCCCGTCACCGTGCCTCCCCTCGATCCTGCGCTCCCGTGCGAACGCTCCTGCGTGAACGCTCCTGCGCCGACCGGACCGCCGGCCCCCGGCCGCTCAGTCCACCGCTCAGTCCGTCATCCGGTCCGCTGCCCGCTCCGTCACCAGGCTCACCGGCCGCTCGCCGCTCCGCGGTCCGCCACCCGGGCGCTCGGCCCTCCACCGTGCGCCCGGCTTCGGCCGCCTGGCTTCAGCCGCCGAGCTCGCGCGCCATGCCGTCCAACCGGTCGGCCAGCTGGTCGAGCCTCTGGTCGTCCCGGCCGCCGTCCGCGAGTTCGGGCTCCAGATCGCGGCGGCTGGCGAGCACGAGCCCCTCGGCCCGCTCCTCGGGCAGGACGGCGCACCTGCCCTCCACCAGGACCAGGGTCGCGCCGGGGTCCGGGGACTCCAGCAGCCTGCGGACGTCGTCACGGGTGACCATTGCCATGCGTTACCACCTCAATGCGCTATGTAGTGAAATATCCACTACCCGGCGGGCTCCGCCGTACACGCCGGTGCCTGATCCGTCCGGCGCCGGACCGGTCCGGCCCTGCCGCGGCGGCACGGCGCGGCCTAGCGTGGGGGCCGTGGACGACAGGACGCGCACCGGCAGGGTGGTCGTGCTGGTGCTGCCGGAGGTGAACCTCCTCGACCTCGGCGGGCCGGTGCAGGTGTTCGACGCGGCGGCCCACCTGGGGGCGCCGTACCGGGTGGAGTACGTCGCGGACACGCCGGAGGTCGAGTCGGCGCAGGGGTTGAGGTTCGCCGGGCTGGGACCGCTCGCCGAGACGGGGCCGGGCGACCTGGTCCTGGTGCCGGGGCCCCGCCTGCGGGAGCCCGGGCCGGGACGGCCCCTGGTCCCCGGGACGGCGGTGCGCTGGCTGCGCTCCGCCCACCGGGCGGGATCCCGGATCGCCTCGGTCTGCAGCGGGGCGGCGGCGCTCGGCGAGGCCGGGCTGCTGGACGGCCGCCGCTGCACCACCCACTGGACATTGATCGAGACGATGCGGCGGCGCTATCCGGCCGCCCGGGTGCAGGACGCGGTGCTCTACGTCCACGACGGACCGGTGAGCACCAGCGCGGGCATCTCCACCGGGATCGACCTGGCGCTGTCGCTGGTCGAGCGGGAGCACGGACCGGCGCTCGCGGCGGCGGTCGCCCGCCAGCTCGTGGTCTACCTGCGCCGGGCCGGGACCGACACGCAGATCAGCGCGTTCCTCCAGCACCGGGCGCATCTCCACCCCGCGGTCCACCGGGTGCAGGACCATCTGGCCCAGCACCTCGACGTCCCGCACACCCTCGCCGAGCTCGCCGCCGTGGCGAACCTGTCGCCGCGCGGGCTGAGCCGGGCCTTCACCGCCACCGTGGGGATCACTCCCCTGGAGTACCGGCAGCGGCTCCGGCTGGAGCTCGCGGCGCGGCTGCTCGCCGAGACCGATCTGACCGTCGAGGCGGTGGCCGCTCGGTGCGGTTTCCGCGACGCGCGCCACTTCCGGCGGCTCTTCACCGCCCGGTACGGCGTGCCGCCGTCGGCGTCCCGCCAGGCGCCGGTCGCTTCCCCGCCCGGCGCCTGCTGAGCCCGTCCCCTTCTCCCCTCCGTTCCCCTCCGTTTCCCTCAGCTTCTCCCAGTGCCCCTCCGTTCCCCTCAGCTTCTCCCAGTGCCCCTCTGTTTCCCTCCGCGATGTGATCGCGACGTGAGGAGTCCAGCCATGCCCGCGATCCCCGCGATCCCCCCGATGTCCCCAGTGCCCCCGGTGCCCCCGGTGTCCCCGGCCTCGTCCGCGGCGCCGTCTCCGGTGCCGCGCCGCCGCGCCGCGGTCCGAGCCCTGCTCGGTGTCCTGTCCGGCACCGTGGTGGCGGCCGCCGTCGCGGCCGGGGCGGGCGCCGCGGGGGTGGCCGTCACGATGGCTGAGAGCTACCCGTCCCCGCCGCGCGCGGCCCATCCGGAGCCGTGGCCGCAGGCCGCCCCGGTCCCGCCGGGACGCACGGTCGTCGCCGTCGTGCTCGGCGCGACCGGTTCGGTGACCGGGGACGTGCTCGCGCCGTACGAGGTGTTCGCCCGCTCGCCGCGTTTCGCGGTGTACACGGTGGCGGCCGCCAGGGAGCCGGTGGCGCTCTCCGGTGGCCTGCACGCGCTGCCCGACCGGACCTTCGCCGAGGTGGAGGCGCGCGCGGCGCCCGCGCCGGACGTGGTCGTGGTGCCCGCGGTGACCGATCCCCGGGGAGCGCGGGAGTCGCGGACACGCGAGTGGATCGCCCGGCAGGCCGGCCGGGGCGCCCGGATCCTGGGAGTGTGCGCGGGATCGGACCTGCTGGCCGCGGCCGGCGTGCTGGACGGCCGGCGCGCGACCTCGTTCTGGCAGCGGATCGGCGCGCTCGAGAAGTCCGACCCCGCGGTGCGCTGGGTGCGGGGGCTGCGCTACGTCCAGGACGGCCCCGTCACCACCACCGCCGGAGTGACCTCGGGGATCGTGGGCGCCCTGCGGCTGGTGGAGGAACTGGCCGGGCTCGCGGAGGCCGGGCGAGTCGGCCGCGAGGTGGCCTATCCGGGCTGGTCCCCGCGGGGACCGGTGGAGATCCCGGTCAACGGCCTGACCCTGTCCGATCTGCCGTACGGGCTCAACGCCGCCTTCCCGTGGGGACGCCCGTCCGTCGGGATCGGGCTGCCCGAGGGAGTCGGCGAGATCGACGCCGCCGCCGCCTTCGAGGTCTACTCCGGTACGTCCTTCGCGGCCCGGACGGTCCCCGTCGCCGGGACCCGGACGGTCAGGACGCGGCACGGGATGATCCTGCTCGCCGAACCCGCCGGAGTCAGGACCGCCGCCGTGGACCGGCTCGTCGTGCCGGGGGCGCGGCACGCGGAGGAGGCCGGTCCGCGCCTGGCCGCGTGGGCGGCGGAACGCGGTCTGGAGATGGAGCTGCCGCACCGGGGACGGGTGGCCGGGGAGTCCGGCTTCGACGGTGTGCTGCGTGATCTGGCCGCCCACGCCGACCTGGCCACGGCCCGCACCACAGCCAAGTTCGCCGAGTACCCGGCGGCCCATCTGGAGCTGACCGGCGCCGCCTGGCCGTGGCGGCCGACCGCGTTGGCGGTCCTGTCTCTCGCGGCCGCCGCGGGATTCGGCGTTCTTGCCGGAAAAAGAATGAATACCCTGATCGACATGGGTAGCAGAATGCTCAAACCCAATCGATGAAGGAGTAAAACGTGGCTCTCCCCACTCTCACCCCCGAGCAGCGACAGGCCGCCCTGGCCAAGGCGGCCGAGACGCGGGCGGCCCGCGCCAAGCTGCTGGCCGACGTCAGGTCCGGGGCGATCACCTTCAAGGAGCTGCTCGAGCGGGACGACGAGATCGCCAAGCGCATCAAGGTCTCCCAGGCGCTGCGGGCCCTGCCCGGCGTGGGCAGCGTGAAGGCGGCCCAGCTGATGGAGCGGGCCGACGTGGACGAGGCCCGCCGCCTGGGCGGGCTCGGCGCCCAGCAGCGCCGCAAGCTCATCGAGGCCACCACGCGCTGACCCGTCGCGCGGGCCGGCCGCGGGAGATCCGGCGGTTCCGCGCCGTCCGGAGCCGCCGTCCGGAGCCGCCGTCCGGAGCCGCCGCCTGTGGCGGCTCCGGACGGAATACCACGCGCCGCCGAGGGTAGCGCGCCTGCATGAGCGACGACCGCCCCGACATGGCACACCGCAGGCCCGAGGGCCTCGACGACACCACCGTCGAGGCCCTGGGCAAACTGTCCGAGGCGCTGGAGACAGCCGAGCGGGCGCGCGGGCACCTGTACGCCTTCCACCAGCTGACCGGCCGGTCCGACCTGATGCTCGACGAGGCGGTGGAGCTGCTGCGCGCGGCCGGTCACGAGAAGCAGGCCGAGGCCGTCGCCGCCGAGCTGATCGGGCGCAACGTCATCGAGGGCCGGTGGACCTTCCAGATCGTGGAGGACTACGACGACGGCTACCGCCGCTGCTTCCTCGAGCTGGAGGAGCGGATCAGGAACGAGCTGGCGGGAGGCCGCCGCCATCTCTACGAGGCGGAGATGAAGGAGCGCCGCCGCACGCGCGGCCGCCCCGGCCACGAGGCCCGCCCCAGCTGACCACCCCCGGGCGCGTCCGGACGAGCCGGTGGATGAGACTTCCGGGTGCATCCGGACGCGCCGGAGGGCATGACACCCCCTTCTGCGGGGAGGGGGCCGGTATGAGCGAGCAACACGATCCTGCCGAGACGTCCTCATCCGAGCCCTCGCAGCCGGAGCCGGGCGCCGGGCGCTCACCGGAGAGCGACGCGCCGCCCATCGCGCCGGACGCCGCGGTGGGCGAGAGCCGGACGGTGGCGGAGCGCTCGGGCGCCGACACGGACTTCCCCGCCCGGCCGATCCCGGCGGACCCGGTCACGCCCTCGCCTCCGCTGGAGTCCCCGGAGGGGGAGGACGAGGAGCGGTCCGGGACTCCCGCACCGGACATGGGCCCGTCGTCCTGACCAGGCGGCGCACCGGCCGAGCACAGGGCACGGGGCGCGGCGGCGGCGCACCGGGCGCGAGCCCGGTCGCACCGTCCCTCGCGCGTGCCCGGACCGCGTGCCCGAATCCTCAGACGAAGGCCCCGACCCCGGTGATCGCGCGCCCCACGATCAGGCTGTTGATCTCGCGCGTGCCCTCGTAGGAGTAGATCGCCTCCGAGTCCGCCACGAAGCGGCCCATGCCGTAGTCGAGGACGATCCCGTTGCCGCCCATGATCTCGCGGCCCCAGCCCACGGCCTCGCGCATGCGGGCCGTGCAGAAGGCCTTGGCCATCGCCGAGTGCTCGTCCTTGTAGACGCCGGCGTCCTGCAGCTGCGCCAGCCGCACCACCATGCCGAGCGAGCAGGTGACGTTGCCGAGCATGCGGACCAGCAGATCCTGCACGAGCTGGAAGCCGGCGATCGGCCGGCCGAACTGCTGCCGCTCCCTGGCGTAGGCCAGCGCGGTCTCGTAGGCGCCCATCATGCACCCCACCGCCTGCCAGGCGACCCCGCCCCGGGTCTGCCGGAGGATGGCGGCGGTGTCGCGGAAGGTGTTCGCCCCCTGCAGCCGGTTCGTCTCCGGCACCAGGCAGTTGGTCAGCGTGATGTCGGCGTTCTGCACCGTGCGCAGGGCGATCTTGTTCTCGATCCTGGTGGCGGAGAAGCCGGGCGTGCCCTTCTCCACCACGAAGCCCTTGACCTGGCCGTCGGCCTCGTCCTTGGCCCAGACCACGACCAGGTCGGCGAAGGTCGCGTTGCCGATCCACCGCTTCGCCCCGTTGAGCACCCAGGTGTCGCCCTCGCGCCGGGCGGTCGTGCGCAGCCCCGCGGCGACGTCGGACCCGCCGTCCGGCTCGGTCAGGGCGAAGGCCCCGATCTTCTCCAGGTCGGCCATCGGCGGCAGCCACCGCTCCCGCTGCTCCGGTGAGCCCAGCCGGGCGATGCTCCCCATCGCCAGCCCGTTGTGCACGCCGAAGAACGTCCCGATCGACGGGTCGACCCGGTTCATCTCCAGCACGACGAACCCGGTCAGCAGGCTCCGCGCCCCCCGGTACGGCAGGCCCGCGATGTCCAGCTTGGCCAGCTCCGGGATCAGATGGTGCGGGAAACGGGCGTTGGTCCAGGCCTCGTCGGCCACCGGCGCGACCTGGTCGGCCATGAACTCCCGCACCCGCAGCACGGTCTCCCGCTCCTGCTCGTCGAGCAGGTCGAAGTAGTCGTAGAAGTCACCGGACGTCATCGTCTCGCCTCTCCTCAGCGGATCATGTGCCGCGCTCCACTGCCCTCAGGAGAGGCGGGCAACCACAGGACGCAGGAAGCCGGCCCCCTCGGCAGGAGGCCGGCTTCCCGATCGCGTCATCCGCCACAGGCGGTCACCGCGCCGGTCGCGTCACCCCGGAAGGCCGCCACGGGGGCGGATCCGGGGTGACGCGCCGGTGGGCCGGGCCGCCCGGGAGCGGCCGGTGCGGCCCGTCAGCGGCGCCAGGACCTGACGTGAACCCAGTCGCGGTTGCTGGAGCTGTCGTCGAGCCTCCGGTCGCCGTCGAAGACGGCGCGGAACTCACCGCTCCGGTGGGCGCGGGTCTTGGCGCTGAACCTGCCGTCCCACCGGGTGTCGGCGGAGGTCACGTACTTCCACGCGCTGGAGCGGCTGGAGCGGAAGTAGACGTCCACCTCCTCGTCCCGCACACCGCGCCAGTTCCAGTGCTGGCGGGCTTCCAGCCGCCCGGAGAAGTAGATCGTGCGGCCCTTGCGGACCGGCTCCGGGGAGGCGTTGAAGCCGACCAGGCGGGTGTCGGCCTTCCGCACGTGCGGCCGCGCGTGCTTGACGCTGAAGCCGGCCGTGTCGGTCGCCGCCGGCTCCTTGCCGTCCTTGGCGTAGGCGTTGGCGGTCGCGATCCAGCGGCCGCGGTAGTCGGACTTGTCGAAGGTGGTGACGAAGCGCCACAGCTTGCCCTCGCGGACGAGCTTCGGCTCCTTCGCCTTGAGGGTGTGGGGGGCGTCGGTGTCCGGCCGGAGCAGGAGCTCGACCTTCTCCGCGTCGATGGCGCGGACCTCGATGGTGACCGTCGCGTCGCGGTCGCCGCGGACCACGACGGGGTTCGGGCTGACCTCGGTGATGTCCACGTCCAGGCCGGCCGTCGTGGCGGTCGCGGTGGCCGTACCGGCCCCCATGGTGACGACGAGAGAGGCGCCCGCAGCCGTGGCGAGGGCACCCGCAGCGATCTTCTTGAGCATTTCGTTCCTTTCCCCGTTGCTGTCGGAGGCGGTGCTCGGGGTTACCGCCTCCACTCGGTCAACACACGGATGCGCCGGGGCGGGCGGTTCAAAGCCATCGTCAAACGGACGTCAAGTATCTTTTAGATCACGATCTGGTCGCGCGTCCGCAGGTCGATCACGTCTTGTGGCGCCGGGGCGCTGGACGGAAAAAAATCCGCAAGCTGTCCGATTTGCCGGGAATATGGTCTGCGTCCCACCGGGATGACCGTTCGGCGTGCGCGCGGGAGGCCGATAGCGTTCCCCCATGAGCGCCACCGTCGTCGTCAAGGACCTCGCCGCCGGGCACGGCGACCGTGCCCTGTTCTCCGGACTGGACCTGGTCGTCGCCCCCGGTGACGTCATCGGCCTGGTCGGGGTGAACGGGGCCGGGAAGTCCACCTTGCTGCGCATCCTGGCGGGCCTGCTCCCGCCCGAGAACGGCTCGGTACGGCTCAGCCCGCCCACCGCCACGGTCGGCTACCTGCCGCAGGAGCGCGAGCGCCGTGCCGATGAGACGGTCACGGCGTTCCTGGCCCGGCGCACCGGGGTGGCCGACGCGCAGCGCGCCCTGGACGCCGCCACCGAGGGGCTGGTCGAGGGGCGCGCCGGCGCCGACGACGCCTACGCCGCCGCCCTCGAGCGGTGGCTGGCCCTGGGCGGCGCCGACCTGGAGGAGCGGGCCGAGGCGGTCGCCGCCGAGCTCGGCCTGGCGGTGGAGCTCGACCGGCCGATGACGGCCCTGTCCGGCGGCCAGGCCGCCCGGGCGGGGATGGCCTCCCTGCTGCTCAGCCGCTACGACGTCTTCCTCCTCGACGAGCCCACCAACGACCTCGACCTGGACGGCCTGGAGCGGCTCGAACGCTTCGTCACCGGGCTGCGGGCCGGCACGGTCCTGGTCAGCCACGACCGCGAGTTCCTGGCCCGGACCGCGAACCGGATCGTCGAGCTCGACCTCGCCCAGCAGCAGGTGCGCGCCTACGGCGGCGGCTACGAGGCCTACCTCGCCGAGCGCGAGACCGCCCGCCGGCACGCCCGCGAGCAGTACGAGGAGTACGCCGGGACCGTCGCCGAGCTCAAGGCCCGCGCCCTGACCCAGCGCAACTGGATGGAGAAGGGGGTCAAGAACGCCCGGCGCAAGATGAGCGACAACGACAAGATCGGCCGCAACGCCCGCGTCGAGACGACCGAGAAGCAGGCCGCCAAGGCCCGTCAGACCGAGCGGCTGATCGAGCGGCTGGAGGTTGTCGAGGAGCCCCGAAAGGAGTGGGAGCTGCGCATGGAGATCGCCGCGGCGCCCCGGGCCGGGGCGGTCGTCGCGACGCTGCGCGAGGCCGTCGTGCGGCGCGGCGCGTTCACCCTCGGCCCGGTGGACCTGCAGATCGGCTGGGCCGAGCGGGTGGCGATCACCGGGGCCAACGGCTCGGGCAAGACCACGCTGCTGGGCGCGCTGCTCGGCCGGATCCCGCTCGCGGAGGGCCACTCCTCCCTCGGGCCCGGCGTCGTCGTCGGCGAGGTGGACCAGGCCCGCGGGCTCTTCGACTCGGCCGAGCCCCTGATGGAGGCCTTCCGGTCGGCCGCCGGGGACGTGCCCCCGGCCGACGCGCGCACGCTGCTGGCCAAGTTCGGCCTGCGCGCGGCCCACGTGCTCCGGCCCGCCGCCACGCTCTCGCCGGGGGAGCGGACCCGGGCCGCGCTCGCCCTGCTCCAGGCGCGCGGGGTGAACCTGCTCGTCCTCGACGAGCCCACCAACCACCTGGACCTGCCCGCCATCGAGCAGCTGGAGTCGGCGCTGGCCTCCTACCCGGGCACGCTCCTGCTGGTCACCCACGACCGCCGCATGCTCGACGCCGTGCACACCACCCGGCACCTGCACGTCGAGGCCGGGAAGGTCACCGAGGCGGGGTGAGGCTTCCGGGGCCCGGTGACGGCTCCGGGCGGATACGGTCGATTTGACCTCAAGTGTGCTTGAGGATGCATCCTGGCGGACGGAACACCGCACCGCCAGGAGACCGCCATGCTCGATGTCGCAGTGATCACCGCCACCAGCCCGGAGGGCCGCTCCGGCGCGAACGTGGCCCGGTGGTTCCTCGGGCAGGCCGAGCGGCGCGACGACCTCCGGCTGGACGTGATCGACCTCAACCGCGTCCCGCTCCCGCCGCTCCACCCCCGCTCCTCCGACGCCGTGGCCGACGAGGCCACCCGCTCGCTCGCCGCCCGGATCGGCGCCGCCGACGGCTTCGTGGTGATCACCCCCGAGTACAACCACGCCTACCCGGCCGCCCTCAAGCTCGCCATCGACGCGGTCCGCCGGGAGTGGGCCGCCAAGCCGGCCGGCTTCGTCTCGTACGGCGGGCAGTCCGGCGGCCTGCGGGCCGTCGAGCAGCTCCGGCTGGTCTTCGCCGAGCTGCACGTGGTGACCCTGCGGGACACGGTGAGCTTCCACCGGGTGGAGACCCGCTTCGACGAGCGGGGCGAGCCGCTGGACTCCGCGGGCGTCAACGGCGCGGCCAAGGTGCTGCTGGACCAGCTCATCTGGTGGGGGACCGCGCTCCGGGAGGCCCGCGCCGCCCGGCCGTACACGATCTGAGGCGCCGGCCGTACGGCCCGCACCGGCCTGTGTCGGCCCGCACCGGCCTGTGTCGGCGCGCCTCGGCCTGTGCGGGCCCGCTCCCGCCCGCACTCCCGGAGCGCGCCGCTCCGCGGCCGTGCGTGGGGGTGGGATGTCCGGGAAATCCCCATGAGGAAGGATGATGGCGAGATCTATCCTTGCTTGGGGGATTTGGGGGATTCGTGGCAGGTGCTCTCGATCATCGTTACCGGGGTGAGCACCCCGTCCGCACACTCGTCTACCTCTTCCGGCGGGACCGCCTCCGGCTGGTCGCCGCCGTCCTCGCCTTCCTGGTCAAACACAGCCCGGTCTGGATCCTGCCGCTGATCACCGGCAACATCGTGAACGTCGTGGTCGAGCGGCGCCCGATCACGCAGCTGTGGGCCAACGCCGCGGTGCTGCTGGCCCTGCTGCTGCTCAACTACCCCCTGCACCTGGCCTACGTCCGCTGCCTGCACGGCGCGATCCGGCGGGTGGGCACGGACCTGCGCTCGGCGCTCTGCCGCCGCATGCAGCACCTGTCCATCGGCTACCACTCGCGGGTCAGCGCCGCCGTGCTCCAGACGAAGGTCATCCGCGACGTCGAGAACATCGAGCAGACCACCCAGCAGAC
Source organism: Planomonospora corallina (assembly GCF_042650625.1). Lineage (NCBI taxonomy): Bacteria > Bacillati > Actinomycetota > Actinomycetes > Streptosporangiales > Streptosporangiaceae > Planomonospora > Planomonospora corallina. The sequence continues at coordinate 277,456 of NZ_JBHSBM010000025.1, forward strand.
GAGCGACATGGGGCTGTCGGCGCTGACCACGCTGGCCGGGGGACTGGTGGTGATCGCGGTCCAGGTGCCCGCGGCCCTGCCGGTCTTCCTGGTGGTCGTGCCCGCCGCGGCGCTCCTGGTCATGAAGCTCCGCACCCGCCTGCGGGACGACAACGAGAGCTTCCGCCGCGAGGTGGAGCGGCTCTCCGCGCGGGTCAGCGAGATGACCACGCTGATCCCGATCACCCGCGCGCACGGCCTGGAGCAGGACGCGCTGCACCGGGTGGACGGCACGCTGACCCGGGTGCTGCGCAAGGGGCTCCGGCTCGACCTGCTCAACGGCAGCTTCGGCGCGCTGGCCTGGATCCTGCTCAACGCGCTCGGCGCGGCCGTGCTGGCCGGGGCCGCGTTCGTCGCCTACTACCAGGTCATCCCGATCACGGCGGGGGACGTGTTCATGCTGAGCACCTTCTTCGCCACCCTCACCTCGGCGGTCACCTCGCTGCTCAGCCTGACCCCGGTGATCAGCAAGGGGCTGGCGTCGGTGCGCTCGGTCGGCGAGGTGCTCCAGGCGCCCGACCTGGAGCAGAACGCGGGCAAGGCCACGGTGGACTCCGTCCGGGGCGAGGTGGAGTTCCGCGACGTCACCTTCTCCTACGGCGACCGCGGCGAGGAGGGCGGACAGGCGCCCGCCGTCTCCGGGTTCACGCTGAAGGTGACCCCCGGCGAGACGATCGCGCTGGTCGGGCCGTCCGGAGCGGGCAAGTCCACCGTGCTGAGCCTCGTCATCGGCTTCCTGCGGCCCACCTCCGGGCGGATCCTGCTCGACGGCCGGGACATGGAGGAGATCGACCTGCGCAGCTACCGCAGGTTCCTGTCGGTCGTGCCCCAGGAGTGCATCCTGTTCGAGGGCAGCATCCGGGAGAACGTCACCTACGGCCTGTCCGGCGTCAGTGAGGAGCGGGTACGGCAGGCGCTGCGGGACGCCAACGCGCTGGAGTTCATCGACCGCCTGCCCGACGGGCTCGACACCATGGTGGGGGAGCGCGGCGCCCGCCTGTCGGGCGGGCAGAAGCAGCGCCTGGCCATCGCCCGCGCGCTCATCCGCGACCCGCGGGTGCTGATCCTGGACGAGGCGACCTCCGCCCTGGACACCCGGTCCGAGGCGCTGGTGCAGCAGGCGCTGGCCCGGCTGGTCGCGGGCCGTACGGTCTTCGTCGTCGCCCACCGGCTCTCGACCGTGCGCGGCGCCGACCGCATCGTGGTCATGCGCGACGGACGCGTCGAGGAGGTCGGCTCGCACGGGGAACTGATGGGGCTACGCGGCCTGTACGCCGGGCTGCAGGGCGCCCAGCTCGCCTGAGCAGGCGGTCCGGGACGCGATTTCGCGGCCCCCACGGGTAGGGGCCGCACCGAGGAGGATGCCATGCGAGTGCTGGGAATCGACATCGGCGGATCGGGGATCAAGGGCGCCCCGGTGGACGTGGAGAAGGGCGAGCTGACCGAGGAGCGGCTGCGCATCCCGACCCCGGACCCCGCCGGGCCCGAGGCGGTCGGCGAGGTGGTCGGGCAGATCGCCCGGCATTTCGCCTGGACCGGACCGATCGGGATCACCTTCCCCGGAGTGGTGCTGGACGGGACCACCATGACGGCCGCGAACGTGGACGCGCGGTGGATCGGGACGGACGCGCGCGGGCTGTTCTCGGCGGTGACCGGGCAGCCGGTGACGGTGCTCAACGACGCCGACGCGGCCGGGCTGGCCGAGGTGGAGGTGGGGGCGGCCAAGGGCGAGCCGGGGGTCGTGCTGATGCTGACCTTCGGCACCGGGATCGGCAGCGCGCTGTTCGCCGACGGCCGGCTGGTGCCCAACACCGAACTGGGCCACCTGGAGATCCGCGGCAAGGACGCCGAGCGGCGCGCCTCCGACGGCGCCCGCGAGCGCCACGACCTGAGCTGGGACCAGTGGGCCGAGCGGGTCGAGGAGTACCTCCGCCACGTCGAGATGCTGTTCTCCCCCTCGCTGATCGTCATCGGCGGCGGGGTCAGCAAGAAGTCCGACAAGTTCCTGCCGAAGATCAGTGTGCGCTCCCGGGTCGTCCCGGCCGCGCTGCGCAACGAGGCCGGGATCGTCGGCGCCGCCATGGCGGCGGCGCATCTGTGACCGCACGCCCCTGCCTGTGATCCCCCGGTCCCGCCTCGTGCGTCCTGCGGCGGTGCGTCCGTGGTCCTGCGGTCCCTGCCACGGCCTGAGCAGGTGACCTCGGGCGTGCTGCGGGACGTGCCCGAAAGGCCGCCTGGATTTTGACCACCCTTGGCGGGCGGTCCGCACCCCCACGGGTATGTAGCCGGGGGACAGCAAGATCACATATGGCGGGGACGGAAGACGTGACGCAGTCGACGGACACGAACTGGGCCCTTCCCTGGGCGGTGGCGCTCGTCCTCATCCTGGCGGTGGGCAGCAGGGGGTACGGCGGAGGCGGCGGAGGGCCCCGGTTCAACGGGGCGGGCCCTCAGTTCTCCGAGCTCTTCCCGGTGACGGCCCCGGGGGCGCGGCCGCCCGGCGCGCGGCCGGCCGGCCAGGGGCGGGGGTGGCCGGCTCCGCTGCCGGGAAGGCCCGGCGCGTCCGAGCCGGTGGCGATCGCGGTGCCGCGCGCCGGAGTGGACGTGCCGGTGGCCAGGGGAGACCTCCTGGAGGGCGGCGCGCCGGCCGGCGGCCCGGCGGGTGCGGCTCCGGGCGGGATCTTCTCCGGAGGCGGGGGTCCGGGAGGCACGGCTCCGGGTGGCGTTCTCCCCGGAGGCGGGGGTCCGGGGGGTGCGGCTCCGGACGGGATCTTCTCCGGAGGCGGGATCCCGGGTGCGCCGCGGCTCCGGCCGGCGGCCGGGATCGCGGGCTGGGATCCCCGGAGCCCGGCTCCGGGCGTGCCGGGGCGGTCGGTCGTCTTCGGGCGTCTCGGTGCGGAGGAGGCCGGCCCCGGGGTGTTCGCCCGGCTGCCCGAGGTCAAGCCGGACGACACCGTGGCGGTGGTGCGCCAGGACGGGACCGTGGTCGTCTTCCGGGTGGTCTCGGCCCGGTGGGCCGGGGAGCGGGCGCGCGGGGGCGTGCGGGCGTTCCCGGACACCCGGTCCCGCCGCGCCGGCGGGCCGCGCCCTTCGATCAAGCTCGTGGCCCGGGGGGAGTCCTCGGCTCCCGGATCCCGTTCCCCGGCGGGTGACCTGGTCGTTCGCGGGGACTTCGCGGGCTGGTACCGGCTGCCGGACTTCCCGGGCGGCTGAGCGCGCGCGGGGACGCCCGGCGGCCCGTGCTGAAACTTTCATCGGACCGGAACGGCATCCGCTGAGGTCACGGAGGGGAACGGCGTCACCGGAGGGCCCCGTCCGCGCAACATGCTGTACACATCCCGGAAACATCCGGACGATGGGAGCGCTCCCACCCCTCGTCTGGAGATGACATGAGAGATCATCCGCGCCGCCGCGCCTGGCGGAGCCGGGCCGCGACCACGGCGGCTCTCCTGGTGGCCGCCGCGGGTCTGGCCACCGGCCAGGCCACGACCGCCCACGCGGCGGTCGCCTGCGACGTCGCCTACTCGACCAACGACTGGCAGGGCGGTTTCACCGCCAACGTCACCATCAAGAACCTCGGTGACGCGCTGGACGGCTGGACCCTCGGCTTCACCTTCACCGGTGGCCAGAAGCTCCAGCAGGGCTGGTCGGCCACCTGGGCCCAGGAAGGCGCCAAGGTCACCGCCAAGAACCTCGACTGGAACGGCAAGCTCGGCACGGGGGCCTCCACCAGCGTCGGGTTCAACGGCTCGTGGAGCGGCTCCAACCCCAAGCCGACCGACTTCACGGTCAACGGCGTGGCCTGCAACGGCGGCACACCCGGGAACCAGGCTCCCACCGTCAGCCTGACCAGCCCGGCGAGCGGCTCCACGCACGCCGCGGGCGCGGCCGTGCCGCTGGCCGCCACGGCCTCCGACGACGGCGAGGTCGGCAAGGTCGAGTTCTACGTCGACGGCACGCTCGTCGGCACCGACACCAGCGCCCCCTACACCCACTCCGCCACCGGGCTGGCCGCGGGCTCCCACACCGCCACGGCCAAGGCCTACGACAACGGCAGCCCGGTGCTGAGCAAGGAGAGCGCCGCGGTCCCGTTCACCGTGGGCGGCGACACCGGCACCGCGTCGATCGTGGCCTCCGCCACCTCGGTCAGCGTGCCCGAGGGCGGCAGCAAGACCGTCGGCTTCAAGCTCGGCAAGGCCCCGTCGGGCAACGTCACGGTCAACCTGAGCAAGACCGGTGACTCCGACCTCACCATCCGGCCGGCCACGCTGACCTTCACCGCCTCCAACTGGAACACCGCGCAGAACGTGACGGTCTCCGCGGCCGAGGACTCCGACGAGGCGAACGGCACCGCGACCATCACGGCCGCCGCCTCCGGCCACACCGGCGCCACGGTCACCGCGACCGAGGAGGACAACGACGGCGACACGCCGCCGGTCGGCGAGCACGTGGACAACCCGTACGACGGCGCCACCGGCTACGTGAACCCCGACTGGTCGGCCAAGGCCGCCGCCGAGCCCGGCGGCGACGCGGTGGCGGACATCTCGACCGGCGTGTGGCTGGACCGCATCGCCGCCATCGAGGGCGCCGGCTCCGCCATGGGGCTGCGCGAGCACCTCGACGAGGCCGTCCGGCAGGACGCGGCCAACGGGAGCAAGCCGCTGACGATCCAGATCGTCATCTACAACCTGCCCAACCGCGACTGCTCCGCGCTGGCCTCCAACGGTGAGCTGAAGATCGCCGAAAACGGCCTGAACCGCTACAAGACCGAGTACATCGACCCGATCGCCGACATCATGGACGATCCGAAGTACGCGGCGCTGCGCATCGTGTCGATCATCGAGATCGACTCGCTGCCCAACCTGGTCACCAACCTCAACCTGGAGAAGTGCCAGGAGGCCAAGAACAGCGGCGCCTACGTCGACGGCGTCCGCTACGCCCTGGACAAGCTGCACGCCATCCCGAACGTCTACAACTACGTCGACGCCGGCCACCACGGCTGGCTGGGCTGGGACACGAACTTCGGCCCCTCCGCCGAGCTGTTCGCCACCACCGTCGCCGGCACCGCCAAGGGCTTCGACAGCGTCGACGGCTTCATCACCAACACCGCCAACTACTCGGCGCTGAAGGAGCCCTTCTTCAGCGCGAGCACCAACGTCAACGGCCAGACCGTCCGCCAGTCCAAGTGGCTCGACTGGAACTTCTACGCGGACGAGCTCTCCTTCGCCCAGGCCTTCCGGCAGGAGCTGATCCGGCGCGGGTTCAAGTCGAACATCGGCATGATCATCGACACCTCCCGCAACGGCTGGGGCGGCCCGAACCGGCCCACCAAGGCCAGCACCTCCCTCAACGTGGACGAGTTCGTCAACCAGTCCCGCGTCGACCGCCGCCTCCACGCCGGCAACTGGTGCAACCAGTCCGGCGCCGGCCTCGGCGAGCGTCCGCAGGCCAGCCCCGAGCCGGGAATCGACGCCTACGTCTGGATCAAGCCGCCGGGCGAGTCCGACGGCTCCAGCAAGGAGATCCCGAACAACGAGGGCAAGGGCTTCGACCGGATGTGCGACCCGACCTACGAGGGCAACGAGCGAAACAAGTTCAACAAGAGCGGCGCGCTGCCGGACGCCCCGATCTCCGGGCAGTGGTTCTCCGCCCAGTTCCAGGAGCTGCTGCGGAACGCCTACCCGCCCATCCAGTAGTGACCGCCTGAGGCCCGAGGCCTCCCGGTCCCCGACCGGCCCCGCCGCCCCCCACCAGGGGGCGGCGGGGCCGCCGCCGTTCCCGGGGGCACCCGGCCTCAGTTTCCCTCCCGGGGCGGCCGGCGCCCGCGGCCCCGGCCTCCGCGTTCCTCCCGGAGCTCCGCCGGGGCCCTCCTGCCGGGAGCCGGACGGATATCGAGATGCGCCCGGGGAACATGTCAGGCACCATGGACGGTTGGCTCCTGGCGTAAGGCCTGGCTCCTGACGCAAAGGGCCCGAAAGTATCCTCACCGCATATGGGAACGCCTCCTGTGACATCTCCGCTCGCCGACCTCCGTACCCGCCTGCCCGAGCTGACGCTCCGCGACCAGCGGCGGCTGGGGCGGCGGCTCGACGGCGCCCGCAAGGTCAGGAACCGCGCCGCACAGGAGAAGATCGCCGCCGACATCGCCGCCGACATCGAGCGGGCCGAGCAGCGCATCGCCGTACGGCGGGCGGGCGTGCCGGAGGTGACCTACCCGGAGACGCTCCCGGTCAGCCGGCGCAGAGACGACATCCTGGAGGCGATCCGCGACCACCAGGTCGTGATCGTCGCCGGTGAGACCGGCTCGGGCAAGACCACCCAGCTGCCGAAGATCTGCCTGGAGCTGGGCCGGGGCGTCAAGGGCCTGATCGGGCACACCCAGCCCCGCCGGATCGCCGCCCGGACCGTGGCCGAGCGTGTGGCCGAGGAGCTCGGCACCCAGCTCGGCGAGGCGGTCGGCTACAAGGTGCGCTTCACCGACCAGGTGAGCGACGGCACGCTCGTCAAGGTCATGACCGACGGCATCCTCCTGGCCGAGCTGCAGGGCGACCGCGAGCTCGCCCAGTACGACACGCTGATCATCGACGAGGCGCACGAGCGCAGCCTCAACATCGACTTCATCCTCGGCTACCTCAAGCAGCTCCTGCCGCGGCGCCCCGACCTGAAGGTGATCATCACCTCGGCGACCATCGACCCGGAGCGCTTCTCCCGGCACTTCGGCGACGCCCCGATCGTGGAGGTCTCCGGACGGACCTACCCGGTCGAGGTCCGCTACCGGCCGGTCGAGGAGGACGACGACCAGATCCAGTCCATCGGCGACGCGGTGGACGAGCTGTGCGCGGAGGGGCCCGGCGACATCCTGGTCTTCCTCAGCGGCGAGCGGGAGATCCGCGACACCGCCGACGCCCTGTCCAAACGCAAGGACGTCGAGGTCCTCCCGCTGTACGCGCGCCTGTCGGCCGCCGAGCAGCACCGGGTCTTCCAGCGGCACTCCGGCCGCCGGGTCGTGCTCTCCACCAACGTGGCCGAGACCTCGCTGACCGTCCCCGGCATCAAATACGTGGTGGACACCGGCTTCGCCCGCATCTCCCGCTACAGCCACCGGACCAAGGTCCAGCGCCTGCCCATCGAGCCGGTCTCGCAGGCCTCGGCCAACCAGCGCAAGGGCCGCTGCGGCCGCGTCTCCGAGGGCGTGTGCATCCGCCTCTACGGCGAGGAGGACTTCCTCTCCCGGCCGGAGTTCACCGACCCGGAGATCCTGCGCACCAACCTCGCCTCGGTCATCCTGCAGATGACCTCCATCGGCCTGGGCGACATCGACGCCTTCCCGTTCGTCGAGCCGCCGGACCGGCGCCAGGTCAAGGACGGCTTCGACCTGCTGGTCGAGCTCGGCGCGTTCGACGCCGACAAGCGCATCACCCCGCTCGGCCGCAAGCTCGCCGGACTGCCGGTCGACCCGCGCCTGGCCCGCATGGTGCTGGAGGCCGACCACAACGGCTGCGTGCGCGAGGTCATGGTCATCGCCGCCGCGCTCTCCATCCAGGACCCGCGTGAGCGACCGGCCGACAAGCAGCAGGCCGCCGACGAGATGCACCGCCGCTTCGCGGAGCCCGAGTCGGACTTCCTGACCTACCTCAACCTCTGGGACCACCTGCAGGAGCGGCAGAAGGAGCTGTCGTCCGGCGCGTTCCGGCGGCTGTGCCGGGCGGAGTTCCTCAACTACCTGCGGGTGCGCGAGTGGCAGGACGTCTACAGCCAGCTCCGCCAGATGTCGAAGTCCCTCGGTGTCACGCTGAACAGCGTGCCCGGCGACCCGCAGAAGATCCACACCTCCCTGCTGTCCGGCCTGCTCTCCCACGTCGGCGTCAAGGACATCGACAAGAAGACCACCTCCGACGGCCCGCGCCGTCCCGTCACCGAGTACGTCGGGGCCCGCGGCGCCCGCTTCGCGATCTTCCCCGGCTCGGCGCTGGCGAAGAAGCAGCCGCTGTGGGTGATGTCCGCCGAGCTGGTGGAGACCTCCCGGCTCTGGGCCCGGGTCAACGCGAAGATCGAGCCCGAGTGGATCGAGCCGCTCGCCGGGCACCTGGTCAAGCGCACCTACTCCGAGCCGCACTGGGAGAAGAAGCAGGCCGCCGTCATCGGCTACGAGAAGGTCACCCTGTACGGCGTGCCGATCGTGGCCCAGCGGAAGGTCAACTACGGCCGCATCGACCCCGAGCTGAGCCGCGAGCTGTTCATCCGGCACGCCCTGGTCGAGGGCGACTGGGAGACCCACCACGCCTTCTTCGCCGCCAACCGCAGGCTGCTGGAGGAGGTCGGCGAGCTGGAGGAGCGCGCCCGCCGGCGCGACATCCTCGTCGACGACGAGACCCTCTTCGACTTCTACGACCAGCGGGTCGGGCAGGAGGTCGTCTCCGGCCGGCACTTCGACTCCTGGTGGAAGAAGGCCAGGCTGGCCGACCCCGACCTGCTCAACTTCGAGAAGTCGATGCTGATCAGCGAGGCGGCCGGGGACGTCAGCCAGCGCGACTACCCCGACGTCTGGCGCCAGGGCGGCCTGCGCTTCCCGCTGACCTACCAGTTCGAGCCCGGCGCGGACGCCGACGGCGTCACCGCGCACATCCCGCTCTCCCTGCTCAACCAGGTCAACGCCGACGGCTTCGACTGGCAGATCCCCGGCCTGCGCGAGGAACTGCTCACCGCGCTGATCCGCTCCCTGCCCAAGAACCTCCGGCGCAACTTCGTGCCCGCCCCCAACTACGCCAAGCAGGTCCTCGCGCGGGCCGAGCCCACCCAGGAGCCGCTGCTGGCGGTGCTGGAGCGGGAGCTGCTGCGGCTGACCGGGATCCAGGTGCCGCGGGAGGCCTGGCAGCTCGACCAGGTCCCCGACCACCTGAAGATCACCTTCCGGGTGGTCGACGGCCGGAAGAAGAAGCTCGCCGAGAGCAAGGACCTCGCCGAGCTCAAGCGGAAGCTGGCCCCCCGGCTCCGGCAGACCCTCACCAAGGCCGCCGGCATGGAGCGGGCGGGCCTGACCGAGTGGAGCCTCGGCGAGCTGCCGAAGACCTTCGAGCAGCGGAAGATGAAGGCCTATCCGGCGCTGGCCGACGAGGGCTCCAGCGTGGCCGTGCGGCTGTTCGAGACCGAGGCCGAGCAGCGCCGCGCCATGTGGGAGGGGACCCGCAGGCTGCTGCTGCTGAACATCCCGTCCCCGGCCAAGCAGATCCTCGGCGGGCTGGGCAACCAGGCCAAGCTGACGCTGAGCCGGAGCCCGCACGCCGGGGCCGTGGCGCTGTTCGACGACTGCGTCTCCTGCGCCGCCGACAAGCTGATCGCCGAGAACGGGGGGCCGGTCTGGGACGAGGCGGGCTTCGCCGCGCTGCGCGACAGAGTCCGCGCCGAGCTGTTCGACACCACCGAGGAGGTCGTCGCCCGGGTCGAGAGCGTCCTGGCGGTCTGGCACGCCGTCTGCGCCCGGCTGGACGGGGCCCGCTCCACGCCCGCCGTGGAGGACGTCCGCGACCAGGTGGCGGGCCTGGTCTACCCGGGCTTCGTGACCGCCACGGGGTACGGCCGCCTGGCCGACCTGCTCCGCTACCTGAGGGCGGCCGAGCGGCGCCTGGAGAAGCTGCCGGAGGACCCCTACCGCGACGAGCAGCGCATGCACCAGGTCCACGACGTCGAGGACGACTACCACGACCTGCTGGAGAAGCTGCCCCCGGCCCGGCGCCGCGACGAGGACGTGCAGAAGATCCGCTGGATGATCGAGGAGCTGCGGGTGAGCTACTTCGCGCAGACGCTCGGCACGCCGTACTCGATCTCCGACAAGCGCGTCCGCAAGGCGATCGAGGCCGTGGACCTGGGCGCGTCGCTCCGGCGTTAGGCACCCGCGGTCCTCGGCGTGAGCGCCGGCACGGTGCGAGAGCACGGTGAGAGGTCGCGGTGCGGGGCGCGGTACGGCCCTGCGCGGCTTGGTGGGGCGGGCCCG
>NZ_JBHSBM010000025.1:287493-315088 GCF_042650625.1 Planomonospora corallina
CGGTCACCGGCCTACGGCCGGTTGACGTAGTCGCGCAGGTGGACCGCGGTCAGGGAGTCGCCGGCGCCGACGAGCTCGGCGGGGGTGCCGGTGAAGACGACCCGGCCGCCGTCGTGGCCGGCGCCCGGGCCGAGGTCGATGATCCAGTCCGCGTGCGCCATCACCGCCTGGTGGTGCTCGATGACGATGACCGTGTTGCCGTCGTCGACCAGCCGGTCCAGCAGGCCCAGCAGGTGGTCGACGTCGGCCAGGTGCAGGCCGGTGGTCGGCTCGTCCAGGACGTAGACGGTGCCGCTGCGCGCCATGTTGACCGCCAGCTTCAGGCGCTGCCGCTCACCGCCGGACAGGGTGGTGAGCGGCTGGCCGAGGCCGAGGTAGCCCAGTCCCACCGCCGCCAGCCGGTCCAGGATCACCTTGGCCGGGCCGGTGGTGAAGAACCCGGCCGCCTCGGCGACCGGCATCTCCAGCACCTGGCTGATGTTCCTGCCGCGCAACGTGTACGCCAGCACCTCGGAGGTGAAGCGCCGGCCCTCGCACTCCTCGCAGACCGTCGCCACCCCGGCCATCATCGCCAGGTCGGTGTAGATCAGGCCGATGCCCTTGCAGGCCGGGCAGGCGCCCTCGGAGTTGGCGCTGAACAGCGCGGGCTTGACCCCGTTGGCCTTGGCGAAGGCGGCGCGGATCGGGTCGAGCAGGCCGGTGTAGGTGGCCGGGTTGCTCCGCCGCGAGCCGCGGATCGGCGACTGGTCGGCCACCACCACGCCCTCCCGGCCGGAGACGTAGCCGTGGATGAGCGAGCTCTTGCCGGACCCGGCGACGCCGGTGACGACGGTGAGCACGCCCAGCGGGATGTCGACGTCCACCCCGCGCAGGTTGTGCATGGAGGCGCCCCTGACCGGCAGGTGCCCGGAGGGCCGGCGGAAGGTCTCGCGCAGCCGTACCCGGTGGTCGAGGTAGCGGCCGGTGAGGGTGCCGGAGGCGCGCAGCCCGTCCAGGTCGCCGGCGTAGCAGAGCCGCCCGCCCGCGGTGCCCGCGCCGGGACCGAGGTCGACCACGTGGTCGGCGATCTCGATCGTCTCCGGCTTGTGCTCCACCACGAGCACGGTGTTGCCCTTGTCGCGCAGCTGGAGCAGCAGGTCGTTCATCCGCCGGATGTCGTGCGGGTGCAGGCCGGCGGTCGGCTCGTCGAAGACGTACGTCACGTCCGTCAGGCTGGAGGTGAGGTGGCGGACCATCTTCACCCGCTGGGACTCGCCGCCCGAGAGCGTGGCCGACTCCCGGTCCAGGCTCAGGTAGCCCAGGCCGATCTCCACCAGGGAGTCCAGGGTGGCGCGCAGGTTCGCCAGCACCGGCGCGACCTCGGGGGCGTCGAGCTTCCGGACGAAGGAGGCCAGGTCGCTGATCTGCATCACCGAGCAGTCGGCGATGCTCAACCCGTCGATCTTCGACGAGCGCGCGGCCTCGTTGATCCGGGATCCGCCGCACTCGTGGCAGGGGAGGAGCTTGACCGCCCGGTCGGCGAAGGCGCGCGCCTGCCCCTTCAGCGACTCGCGGTCCTTGCCGAGGTACTGCTTGCGCACCCGGACGGCGAGACCCTCGTAGGTGAGGTTGCTGGAGCCGACCTTGACCTTGGTGGTCGGCCGGTGCAGGAGGTCCTCCCACTGCTGCGCGGTGAAGTCCTTCAGCTTGACCGCCGGGTCGTAGAAGCCGGAGTTCGCCATCACCTGCCAGTACCAGGTGTCCACCCCGAACCCGGGCGCCTTGATCGCGCCCTCGTTGAGCGAGAGCTCGCGGTCGACGAGCTCGTCGACGTCGATGTCGGTGATCTTGCCGAGGCCCTCGCAGGCCGGGCACATGCCCTGCGGGGTGTTGAAGCTGAAGGCGTAGGCCGGGCCGGCGTGCGGGACGCCGAGCCTGCTGAAGACGAGCCGCAGCATCGTGTAGGCGTCGGTGGCGGTGCCCACGGTCGAGCGGGCGTTGGCGCCCATCCGCTCCTGGTCGACGATGATCGCGGCGCTCAGGTTGTGCAGGGCGTCCACGTCCGGCCGGTTGAGGCTCGGCATGAACCCCTGGACGAACGCCGTGTAGGTCTCGTTGATCAGCCGCCGCGACTCCGCGGCGATGGTGTCGAACACCAGCGAGGACTTGCCGGAGCCGGAGACTCCGGTGAAGACGGTGAGCCGCCGCTTGGGGATGTCGAGGGAGATCCCGGCGAGGTTGTTCTCGCGGGCGCCGCGGACCTGGATGAGGTCGTGGCTGTCGGCGGCGCTGTGGTCGGGCGTGCGCCGGCCGGGGGCGCCCGTCACGGCGCTTCCCTCCGCGCCTCCCGCGGCGCCGTTCCGGGGCGGGCGGCCGCCCTGCCCGGGAGAGTCCAGCGATCCGGGTGATTCGGGTGATTCGGAGGAGAGGTGATGGGAAATGGCTCCAGCTCTGCTACCGGAATTCATGCTTTCAAGTATTCCATTGAACTTCCTATAGAGGGTTTAGCGGAGAATTCGCTGTTGCGGTTGAGGATTCGCAGGCTAACCCTCAACTGACGTGTAGGCCGCCTGATCGTCCGCGAGCCGGCGGCGCCGGTCCGGGGGACGGCCGGGCCGCCTCCGGTGGGCCGCCCCCGTCCGGCCGCGCCCACCGGAACGAGGGGCAGGCGGGCGCGGCCGAGGCGCCGGGATCCCGGGGCGCCCCGTTCAGGCGAGGACCGCGGTGGCCTCGACCTCGACCAGCAGATCGGGTTCTCCCAGCGCCGCGACGCCCAGCAGGGTGATCGGCTTGACCGGGTCGACGCCCAGCTTCGCGGCGGCCCGTGCGACTCCCTCTCCAAGCGGCGCCATCTTGTCCGGTGTCCAGTCGACGACGTAGACGGTCAGCTTGGCCACGTCGTCGAACGATCCGCCGATCTCGGCCAGGGCGGTGCCGATGTTGAGGTAGGCCTGCTCCACCTGGGCGGCCAGGTCGCCTTCGCCGACCTTCCGGCCCTCGGCGTCACGGGCCACCTGGCCGGCCAGGAAAACCAGCCTGGAGCCGCTGGCGATCGACAGCTGGCGGTAGGCGTCGGGCTTCGGCAGTCCTTCGGGGTTGACCAGTGTCACGGGCATGTCCACTCCTCGGGGCGGTGCGGTGGTCGGCGTTCACCTGAAACATAACAGTGTTATGTGAAGAAGCATAGCGATGTTATGTATCGTGCTGTCATGGCGAGGACGAAGGATCCGGCGGTCCGCTCCCTGCTGATCGAGCGGGCCGCGCAGATGCTCGCCGCCCGGCAGCCGGTCACGCTCCGCTCGCTGGTGGACGGGACCGGCGTCTCGACCATGGCCGTCTACACCTACTTCGGTGGCATGGAGGGACTGTGGAGAGCCGTGCGGCAGGAGGGGTTCACCCGCCTGGCGGCCCGCCTCGCCGCGGTCCCGTCGTCGGCGGATCCGGTGCGTGACCTGGCCGCACTCGGCGCCGCGTACCTGTCCAACGCCCTGGCCGTCCCCGATCTCTACCGGGTCATGTTCGACCCCGCGTCCGGCCTCGAGGACGCCCGGGCCGCGGACGGCACGCTGCACCGCCTGGTCCACGCCGCCGAACGGGCCGTGGCCGCCGGCCGGTTCCGAGCCGACGCCGACCCGCTGGAGCTGGCCACGCGGAGCTGGGTCATCGGCCACGGGCTGGCGTCGCTGGTCGCGACCGGCCCGTTGCCGCGCGAGGCGCTCGCCCACGGCGTGCCGCTGCTGACCGCGCTGTTCGTCGGCGCGGGCGACACCCCCGAGCGGTGCCACCGGTCGGTCGCACGCGGCTGGCGCCTCTGACGTGCGATCGCCACGCCGCGCCCTCCGGCGTGTGCCGGCGGAGGGCGCGCTCCGGCGGCGGCGGCCCGGGCCCACCGGAGGGGGAGCGCCGGGCCGGGACCGGGGCGGACGCCGCCCGGGGCGGCACTAGGATGCGGTGGTCCGGGCGAAGGGGAGGTCATCGTGATCAGGGCAGTGGTGTTCGACGTGGGGGAGACCCTGATCGATGAGACCCGGATCTGGTCGCGCTGGGCCGACCGGCTCGGGGTCACGCGGTTCACGATGCTCGGCGTGCTGGGCGGCATGGCCGCGCTCGACCGCTCCTTCGCCGAGGCGTTCCAGATCCTGCGGCCCGGCTTCGACCTGGAGGCCGAGCAGGAGGCATGGAAGCGGGACGACCCCGACGGCCTGCGGGTGAACTTCGACGCGGACGACCTCTACCCGGACGTGCGGCCAGGCCTGGCCGAGCTCCGCGCCCTCGGCTACGAGCTGATCATCGCGGGCAACCAGCCGCCGCAGGCCTACGACGCGCTGGCCACGATGGACCTGCCGGTGGACGCGATTTACACCTCCGACGACTGGGGTGTGGCCAAGCCCGACCCGGCGTTCTTCGCCAAGGTCGTCGCGGTCTCCGGCCGGGAGCCCGCGGAGATCCTCTACGTGGGCGACCGGCTCGACAACGACGTGCGCCCGGCCCGTACGGCGGGCATGCGCACCGCGCTGATCCGCCGCGGTCCCTGGGGACACCTGCACGCGGCCCGCCCGGAGGCGGCCGGCGAGGCCGACCACGTCGTCGACGGCTTCGCCGACCTGGTGGCGGCGCTGTCCGCGCACCCGCCCCGCTGAACGGCCGGAGCGGCCGGAGACAAGGGACGCCGAGGGACGCCGAGGGACGCCGAGGGACGCCGAGGACTCAGTACCGGGGGTCGACGCGCATCGCGCGTTCCTCGGCCGACAGGTCGCCGTCGTCGACCCCGGCGTCGGTGGCGTACGCCTGGTCCGTGTCGTACGGGCCGAAGCCCTGGTCCGGGGCTATGAACCGGCCCGAGTCGCGCGGCGTCCGCGAGCGCTCCCGCGCCTCGCGCCGGAGGCGCTCGTCCAGGCTGTCCCGGTGCCGGGGGTCGTCGGCGAGGATGCGGTGGTCGAATCCGAGGTCGTTGGTCGCCTGCTCGAACTCGAAGGCCTGCTCGTCGCTGAATCCATAGCGATCAGGAGGTGATTGACTCATACATGGATATCTGCCCTATTACGGCATAAAAACCTCAAATCGCTGAATCTTCCGGGCCTCCGGTCAGAATCCGGCGGCGGCCCCGATGGCGGAGCGCGGATCGGCCGCCCCGGCCAGCACCCCGGAGGGCAGCACGTCGATCAGGTGGGCGTGGCCGAACGCCGAGCCGTACGGCATCGCGGCCACGGGGTGACCGCGCCGCGCCAGCTCCTCCCCGTCCCAGGGGGCGCCCTCCTCCAGCTCGACCAGGACCTCGTCGGGGGCGTGCCAGGTGTCGAAACCGGTGCCGCCCGTGCCCAGCCGCCAGCGCGGCGCGCCGACCGCCTCACCGGGCTGGAGGCCGTGCAGGAGCAGGCGGGTCAGGATCTGCAGCATGATCTGCGGCTGCCCGTCGCCGCCCATGGTGCCGGCGACCGCCCGCAGCGAGCCGTCCGGACGGGTGACCAGCGCCGGGACCAGCGTGTGCGGGGGACGGCGGCCGGGGCCGTACTCGGCGGGATGGCCCGGGACGAGGGAGAAGCCGATGCCCCGGTTGTGCAGGTTGATGCCGGTCCGCGGCTCGAAGAGCAGGCTGCCGAACCCGGCGGCGTTGGACTGGATCAGCGAGACGCCCATGCCGTCGCCGTCCACCGCGCACAGATAGGTGGTGTCGCCGGGCGCGGCCAGGTCGCGCAGCGCGGCCCGCCGGTCCCGGGAGACCGTCGCCCGGCGCTCGGCGGCCGAGTCCAGGGCCTCCTCGACGCGGGCGCCGTCGAACAGCAGCTCCGGCCGGTCGTGCCCGGCGACCCGGGACGCCTCGACGAGCAGGTGCGCCCAGAGCGGGTCGGCCGGGTCGGCGGGCAGGTCGAGCCCCTCGGCGACGGCGAGCGCGAGCAGCAGCAGGTAGCCCTGGGAGTTCGGCGGCATCGTCCACACGTCGTGCCCGAAGACCCGCCTGCCCAGCGGCTCCACCCACTCCGCGGCGGGCCGGGCCAGGTCGTCCTCGGTGTACTCCCCGGCGCCGAGCGCGAGCAGCCCCTCGCCGAACTCGCCGAGGTAGAAGCCCTCCCGGCCGCCGGCCAGCGCCTTCAGTGCCCGGGCCACGCCCGGCCGCCGGATCAGGTCGCCGGCCGCGCGGGCGTCGGCGAAGTCCGCGCAGAGCGGGCCGACCGTCGCCAGGGCGGGCGCCATCAGCGGCGAGACGGGGAAGCCGCCCTCGGCGTACCCGATCGCCGGGGCGAGCACCTCGGCCAGCGGCAGCCTGCCGTACCGGGCGTGCAGGGCCAGCCAGCCGTCCGCGCAGCCCGGCACCGGGACGGAGCGCACGTCGTGGTGGAACGGCATGCGCTCGTGCCCCTCGGCCCGCAGGCGCTCCGGGTCGGCGCCCGACCCGGCCCGCCCGGAGGCGTTGAGCGCCGCGGGCGCCGGGGAGCCGTCGTGCACGAGCGCGAACAGGTCACCGCCCAGCCCGCACATGTGGGGCGCGGTGACCGCCAGCACGGCGTTGGCCGCGACCGCCGCGTCGGCGGCCGAGCCTCCCCGCTCCAGCATCGCGATCCCGGCCCTCGACGCCAGGTGATCGACGGTGCAGACCATTCCGGAACGTGCGTATCGGGTGTTGCGCATGTCCAGAGCGTACGGCCCGTCCGGTCCCCGGTGTCACACCGGTCGCGCCCGTCCCTACTCCACGTGCACCTGGAGGCCGAGCGCCATGGCGAGCGTGACCGCCTGGCGCACGTCGACCACCGCGTCCTTCAGCTTGACGTCGAACGGGTCCACCGCCGACAGGTCGCTCCCGCGCAGGTCGCAGCGGGACAGGTCGGCGCCGTGCAGCCACGCCCCGGACAGGTCGACCCCCCGCAGGACGGCACCCTCGCACCGGGCGCCGGTGAGGTCGGCCTCGCGCATGCGCACGTCGGTGAAGGAGGCCCCGGCCAGGGGCGCGCCGGGCAGCCCGACGAACGCCCAGTCGCCGCCGTCGACCTTCAGCAGGTCGAAGGTGCAGGCGTCGAACACGCTGCCGGTGAACTTGCAGGCGGTGAAGGCGGCGTCGAAGAACGTGCACCGGGTGAAGGTGCAGTTCAGGAAGGCCGTCCCGGTGTGCCGGGAGGCGTTGAACCGCACGTCGCGGAAGGAGCACTCGGAGAAGCGGGCGCCGCCGCTGGTCGACTCGGTCATGTCCACGCCGACGAAGGCGACCCGTTCGTGCACCTGGCCCGAGAGGTCCTCGCCGTCCCAGTCCGCGCCGCGGACCGTCGTCTCGGTCGGCGGCGCGGGCACGCCGTGCTTGCGATCAGCCATGGCCGCGGCCCGTCACCCGGTGCCGCGCCGCGCGGCGGAAGTCCTCTGGGGGCATCAGTCACTCCGTCTCTGCTCGGATGCCGGTGATGACGGCATCCAAGCAGGAGGGTGCGACAGGAACACGCCGCGGTGCTCCTCCCGCTGCGGAGGGTGGGCGGCGTGACGTAATGGGCATCCCAAAGACGTGCCAAGACGAGGAATGCCGCCAAGGAGGACACACCGGTGAACGCGTGGACGTTCGAGGGCCAGCCGCGGACGCTGGGCGACACGGTCACGCTGGTCGAGGGGGGATCCTTCTGCGTGTGCGGCCCGGACGGGGACATCCGTCCCGGCGGGGCACAGGGGGTCTACCACGCCGACACCCGGCTGCTGTCGCGCTGGGAGCTGCGGGTGGACGACACGCCCGTCGAGACGCTCCGGGTCATCCCCGCCGAGCCGTACCACGCCACGTTCCTGGGCAGGACGCGCCCGCGCCCCGGCCGGGCGGAGAGCACCCTGCTGGCGGTCCGGGAGCGTTACGTCGGCGGAGGGCTCCGCGAGGACCTGACGCTGCGCAACCTCTCGGAGGAGCCGGCCGGGTGCGTGGTCGCCCTGCACGCGGGCAGCGACGTGGCCGACCTGTTCGAGGTGAAGGCCGGGCGGGTCCGGCGGGTGGGCGAGGTCGAGGTGACCCCGCACCCGTCCGGCCTGCGCCTGTTCGCCGCCGACCGCTCGCGCGGGGCCAGGATCACCGTGGAGCCGCACGACGAGGCGCTGACCGTCACCCCCGGCCTGCTCGCCTTCCGGGTGGTCGTCCCGGCCCGGGGGGAGTGGCGGACCACGATCCAGGTGAACCCGATCATCGAGGGGGAGGAGGCCTCCGCCGCCTTCCTCTCCCACCACGCGCCCGAACACGCCGCCCCGGCCCGGCGGCTGGCCGACTGGACCCGGCTGAGCCCGGACATCCGCACCGGCGACGCCGCCCTGGAGGAGATCCTGCGCCGCTCCCGCCAGGACCTGGGGAGCCTGCGCCTGTTCGACCCCGACCACCCGGAGGACCCGCCCGCGATCGCCGCGGGCGCGCCGTGGTTCATGACGCTCTTCGGCCGCGACTCGCTGCTGACCTCGTGGATGGCGCTCCCGCTCGACCAGTCCCTGGCGCTGGGCACGCTGCGCCGCCTGGCCCGCCTGCAGGGGCGCAGGGCCGACCCCCTCACCGAGGAGGAGCCCGGCAAGATCATGCACGAGCTCCGCTCCGGCGTGGGCGGCCACGCCTACTACGGCTCGGTGGACGCCACCCCGCTGTTCGTCATGCTCCTGGGCGAGCTGCGCCGCTGGGGCCTGCACCCCGAGGCCGTCGAGGAGCTGCTCCCGCACGCCGACGCCGCCCTCGGCTGGATCGAGGCCTGCGGCGGGCCCGACGGCCTGCTGTGGTACCGGCGCAAGACCGACCAGGGGCTGCTCAACCAGGGCTGGAAGGACTCCGTCGACGGCGTCAACTTCGCCGACGGGGCCCTCGCCCGGCCGCCCGTCGCCCTGGCCGAGGTCCAGGGGTACGTGCACGCCGCCTACCTCGCCCGGGCCCACATCGCCTGCGAGGCGGGCGACGCCGCCACCGAGCGGCGCTGCCTGGAGCGGGCCGCGGCGATCCGGGAGGCGTTCAACGAGCGGTTCTGGCTGGCCGACCGCGGTTACTACGCGATGGGCCTGGACGGCTCCGGCCGTCCCGTCGACGCCCTCGCCTCCAACATGGGCCACTGCCTGTGGACCGGCATCGTGGAGGAGGACAGGGCCGCCTCCGTGGCCGCCCACCTGATGTCGCCGCGGATGTTCACCGGGTACGGCGTGCGGACCCTCGCCGCGGACATGGGCGCCTACAACCCGATGAGCTACCACAACGGCTCGGTCTGGCCGCACGACAACGCGCTGGTCGCGGCCGGTCTGATGCGCTACGGCTTCGTGGCGGAGGCCCAGCGGATCGCCACCGGGCTCCTGGAGGCGGCCCGGGCGTTCGGCGGGCGGCTGCCGGAGCTGTTCTGCGGGTTCGACCGCGCCGAGTTCCCCTGCCCGGTGCCCTACCCCACCTCCTGCTCGCCGCAGGCGTGGGCGGCCGCGGCCCCGATCCAGCTGCTGCGCAGCCTGCTCCGGCTGGACCCCTGGGTGCCGTACGGCAAGGCGTGGCTGGCCCCCGCCCTGCCGGAGGGCTTCGGGGGGCTGCGGATCTCCGGCCTGCCCCTGGCGGGCTCCCGGATCACGGTCGAGGTGCCGGCCGGCGGCCGGACCGCCACCGTCTCGGGCCTGCCCGCCGGGATCGAGCTGATCACCGAGCCGCGCGGCCCGGTCACCGCCGCGGGCCGGGGTTCCTCAGGCCCGCACCGGGACCGGCGGCCGCTGGCGGGTTGAGGGCACCCCGCCCTCGCGCACGGGGGCGGGACGCGGGAGGCGCCGGGGGACGCGTCAGGAGAGCGGGACCCGCCACACGAGCCGGGTCCCGCCGGAGGGCGGGCTGACCGCCTCGAAGACTCCGCCCAGTTCCCTGGCCCGCTCACCCATGTTGCCCAGCCCGCTGCTCCGGGTCGTCTCGCCGAGGCCGCGCCCGTCGTCGGTGATCCTCAGCACCAGGTCGGCCCCGGCGCTCAGCACCACCTCGGCGCCCGAGGCGCGGGCGTGGCGGACGATGTTGGACAGCGCCTCCCGCAGGACGGCCAGCAGCTGGACCGCGACCTCGTCGGAGACGGCGGAGTCGATGGGCCCCTCGAAGGCGACCGCGGGGGAGAACCCGAGCCGCTCGGCCGCCTCGGTCGTCAGCTGGAGGACCGCGGCCCGCAACGTGGTCTCCTGCTGCGGGGGGTGCTGCAGATCGAAGATCGCGGTGCGGAGCTCGTGGATCGTGACGTCGAGCTCGCCGATGACCTTCCGGATGCGCTCCTCCGCCTGGGGGTGCCTGACCATCCCCGCGGTGGCCTGCAGGGCCAGCCCGGCGCCGAAGATCCGCTGGATCACCATGTCGTGCAGGTCCCGGGCGATGCGCTCCCGGTCGCTCATCACCTCCTGCTGGGCGCGGACGGCCGCCAGCTCGGCCTCCAGCCGGAGCCGGTCGGTGATGTCGCGGACCACCACCGAGAAGCCCGCCGGCGCGCCGCCGGAGTCGTCCATGGGGGAGACGGTGACGGCGGCGTCGAACAGGCCGCCGTCGCCGCGGCGCAGCCGGGTGTCGTAGCTCCTGGCCTGGGCCGCGGACCGGACCTGCTCCAGCACCTCGCCGAACGGGTGCAGCGACGAGGAGGGCACCAGCATGTCCGCGGGCCGGCCCGCGGCCTCGGCCGCGCCGTACCCGAACAGGCGCTCCGCGCCCGGGTTCCAGGTCTGGATCTCCCCGTCCGCGGTCGTCGAGAACATGGCGTCGTCGGAGAACTGGACGATCGCGGCGAGCCGGGCCTCGGCCTGCCGGGCGTTCTCCAGCTCGGCGTGGAGCGCGATGAGGCCCCGGCTCGTCGCCTCGAGCTCGGCGTCCAGATCGGCGACCTGCCGCCGGCAGGCCTCGAGCTCGGCCTCCCGCCGGGCGAGGGCGGAGAGGGCCTCGGCGAGCTCCCCGGAATGTCCTGCTGTCACGATCCACCACTTCGCGGGTTCTCGCGGGAGGTGTGATCCTCCCGCGTGTCCTGTACGGCGGGCTCCCGGACGTCCCGCACGACGAGCACGGTCGCGTCGTCGCCGTCGCGCCCGTGGTCGCGCTGGAGGACGGCGGCGACGAGCGCGGGATCCCGCTCCAGCAGCCCGGGGTAGGCCAGCGGGTCACAGCGGCTGGTGATCCCGTCGGAGGCCATGACCAGTACGGCGCCGGGCGCCCAGGGGTAGGAGGAGACCCGGATCCGGGGCGGGGAGAGCTGGACGCCCAGGGTCCCGTGGTGGGACAGCAGGCCGCGGCTCTCGCGGTGGCCCTCCCCGCCGAGCAGCAACCGCCCGGAGACGTTGCCCACCCCCGCGAAGCTCAGCCCGTCCGGCCCGAGCGCGCAGACCCCGAGCACCCCGCCGCGGGTGCCGCGCATGGCCTCGTGCGCGCGCCGTACGAGGCCCTCGAGACCGCTGGAGCCATCGGGGCCGCCGGAGCCGCTGAGGTCGGCGGTGGCGGGGGAGCGGCCGGGCGCCGGGCGCTCCAGCGCCGAGACGGCGGCCCGCGACGCCTCGGCGGCGGCCGGTCCGTGCCCCAGCCCGTCGACGACGAGGGCGGTCAGGCGCCCGTCGGCGGCGACCGCCCAGGAGTCCCCGGAGTCGCCGGCGCCGCCGAGCGGGACGTTCACCCCGCCCCAGCGCCAGGGGCCGGCGGCGGTGGGCGCGCACGGGCCGATCCGGGCCAGCACGGCCGTCCCGCCGGGACCCGAGTAGCAGTCGAAGACCGAGGCGCGGCGCCGTACCGCGCCGAGCCCCACGCCCAGTCCCACACCGAGTCCCCCACCCGGTCCCCCACCCGGTCCCCCACCCGGCCCCACGGGGGGCCGGCCGCCGAACGGCGGCAGGACCTCCGGCTCGCCGGGAACGGGCACCGCCCAGCGCGGCACGCCCGGCGCCGCGCCCACCGGCCCGCGGTCGACCGCGAGCAGCTCGATGCCCTCTCCGGAGGGCCGGTGCAGGACGTACCCGCCGGCCCGCGCGTGCCGCAGGACGTTGGTGGCGAGTTCGGTCACCACCAGCTCCGCCTCGCCCTCGCGCAGGCAGGGCAGCCGCCGGGCCGTCGCGGCGACCGCCCGGCGCACCGCGCCGACGTCCTCCTCGGCGGTGATCGTGTGGCGCTGGTGCTCCGCCTGGGTCAGCGCGCCCACTTCACGATCACCACCGTCGTCCCGGTCCCCTTGGCCGAGGTGATCGTCAGCTCGTCGGTGAGCCGCCGGGCACCCGGCAGGCCGAGGCCCAGGCTGCGGGCCGTGCTGAAGCCGTCGGTGAGCGCCAGCTCGATGTCGTCGATGCCGGGCCCGGAGTCGGAGAAGGTCGCCCTGACCCCGCGCCGGCCGTCCGCCCGCACCTGCTCGGCCCGGAGGGTCCCGCGGGAGCCGGTGGCGTAGGTGACGATGTTGCGGGCGAGCTCGCTGCCGGCCGTGATGAGCTTCGTCTGGTCGACGAGCCCGAGCCCGGCCTCCAGCGCCTGCGCGCGCAGCACCTGGCGCACGTGGATCAGGTCGGCTCCCGCGGCGATCGTCACGACCACCGGGTCCGTGCCGGTGAGCTCAGGCGCCATGGTCACGCAGCCGCGCCAGCAGCGCCATGCCCTGCTCGGCGTTGAGGGCGGTGTGCAGGTGGCCCATGGGCACGCCGAGCTCGACCAGGGTGATGGCCACCGCGGGCTGGATCCCGACGACGGCCGCCTGCGACCCGAGCAGCCGGATCATCGCGACGACGCGGGTGAGGACCCGGGCGATGAACGAGTCGACCACGGCCAGGCCGCTGACGTCGATCAGGGTGCCCGTCGTGCGCGTCCGGGCGACCTCCCGGGAGAGCTGGTCCTCGACCCGGAGCACGGCCTCGTCGTCGAGGTCGCCCTGGAGGCTGACCAGCAGCGTCTCCCCGATCCGCATGATCGGGACGATCTCGTTCACAGCGCCCCCTGTCCCATGGCCGTCCCGGTCCCCATGACCGTCGTGGCGGCGCTCCGCGCCGCCCCCGCCTGGTCGGCGACGATCTGCAGCGCCAGCTGCAGCGCGTCGCGCAGCGTGTTGCGGCTGCGCAGCCGGCCGATGTCGATGCCCAGGTGCACCATCGCCTGCGCCGTCTCCGGCCGCACGCCGCTCAGGATGCTCGTCGCCCCCATCAGCGTGGCCGCCTGCACCGTCTTGAGGAGGTGCTGGGCCACCTGGGTGTCGATGGCGGGGACGCCGCTGATGTCCAGGATGATCACTTCGGCCTGGTTCTCGGAGATCCTCTCCAGCAGGCTCTCGGTCAGCCGGGCGGCGCGCATGGAGTCGAGGGTGCCGATGATGGGCAGCGCCAGCACCTTGTCCCAGACCTGGATCACCGGGGTGGACAGCTCCATGATCTCGTCGCGCTGGCGCTGGAGCCGCAGCTCCTGCTCGCGGCGCTCGGTGACGTCGCGGATCGCCGCGGACACGAGCGTGCCCTTCTCGGTCTCCAGGGGGCTCAGGCTGATCTCGACGGGGAACTCGGTGCCGTCGCGGCGCAGGCCGGTCAGCTGCAGGCCGACCCCCATGGGGCGGGTCTGCGGGTGGGTGAAGAAGGCGTCGCGGTAGCGCGGGTGCCGCTCGCGGAAGCGCTCCGGCACCAGGACCTCGACCGGCCGG
Source organism: Planomonospora corallina (assembly GCF_042650625.1). Classification (NCBI taxonomy): domain Bacteria; kingdom Bacillati; phylum Actinomycetota; class Actinomycetes; order Streptosporangiales; family Streptosporangiaceae; genus Planomonospora; species Planomonospora corallina. Next base: position 301,044 of record NZ_JBHSBM010000025.1, read on the forward strand.
CCGACCAGCTCCTCGCGCGTGTGGCCGAACAGCTGCTCGGTCTGGCGGTTGACCAGGACGATGCGGCCCTCCGAGTCCACGATCACCATGGCGTCGGGCGCCGCCTCGAGCAGGCCGCGGAACATCGTCTCGGCCTGCCGCCGGTCCGTCACGTCGCGGGTGACCTTGACGAACCCCGCGGGCGCGCCGCTCTCGTCGCGGACCGAGGTGATGATCACGCTTGCCCAGAACCGGGTGCCGTCCTTGCGGACCCGCCACCCCTCGGTCTCGAACCGCCCCGACTCGCGGGCCGTGGCGAGGGCGCGCTCGGCGAGACCCGCGGCCCGGTCCTCCTCGGTGTGGAACACCGAGATCGGCCGTCCGAGGACCTCCTCGGCGGTGTATCCCCGCAGGCCCTGCGCCCCCCGGTTCCAGCCGATGATCCGGCCGTCGGCGTCCAGGGTGACGATCTCGTAGTCGACGATGGAGTCGAGCACCGTCTGGAGATCCTTCAGGCGCTGGCCTGGTTCCTGTCCGTCGGCCGGCGGCGAACCCATACGAAAACCTCCCATACCCAGCGGTTTTCGCCACCTTACCGTCAGTTTCATCCGGAAATCGATCGGTGAGCGGGGTCGGGGGCCGTACGGAAACCGTCCGGCCGGAGGGCGGCCCTCCCCGTGCCCGTACGGCGCCAGGCGGCCCGGCCGCCGGTGAACGCGGCCACGCACCGGCCGGGCCCCTCGCGCAGCAGCGCGGTGCAGGCGGTCTCCGGGCCGGCCCCGACCGCGAAGACGGCGAAGTCGGCGCGGGCGCCCGGCGCCAGGCAGCCCAGCCGTCCGGGGCCGGTGTCCAGCCCGAGTGCGCGGGCCCCGCCCAGGGTCAGGGCCTCCACCAGGAGCCGGTCCGTGCCGGGGTCGCGGGCGAGGGACCGGGCGAGCGCCAGCGGGTCGCCGCCCGTCCGGGTGCCGATCGCGATCGGGTTCTCCCCGTCCAGCATGCCCTCGGCGGCGAAGGGGGAGGTGAGGGCGGCCACCGTGCCGCGCAGGCGCAGGAGCTTGCGGTCGGCCTCGTCGAGCGGCCCGGAGACCGCGACGTGGGAGCCGGGGCCCAGCGCGCCCGCCTCGTCCAGGAGGGCGGCGCCGTGGTCGCCGAGCTCGGCCAGGAGTCGCAGGCCGAACGTCCGGGACAGGACGGCCAGGTCCTCCATGACCTCCGGGTCGGGGGAGTGCGCGGCGATGCCGACGATCCCCGGGTGGTCCACCTCGCGGAGCGCGGTGATGAGCCGGTCGCGCTCGCCCGACTCCCAGCGGCGCTCGTCCGGGCAGCGGGTCTCCAGATAGGTCACCCCCGCCAGGCCCGCCCGGACGGCTCCGGCGACGGTCTCCGGGTCGAGGGGGCCGCAGGCGTCCCGGGCGGCGTCCCGGTCGCCGTCCGGGGCCACGACGCCCGCGACCGCGGTGACGCCGCAGGACAGCGCGGGGGAGGGGGCGCGGCCCAGCCGGACGTGCGCGTCGACGAGCCCCGGAACGATCATGCCGGGCCAGCGCACCGGGCGCAGGCCGGGATACAGGGCCGCGAGCGCGGCGCGCGGGCCGATCCGCAGGATCCGGCCGTCCCGGACGGCGAGGGCGCCGTCCTCGATCGGCGGTCCGGAGACGGGCAGGATCAGGGGGGCGGTGTGCACGGTGACCGCCGCGCGCGCGGCCGTGCCGGTGGCCTGGCCGGTGCGCGTGGGCATGGGCACCCCCGGGTTGATCGTCCCTTTCGGAGAGATTACAGGGGATCGATAGGTATTTCTTAAGTGATGTTCGCTTTCTCACCTGGTGAGAAAGCCGGTCCCCGCGGAGGACGACGGCTCGCCTCCGGGAGGAGGACCCCGGGAGGAGGAAGGGCTCCGCGGAGAGGAGGAAGGGCTCCGGCCCCGCGGAGGGGGAGGACTCAGCCCAGCATCACGCCGAGGAAGAGCGCGGCCAGCGCGGACAGCCCGCTGAGCGCGCCGAGCACGGCGATGGCGCGCCGGGAGGCCGCGCGGGTGTGCAGGAAGGCGGTGACGCCGGAGACCACCACGATGGCGACCTTCACCTCCAGGGTGCGCCGGTAGGCGGGGTCGTCACCGAGCCCTTCGAGCAGGTTCCACACGCCGGTGGCGAACAGGACCGCGTAGGCGGGCCAGGCCACCCGGTTGAACGCGCGGGCGGCCACCTTGGTCACCCCCTCGCCGGCCGAGCGCAGCGCCGGGACGAGGAAGGCGAGGGTCAGCTGGCCGCCGACCCAGATCGCGGCGGCGAGCACGTGGAGGAAGACGCGGACGGTGTCCAGGGATACGGAGAGCACGCGGACACCGTAGTGTCCGCGTGCTCCGGTCCGCGCCCCGGGCCGGCCCCGGAGCCGCCGGGGTCACAGTCCCAGGTCGCGGCCGATGATCTCACGCATGATCTCGTTGGACCCGGCCCAGATGCGGGTCACCCGGGCGTCCATCCAGGCGCGGGCGACGCGGTACTCCTTCATGTAGCCGTAGCCGCCGAACAACTGCACGCAGGCGTCCAGCACCTGGCCCTGCACCTCGGAGGTCCACATCTTGGCCTTGGCCGCGTCGACCGCGCTCAGCTCGCCGTCGGCGTGGGCCGCCACGCACTGGTCCACGAAGGCCTGGGAGACCTCGACCTTGGTGACCAGGTCGGCCAGGACGAACTTGTTGTGCTGGAAGGAGCCGATGGCCTGGCCGAAGGCCCGGCGCTCCTTGACGTAGGCCAGGGTCTCGGCGAGCACCGACGCCGCGTGCGCCAGGTTCGCCACGGCCGAGCCGAGCCGCTCCTGGGGGAGCCGCTCCATCATCGCGATGAAGCCCCGGTCGACCTCGCCGATCACGTTCTCGGCGGGCACGCGCACGTTCTCGAAGAACAGCTCGGCGGTGTCGGCCTCCGGCTGGCCCACCTTGTCCAGCTTGCGGCCCCGGGTGAAGCCCTCCATCCCGGTCTCGACCGCGAACAGCGTGATGCCCTTGGCCCGCTTCTCGGGGCTGGTCCGGGCGGCCACCACGACCAGGTCGGCGCAGTAGCCGTTGGTGATGAAGGTCTTGGACCCGTTGACGATCCAGTCGGAGCCGTCGCGGACCGCGGTGGTGCGCAGCGCGGCCAGGTCGGAGCCGCCGCTCGGCTCACTCATGCCGATCGCGGTGATCATCTCGCCGGAGCAGAAGCGCGGCAGCCAGCGCTTCCTCTGCTCCTCGGTGGTCAGCTCCACCAGGTACGGCGCGACCACGTCGTAGTGGATGCCGAGGCTGGAGGAGAAGGCCGCGCCGGCCCAGGAAAGCTCCTCGCCCAGCACCGCGTTGAAGCGGTAGTCCCCGGCCGCGCTCCCGCCGTACTCCTCCGGGACCTCCAGGCCGAGGAAGCCCTGCCGGCCGGCCTCCAGCCAGACCTCCCGGTCGATCAGGCGGTTCTCGATGAACTCCTCGGCGCGCGGTGTGATCGACCGCGCGATGAACTCCCGGACCGACTCGCGGAACACGTCGTGGTCGGGGCCGTAAACAGTGCGCTTCATGACATGTCAGTATACCGACCGGTTGGTATGTGTCTTCGGGGGGTGATCCGGATCTTCGTCTGGGGGGAGCGCGGAAGTTTCCGGCGGGGTGTGGAAGCCGGAGTGATTCGCGAAGACCATCAACCGTTTTCCGTATTTACGGTGATACATGCCACGTGTTAATGGTGTGGCCATATCCGGCTGTATAGACTCCACCGTGATGAACGACTTCACGCGATGGATCGATCTGGAAGGCGCCGTCAACGTGCGCGACCTCGGCGGGCTCGCCACGGTCGACGGCGGCACCACGAGATTCGGCCGGATCTACCGGTCGGACAACCTGCAGGGGCTGAGTGAGCGCGACGTCGAGCGGCTCGTCGCCGAGCTCAAGCTCCGCCACGTCATCGATCTGCGCTCCGGCCCGGAGGTCTTCCTGGAGGGGCCGGGCCCGCTCACCCGCGTCCCCGAGGTGAGCATCCACCACCTGACCCTCTTCGCCGAGGGCGGCAGGCACACCGACGCCGAGGCCGACACGATCGACGCCGACCGGGTGCTGCCCTGGCAGGAGCGGGTGGAGGACGAGAAGCTCGCCGAGCTCCGGGTGACCGGCTTCTACTACGGCTACCTGCGCGACCGGCCGGACTCCGTGCTGGCGGCCCTGCGCGCCATGGCCCACGACGACGGCGCCGCGATCGTGCACTGCGCGGCGGGCAAGGACCGCACGGGCGTGCTGTGCGCGCTCGCCCTGGAGGTCGCCGGGGCCACCCGCGAGGCCATCGTCTCCGACTACGTCGCCACCGGTGAGCGCATCGACGGCATCATGGCCCGGCTGCGGGCCAGCGCGACCTACCGCGACGACCTCGACTCCCGCCCGGCCGACGACCACCGGCCCCGCCCGCAGTACATCGAGCAGCTCCTCGAGGTGCTGGACGACCGCTTCGGCGGACCCCTGGGCTGGCTCGCCGACCAGGGCTGGACCGACGCCGACACCGCCGCGCTGAGGTCCCGCCTGCGCGACTAGGGCCTGTAGGGGGTTGAGATCAGACGGATCGTCCGCGCTTCGGCTCCGGCCCTGGCAGGCCGTCGCCATGGCGCGTGGAGACCTCACCGATGAGGAGTGGTCCCTGATCGAGCCTCCCCGGCCTCCAGCTACGCGGAGCCGTCTTGTGGAGCCGAAGCCTCCGATTCCTTTGGAGATCTGAAGTTCGTAGAGGCCTGGTCGCTGCGGTGACCGGGAGCACAATGGTCTTCTCCCAGGTGGCCCGCCGCCTGTACCGTCCACGCTGATCAGTCGAATTGGATCTGGGGTGACAGTCGACGGGCCGGTGACGTCGGATGGTTCAGGGGTTCTCGTGGACCTGGGTGTTCTGGGCGGCCGCGATCTTCCAGATGCCTTCTTCCTTGGCAAGGATGTAGAAGGGGCGCCCTTCGGGGCCGTCGGCGCGGGTGCCGTCAGGGTTGAGGGGCACTTGGTGGACGTTGACGGCGGCCACGTCCGGGCGGATGAAGAGGATCCGAACCGGGGTGTAGGTAGCGGTCGCGTGCTGGGTGGATCCCGGAAGGACCTGGGCGGTGAAATCGTGGATGGTCTGCCAGCCGGAAAGGCGCTTGCCGTGCCCGGTCGTCCAGACCGGGTCCGCCTTACGGAACAGACTGAGGAAAGCCTCGACCTGCTCGTCTTGCTGGGCTGCCTGAACTGCGGCAACCAGGCCGACGATCGCGTCCACATCATTCTGAGGGTCGTCCGCAACGCCAAAGATCTCAAGACTCATGATCGCTCCTTCGAACACCGGCCGGGCAAGACCTTTATGACGACCGTAGAACCTCGACCTAACTTGACGGCAAGCCCGGATTGAAACGTGTCCGCCCGAGGAGGGAGAGGAGGCTTCCTTCGTCGGTGAGGTCTTCACGCGCCACGGCGACGGCCTACCGGGGCCGGGAGCCGAAGCGCAGACGATCCGTCTGATCGCGATTCCGTACAGGCCCTCACAGTGGCGACCGGCGGGGGCGCGGCCGGGGGACGGCGGGGGTGCGGAGCAGCCTCCGGGACGCTCCCGGCGGGGGATCCTGCGGGGCCCGCCGCCGGGGGAGGGGGAGGAGGATCAGAGCGCCACGGCCGTGCCCTCGGCGGCCGAGCGGCGGGCCGCCTCCAGGACGGTCAGCGCGTACGCGACCTCCTCGGGGTCGACCGGCGGCGCGGCGCCCTCACGCAGGGCGGTCACCACCGCGGCGTAGAAGTCGAGGTAGGCGCCCGGCTCGGTGCGGATCCGGCGGCCCGACTCCTCGGTGCCCAGCACGCCCCAGCGCTCCTCGGGGTCGTCGCCGAAGCCGGGGGAGCCGGGGACGAGGCCCGCGCGGAGCCGGTCCTCCTGGACGTCGAGGCCGTGCTTGACGTAGCCGGCCTCCGCGCCGAGGACCCGGAAACGGGGGCCGAGCAGCGGGGCCACCGCGCTGGCCCACAGGTGGGAACGGGCCCCGCCGGCGTGGGTGAGGGCGATGAAGGTGTCGTCGTCGGAGGCGACCCCGGCGCGGCGGACGTCGGACTCGGCGTAGACGGACGTGACCGGGCCGAGCAGGCGCAGGGCCTGGTCGACCAGGTGGCTGCCCAGGTCGTACAGGAGCCCGCCCACCTCCTCGGCGCCGCCGAGCTCGCGCCAGCCGCCCTTCGGGACGGGCCGCCAGCGCTCGAAGCGGGACTCCAGCCGGCGCACGGCGCCGAGCTCGCCGGAGGCGACCAGCCGCTCGATCGTCAGGAAGTCGCCGTCCCAGCGCCGGTTCTGGAACACGGTCAGCATCAGGCCGCGCTCGCGCGCCAGGTCGAGCAGGCCCCGGGCCTCGGCCGCGGTCGCCGCCAGCGGCTTGTCCACCACCACCGGCAACCCCGCCGAAAGGGCCGCGGTGGCCAGCGGGACGTGCGTGCGGTTCGGGGAGGCGACCACGACCAGGTCGACCGAGTCCCACAGCTCCTCGGCGCCGGCGGCGACGCGCACGCCGTACCGGCCGGAGGCCTCGGCGGCGCGCCGCGGGTCGCGCGTGACCACGGTCGTCAGCCGCAGGCCCGGCGTGGCGGCGATCAGCGGGGCGTGGAAGAACGCCCCCGCCACGCCGTACCCGACGAGGCCGACGCGCAGGTCGTCCGCCTCAGTCACCGTGGCGCTCGTCCCGCTCGGCGAGGAAGGCCTCGAACTGGGCGGCGAGCTCCTCGCCGGTGGGCATCTCGGACGGCTCGGCCATCAGGCTCCGCTCGGTGCCGGCGGCGAACGCGTCGTACTGCTGCTCCAGACCGGCGATCGCGGTGGACAGCTCCTCCGAGGCCTCGATCTGCGCGGCGATCTCGGCGGTGGTCTGCTCGGCGGCGGCGCGCAGGCCCTCCAGCGGGAAGACCAAGCCGGTGGCCTTGGTGATCTCCTCCAGGGCGGTCACCGCGGCCGTGGGGTACTCGGCCTGGGCGAGGTAGTGCGGGACGTGCACGGCGTAGCCGGAGGCGTCGTGGCCCTGCGCGCCGAGCCGGAACTCGATCAGGGCGGCCACGCTGCCGGGCACCTGGACCTTGCCGAAGACGCTGGGCCGGCCGGCGATGAGCTCACCGCGGCTGGCGTGCGGGGTGACGCCCAGCGGACGGGTGTGCGGGACGGCCATCGGGATGCCGTGCGCCGTCACCAGGGAGCCGGCGCCGAGCCGGGTGGCGAGCGTGCCGACGGCCGCGGTGAACAGCTCCCACTCGCGGTCCGGCTCGGGGCCGGTGAGCAGCAGGAACGGCGTGCCGGTCGTGTCGTGGGCGAGGCGCAGGACGATCTCGTGGCTCTCGACGGCCGTCCACCGGTCGGTGTCGAACGTCATGACCGGGCGCCGGGACCGGTAGTCGAGCAGCCGGTCCACGTCGAAGGTCGCGACGACCCGGTGCTCCAGCTCGGCCAGCAGGTGACCCAGGGCGAGCCGGCCGGCGCCGCCCGCGTCCACGAACCCGTCGAAGTGGTAGAGGAGCACCGGATCGGTCAGCTCAGGAACGTCCTCGCTGAGCCGGTAGAGATCCGTCGGGTCGAACACCGTGTTCCAGCCTTTCGTCGATCGTCTCTTGTAGGAGAACCCGCGGGGTACCCGGTGCATTCCACCGTCCCGGGGGCGATCCCTGGCACCTTATCGGGGGACGGCGGATGCCATGGAGCGCGATCCGGGGCCGGCGGAGCTCGCGGCCGGGCTCTTCGGGACGGCGAGGAAGCGCGGGACCGGGAGCCTGCGCGCATGCGCCGGGACCGGCCTCCCGGCCGACCCGGCAGGCCCGGCCGACGACGGGGGGCGGCGCCCTGCCGATGCCCGCCGCCTGCCACGGTCACGCCGGGGCGGTCCGGATGTTCGGACAGAACGAATACCTCAAATGGTTCGGGCATTAATGGGGTATATGTGCACACAGGAGTTTGTTACAGGGCGTGTATAGGAAATTCCGCGCTGTTCGACCATTCTGGACAGCGTGGCAATCAGCAATGTGCAGGCCCCAGGCCGTCCCCTCCGCATTCCCCCGCTGTCGTGCCCTTTCCCCAGCGAAGTGAACCCCCACGTGGAGCGCGTCGACCGGGAGACCGTCGACTGGGCCTCCGCCTCCGGGCTGCTGGACGGGCCCGAGATGGCGGAGCGGTACCGGAAGGCGCGGTACGGCTGGCTGGGAGCCCGGACCTACCCCTACGCCGGCTACGACACGCTCCGGCTGGTGACCGACTGGTGCGTGTGGCTGTTCGCCTTCGACGACGTCTTCTGCGAGACCGACCGGCACGCCGCGGAGATCGCCCGGGCGCTGCCGCGCTTCATCGAGGTCCTCGACGACCTCGACCCCGGCACGGGCGGCGAGCGGGTGCGCGAGCCCTTCGCCCGCGCCCTGCTGGACGTCAAGGGCCGGGTGGCCGCCCACGGCGGTCCCGACCAGCTCGAACGCTGGTGCACCACCACCAAGGACTATCTGTCCGCCCAGGTGTGGGAGGCGGCCAACCGCCAGGACGGGCTGGTGCCCTCCCTGGCCGACTATCTCCTCATGCGCCGGCGCACCGGCGCCATGCTCACCGTCTTCACGCTCATCGACGTGGCCAGCGGCCTGCCGCTCACCTGGCAGGAGTGGCGCCACCCGGACGTGCGGGCGATCACCGCCAGCGCCAACGACGTCGTCGTCTGGGACAACGACCTCATCTCCTACGCCAAGGAGAGCGGCGCCGGAAACTCCGTCAACAACCTGGTCAACGTGCTGGCCCGGCACCGCGGCTACGGCCACCAGCAGGCCATGGACGAGATCGGCGGGATGCGGGACCGGGCCGTGGCCCGCATGGTCGAGCTCCGCCGGACCCTGGAACGGCTCGGCTCGGCGGCGGTGGAGGCGTACGTGCACGGCCTGGAGCGCTGGATCAGCGGGAGCATCGACTACTCGATGACCAGCTCCCGCTACACCGTCGCCTGGCAGGAGCGGACGGCGGCCGCCGGCTGAGCGGCGGACGGGACCCGGCGGACCCGGTGGCGGAGGGAGCCGGGCGGGCAGGGGACCGGGGCGGCCGGCGGGAGCCCCGGTCAGAACCCGGTGAGGGAGCCGCCCGGCTCCTCGTCGCCCAGGGCCAGCTCGATCAGCTCCTCCAGGTTGAGCCGCCTGCCGCGGTTGAACGCCTCCTCGTGGACCTCCTTGCCGAGGAGGCGTTCGCACTCCTTGACGCACTGGTCGTGGTCGGCGTTGAAGAACGGCGAGTTCAGCCGGGGCATGCCGAAGACCCGCCAGTTCTGCTGGCCGGCGCCCATCAGCTGGGAGGCGAGCAGGGGCCGCCCCTCCTCCAGGGAGAGCCGCGCGATCAGCTCCACGTTCAGGCCGATCCCGAGCACGTCGTGGAAGTGCCGCTTGAGCTGCAGCGACTCGCGGGCGTGGGCGAGCGCCTCGTCGGTCCTGCCCATCGCCTGGAAGACGCTGGCCAGCGCGTAGATGGCGTAGGAGCGCAGCCACAGCTCCCCCCGCTGGGTGCACACGGTGATGCAGTCGCGCAGCAGCACCTCGGCCTCGGCCGGCTCGTTCTGCATGAGCAGCACCATCGACAGCTCCACGATCGAGGGGAGCAGCCCGGGATTGAGCTCCTTGCCGCTGCGGTGGAACTCGATCGCGACGCCGAGCAGCGCGCTGGCCTTCTGCAGGTCGCCCTGGAGGAACGCCGCGGTTCCCAGCATCTTGGTGGCCAGGATGACCGCGCCCGAGTCGCCCACCCGCACCGCGTCCGAGCTGCACTGCTCGGCCGCCTCCAGCGCGCCCGAGATGTTCCCCTGGCTGCTGAGCACGTAGGAGAGCACCCACAGGGCCTTGCACCGCTCGGGACTCGGCTGCGTCACCAGCTCCAGGGCCTTCTCCAGGTAGAGCCTGCCCTCGCGGGCCAGGCCGCAGGCCACCCAGAGGAACCAGAGCGAGGACAGCAGCTGCAGCCCCAGCCGCATCTCCTCGGGACGGCTCAGGCAGTAGTCCAGCGCCACCCGGATGTTGTCGTGCTCGTGGCGCATCCGGACGTACCAGTAGACCTGGCGGGGGCCGGACCAGGCGTCCTCGCCCCGCCCGGCCAGCTGGAGGTAGTAGTCGCGGTGCCGGCGGCGCACCGCCTCCGCCTCGCCCAGCTTCTCCAGCCATTCCTCGCCGTAGGCGCGCAGCGTGTCGATCAGCCGGTAGCGGTGCCCGGAGGAGGTGCTGACGCTCAGCAGGACCGACTTCTCCACCAGGCTGGAGATGAGATCGGTGATGTCCTCGCCGGGCAGGTTGTCGCCGGCGCAGACGTAGCGGGCGGCCTCCAGCTCGAAGTCGCCGGCGAAGACCGACAGGCGGGCCCAGAGCAGCCGCTCGGCCGGCTCGCACAGCTCGTGGCTCCACCCGATCGCGGCGCGCAGCGTCTGGTGCCGGGGCAGCGCCGTACGGCTGGCGCCCGCCAGCAGGCTGAACCGGTCGGTCAGCAGCGCGAGGATCTGCTCCACCGACAGGGCCCGCAGCCGGACCGCGGCCAGCTCGATCGCCAGGGGGATGCCGTCCAGCCGCCGGCAGAGCTCCGAGACCGGCTCGATGTTGTGCTCGTCGAGCTGGAAGGAGGGCACGCCCGCGCTCGCCCGCGCCGCGAAGAGCTGGACGGACTCGTTGGTGAAGGGGTTCTCGCCCGGGACGTCGCCGGGGACGCTCAGCGGCGGGACGGAGACGGTGTGCTCGCCCTGCGCGTTCAGCGACTGGCGGCTGGTGGCGAGGATGCGCAGCCGGGGCGCGGTCCTCAGCAGGTCCTCGAAGAGCCGGGCGCAGGCGTCGACGAGGTGCTCGCAGGTGTCGATGATCAGCAGGATCTCGCGGTCGCCCACCCACTCGGCGAGCGTCTCGTCGGCCGAGCGCGCCGACTGGTCGGCGATGCCCAGCGCCGAGGTGATCGTGTGCCGGACCATCCCCGCGTCCTGGAGCCGGGCCAGGTCGGCGAACCACACGCCGTCGGCGAACTGGCCGCGCACCAGGTGGGCGATGCGCAGCGCCGTACGGGACTTTCCGACGCCGCCGATGCCGGTCAGGGTGACCAGCCGCGTCTCCGGCTCCTGGAGCCGCTGCTTGAGGCCTGCCAGCAACCGGGTGCGCCCGATGAAGTTGGTGAGCTCGTTGGGGAGATTGCCGTCTCGCCGCCATCCTGATGGCGTTGCCATGGCCGCCTCACGGGGGGTAGCTGACACCTGCCCTGGCATCGTACCGCCTGGGTGGTCGGCTGTCCTTTACGCGGAGATCGTGGCGATGGGCTTTACCGATGGGGAAATCATCCGTCCCCGCGCTCTGGCTAGCATGGACGCGTGACAGAGCACCATCCAGACGATCTGCGCCCGGTCGACCTCTCGGAGGACGGCCCGGCGATCCTGCCCGACCAGACCTCCGACGACACCGACCTCGGCTGGGGCGACTGGAGGGACTCCGGCGGCAACGACGAACGGCTGCTGGAGGACCGCCCGCCCCACTGGTAGGCGGTCCCGCCCGGGACCGCCCGCGAGATCACGCGACGACGTCCCGGCGCCGGAACCGGCGGAACGCGAGGGCGACCAGGATGACCGAGTAGGCCACCGCCACGGACACCCCCTTGACCATCCCGCTGAAGTCCGGCTCCGACGCCAGGGCGTCCAGCCAGGCCGTGTTCCAGAACGTCGGCAGGAACTCCCGCAGCGAGCCGAGGGCGTCCACCGCCTGCAGGATCGTGCTCACGATCACCAGTCCCACCGCGCCGCCGACCGCGCCCAGCGGGGAGTCGGTGCCCACCGAGATGAAGAAGGCCAGCGCCGCCACCACGAGCTGGCTGACCAGCACGTAGCCCACCACGATCGCGAAGCGCGGCAGCACGTCCGCCGCGGCGATCGTCTCGCCGGTCCCGGGCACGCGCACGTCGTTCCAGCCGAAGGCGAGGGTCCCGGCCAGCAGCGCCATCACCGGCAGGCAGACCACCGCCGCCGTCGAGTAGCCCAGCGCGACGACGAGCTTCTGGCGGAGCAGCCGGTCGCGGGGGATCGGGGCGGCCAGCAGATAGCGCAGCGAGGACCAGCCGGCCTCGCTGGCCACCGTGTCGCCGCAGAACACCGCCACCGCCACGGCCAGCAGGAAGTTCGCCGAGACCGAGAGCGAGAACGCGGCGAAGTTCAGGCCGCCCTCCGTGGCCAGGTCGGAGATGCGCAGCGTGCCGCCGGGCCTGCCGGTCCGCACCCCGATCTCGAAGGCGACCACCAGGACCCAGGGCAGCGCCAGCAGCAGCCCGAACAGCACCGCGGTCCGGCGCCGCCGCAGCTGGCGGACGAACTCCACCCGCAGCGGCAGCGTCCGCCCCGGGGCGTACCCGAGCGCCGAGCCGTCGGGGTTCACGCCCCGCCCGGCGGCGGTCCCGTTCACGGAGCCTCCCGCGCCGGCCGCCTGAGCGGACGCCGCCGTGTCCGTGGTTCGCTCGCTCACGTCTTCTCCCCGATCAGGTCCAGGAACACGTCCTCCAGGCGCGCGGCGGTCCCGTTGGACCGCACGCGCTCGCCGCTCAGCAGTTCGCTCACCGGGCCCGCCGTGACGAGCCGGCCGCGGTGCATGACCACCACGTGGCTGCACGTCTGCTCCACCTCGGCGAGCAGGTGGCTGGAGACGATGACGGTACGGCCCCGCGCCGCGTAGCGGATCAGGACCTCGCGCATCTCGCGGATCTGGGGCGGGTCCAGGCCGTTGGTCGGCTCGTCGAGGACGAGCAGGTCGGGCAGGCCGAGCATGGCCTGCGCGATGGCCAGGCGCTGGCGCATGCCCTGCGAGTAGGTCCGCACGGCCCGCTCCAGGGCGTCGCCGAGCCCGGCGATCTCCAGGGCCTCCTCGAGGTGGGCGTCGGCGGCGGGGCGGCCGGTCGCCCTCCAGTAGAGCTCCAGGTTCGCCCGGCCCGACAGGTGCGGCAGGAAGCCGGCGCCCTCGACGAAGGAGCCCAGCCGGGACAGGACCGGCGCGCCGGGCACGACCCGGTGCCCGAAGATCCTGATCTCGCCCGCGTCGGGGTGGATCAGGCCCATCATCATGCGCATCGTGGTGGTCTTGCCCGCGCCGTTGGGGCCCAGCAGGCCGAGCACCTGGCCCTGCTCGACGGTGAAGGACAGGTCGTCCACCGCCAACTCGCCGTTGCGGTAGGCCTTGGTCAGGCACTCGATGCGCAGCGGCACCGCGTCGAGGTCCGGGACGTGCTCGACCGCGGGGCGGCGCCGGCCGGCCAGGAGCAGCACCGCCGCGACGATCACGGCGGCCACCGGCAGGGCCTGGGTCCACCAGTCGGGGCCGGTGGCCGGGGTGCGCAGCGCGGCGTGCACGGGCACGGTCAGCTCGCCGGAGGCCAGGGAGACGGCGTGGACCGCCGCGGCGTCGGGGCTGTCGTAGGCGAGGTCGGTCGTGGTGAAGGCCACCCGGAGCCGGTGCCCGGCCTCGAAGCGGTGGTCCACGGCGGGCAGGGTGACCATGACCTCGGCCGCCTCGACCGACTCGGTGGCCTGGCCGTCCCCGGTCCCCTCGGGGAGGGTGATCCTGACCGGGGCGACGAGCCCCTCGGGCAGGATCGGAGCCGTGGTGCCGCCCGCCGCGTCGTACAGCTTGGCGAAGAGCGTCACGTCCCGCGGGCCCTTCGCGTCCGCGGCCCCGCCGGAATCCCCGGAGCCGCCGGGGCCGCCGGGGCCGGGGAGCGCCCGGACCCGGACCTTGACCGAGGGGCTCCCGGTGAGCTGGAGCGGGGCGGTCAGCGGCGCGGACTCGAAGACCGCGCTCTGCCCCGCCATGTCCACCGAGACGCTCAGGTCGCCCGAGCCGGCCAGGCCGCCGAAGCCGGGCACGGCCGAGATCGAGGCGGGGGAGCCGCCGGGCGGGTTGGCCACGGGCTGCTCGGGGCCGCTCAGCGGGACGGTGGTCCGCGAGCTGCCGGACAGGCCCGGATAGGCGTCCGCGGTGGCGTGCAGCCGGACCCGGCGGCGGGTGCCCGGGTCGCGCCCGCCGTCCCGGGTGACGGTGAACGCCGCGACGCCCTCGGGGCCGCCGG
>NZ_JBHSBM010000025.1:315118-355652 GCF_042650625.1 Planomonospora corallina
CGCCGGGGCGGCCGCCGTGCCCTCGGGGTTCTTCAGGTAGTGGTCGAACCAGCCGAGCGTCTGCTCGTGGATCCAGTCGGTCTCGCCGTCGCCGCCGTCGTGGCCGCCGTCGAACCAGGCGACGCGGACCGGGGCGCCGGTGGCGGCGATGGCCCGCGCGTTGGCGTCGGCGTGGTGCAGCGGGAAGAGCGAGTCGCGCTGCCCCTGGATGAGCAGGGTCGGGATCCGGATCCTGCCCTGCACCGAGACCGGGCTGGACCTGCGCAGGGTCTCCACGGCCGACTCGGTCGCCCGGCCGGTCTCGGCGACCTCCTGGTACATCGCGCAGATCTCGGGGAGGAAGCGGCCGCACCGGACCTCCTCGGCCGTCGGCGTCCGGGCCTGGGCCCGGCCGTCCTGCCCGGCGGGCACGCCCGGCGTGCCCCCGCCGTCCCGGCCGTCTCCGGCGCCGTTCCCCGCGCCGTCTCCGGGAGCGCCTCCGGCCCCGTCGGCGGCCCCGTCGGCGGCCCCGTCAGTGGTGTCGTCGCCGGCGCCGGGCTCGGCCGGGCTCCCGGCCCCGGTCAGCGCGGCCAGGCCGCCCGCGGCCGGCGCGCCGCCCCGGCTGAAGAACAGCCCGGCCCACATGCGCTTGAACACCCCGTGGACCGGGCCCTTGCCCCCGGCGTCGGGGAAGAGCGCGTCGGCCAGGTCGTACCAGGTGATCTGGGGGACGATCGCGTCGATCCGCTCGTCGTGGGCGGCGGCCATCAGCGCGATGGCGCCGCCGTACGAGCCGCCCGCGACGCCCACGCGCGGGTCGCCGCCGCGGTCCAGCAGGACCTCCGGCCGCTTCGCCAGCCAGTCCACCAGCTGCCGGACGTCCTTGACCTCGTAGTCGGGGGAGTTGAGCGCGATCTGCCCGGTCGAGCGGCCGAACCCGCGCGCCGACCAGGTCAGCACGGCGTAGCCCTCCTGCGCCAGCCGCTCGGCGGCGTCCCGCACGTTCCGCTTGCTGCCGCCGAAACCGTGCGCGAGCAGCACCGCGGGGCCCTTCCCTCCGCCGGCCGGCGGGAAGAAGCTCGTGTCGAGCGTCACCCGCTGGTCGTCGGCGGGCCCGTCGACCACCGTGATCGCCTGGTCCAGCACCCGGACCCGCGTCCCGGACGGCCACACCAGCCAGGTGGCGGCGGCGAGGAGGAGCACGGCGGCCACCGCGGTCCAGGCGGCGGCTCTTCCCCTGAGTCCCCTGAGCTTCATGCGTGGAGCCTACTGTCCGAAACCTGGTGCTTCCTGAGAGGCGTCTCAGTCATACGGCACATCGGCGGAATATCGGTCGTGACGCTCCGGGGAGAAGAAGATCCCTATTCTCCGGGAACGGCCGCGCCCGCGCGGCCGCCGACACGGAGGTCTCGGCGCGGACACCGGAACGGCCGCGCTCCCGCGGAGACGGCCGGGCGGGCCCGCGAGGTCAGCCGGGCAGCGGTCCGAGTGTCATGCCGTAGTGCAGCTCCGGGATCCCGGCCGGCAGGCCGGGCACGTCCTCGACCCGGCCGGTGGGGGCGAAGCCGAAGCGCTCGTAGAACCGGCGGGCCCGGGTGTTGCCCTCCAGCACCCACAGACCGGCCCGGTCGTGGCCCAGCTCCCGCAGGTGGTCGACCGAGCGCGTCATCAGGGCCAGGCCCAGCCCGGTGGACCAGTGCTCGGCGAGCACGTAGATGGCGTAGACCTCACCGCCGCCGATCCCGGCGTCCTCCGCCGGGCCGTACACGCTGAAACCGGTGATCCGGCCGCCGTCCTCGCCCACCACCAGGTGCCGCTCGCCCGAGCCGATCAGCTCGCGCCAGGCCTGCACCGCCCGGGAGGTGACGGCCAGCCCGTCGAGGACATCCTGCGGGACCAGCCCGCGGTAGGCGGAGCGCCAGCTCGCGTTCTTCACGTGCAGCACGGCTTCGACGTCATCCGGGCCCCCGGCCCGTACCTGGACTCCCATGCACAGGGATTATCCCGGCGGATTCCGCCCCCGCACAGTGATTATTCCGGGCGAACCCCGCCCGCTGCCCGATTGCGGTCTTCATAAACGCCGGGCATCATTTCGACGCGTGAAACCTGCAGCATCCTTGAGAAGAAGAGCCACATCGCTCGCCGAGTGGGCTCTGCCGTACTGGACGCGGGGGGAGGCCGGACGCGAGACGCCGCCGGATCTCTTCCGGGTGCTCTACCTCGGGTGGCTGGCCGCCTTCGTCCTCAAGGTGCTGGGGGCGTCCTGGGACGTCTCGTGGCACTTCAAGTGGCTCCGGGACGACCTGGCCCCGCCGCACCTCCTCAACAGCGTCGGCACGGTCGTCGTCGTCGCCCTGACGATCGTGCACGTCTACACCGGGTACGGCGTGGACCGCACGGCACAGCGCCTCATCCAGTGGGGCACCGGCACCTTCCTGATCGCCGTGCCGCTGGACCTGATCAACCACCGCGTCAACGGGCTCGACATCACCTCGTGGAGCCCGTCGCACATGCTGCTGTACATCGGCACGTTCTTCATGATCTGCGGGGTGGTCCGGGGCTGGTTCCTCGGCGCTCCCCCCGGCCGGATGCGCACGCTCGTCCTCGGCGGGCTGTTCGTCTTCGCCTTCGAGAACGTCTGGTTCCCCGCGCAGCACCAGGAGTACGGCGTCTTCGGGATCAAGGCGTGGGACGCGGGCAGGCCGGAGGCCGAGCCGATCCTGCTGCAGTTCGCCGCCGACCAGATGGGCCGCGAGGTGGACCGCGGGATGGTCGTCAACTTCGCGCTCCCCGTGCCCGACGAGGTCTACCCCCTCTACGGCGTGGTCGCCGCGATGATCGTGCTGGTCTTCGCCCGCGCGATGATCGGCCGCGCCTTCGCCGCCACCGCCGTGGTCGGCGCCTACGTCGCCTACCGCTCGCTGATCTGGCCGCTGCTGGCGGTCGCGGACTTCCCGCGCTCGGCGGTGCCGTTCTTCCTGGTCGCCGGGGCGCTCGCGATCGACCTGGCCTTCCTGGTCCGGATCCCGGTCGTGCGGGCGCTGGCCGGCTCGCTCGTCGCCACCCTCGCCGTCGACCTGGCGCTGCGCTCGCAGCACCTGTGGCTGGAGTCCCCGCCGGTGATCTCCCCGGTGACCATGGCGATCGGCGGGGCCGCACTCGCCGCCCTCTGGCTGGGCGGCGAGTGGTTCCTCGGCCGGTTCCGCCTCCGCGCGATCGAGGAGGGGGAGCCTCAGGCGATGGTCGCCGTGGTCAGGGCCACCGCGACGCCGTAGGCCAGCCCCAGCACGGTCAGCTCGGCCGCCGCCCACGCGACCACCGCCGTCGCCTCCTGCCGCTCGATGCGCGGCAGGAGGCGGAAGCGGATGTGGGCGGCGATGGGGATCAGCAGCGCCACGATCGCCGTCTTGGCCACCAGGAGCAGGCCGTACTCGCTGGTCACCAGTGAGGCGGGCAGCTCGGTGCCGGGGGTGAGGGCGATCGTGGACAGGCCGGTGACCACTCCGGAGAGGTTGACCAGGACGAGGGCGGCGGTCGCCAGCTTCGAGAACTTCGGCAGCACCCGGGCCAGCAGCCCCCGGTCCCGGGCGACGAACAGCATCACCGTGAGCAGCCCGCCGGTCCACGCGGCCGAGCCCATCACGTGCAGCTCCATCGAGATCATGATCGGGTCGTGCCAGACCGAGTCCACCGCGTGGCCGGTGACCGGGATCGGCAGCAGGCCGAAGAAGGCCACCACGATCCGCAGCTCGGCCGGGACCTTCTCCCCGAACCGCACGGCCAGCAGCCCGATCCCGGCGCAGACGAGCGCGCAGGCGGCGCTGAACAGCATGCCCTGGCCCGCGCCGACGTTGTCGACGTACTCCGCGATCGCGGCGGGGCCGGGGACCGTCCCGGGGTTCAGCTCGGCGGCCTGGAAGACGATGACGACCAGCGCCAGCAGCGCCCAGGCCCAGGCGAACGAGACGGCCAGCGGCCGGGCCCGGCGCATCACCGGCTCGGTGCGCTCGGGGTCGTCGAAGCCGAGCAGCTTCGGCAGCACGCTCAGCCCGACCACCGCGACCGCGGCCAGGTCCAGCAGCACCCGCAGCACCGGCAGGCCGTAGACCACCGCCGGCCCGGGGAGCGCGATGCCGGGCACCGCCTCCTCCGCGCCGAGCGCCGTCGCGACGAGGACGGCGACCAGCGCGCCGGAGACGAGGCCGCCGGCGAGCAGCTTCCTGACCGTGCCCGACCCGGCGGCACGGCCCTGCGCGATCGCGGTCATGACGCGTCCGCCTGCCCGCGGGTGCGGCGCATCGCCACGACGGTGGCGCCGCCCACCACGACCAGGGCCGCGGTGATCCAGACGACGGCCATCCCGGCGCCGCCGTTCTGCGCGGCCTCGGCCGCCTGGGCGCTCAGGTCGGGGGCCTGCTCCTGGCCGACGGGCGCGGCGGCGCCCGGAGCGGAGGAGGGGCCGGAGGCCGCGGGGGCGGCGGAGCCCTCGCCGGAGCCCTCGCCGGTGCCCTCGCCGGTGCCCTCGCCGGTGCCCTCGGTGGCGCCCTCGCCGGTGCCCGCCGAGGGAGACGCCGAGGAGGACGACACCGGGAACGGCGTGGCGGCGCCCGGCCCCGGGGCGGTCAGGGTGAAGGTCACCTTGCCGGAGATCGGGTGGCCGTCGGAGGAGAGGACGCGGTAGCCCACCACGTACTTCCCGGCCGGACCGAGGGGGCGCACCCGGACGCCGACCTTCGCGCCGTTGACGGAGGCCTTGCCGTCCTCCCAGCGGGCGCCGTCCGGGCCGGTCAGGCTGATCTGCGCGAACCCCTGCCGGGCCGGCTGGTCGAAGGTGAGCGTGATCTTCTCCGGAGCGGTGGCGAGCTCGGCTCCATCCTCCGGATCACTGCCGATCAGCACGTTGTGGGCCTGAGCCGGGGCCACCGCGCCGAGCAGCGCGGCGCAGGCGAGCAGCAGGACCGTGAGTAACCGCCTCACAGATCATGACCTTCCATCGGGGTGTTCCATAACCCGAACATATTCGCACTTCGCACGCTTGCCGGGGGAATCGACCGGCCCGCGGGGCCCTTCTCTCCGGCCGGTCGCGGCGGGACGGCGCGTGCGGGCCGGAGGAAGCCCCGGGAGGGCTCCGGGGGAGCGGCCGCGGCGGGCCCGCCCGGTGGCGCCGGAGAGGGCGTGACCTGTGCCATCCGGTTTCCGAAACTTTCAAAGGGTGCCGCGCCCTCTCCCGGGCTTCTGCGCGGAGGGCTCTCCCGTGCGGGTATCTCCGCGAGCATCGATCTCCGAACCGCTTGATAACGGTGTGAAGACGGCCGTTGATACGGCGGAAAAGCCCATGTAACCTCAGCGCCATCTCCAGAAACTATCGGCAAGCCGGTGAAACTTTCAGAGATCACATCCGCCTCAGCGGATCACATCTGCGGTAGCGACGGCAGAGGAAGGAAGGCCACTGTGAGGTCCTTCAGTCGGCGAAGTGTGGTGACGATGGCGGCGGCCGCGCTACTCCTCGCGGGGTGCGGCGGAGGCGGCGACGGCGATCAGCCGGGCGGGAACGCCGCGGGGAACGGAAAGGTCACCATCGAGTGGTGGCACATCCACAACATCGAACCGATGCTGCCGGTGTGGGCGGATCTGGTCAAGGAGTACCAGGCGAAGCATCCGAACGTCACCATCAAGGTGACCCCGCTGCAGGTCGAGAACTTCAAGTCCAAGCTCACCACCGTCACCCAGTCGGGTGACGCCCCCGACATCTTCCACACCTGGGGCGGCGGCGTGCTGGCCCAGCAGGTCGAGGCGGGCCTGGTCAAGGACCTGACCGGCGACATCGCCTCCTGGTCGGACACGCTCTCCCCGGTGGCCCTGCAGTCCTACCAGATCGACGGCAAGACGTACGGCGTGCCGCACGACATCGGCATGGTGGGCTTCTGGTACAACAAGAAGCTCTTCGCCCAGGCCGGCATCGAGGAGCCGCCGACCACCTGGAGCGGCTTCCTCGACGCGGTCAAGAAGCTCAAGGCGGCCGGGATCACCCCGATCTCGCTGGCGGGCAAGGCCAAGTGGCCCGGCCACTACTACTGGGCCTACCTGTCCATGCGGGTGGCGGGCCTGGACGCGCTGAAGAAGGCGGCCGAGACCAAGTCGTTCGACAACCCCGACTTCGTGACCGCGGGGCAGAAGCTCAAGGAACTGGTCGACCTCAAGCCGTTCCAGGAGGGCTTCCTCGGCGCCGACTACGACAAGCCCGACGGCCAGGCGGCCACGATGGGCAACGGCAAGGCCGCGATGGAGCTGATGGGCCAGTGGGCGCCCAGCGTGCAGCGCGACACCTCCAAGGACCTCGGCGACGACCTCGGCTTCTTCCCGTTCCCGGCGGTCGAGGGCGGCAAGGGGGCGGCCACCGACTCCTTCGGCGGCGGTGGCGGCAACGCCGTCGCCGCGGACGCGCCCCCGGAGGCCGTCGACTTCCTCAAGTTCATCTCCCAGCCGGAGAACCACCGCAAGGGCGTCGAGACGGGCGCGATCTTCCCGGCGGTCAAGGGCACCGAGGACGCGGTCAAGGACAAGCACGCCAAGCTGGTGACCGAGGTCCTCGGCAAGTCGACCGGGTTCCAGCTCTACCTCGACCAGGCCTACCCGCCGGCCGTCGGCCAGCAGGTCAACGACAGCGTGGCCGAGCTCATCGCCGGGTCGAAGACGCCGGAGCAGGTCGTCGCCGACATCACGGCGGCGGCGCAGGCGGAGTGACGACCGAGTGAAGACGACGGAAGGGGCCGGGCCTCGGGGCCCGGCCCCCGATCGGGGAGAGGCGATGAAACCCCAGACCCTGGCGGACGAGCGACCGGCCCGGCCAGGCCCGCGCGGGACGCGGACCGCGCGGGAGGAGATGGCCGCCCGGCGCGGCGGCCGGCTCCGCGGCCTGGTGACGGTCGGGCTGTTCCTGCTCCCCGCGCTGGTGCTGTTCGTGCTGCTGGTGCTGGTGCCGATCATGCTCGCCGGCTACTCCAGCTTCTTCAAGTGGAACGGGTTCGGCTTCCTGCCGGCGAACTTCATCGGGCTGGACAACTTCACCCGGATGTTCGGCGACCCCATCTTCCTCGGCGACCTCAAGCGCGGGCTGCTGCTGATCGTGCTCTCGCTGGTGGTCCAGCTGCCGCTCGCCCTGGGGCTGGCGCTCCTGCTCAACCAGCCGCTGCGCGGCCGGGCCTTCTACCGGCTGCTGTTCTTCGCGCCGTACGTGCTGTCCGAGGTCATCACCGGCGTGCTGTTCGCGATGTTCCTCTCGCCCGAGCGCGGCATGGCCAACCACCTGCTGGGCCTGGTCGGGCTGGAGGGCCTGGCCTCGACCTGGCTGTCGGATCCCTCGACGGTCATGTACTCGCTCTTCCTCGTCATGACGTGGAAGTACTTCGGCCTCCACATGATCCTGTACCTGGCCGGGCGGCAGGGCATCCCCCAGGAGCTGATCGAGGCCGCCCAACTGGACGGCGCGAGCGGCTGGAAGGTCTTCCGCCACGTGACGCTCCCGCTGCTGGGGCCGACGATCCGCATCAGCATCTTCCTGTCCGTCATCGGCGCCATCCAGCTGTTCGACCTGGTCTGGGTGCTCACCGAGGGCGGGCCCATCCACTCGTCGGAGACGATGGCGGTCACGATGTTCGACTACGGCTTCCGGCGCTACCAGGTCGGCTACGCCAGCGCCATCAGCGTCGTGATGTTCCTGATCAGCCTGGTCTTCGCGCTCGGCTACCAGCGATTCGTCATGCGCCGCGACACCGAAGGGGCGATCACCGGAATGCGAGACCTGCGATGAGCCACGTCAGCACCCGCGAGCGGGTGAGAACACGGCGCAGGGTCCGGCACCTGGGGCTGCACGTCATCGTCATCGCGGTCGGCTCGTTCATCGTCGTGCCGATCCTGTACGGCGTGCTGAGCGGCTTCAAGAGCAACCAGCAGCTGTCGAGCAACCCGTTCGGGCTGCCCTCGCCGTGGGTGGCGTCGAACTACACCGACGTGCTCCTCTCGCCGGACTTCTGGCGCCAGGTCGGCAACAGCACGTTCATCGCGGTGGCGACGGCCGTCCTCGTGGTCGGCGCCTCGGCGATGGCGGGGTTCGTCTTCGCCCGGTTCGCCTTCCGGGGCAGGGAGACGATGTTCACCCTGTTCACGATGGGGCTGATGTTCCCGTTCGCGGTGGCGATCCTGCCGCTGTTCGTGCTCCTGCGCGGCCTGGGGCTGCTGGACAACCCGCTCGGGGTGATCCTGCCCCAGGCGGCCTTCGGACTGCCGATGACGATCATCATCCTGCGGGGCTTCTTCCGGAGCATCCCGGGGGAGATCGAGGAGGCCGCCACGCTCGACGGCTGCTCGGCGTTCGGGTTCTTCTGGCGGATCCTGCTGCCGATGGCCCGGCCGGCCATCGCCACGGTCTCGGTGCTGGCGATCGTCAGCAGCTGGAACAACTTCTTCCTGCCGCTGGTGGTCTTCAACAGCCCCGAGTGGTGGACCATCCCGGTGGGCGTGCAGCAGTTCAGCGGCCAGTACTCCTCCGACACCGCCCGGGTCCTGGCCTACGTCATCGTGGCGATGATCCCGGCGCTGGCGTTCTACTCCGTCGCCGAGCGCCAGCTCATCAGCGGTCTGACGGCGGGGGCGACGAAGGGATGAGCCGGGCCGGGGTCGCGCGGCGCGGGTCCCGCCGCCGGGCGCCCGGCCGGCGGCGGGACCCGCGCGACCGCTCAGGAGCGGGTCGGCGCCGTGCTCTCCCGGACGATGAGCTCGGTCGCCAGCTCCACGCGCCTGGCCTCCGGGGCGGACGCTCCGGAGGCCAGCACCATGCGGGTGGCCAGGGCGGCCATCTCCTGCAGCGGCTGGCGGACGGTCGTCAGGGGCGGCCAGGCCGATCTGGCCAGCGGCAGGTCGTCGAAGCCGACCACGGACAGGTCCTCCGGGACGCGCAGGCCCCGCCGGCGGGCGGCCTCCAGCACGCCGAACGCCTGCAGGTCGCTGCCGGCGAAGACGGCCGTGGGCGGCTCGTCCAGGGAGAGCAGCTCGTCGCCCTGGACGCGGCCGGAGTCGACCAGGAAGTCGCCGGGGCGGATCAGCTCGGGGACCACGGGCACGCCCGCGGTCTCCAGCGCGGCCCGGTAGCCGTCGATCCGGGCCCGGCTGCACAGCATGTCGTCCGGGCCGCTGATGATGCCGATCCGGCGGTGCCCGAGCTCCAGCAGGTGCCGGGTGGCGGCCAGGCCGCCGTTCCAGTTGGTGGCGCCCACCGAGGCGATGCCGGCCGGCGGCTCGCCCTCGGGGTCGACGACCACGAACGGCATCGACCGGGCGCTGAGCTGCCGCTGGAGCCCGGCGGAGAGCCGGGAGGCGACGATCACCACGCCGTCGGTGCGCCGCGAGGCGATGCGCTCCAGCCAGTCGCGGCCGGGGCCGGCGTGGGAGTGCAGCACGGAGATCACGACGCTGGCCCCGGCGTCCCGGGCGGCGGTCTCGGCGCCGCGGACGATCTCCATGGCCCACGGGCTCTCGATCTCCGAGAAGACCAGGTCGACGAGGCCCACCGGGCCCTCGGCCTGGCCGACGCGGCGCTGGTAGCCGTGCACGTGCAGCAGGCGCTCCACCCGCTGGCGGGTCTCGGGGGCGACTTCGGGACGGCCGTTGATGACCTTGGAGACCGTGGGGACCGAGACGCCGGCCTCCTCGGCGATCAGGGCGATCGTCACCCGCTTCTTCGTTGGCATGCGGAGAAGTGTACCCGAAAACTTTCGGCTTCTCCTCCCATGCTGTCGACCGTGTTTGGGAGCGCTTCCATCGCCGTGTTGACGCATGACGAGCGATTACCTATTCTCGCCCGAGAGTGAAACATTCGGGATTTGACTGAAAGTTTCAAAAGATCTTTGCTTCTCCGTGACAAAGGAGATTTGATGACTCTGCGTGTCTCCGGATCCCAACTCGTCGACTCGGCTGGCACTCCGGTGAGGCTGCGTGGGGTCGGCCTCGGGGGCTGGCTCAACATGGAGAACTTCATCACCGGGTACCCGGCCAACGAGGAGGGGATGCGCCAGGCGGTCCGCCAGGCGATCGGGGAGGAGAGGGCCGAGCTGTTCTTCGACCGGCTGCTGACCTCCTTCTTCGGGCCCGAGGACGCCGACCTGCTGGCCTCCATGGGCGTCAACTGCGTGCGGATCCCGTTCAACTACCGGCACCTGGAGTCCGACGAGCGGCCGTTCGAGATCGACGAGCACGGCTTCCGGCACCTCGACCGGGTCGTCGCCCTCCTCGCCGAGCGCGGCATCTACAGCGTGCTCGACCTGCACGCGGTTCCCGGGTCGCAGAACCAGCACTGGCACTCCGACAACCCCACCCACGTCGCCGCGTTCTGGCAGCACCGGCACTTCCAGGACCGCGTGGTGCACCTGTGGGAGGCGATCGCCGACCGCTACCGCGACCAGCCCTACGTCGCCGGGTACAACCCCGTCAACGAGCCCGGCGACCCCACCGGCAAGGTGGTCGGCCCCTTCTACGACCGGCTGGTCAAGGCGCTGCGCGCGGTGGACCCCGGCCACGTGCTCTTCCTCGACGGCAACACCTACTCCACCGACTTCTCGATCTTCCGCGAGGTCTACGAGAACACCGTCTTCGTCTGCCACGACTACGCCCTGGCCGGCTTCGCGCACGGCGGGCCGTACCCCGGCTACACCCGGGGCGAGTGGGTGGACCGGGAGCAGCTGGAGCGGACCTTCGAGCGGCGCACCGTCTTCCAGCGGCAGACGGGCACGCCGATCTGGGTGGGCGAGTTCGGCCCCGTCTACACCGGCGACCCCGCGATCGACGCGCAGCGCTACCAGATCCTCACCGACCAGCTGGAGATCTTCGACGCCCACGGGGCGGGCTGGTCGCTGTGGACCTACAAGGACGTCGGCCTGCAGGGCCTGGTGACGACCGACCCGGCCGGGCCGTACATGACGCGGTTCGGGGAGTTCATCGCCAAGAAGACGCGCCTGGGCGCAGACCGGTGGGGCTCCACGATGGAGGAGACCGCCGAGGCGCTGGCGCCGCTGCACGAGCTGCTGGCCACCGAGTTCCCCGACTGGGACCCCTACCCGTGGGGCGCCCGCTACCAGACCGACGACCTGATCCGGCACATCCTCATCGCCCAGGCGCTGCTGCCGGAGTACGCGGCCCGGCTGGCGGGGCTCTCCGACGACGAGCTGCTCGCCCTGGCCGACTCGTTCGCGCTGCCGGCCTGCGTCCGCCGTGAGCCGCTCATCGAGCTGCTCACCGAGAACCTCTCCCGCTGACGGGGAGCGCGACGGTGAGCTCACCGCCGACCCCCCGGCGGGCCGCCGCCCGCCGGGGGCGGACCCGCGGAGACGCACGGACGAGGAACCACGGGTGAGGAACCACAGATGAGGAACCACGGATGAGGACCTTCGCCAACCCGGTCCTTGCGGGCTGCCACCCCGACCCGTCGGTCTGCCGGGTGGGGGACGACTACTACCTGGTCACCTCCAGCTTCGAGTGGTATCCCGGGGTGCCGGTCTTCCACAGCCGCGACCTGGTGCACTGGCGGCAGCTCGGGCACGTCCTCGACCGCCCGTCCCAGCTGCCGCTGGACGGGGTCCGGCCGAGCGGCGGGATCTACGCCCCCACGATCCGCCACCACGGCGGCCTGTTCTACGTGATCACCACGCTGGTCGACGGGCCCGCCGGGAGCGTCAACTTCGTGGTCACCGCGGCCGACCCGGCGGGGCCGTGGAGCGAGCCGCACCCGCTGGACCTACCGGGGGCCTACGACCCGTCGCTCTTCTTCGACGACGACGGGAGCGCGTGGGTCACCGCCAACCGGCCGGTCGGCGACGACGGCCGGGGCGAGGTCTTCCTGCGCCGGCTGGACCTCGCCTCGATGACCCTGACCGGGCCCGAGCACGTGCTCTGGACCGGCGCGCTGCACGACGCGGTCTGGCCGGAGGCCTCCCACCTGTACAAGGTGGACGGGCACTACTACCTGCTGATCGCCGAGGGCGGCACGGACATCGACCACGCGATCACGGTCGCCCGCGCCGAACAGGTGACCGGGCCGTACCGCGGCAACCCGCGCAACCCGATCCTCACCCACCGGGACCTGGGCCGCGATCACCCGATCACGGGGACCGGCCACGGCGACCTGGTCCGCACGCCGGGCGGGGAGTGGTGGATGGTCCTGCTGGCCATGCGCCCCTACGGGGGCTACCACTACAACCTCGGCCGGGAGACCTTCCTGACGCCGGTGCGCTGGGAGGACGGCTGGCCGCTGGCCTCCCGGGTCGGACCGGAGTGCCGGGCGCCCGCGCTGCCCGAGCACCGCTGGCCGGCCGAGCCCGCCTGCGACCACTTCGACGCGCCGGTCCTGGCGCCGTGCTGGAACCACCTGCGCACGCCGCGCGAGCCGTACTGGAGCCTGACCGAGCGCCCGGGCCACCTGCGGCTGCGGGTCCGGCCGGAGACGCTCACCGGGCGGGGGAACCCCAGCCTGGTGGCGCGCCGCCAGCAGCACCGGGACTTCGCCGTGCACGCCGCGCTCGACTTCACCCCGGGGCCCGGCGAGTGCGCGGGCCTGGTGCTGGTGCAGAACGACGACTTCCACATCCGCCACGTGCTCACCGAGCGGGGGCTGGAGACGGTCCTGCGTCGGGCGGGGGAGGAGACGGTGACGTCCCGCGTACCGGCGCCCGGCGGCCGGATCCTCCTCGGCGTCGAGGCCCGGGGCCAGGAGTACCGCCTGCGGTACGCCACGGCGCCGGGCGAGTGGCGACAGGCGGGGGAGCCGCTGGACGGGCGCCTGCTCAGCTCGACCGTGGCGGGCGGCTTCACCGGGGCCTACGTCGGCGTGTACGCCGCGGGCGGGCAGGCCGGACAGGCCGGGCACGCTTGGAACACGGCCGACTTCGACTGGTTCGAGTATCTCGGACTCGCTCCCTGACGGGTCAACGGCCAGGGAGCGGCCGCGGTGCTCCGGGGGCGCCCTGGGAGCGCCATGCCCCCGGAGCACCGCTCTTCTCGGCCGCGCGGGCGGCGGATCCTCTCGGCCGCGCGGGCGGGGGATCCTCTCAGCGGCGCAGGCGGCGGACGGCGAGGGCGGCCACCCGGACCGCCGCCGACGGCGCGAGCCGCGCCCCGCGCCAGGCCAGCCGGCCGGAGGCGGGCGCGACGATGAGAGCCCGGTCGCGGGCCACGCCCCGGATGATGTCGCCTGCCAGGGCGTCGACGGAGTAGAGCCGCCGCTGGATGCCGATCGCCGCCTGCCGGGCGCCCTCGGAGACGGCGGTCCCCGGCAGGCCGGGGTTGGCGTGGTCGAGCAGCGGGGTGTCGGTGAAGCCCGGGCAGACCACGCTCACCCGCACGCCGTGCGCCCGGGCCTCGGCCCGCAGCGCCAGCGACAGGCCCACCACGGCGTGCTTGGTCGCCGTGTACGGCAGCATCAGGGGGGCGGGGGTCAGGCCCGCCAGGGAGGCGGTGTTCACGATGTGCCCGAAGCCCTGCTCCACCATGACCGGGTAGGCGGCGTGCACGCCGTGGACCACGCCGCGCAGGTTCACGTCGATCGTGCGGTCCCAGTGCTCCAGGGTGAGCTCGTCGGTGGTGCCGCCGACCGCGATGCCCGCGTTGTTGAACATGAAGTCGAGGCGGCCGTGCTCGCCCCGCACCCGCGTGACGAGGTCCCGCACGGCCCGCGCGTCGGTGACGTCCAGCTCGGCGCTCGCGCAGCCGAACTCCTTGGCCGTGCGTTCCGCGCCGGCCCCGTCGACGTCGGCGGCCACGACGTACGCGCCGCGCCGGGACAGCTCCCGGCAGACGGCGCGGCCGATGCCGGAGGCGCCTCCCGTCACGATCGCGGTCCTGCGCCCGGGGGCCGGCCGGGGAACGGCGCGTCCCGCGGGCTCCCCGCCGGATCTCGTCCTGTCGTGGCTTCCGGCCTGCTCGCTCACCTGACCGCCTTCCGGGGTTCGTCGTAGATGCCCATCGCCTTCCAGACCGCGCGCTGGGCCCGGTTCATCATGCCCAGCTCGGCGCAGAGCTCGCGGGTCCTGCCCACCGAGTCGCGGATCTCCCGGGCGTGCCCGGCGTTGCCGGTGTAGACCTCCCTGACGACGTCGCCGGGGATGCGGAAGGCCCTGATCATCGGGCCTGGCGGAGAGAGCATGATCCGCGCCATGAGGCCGAGGACGACGGGGGAGACGAGGCCGAGCAGGAGGCGGCGGTGGCGCGGCATCCGCGGGACCCGGCGGCGCAGGTAGTGCCGGGCGAAGGAGATGTGCCTGGCCTCCTCCGCGATGTGGATCCGCATGATGGTCTCCTCCAGCGGATGCCTGATCTGGCCCTCCTTCAGCGCCTTGCGCTGCACGTGGTCGATCGGGTCCTCGCCGCCGAGCACGAAGACGAAGAACAGCTCGGTGGAGATCAGCGGGATCCACGGGGCGACCTGGGCGATCAGGCTCAACGGGCCGGGCATCCCCCTGATCGGGAGCTTCGTGCGGTTGACGAACTCCTGGAACATCATCCCATGATGCCCCTCTTCGATCGTCTCGTGGTAGACGTAGCGGAACTCGGGGGAGCCGTTCGGCAGCCGGTAGGCGTAGTTGAGCAGGCCGCGTTTGAGGAGGTTCTCGAACTGCAGGCCGATCTTCATGGCGGTCGCCACCCGCCACAGCCCGATCCTCGCCCGGACCTCGGGCGGCTGCGCCCGGTACCACGGGTGGGCGCCCAGCCGGTCGACCGCCGGCAGCTCCCAGCGGGGGTCGTCCTGGCGGACGAGGAAGTCCTCGTCGTCCCAGGGGATGTCGACGTAGGGCTCCCAGTGCTTGTCGACGGAGGCCTTGGAGAGCCGCTCGATGACGGCCTCGTAGGCCCGCCTCTCCGTGACCTCGTTGTCGCGCTCCCGGCCCGCGGTGGCGCTCGGAGTCGGTGTCATGCGCGCTCCTCTCGGATCTCCTGCGCTCTAATTGTACGGAGAATCCAATAACGCGGGAAGACCGGAAAACTGAGGTCTTTCAGAATCGGGCGGCCGCGGCATCACTCCGGAGTGGGCTCTGTCGTCCGGGGAGGGGCGTCCTTCCACCCCGGGGTGTACTCCGCCCACACTTCTCGCGTCACCGTCATCTCACCGTCGCTCGGAGTGATGCCACCCTTCCCGTATGGCACCGTCCGCGTCCCGGCCCCTCCTGGGCGCGTTGCTCCTGCTGTTCGTCAGCGCGGCCTGGGGGTCGGCCTTCCCGCTGATGAAGGACCTCATCGACCGCGTCCCGGTGGCGGACCTGCTGGCGGAGCGGTACGGCGTCGCCACGCTGGTCCTGCTCGCGCTCCGCCCCCGCTGCCTGCGCGGGCTGAAGGAGGGCACCTGGCCCACCGGCATCCTGCTCGGCCTGCTGTTCGGGGTGGGGCAGACCGCCCAGGCGGTGGCGCTGCAGGACCTGCCCTCGTCGGTCTCGGGGTTCACGGTCGGCTCCTACGTGGTGATCACCCCGCTGCTCGGGCTGGCGGTGCTGGGCACCCGGCTGACGGGGCGGACCTGGGCGGCGGTGGCCCTGGCGGCGGGCGCGCTGGTCTCCTTCACCCTCCTGCGCGGCGCCGAGGGAGGCGTCTGCCCGCTCGCGCTGGCGATCACCCTGCTCTCCGCCGTGCTGTACTCCGCCCACACGCTGGTGCTCGGCGCCTCCGGCCGGGCCCGGCACGACGCCTACGCGGTCACGGTGATCCAGCTCGGCGTCATCGCGGTCATGACGGGCGTGCTCGCCGCACCGGACGGGCTGGCCCTGCCGGCCGCCCCCGCCGACTGGGCGATCCTCGGCCACCTGTCGGTCGTGGCCTGCGCGCTCGGCTTCCTGGCCCGCTCCTTCGGCCAGGCCCACGTCCCGCCGGTGCCCGCCGCGGTGATCCTGTCGTCGCAGCCGCTCTGGGTGACCGCCCTGGCCGCCGTCGTGTACGGCGAGGCGCTCACCGGGAGCGTGCTGGTGGGAGGCGGGCTGATCGCCGCGGCGATGCTCCTGGTCGTGCTCCCCTCCCGGCGGCCGGACGGGGGCTGCGGCCAGGCCGCCGGCTGCGACCGGACCAGGGGCCACGGGCGGGGCGCGGGCGGTCAGGCGGCCCGCCGCCGGGGCCCGGGCGCGGCGCCGGCCCGCGCGAGGGGCGGCACGAGGGGCGGCCGGGGGCCGGCCGGTTGCGATCTCGCGGACCGGAGGCAGGCAGGGTGCGGCCTCGCGGACCGGGGGGCGGCGGGCTGCGGCCTCGCGGACCAGGGGCCCGCGGGTCGCGATGCGGCGGGTGACGGGCCCGTCACGGGCGGGCCAGCGGGATGCGCAGCACGAAGCGCGCGCCCTTCGGACTGTCCTCGATCCGGAGGGTGCCCCCGTGACCCTCGGCGATCTCTCTGGCGATGGACAGGCCGAGACCGGTGCCCCCGGCGTCCCTGCTGCGGGCGGCGTCCAGCCGGGTGAACCTGCGGAAGACCACCTCGCGCTGCTCCGGGGCGATCCCGGCGCCGTCGTCGAGCACCTCCAGCACCGCCGCGCCCGTGCCGGGACCCCCGTGCGCGGCCACGGTCACGGTCACGGTGGAGACGGCGTGCCGCTCGGCGTTGTCCACCAGGTTGGTCAGCAGCCGGGCGAGCCGGAGCGGGTCGCCGACCACCGTCACGCCCGGCTCCAGCTTCCGGATCAGCTCGACCCGGCGCGGCCGGCGGTCCAGCTCGCCGGCGGTCAGCTCGCCCAGGTCGACGATCTCCTTGGAGGCGGGCGTGCCGGAGTCGAGCCTGGCGAGCATCAGCAGGTCGGAGACGATCGACTGGAGCCGGTCCAGGCTGGCCAGCATCGCCTGGGCCTTGGGGACCCAGTCGACGTCCTCGGGATACTGCAGCGCCTCCTCCACCTGGGTGCGCATCGCGGTCAGCGGGCTGCGCAGGTCGTGGGAGGCGTCGGCGGCGAACCTGCGCTGCTGCTCGACGGCCTCCTCCAGCCGGTCCAGGGTCTCGTTGATGGTCTCGGCCAGCTGTCTGATCTCGTCCCGGGCCCGCGGCACCGGGACCCGGCGGCCCACGTCGGTCGCGGTGATCTCCGCCAGCTTGCCCGTGATCGCGTTCACCGGGGTCAGCGCCTCGGTCACGGTGTGGTAGGCGCCGATCCCCGACAGCGCCGCGGTCAGCAGCGAGGTGACGACGAGGAAGACGAACAGCCCCGGGTGGACGTACCAGGGGATCGCGGCGCCGGGCCGGTGGGCCTGCACCAGCCCGCGAACGAAGATCATGACGGTCGCCGTGATGATGACGTCGGACAGCACGGCCGTGACGACGGCGATCAGTGTCAGCCGGGTGCGGACGGACCACGAGTGCCGTGTGATCACACCAACCTTCCCCCCAGACCAGACGATCGCACTAGGCGGATTAATTGCCGTTACCTGGAACTACACGGCCAAGCAGGGTTAAAGATCACTTTCTGTTCCGATTGCAGAGCAATGCTCTGTACGCCCGAGGTGCCGGTGGTTAAAGTAAGTGAACGCTGATTGGAGTGTTCATGGATCTTGAGGAGTACCGCCGGCAGGCCAGGGAGTGGCTGGCGGCCAACGCCCCGCGGGACACGCCGCAGGACGCCTCGCAGGACGCCCCGCAGGATCTCGAGGGCGGGGCCGGCTCCGACCCCGGCGGCGGGGTCGCCGTCGCCAGGGAGTTCATGGCGAGGCTGTACGACGCGGGCTACTCGGGCATCACCTGGCCGAAGGAGTGGGGCGGCCAGGGGCTCACCCAGGCGGAGGAGCGCGCCTTCGCCGCCGAGGCCGCCGCCCACACCCTGCCGACCTACGTCTTCTCCATCGGCCTGGGCATGTGCGGGCCCACCCTCGTCGACCTCGGCACCGACTCCCAGCGCCGCCGCTTCATCCGGCCGCTGCTGCGCGGTGAGGAGATCTGGTGCCAGCTCTTCTCCGAGCCCGCCGCCGGCAGCGACGTCGCCGCTCTGCAGACCCGGGCCACCGCCACCGACGGCGGCTGGGTGGTCGACGGGCAGAAGGTCTGGACCTCCGTCGCCCAGCACGCCGACTGGGGCCTGCTGCTGGCCCGCACCGACGTGGACGTGCCCAAGCACAAGGGCCTGACGATGCTCATCGTGGACATGCACGCCCCCGGCGTGACGGTCCGGCCGCTGCGCGACATGACCGGCCGCGCCCACTTCAACGAGATCTTCTTCGACGGCGTGCACATCCCCGCCGAGAACGTCGTCGGCAGGGTCGGCGACGGCTGGAGCTGCGCCGTCACCACCCTGCTCCACGAGCGCCTGTCGATCTCCAGCGGCGTCGGCATGGGCGGCCAGAAGGACAACCCCGTCGCCTTCGAGGCGCTGCGCCGCAGCGCCGACACCGCCGACCCGGTGGTCCGCGACCGGCTCGTCGAGCTCCACATCCGCTCCCGCGCCCTGGCCCTGTTCAACCAGCGGCTCGCCCAGGAGACCAGGGCGGGCGTCTTCCCCGGCGCCCGGGGCAGCGCGGCCAAGCTGCTGCTGGCCGAGCTGACCATGTTCCAGGCCGACCTCGCCACCTCGCTGGCCGGCCCCGGGGCCGTCGCCTGGGACGAGGACGACGACGCCGGTGGACGGCTGGCCCACGCCCTGTCCCTCGCCCCCGCCATGGCCCTCGGCGGCGGCACCAACGAGATCATGCGCAACATCGTCGGTGAGCGCGTGCTGAACCTGCCCCCGGAACCGCGGACGGACAAGAACGTGCCGTTCAAGGACCTCAGGACGAGTGGAGAGGCCGCCCGATGAAGCTCGTGCTCACCTCCGAGCAGCGGGAGCTGCGCGACGCCGTGCGCTCCTTCCTCGCCTCCGCCTCGCCGCTGCCCGCCGTACGGCAGGCGATGGAGTCGGAGTCCGGCTACGACCCGGCCGTCTACCGGCGCCTGACCGGCGAGCTCGGCCTCACCGGCCTGATCGTGCCCGAGGAGCACGGCGGGACCGGCGCCGGATACGCCGAGCTGGCGGTCGTCCTGGAGGAGACCGGCGCGGCGCTGCTGCCGGGGCCGTTCCTGGCCACCACGCTGGCCGCGATCCTGCTGGCCGAGACCGGAGAGAAGGACCTGCTGGCCGGCATCGCCGCCGGGACGACCACCGCCACCGTCGCCCTCGACGGGAACCGGGCGCTCTGCGGGGCCGAGGTCGACGTGGTGCTGACCATCGACGGAGACGACGGAGACGACGGAGACGACGGAGACGGCGGAGACGGCGGAGACGGCGGAGACGGCGGGGGCGGCGGGGGCGGCGGGGGCAGGGTGCTCGCCCGCACCGGCGGAGGCCGCCGGCCGCTGCGGACCCTCGACCCCACCCGCAGGCAGGCCCTGGTGGAACCGGGCGGCGAGGTCGTGGCGGTCTCGGCCGAGGGCGTCGCCCGGGCCCGCGACCTGTTCGCGGTGGCGGTCGCCGCCGAGCAGCTCGGCGTGCTGCGGGCCTCGCTGGAGGCGATCGTCGCCTACAGCAAGCTCCGGGTCGCCTTCAACCGGCTCATCGGCTCCTACCAGGGGGTCAAGCACAAGCTCGCCGACATGCACTGCACCCTGGAGCAGGCCGAGTCGATCGTCCGCTACGCGGCCTGGGCCGCCGACGAGGCCCCGGACGAGCTGCCCGGGGCCGCCGCCCTCGCCCAGGCCTACCTGGGCCGCGCCTGCTACGAGGTCGCCTCCGGCAGCCTCCTGCTGCACGGCGGCATCGGCTTCACCTGGGAGCACGACGCGCACCTGTACCTCAAGCGCGCCAAGGCGGACGAGGTGCTCCTCGGCCCGCCGCGGGTCCACCGCGCCCGCCTCGCCGAGCTGCTGGAGCTGTAGCGCCCGTGACACCCGCGGGCCGCCGGGGCCCGCGGGCCGGAACCGTCCTGACGACCGGAGGCACGGCGCCCGCGGAGCGGGACCGCAGAGTCCGCGGACCGGAGCCGCGGCGTCCGCCGCCCCGCCGAGCCACGCCGCAGAGGAAGGGACCCATGGCCGACATCAGCGCCCTGCCGGGCTTCTACCGCATCGCCCAGGCCGACCCGGGCCGGAGGGCGGTGATCGACACCGACGGCACCGGGACGACCTACGGCGAGCTCCTCGCCCGGGTCCACCGGGTCTCGCACGGGCTGCGGGCACGCGGCCTCGGCCGGGGCGACGTGGTCGCCGGCGTGCTGCCCAACGGGATCGACCAGGTGGTCATGCTCATGGCCACCGGCCAGATCGGGATGTACTACGTCCCGATCAACTGGCACCTGACCGGCAGCGAGATCGACTACATCCTGGCCGACAGCGAGGCCAGGGTCGTGGTGACCCCGCAGACCGGCGGGGCCGCCGCGCTGGCGGAGGGGCGACCGGAGAGCGAGCCCGCCGACCGGACGGTCGGCTCGGTCATGTGGTACACCTCCGGCACCACCGGCTTCCCCAAGGGGGTGCAGCGGCCGCTGGCCGACGCCGAGCCGGAGCAGACCGTCGCCCTCTACACCTGGTTCCTCGGCGAGGTGTGCGACCTGCGGCCGGGCGACGCCGTCCACCTGGTCACCTCGCCGATGTACCACTCCTCCCCGTGCGCGCACACCATGTTCGCCCTGCACCTGGGGCACACCCTGGTGATCGCGCCGAGGTTCGAGCCGGTGACCGTCCTGGAGCTGATCGAGCGGTACCGGGTCACCAACGCGATGATGGTGCCCACGATGTTCCACCGGATGCTCCGCCTGCCGGCCGAGGTCCGCGAGCAGTACGACGTCTCCTCGCTCCAGCAGGTGATCCACACCGGCGCCGCCTGCCCGGTCGCGGACAAGAAGCAGATCATGGAGTGGTGGGGCCCGGTCCTGTACGAGTACTACGGCTCCACCGAGTCCACCATCGCCTTCGCCGTCAAACCGCACGACTGGCTGGCCCACCCCGGCACGGTCGGCCGTCCGGCCCCCACGTTCGAGGCGAGGATCCTCGACGAGAACGGCGAGGAGCTGCCGCCCGGCGAGCCCGGGCTCATCTACGTCAGGTCGGCCACGAACCGGTTCGAGTACCGCAAGGACCCCGCCAAGACCGCGGCCAGCATGCGGGACGACTGGTACGCGCCCGGCGACATCGGCTTCATGGACGCCGAGGGCTTCCTGTTCCTGTGCGACCGCCGTACCGACCTGATCGTCTCCGGCGGGGTGAACATCTACCCCGCCGAGGTCGAGGCGGCGTTCCTGGAGCACCCGGCGGTCGCCGACGTCGCGGTGATCGGCGTGCCGGACGAGGAGTGGGGCCACCGCGTGGTCGCGCTCGTCCAGCCGATGCCCGGCCCCCGGCCGAGCGCCGAGGAGCTGCTGGAGCACCTCGGCCCGCGCCTGGCCCGGTTCAAGCACCCCCGGGTGATCGAGTTCCGCGACGAGCTGCCCCGCACGCCCACCGGGAAGCTCTCCCGCTCCAAGGTCAGGGAGGAGTATCTGGGCACCGGGTGACGCGGGACCGACCGGCCCGCGGATCCTCCCCGGGCGCCGTCCGGCCCGTCCCGGCGCCGTCCGGCCCGTCCCGGCGCCGTCCGGTCCGTCCCGGTGCAGGCCGGTGCGCGCCGGGGTGGACGCACGCGTATGGAGGCGAGACTCCCGGCCATGGCCGGGGCCCGGCGCACCGGGTTGACTTGCCCCATGATCGAGAAGACGACGTTGGTGGTGGGCGGCACGGGCAAGACCGGCAGGCGGGTGGCCGCGGGACTCCGGGAGCGCGGCCTGCCGGTGCGGATCGGCTCCCGGAAGGAGGACCCGCCGTTCGACTGGGCCGACCAGGAGACCTGGGAGCCCGCGCTGCGGGACGCGGAGGCCGTCTACATCACCTACCATCCCGACCTGGCGGTCCCCGGAGCCGCCGAGGCCGTCGGCGGGCTGGCCGCGCTGGCCGCGTCCGCCGGCGTCCGCCGCCTGGTCCTGCTGTCCGGCAGGGGCGAGGAGGAGGCCCGGCGCAGCGAGGACGCGGTGCGGGACTCCGGCGCCGAATGGACGATCGTGCGCGCGAGCTGGTTCTGCCAGAACTTCGACGAGGGCCACCTGCTGGAGCCGGTGCTCGGCGGCACGGTCGCGCTCCCGGCCGGGGACGTCGCCGAGCCGTTCGTCGACGCCGGCGACATCGCGGACGTCGCGGTCGCCGCCCTCACCGGGCCCGGGCACGCGGGCGAAGTCTACGAGGTGACCGGCCCCCGGCTGCTGACCTTCGCCGAGACGGTCGCGGAGATCTCCCGGGCCGCCGGACGGGAGGTCCGCTACGCGCCCGTCTCCGCCGACGGGTACGCGGCCGTGCTGGTGGAGTACGGCGTGCCGGCCGGGGAGGCGGAGGTGCTGGCCGGGATGTTCGCGGAGATCCTGGACGGCCGCAACGCCTGGCTGGGGGACGGCGTCCAGCGCGCCCTGGGCCGCCCGCCCCGCGACTTCGCCGACTACGTGAAGGCCGCCGCGGCCACCGGCGTCTGGAACGGGTGAGACGACCCTCCGGCCGGCCCGGCCGGAGGGCGATCATGCCCGGCCCGGGCACGGGCCGCCGGGAGCGCCCCCGCCCGGCCGGAAGGACGCGCGGCCGTCCCCCGGCGCTCAGGCAGGGCGGCCCAGCTCCGCGCGGAACAGGCGCAGGACGTTCTCCCCGAGGATCTTGACGATCTCCTCCTCGGCGAAGCCGTGCTTGTCCAGCGCCTCGGTCACCAGCGGCAGGCCGGCGGGCCCGTCCAGGCCCGGCACGGCCGCCATCACGTCGAGCCCGCCGAAGTCGGGCTCGCAGCACGGCGGCGTGGTGTCGTACAGCACCTCGCGGATGAAGTCCGGGCCCAGTCCCACGTGGTCGATCCCGGCGACGCCCGCGACGTGCGCGATGTGGTCCACCAGGCGGTCCACGGTGTACTCGGCGGGGTCCTCCGACAGGAACGCCGGCAGGAAGTTCACGCACACCACGCCGCCGGTCGCGGCGACGCCGCGGATCTGCCCGTCGGTGAGGTTGCGGTGGTGGTCGCGGAGCGCGCGGGCCGACGAGTGGGTCGCCATCACCGGCCGGGTCGCCAGCTCCAGCACGTGCTCGACACCGGAGGCGCCCAGGTGCGAGACGTCGAAGACCATGCCGAGGCGCTCCATCTCCCGGACGGCCTCGACACCCGCCGCCGTCAGCCTGCTCCCGGTCGCGTCCTCGCCGCTGCCGTCGGCCAGCGCCGTACGGCCCCAGTGGGCGATCGAGGCGACCCGCACGCCCAGCCGGTGCAGCGTGGGCAGCAGCTCGACGCTCGCGTCCAGGCCCGGCATGCTCTCCAGCGCCAGGACCAGGGCGATCCTGCCCCCGGCGAGGGCCTCGTCGATCTGGGCGCCGTCCGTGCAGAGCCGTACGGCGTCGGCGTTGCCCTCGGCGAGCACGTGCGCGCACTCGATCATGCGCAGGGTCTGCCGGAGCGCGCCCTCGGGCCGGTACTGCTCGTCGACGAAGACCGGCAGCACCTGCAGGTCCACCCCGCCCTCGCGGAGCTGGGGCAGCCAGCGCTCGCGGAAGAAGGACGCCCACCGCTCCGGCGGCCGGGCCGTCACGGCCATCAGCAGGTCGTTGTGGGCGTCGGCGACCACGGCGTCGTGGTGCAGGCCCCCTCGCGGATCGATGTTCGGGCCGGGGAGGTCGGCGGACACGGGCGGGTACCTCCTTGCGAGCGGGTTGCGGTCCCGACGCTATCGGCACCACGGCACCGGCGGCAGCCCCGCCGCCGGTGAACCGGACGGCGGAGAGCCGGGGCGGGACGGCGCGGCAGCCCCGCCGCCGGTGGACCGGACGGCGGAGAGCGGGGGCGGGACGGCGCGGAGGGGCCGGGGCGTGCCGTGCCCCGCCGAGGAGGCGGGACGAGCCTGGCGGACCCGGCGGGCTCGACGGCCGCCGTGCCCCCGTGGCGGGGAGGCGGAGTTCCTCCCGTTCCCCGGCGGGCCGGTAGTCTGCGCACGTGTCCACGCTCGCCGACATCATCACCGAGATCGAATCCCGCTACGACCCCGCGTGGGCGGAGTCCTGGGACGCGGTCGGGCTCGTCTGCGGCGACCCCGCCCAGCCGGTCCGCAGGATCCTGTTCGCGGTGGACCCGGTCACCGCCGTCGCCGACGAGGCCCTGGCCTGGGGCGCCGACCTGATCGTGACGCACCACCCGCTCTACCTGCGCGGCACCACGAGCGTCGCGGCCACCACGTTCAAGGGCCGCCTCGTGCACACCCTGATCAAGAACGACATCGCGCTCTACACCGCGCACACCAACGCCGACGTCGCCGACCCCGGCGTCTCCGACGCCCTGGCCCGCGCGGTCGGTCTGACCGGGCCGCTGGTCCCGCTCAGCCCCGCCGCCGCCGACCCCCGCCGCGGCCTCGGCCGCGTCGGCTCACTGCCCGAGCCGATGCCCCTGCGCGACTTCGTACGGCAGGCGGCCCGCGGCCTGCCCCGCACGGCCGGCGGCCTGCGCGTCGCCGGAGACCTCGACCGCGAGGTGCGGCGGGTCGCGGTGAGCGGGGGAGCGGGCGACTCCCTGCTGGGCACGGCCCGCGCCGCCGGAGTCGACGTCTTCCTCACCGCCGACCTCCGCCACCACCCGGCGAGCGAGTTCGCCG
Organism: Planomonospora corallina; assembly: GCF_042650625.1. Lineage (NCBI taxonomy): Bacteria > Bacillati > Actinomycetota > Actinomycetes > Streptosporangiales > Streptosporangiaceae > Planomonospora > Planomonospora corallina. Next base: position 339,701 of record NZ_JBHSBM010000025.1, read on the forward strand.
AGGCATCCCGCTTCCCGGAGACCTCCCGCTTCCCGGACGCCCCCCGCGACGGCGGAGACCCCGGCGGGCCCGCCCTGGTCGACGCCGCCCACTGGGCCACCGAGTGGCCCTGGCTGGCCGACGCGGCCCGGCTGCTGACCTCCGGTCTGGCGGCGAAGGGGATTAATGTTGAGGCGCGTGTCTCCGAGACTGTCACGGACGCATGGATCACAACAGCAGAGTGCGAGGAATCATCGTGAAAGCAGCCCCGGCGGACCAGAAGCGCCTGCTCGACCTGGCCGAGATCGACTCCACCATCGACCGGCTGACCCACCGCCGCCGCACCCTGCCGGAGCTGGCCGAGATCGACGACCTCGCCGCCCGCGTGGCCCGGCTGGCGACGCAGGTGATCGCGGCCGAGACCGAGGCGGGAGACCTCGCCAGGGAGCAGACCAAGGCCGAGTCCGACGTCGACGCCGTCCGCGTCCGCGTCGACCGCGACCAGAAGCGCCTCGACTCCGGGCAGGTGTCCTCTCCCAAGGACCTGGCCAACCTCCAGTCGGAGATCGTCTCGCTGACCCGCCGCCAGGGCGACCTGGAGGAGGTCGTGCTGGAGATCATGGAGCGGCGGGAGGCGGCCGACGCCCAGGTGGTCAAGCTGGCCGCCGAGCGCGACGAGCTCGCCGCCGCCCGGGACGCCGCCGCGGACCGCAGGGACGCCGCCTTCGCCGAGATCGACAAGGAGCTCGCCGAGGTCAGGACCAAGCGCTCCGCCGTCGCCGGTGAGCTCCCCGCCGACCTGCTCGGCCTCTACGAGAAGCTCCGCGAGCAGTTCGGCATCGGCGCCGCGATGCTCCAGGGCGGCCGCTGCCTGGGCTGCCGCACGAGCCTGTCCATCGCCGACGTCAACCGCATCAAGGCCGCCCCGCACGACGAGGTGATCCGCTGCGAGGAGTGCCGCCGCATCCTGGTCCGCACGCCCGAGTCCGGGCTGTGACGTCCCCGGTGACCTCGTACGTCGTCGAGGCCGACGGCGGGTCCCGGGGCAACCCCGGGCCCGCCGGGTACGGCGCCGTGGTCAAGGACGCCGCCGACGGCCTGATCCTCGCCGAGGACGCCGCGGCGATCGGCACCGCGACCAACAACGTCGCCGAGTACCGCGGGCTGATCGCGGGCCTGCGGGCCCTGCTCGACCTGGCCGGGGACGGTGCGACGGTCGAGGTGCGGATGGACTCCAAGCTGGTCGTCGAGCAGATGGCCGGCCGATGGAAGATCAAGAACGAGGGGCTGCGGCCGCTCGCGCTGGAGGCGGGGCAGCTGGCCCGCCGCCTGAGGGTCACCGCCTGGACGTGGATCCCGCGCGAGAAGAACACCGACGCCGACCGCCTGGCCAACGAGGCCATGGACGCCGCCGCCAAGGGCCTGCCCTGGCGGGCGACCGCCTCCGCCGCCGGGGACCACGCCACCGTCCGGGCGGCGGCCACCGGCTCCCCCGCGCAGGGCTCCCTGTTCGACTCGACGGACGTCTCCGAGGCCCCGGCCGAGGCGCGGGGACGCGCCGCGGCCGGCACCGGCTGGCGGCCCCCCACGTCCGCGGCCACCACCCTCGTCCTGCTCCGCCACGGCCAGACCCCCCTCTCCGTCGAGCGCCGCTTCTCCGGCCTCGGCGACCCCGAGCTCACCGCCGAGGGCCTCGCCCAGGCGGCGGCCGCCGCGGACCGGCTGGCGCGCGAGCCGTACGGGATCCAGGCGATCGTCAGCTCCCCGCTGAGGCGGGCCCGGGCCACCGCCGAGGCCGTCGCCGCACGGACCGGCCTGGAGGTGACCGTCGACGACGACCTGCGCGAGGTCGACTTCGGCGAGTGGGAGGGCCGCACGTTCACCGAGATCCAGCGCCACTGGCCGGACGAGCTGGCCGCGTGGCTGGCGGACCCGTCCGTCGCGCCCCCGGGCGGGGAGAGCTTCGAGGCGGCGGCGCGGCGGGTCGAGGCGGCGAGGGACAGGCTCGTCGAGCGGTACGAGGGCCGGACGGTCCTCGCCGTCTCCCACGTGACGCCGATCAAGACGCTGCTCCGGCTCGCGCTGACGGCCCCCGCCACCGCGCTGTACCGCATGCACCTCGACCTGGCCTGCGTCTCGCTGATCGAGTACTACGCCGACGGGCCGGCCGTGGTGAAGGCGTTCAACGACACCGCGCACCTGCGCTGACTCCGTCCCTCGGGCGACCCCGCCCGGCTGTCTTCCGGCCTGCTCCGGCCCGCGCCGAGGGCGGGCCCGCAGCCGGACGGAGATCGCCCGGGAGCGGATAAGCTGTACGGCACGGCGGACGAGCCGGCCGGGCGGCCGCGTCGGGTCCCTTCCGGGGCCCGCCGAGGAAGGTCCGGGCTCCACAGGGCAGGGTGGTCGGTAACGCCGACCCGGGGTGACCCGCGGGACAGTGCCACAGAAAACAGACCGCCTCCCTCGAGAGAGGGGGGTAAGGGTGAAACGGTGGTGTAAGAGACCACCAGCGCCCACGGTGACGTGGGCGGCTCGGTAAACCCCACCCGGAGCAAGGTCAAGAAGGGACGCTCCTCGGAGCGTCCCGCGCACGGCGTTCGAGGGCTGCCCGCCCGAGCCGCGCGGGTAGACCGCTCGAGGCCGGCGGCAACGCCGGTCCTAGATGGATGGTCGCCCCTTCACGTCAGTGAAGGACAGAACCCGGCCTACAGGCCGACTCGTCCGCCCTCTCCGCCCCTGACCCGTGACGGGACCCTGACCCGGGGAGAATGCCCGGGGGGACGTCTACGGCGGCGAGGGGGGTGAGAAGTCACTTGCGGCATCACCGGCGGGTCACGCCCATGGAAGTGGTGTACAGCAACGCTGCCTCACGGGACCGCACCGGCCCGCATCCACTGCTTCACCAGGACAGGGGACCGTTGACACGGTTTCCGCCCTTTCCTCGTAGATAGGCGCCCTTCACCGCTCCGAGGCCCGTCTTACGGCTGATGAGTATCTTCCGTGTCGGCTGACGTCGCCCGATCCCGGAGGGCGCTTGCGGTGAGGAGCACCGCGGCGAGGAGGAGGTGCCATCGGATCATCATGGTCGCGTCCGCGAGGTACCGCCCACCGCCGATGAGAAGAATCCAGACGAACCCCTCGAAGGCGGCCAGGACAAGAAGCACCGCGATTCCCAGTGCGACGCGGCGACGTGACCGGACCGCCATGACGGTGCCCGCCGCCGCGGTCAGCGCGAGAAGCACGATCAGCAGGCCGTCCGCGTCGGCTTTGCAGGACCATCCCCCCGGCCGCTTCCACAGCAGTTCCGCAGGTGCGGAGGCGATCCATCCGAAGGACGAGGATCTCTCACCGGGGAGGGAGAGCCTGCCGATCGTCCAGGCCGCCGCGACGGTGGCCGCTGCCCAGAGCAGGGTTCCTCTCCGCGCCGGAGACGAAGGGGAGCGGGCCGCGAGGAGCAGAGCGACGACGGCCAGCGCGTAGCAGGCGATCGACGGCCACGGGCTGTCCACGTTGAGGGGCCGGCCGGTGACGGGATCGGTGCCGGGCGGGAGGATCACCACCAGCATCCGGTACGCGATGACGACGCAGACGGCGGCGATTCCCAGGGACGTGGTCCGGCGTGGAGCCCGCAGCAGGAGCGCGGTCAGGACCACCGGCAGCAGGACCTCGGCCCACGACAGCACCTCCCACCCCGGGCCCCGCATGGGGAAGAATGGGCCGGAGTCCGCTTTCCCCCAGCAGATCACCGGGTTCATGTCCGCCGGACCGATCTTGAACGCTCTCGCGATGACGGGACCGGACGCCGCCAGGACCGCCCCGGCACGGAGCGCTCCCGCGGGAATGCGTGTCCCGGCGTGTGCCGACTGAGTCATGTGCCCTCTCCGTTCCCGCCGCTCGCCGGTGGACCGGCTCGGGCGACAGTAGCGGACGGCCTCAGAGCCCAGTGGGGCGGTGACGGCGACGTTCGCGCACGCGGGTTTCCCTCGGCCGCCGCCTGCTGCTCTGGCCACGGCGTTCATAGACCCATCAGGGTGACTGATCCGCCTGAAAAAGTGGACGGTCGTCCCTTCCGAGAGCTGTTAGCTCCGTATGAACGGGACTTCGTAAAGGCGCCCGCCCGTCCATCAGATCGGTCTCGCCGAGATCGAGGGTGAAGGCGCTAGCGAGGTCGCCGATCTGCTGTCCGGCGTGCGGCCGTCCCTCGTACGGCCATGCCTGCTGTGATCCCGTAACCGAGGGCGAGTGCCAGGGCGACGGACACCTCCCTGATCGCGGTCCATGTGCCGCATACGGCGGCGGACGTCTCCAACCGGGAAAGGCTCTCCACCAGGAAGCAGGCGGCCAGAAGGCCGACCGGCACGGTCATGATGCCGCCGATGACGGCACCCGGAGCGCGGCCGGCCAGAACGACGGTGAGTCCTCCGACGGCCATGAGTACGGGTGGGAACCACATGATCTCCGCAGGGACGCCGCCGAGGACGTTCAGCTCTCTCCACCATTGCAGGACCGCGGACACCGACTCGGACGGCCGGGACCGCTCCTCGCTGTCGAGGAGGACCATACAGCCGACGAAGCGGTGGGTGACCGTCTCTCGCAGCACGAAGCACAGGATCGGCGTCAGGACGCTCATCCCGAACGCGCCGAGCCACCAGCGCATGCTGCGTCGCCGCGATGCCGTCGGTCGTCCGGGCACGGAGCCGCCCCTCCTCGGGAATACGGGCCGGTCACGGTAGCAGAGGTGGAAACATGCTCTGACCAAGCGCGTCGTAGGTAGGGACTGGTCAGGGCGGTGGCGTTCGCGCGGCCGGTCGAGCGTGCCTCGTCCGTACACGGCCGTCCGCTTCCCAAGAGATCCGGCTGAGGGCGCATCGGGGGCACGCATCGGGGCGCACCGCGTCCGCAGGCAGTGACCGGCGGCGTCACCGGTGGGTGTTGAGCCGGGCGTTGAGCCGGGCGGCCTGGCGTGTCAGGTGGTCGCGCTCGGCGAGGTTGGGCGCCTTCCGGGCCGCCTCGGCGTACAGCCGTGCCGCCGTCGCCAGGTCGCCGTCGCGCTCGTGGAGGTACGCCGCCACCGCCGTGTGGCGGGGCAGTGAGTCGTCCAGCGCCGCGAGCGCCGCCAGGCCGGCGCGCGGTCCGTCGGCCTCGCCCACGGCCACCGCGCGGTTGAGCCGGACGACCGGGCTGTCGGTCAGGCGCACGAGCTCGTCGTACCACTCGACGATCTGCACCCAGTCGGTCTCCCCGGCGGTGGGCGCGTCGGCGTGGAGCGCCGCGATGGCGGCCTGGGCCTGGAACCCGCCCAGCCGGTCACGGGCGAGGGCCGCCTGCAGGATCTCGACGCCCTCGGCGATCAATGTGGTGTCCCACCGGTGGCGGTCCTGTTCGGCGAGCGGCACCAGTCCGCCGTCCGGCGCGGTCCGGGCGGCGCGCCGGGCGTGGTGCAGCAGCATCAGGGCGAGCAGTCCCGCCACCTCGGGATGGTCGATCACGGCCGCGAGCTGCCGGGTGAGCCGGATGGCCTCGGCGGCGAGGTCGACGTCGCCGGAGTAGCCCTCGTTGAAGACCAGGTAGAGGACGCGCAGCACGGTGGCGACGTCGCCGGGCTGGTCGAACCGCACGCCGGAGACGGTGCGCTTGGCCCGGCTGATGCGCTGCGCCATGGTCGCCTCGGGCACCAGGTAGGCCTGGGCGATCTGGCGGGTGGTCAGCCCGCCGACGGCGCGCAGCGTGAGCGCGACCGCGGACGACGGCGTCAGCGACGGGTGGGCGCACAGGAAGTAGAGCCGGAGCGTGTCGTCCACCGCGGGCGCGGGCCCGGGCGCGGGTTCCTCGTTGACGAGGTCCTCACGCTGGCGGCGGGCGGTGTCCGCGCGGGTCGCGTCGAGGAACTTGCGCCAGGCCACGGTGACCAGCCAGCCCTTCGGGTCGTGCGGCGGGTCGGCCGGCCAGGCGCGGACCGCCTCGACGAGCGCGTCCTGCACGGCGTCCTCGGCCGCCGCGAAGTCGGCTCCGCGGCGGACGAGGATTCCGAGCACCTTCGGGGTGAGGCTCCGAAGCAGGAGCTCGTCCATCGGAGAGGTCACTCCGTGATGGTGGGCGGCGCGGTGAGGAACGGGCGCACCTCGAGCCACTCGTGGATGGGCTTCCCGCCCGCCCCGGGGGCGGCCGACAGCTCCCCGGCCAGCTCGATGGCGCGCTCGTAGCTGTCGACGTCGATCACCATCCAGCCGGCGATGAGGTCCTTGGTCTCGGCGAACGGGCCGTCGGTGACCGGCGGGCGGCCCTCGCCGTCGTACCGGACGAACACCCCCTCGGGGGCGAGCGCCTGACCGCCGACGAACTCGCCGCTCTTCTCGAGCCGGGCCGCGAAGTCGTGCATGTACTGCATGTGGGCCGAGATCTCCTCCGGAGTCCACTGGTCCATGGGCACGTCGTTGACCGCGGCCGGGGCGCCCCGGTAGTGCTTGAGCAGCAGGTACTTGGCCATCGTGTTTCTCCTCGGTGCTCGTGCGACCCATTCTGGTCGCGTTCACCCCGGGGACGGAGCCCGGCACGGATTCTCGACATCGCCGCCCGGATTCTTCCCGGGTTCCGCAGACGAACCTCCGGAACGATCAGAAGGCGGGACGGACGTGGTGGGTCCGGCCACCGACGCCGGCGTGGTTGGGTCCGGTGGACCAGATGTCGTCGTTGACCAGCACCTTGTACTCGAAACGCTGCCCCTCGGGTATGCCGGTGACGGTGCACTCCCACAGGTCGGCGGCCCTGTTGGCGCACGGCCGACCGGAGTGCCAGCTCAGCGGCGGCACGTCGCCGCGGATGGTGACCGTGTTGCCGTATCCGGCGTCATGGCGGACGAACACGGTGCTGTCGCCGGTGCACAGGTCGAGGCGGTCGAGCCTGCCATGGGGGCCGACGTGCCCGGAGCCGACGGTGGTGGTCCGCCCCGGCGCGAGGAAGACGCAACTCCCCTCGTGTCCGTCCTGGTAGACGGGCCTGAAGGTCAGGCCGTCGGCGCAGTTGTTGGTGGCCATGGTGTAGCGCCAGTCCTGGCCGTAGGTCAGGCAGGGGGGAACGGCCGCCGGGGAGGCCGCACGGGCGGCGGCGGGACCGGTGATGCCCAGGAGGGCGGCGGCGGCGAAGCCGAGGGCGGCCGACACCGCGGTGAACCGGAATCTCATGTGCTTCTCCATCGTGAGCCGGGGCTCGTGGTGAACAGAGCCCGCATGGTTTGCGAAATTCCTTGCAAAATCTTTCGGAAGAGGTGCGGCGCGAGGCCTCACGTCATGAGGGGCGCGACCGGCCGGTCAGCCCGCCGCTACCGCCAGGAGTCGTTCCTGCTCGCGGTGCCGGTCGGAGGCGTGACGAAGGCGCGGTCGGGGGTGGACTTCCACGTCACGGCGCCGGAAGGGTTCTTCTTGATGTACTTGTACTGCATGACCGTGTCGCCCGGCAGGGCGACGGCGGCCCGCCAGCGGGGGTAGTCGGCCGGGCTCAGCGTCACGGCGCGGGCGGGGTCCCACGCTCCGAGCTCAGGGGCGCTGCCGACGACGTAGACGTTCTGGCCCAGGTAGGTGGCCGCTTCGGCGGTGAAGGTGACCGTGACCGTGCCGGCGGCGCCGGCCGGAACCGCCGTGGCCACCAGTGCGGCGGCGAAGGCCGCCACCAGCAGGAGCACCTGCCGGGCGTGTCTGACCAGGGGATTTTCGATCGGGTGTGGTGACACCGCGGTTTCTCCTTGTTCTTGACGGATGAGAACGGCCGGGGACGCCGTTGCCGCGGCGTCGGCGTCCCCGGAGTGCGCGGAGCTCCTTGCGACCCTGGATTCTTCTCACGCCTCCTCCGCTATGCAAGACCTTGTGGAATATTTCTGAAATCTTGCAATAAATTGATTGTGACAAAGGCATGGCGGAGAGTGGTGAATCCTGGCTGGCGTTCTTCTCCGGGAGAAAGACCGGACCGGGCCGCGCGCTGTGATAAGGCTCACAGCGCGATTTTCGGGCGGTCATGACTTCTTTCACGGACACCCGTATCCGTACCGCTTCATAGGAGTTCTCCGACGAGGTTCTCCGCCCGGATTCCTCGCCGGGCCGGTGTGTCCGCCGTGGAAGGAGCGTCGGCGCGGTTCACCGGACGACCTGCCGGATCGCCGACCGCCCGCCGGTTCGCGGCGGGTTATCGTGCCGGGATGACGAGCCCGATCTTCAACCTCTGCGACGAGTACGTGACCCGCTCCGCGGCGCTCGACCCCGTCGGCGCCGCGGCGGACGGGATCGACGTCGAGTTCGCCGCCACCTCCGACTACGGCCCCGACGGGCACGCGGCCCGCGCCGCGCTGATCGGCGAGACCCTCGGCAGGCTGGCCGCCCTGGAACCGGAGGGCGAGGCGGACGTGCGGGCCGCGGCGCACCTGCGGGAGCGGCTGGAGGCTGAGCTCGCCTGGCACGAGATCGGCGAGCCGCTGCGGGCCGTACGGGCGCCGTTCGGGCCCATGACCGACCTGCGCGACGGCGTCGACCTGCTGCCCCACGAGAGCGAGGACGACTGGCGGAACGTGGCGGCCCGGCTGGCGGGCATGCCGCGGATGCTGGACGGCTGGCGGGCGAGCATGGAGGAGGGCCTCGCGCGCGGCCTGGCCGCGGCCCGCCGACAGGCGCTGGAACTGGCGGTCCAGCTGGAGATCTTCGCCTCCGGCGCCACCCACAAGGGCCTCGTCGAGGCCTACGGCGACGGCCCCGCGCGGGCCGCGCTGGAGGAGGGGGCGGCCGCCGCGTACGCCGCCTACGACGGGATGGCCCGCTACCTGCGTGAGGAGTACGCCCCCAGGGCGGCCGAGGCGGACGCGGTCGGGGCGGAGCGCTACGCGGTGAACGCGCGGCTGAGCCTGGGCGCCGACATCGACCTGGTGGACGCCTACCGCTGGGGCTGGGAGGAGCTGGCCGGGATCGAGGCGGAGCTGGCCGCCGAGGCGGACCGGGTACGGCCCGGCGCGTCGGTGGAGGAGGCGGCCGCGATCCTCGGCGAGACGCAGTTCGTCGAGGGCCTCGACGCCTACCGGGGCTGGCTGCAGGACCGCCACGACGAGGCGGTCGAGCGGCTGCACGGCACCCACTTCGACATCGCCGAGCCGCTCCGCCGGGTGGACGTGACCCTGGCCCTCGACTCGACCTCGGGCGCGGCCTACTACACCTCGCCGAGCGAGGACCTGTCCCGGCCGGGCCGTACCTGGTGGCCGGTGGGCTCCGAGCGGCGGTTCACCGTCTGGAACGAGCTGACCACGGTCTTCCACGAGGGCGTGCCCGGCCACCACCTGCAGCTCGGCCAGACCCGGGTGGCCGGGGAGAGCCTGTCCCGGTTCGGCAGGAACTCCTGGGTGAGCGGGCACGGCGAGGGCTGGGCGCTGTACGCCGAGCGGCTCGCCGACGAGCTGGGCTGGTTCACCGAGCCGGGCACCCGCCTGGGCATGCTCGGCGGGTCGGCGATGCGCGCCGCCCGGGTGGTCATCGACATCGGCGTGCACCTGGACCTGCCGCTCCCCGACGGCTCGAAGTGGACCTTCGAGCGGGCGTGCGAGGTGCTGCGGGACCGCGGCCGCTGCGAGCCGCACCGGGTCCGCGCCGAGGTGGTCCGCTACTTCGGCTGGCCGGGGCAGGCGCCGTCCTACAAGCTCGGCGAGCGGGCCTGGCTGGCCGCCCGCGAGGAGGCCAGGCGGCGCCAGGGCGCCGCCTTCGACCTGCGCCGCTGGCACACCGCCGCCCTCGACCTCGGCCCGGTCGGCCTGGCGGGTCTCGCCGACGCCCTGCGCCGCGCCGGCTGAACTCCGGCCGGCGCCGCTCGGGGTCACCGGGTCTTCCGGCGGGTGACGGCTCGGTGGCCCCGCCGACGGCCCGGCGGTCCTACCCGATGAGGGTGAGGAAGAAGTCCCGGACGTCCTCGGCCAGCAGTTCCGGCACCTCCATCGCGGCGAAGTGGCCGCCGCGCTCGAACTCCGACCAGTGCCTGATGTCGTACAGCCGTTCGGCCAGCGGCCGCACCGACTGCGTGATGTCGTGCGCGAACACCGCCACGCCGACCGGCGCCGGGCACGGCCCGGCGCCCCGCGGGGTGTCGCGGTGCAGCCTCGCCGAGGAGGCCGCGGTGGCGGTCAGCCAGTACAGCGAGACGTCGGTGAGCAGCCGGTCGTCGCTGATGTGCGAGCGGGGGTCGGTCCACTGCGCGAAGCGCTCGGCGATCCAGACCAGCTGGCCGACCGGTGAGTCGGTCAGCGCGTAGCCGACGGTCTGCGGGGTGAGGGCCTGCAGGGCCTGGTACGGCGGGCGGTTCGCCATCAGCTGCCTGATCTTGTCCAGCCGGGCCTCGTCCGTTTCGGACAGCTCGACGCCGGCGTCCGGGTCCGGCCGGGTCGGCAGGTAGTTGACGTGCACCCCGACGACCCGCTCGGGTGCCACCGCGCCGAGCGCCAGGGAGATGCCCGCGCCGAAGTCGCCGCCCTGCGCGCCGTAGCGCCCGTACCCGAGGCGGCGCATCAGCTCGGCCCAGGCCCGCGCGACCCGGACGACGTCCCAGCCGCGCTCGTGGGTCGGCCCGGAGAAGCCGTACCCCGGGATGGACGGGATCACCAGGTGGAAGTCGCGTGACAGCGGCTCGATGACGTCGAGGAACTCCAGGAACGAGCCGGGCCAGCCGTGGGTGAGGATCAGCGCGAGCGCGTCCGGCTTCGCGGACCGGACGTGGACGAAGTGGATGTTCTGACCTTCGATCTCGGTGGTGAAGTGCGGGAGTTCGTTGAGCTCGGCCTCGTGCTCGCGCCAGTCGTATCCGGTCCGCCAGTGCTCGGCGAGCTCCTTGAGCCGCGCCAGCGGGAATCCGTAGTCCCACCCGGCGCCGGCGACCTCGTTGGGCCAGCGGGTGCGGGCGAGCCGGTCGGCCAGGTCGTCGAGGTCGGCCTGGGGGACGTCGATGCGGAACGGCTTGATCATGGTCTCAGCTCCGGGTAATCCGTTCGTCGGATAAATGTTTGTTCTACTAACGTTTATTCCACGAACGATAACACGATCATTGGTGCGCCGAACGAATCGCTAGACTTGCCGCATGCAGAGTGAGGAGACGCCCGCCCGGTGGCAGGGCCTGCCCAGCTGGCTGCTCACCCAGACCGCCCACCACGCGCACCGCCTGGTGGGTGACGGGTTCTCCTCCGCCGGGGCCCGCGGCTACCACTACCGCCTGCTGGCGACGCTGGAGGACTCCGGTCCGGCCAGCCAGGCCGTGCTGGGCCGCCGCAGCGGCATCCACCTCAGCGACATGGTGGCGACGGTCAGCGAACTCGCCGATCGCGGACTGGTCGAGCGCGCCCCGGACCCCTCCGACCGGCGGCGCAACGTCATCTCACTGACCCCGGCGGGCAGCCGGCAGCTGCGGCGGCTGGAGGAGCGGCTGGCCGAATGCCAGGACGAACTGCTGGCTCCGCTGTCACCCGAGGACCGGCAGCGGCTGACCGAGCTGCTGTCCAGGCTGCTGGACCACCACGACCGGCGGGCCGGCGCCCCCGGAGAGCCGGGGCGCTGACCGGGGACGCGCGGCCCGGCCGCGAGCGCGGCCGGGCCCGGATCCCGCCGTCATGCGGAGCCGATCCCGCCGTCGTACGAGGCCGACCCCGCCGTCACCCGGGCCTGGACCCCGCCGTCACGCGGGGCTGATCGTCGCGGCGACCGTGGCGCCGAGCTCCCAGCAGGCCGCCAGGTCGTCCTTGCCCGGCGCGCCCGTCACCGTCACCGGCCGGTGGACCCGCTCCCAGCCGAGCCCGGAGGCGATCGACTCCACGGCGCGGACGGCGCCGGCCGTGTTGTCGTTGCCGTGCACGTACAGGGCGTACGGCAGCCGCCGGGTCTCCTCCAGGCAGGGGTAGTAGACGGTGTCGAAGAAGTGTTTGAGCGCCCCGCTCATGTAGCCGATGTTGACCGGAGTGCCCAGGACGACGCCATCGGCCTCGAACACGTCGACGGCGGTGGCGCGCAGCGCCGCGCGGGCGACCACCTCCACCCCTTCGACCTCGTCGGCGGCGGCGCCCCGCCGTACCGCCTCGAAGAGCTCCCGCAGCGTGGGCGAGGCGGTGTGGTGCACGATCAGCAGACGGCGGAGATCTCGCGACACGACGCCGATCCTCTCATGTCCGCCCCTCGTGGATCAGGCGCTCGAGGCGCGGACCGCGGCTCAACCGGGGAAGCGCTGGTCCCTCCATGCGGCCAGTTCGGCGGCGGCGGCCGTCAGCTGGGCGGGGGTGACGGCGGGGCCGGTGTCCGCGCCGACCACCAGGACGGCGTGCACGGTGCCAGGCGCCGCGCCGGACGGCCTCAGCAGCAGGCGATGGGCGGTGGACGAGCCGGTCTCCGTCACGATCGCCGCCGGTCCGGAGGCGGGCAGGCCCGCGCGGGTGGCCACGTCGCCGACCACGACGGTGGTCCCGGCGGTGAAGGAGGCCGGCAGGTGCAGCTCGGTCGGGGCGCCCGGGGCGGCGGCGGGTTCGCGCCAGACCAGGACGCCGAAGCGCCGGTCCCTGACCAGCGCGGAGACGTTCGGCATGGAGGACGGTACGGCCAGCCAGGCCTGCTGCCGCCCGGCGCCGCCGTAGCCGGACCGGGCGAGGTCCTCGTAGGCGAAGGCCAGCACGTCACCGGCGACCGCGGAGGGGTGGAGGCGGTCCAGCACCGCCCGGTCCAGCCGGGTGGCCAGGGCGCCCGAGGCGTCGGCGGCGACCACGGAGAAGTCCTCGTCGTTCCAGGCGTCGCCCTCGGTCCGCACCTTGGCGGGGTTGCGGTTCATCAGCTCGTGGTGCCGGCCGCTGTAGAGGTCCCAGTGCCACTGGGTGGAGGAGAGCACGTCCCCTCCGGCGGCGGCGTCCCGCCACCAGTTCCTCCCGGGGACGCCGGAGTCCATGGCCTGGTACATGGCCCGCACCATCCACGGGGTGCGGTCGCTGCCGTTGCCCGACATCTTGTGGCCGAACTCCGAGACGAAGGGCGCGGTGGCCAGCGCGCGGGCTCGGTCGCGGATCTCGTTCATCGCGGCGCCGTACGTGCCGTCGGAGGCCGGCGACAGGTCGATCGTCATGCGGGCGCCGTCGTAGAAGTGGCTGTTGAAGACGTACCGGGTGCCGAGGGCGCCGGCCGTGGTGAGCCCGCCCTCCTCGAAGAAACCGGTGTTCCAGAAGACCAGGGGTTCGACGAAGGCGGGCTTGCCCGCCCACCCGGCGGTGTCCATGGCCGCGCGGAAGCGCTGGTAGAAGGGCATCAGGTAGGTCTTCTCCCACTCCAGGCCGCTCTTCCCGGACAGTCCGCCGTCGTAGGGCTCGTTGAAGGGGTCGATCCCGATGACGGAGGCGAAGTCCTGCTCGGGCAGCCGCTGCCTGATGTGGGTCATGGCGGCCGTCGCCTGCCGCAGGAAGGCGTCCTGGACGCCGATCTCGCCCGCCTCCGTGCTGACGCGCCGGTTCCGCCAGAAGTCGTGGGCGGCCCGGCGGACCGCCTCGTTGGTCTGCATGTTCTGCCCCCACAGCAGGCAGATGCCGCAGGACTCCCTGGGGTAGTTCCCGGCCCTGACCACCCACTCCGGCGCGCCGTCGCCGGTGTACCAGCTGTCCGCGTGGAACAGGTGCGAGGAGTACAGGTCCTGGTGGTAGTCGACCAGGACGCGGATCCCCCGGCCGGTGAACGCGCGGATCTGCTCGACCGCCCGGTCGAGGTAGGCGTGGTCGATGACGGAGGGGGACGGCTGCACGCCCTCCCAGCTGATGAGGAAGCGGATCGCGTTCGCGCCGGTGAGGTCGCGCATCGCCTGCGCCGAGCGCGCGGCGTCGGCGGTGCTGCGGAACGGCAGCAGCGAGTTCTCGTACAGCTTGGTGCTGCCGGACACGTTGAACCCGCGCAGCGTCACCTCCCGGCCGTGGCCGTCGCGGAAGACCCAGCTCCGCTGCTGCTTGGCGGTGACGGTCAGCGCGGTCGGGGCCGCGGTGGCCGGCGAGGTCCGGGCCGTGGTCGGGGCCGCGGCCGCGGGGGCGCGGGTGTCACCGGTGGCGGCGGGGGCGAACGTCAGGGCGGCGGCCAGGGTGGGGACGACGGCCAGCCGTGTCATGCGGGACGATGCTGCTCGCATGACCGGAGAGTAGAGCCCTACTCATGTTCTTGCCAGTAGACGGTCCGCCATACTCGTCTCCCTTTCCCGCGTCCTGCGGGAAATGTCCGGGGCGCGTTGTAGCGTCCGCCTCGAAGCGGACAACGATCATCGGCCATGGAGGATCGCCGTGGACGTTCACGAGGCCGCGCTGCGCTGGACACGGGTGTGGACCAGCGGGTGGGCGGACAAGGACATCGAGGCCATCGTCGGGTGCCAGGCGGAGGACGGCGTCCACTGGTCGACGCCCTTCGGCGCCCCGCATCGGGGGCGCGCCGGACTCAGAGAGTACCTGCAGGGCGCGTTCGCGTCGGAGATCGAGCCGACACGGGCGCGTTTCGCCGCGCCGGTGGTCCAGGGCGATCATGCCGCCGCGGAGTACTGGGCGCTGTGCCGCTACGACAGCGGACCGCTGACCATCTCGGGATGCACGCTGCTGCGGTTCGACGCGGACGGCCTGGTCGCCGAGTCCCGGGACTACTCGTACGTCACGCCGGGCCACCGGCCCTTCCCGTTCGGCTGGTGAGGCGGGCCCCGCCGGTGCCGGCGCACCGGCGGGGGCGGAGGCCGGGCCACCCAGGGAGCAGGGCTATGCGGTGTGCAGGACCTGGGCGTGCCGCATCTCGTGCACGGTGCCGATCCGGCCGAAGAAGCCCTGGGCGCGGGGATCGCCCGGCATCTCCCTGGCCGCGCGCTCGGCGACGGCGGCGGACGACCAGATGATGAAGTCCATGACGGTGCCGTCGTCGAAGCGGGCGAGGTGGGCGCCCTGGAATCCGTCGCCGTAGCGCTCCTTGAGCAGCTCGATGAGCTGTTCCCGATGGGCGGTGAGGGCGGCGGGGTCGTCGGTGTCGAACCTGATGTACTCGATGGTCGTGCTCATGGCGTCATCCTTCGTCGATCACATTGGTCACGGATTTGATGAGGCGAATCCGTGAGTTGAAGCTATCACGGATTCACTGAGCCGAATCCGGTAGATTGAGGGGGGTGACCATCCGGGATCTGCAGGAGATGCCATGGATCGGCGAGGATCCGGTCCTCGATCTGGCCAACACGGTCGTCGTCGGCGCAGGCCCGGCCCGCGGTGACGTCGACTTCTTCACCGATCGAGAACTCACCAGGCGATGGCGTGCTCGCACCGATCCCGGACTGGCCGCCCTCCCCATGGAAGAGCTGCGGCGACTACGCGGATTGGTCCGCGACGCACTGGACGCGGTAGCCAGGCGGCACCCGCTCAACGACGGTCTGCGGGCCGGCCTGAACGAACTCGCCTCGTCGGCTCCCGTCATCTTCCAGGTGACCGACGACGGGCTGCTCGAACAGCGGGAGCAGAACGCCGGCGCCGGCGCCCGCATCGCCCGCGACACGCTCATCCTGGCAGCGGGTCCGGACCGGCAGCGGATACGACGCTGTCCCGCCCCCAGTTGCGGCATGTTCTTCCTGGCCAGACGCCGTGATCAGGCATGGTGCTCTCTCGGCTGCGGCAACCGGGCGCGCTCCACCCGGCGCCAGTCGCGGGAAGCCGACGAGACGAACACGCCCGCAGTGCGATCGTGACGCCGGGCTCGCGCCTCCTCGCAGCACACCGCGTGTGAGGGCCGGCGGCCCGCCGGAAGGCACGTCGCGGCCGGCGGGAGCACGGGGCCGGTCTTCAGCCGGAACCGGCACATGACAGGTGCCGCGGACGGGTCCGCGTCCTGGGCGTGCGCCCGCCGGTCCTGCGCCGTCTGACCGCCGTGTCAGGCGGCGTTGTGCTGCCAGGGGGTGGTGGCCAGCAGGGCGGGGACGCGGTCGGCGGGCACGGGGC
>NZ_JBHSBM010000026.1:0-26635 GCF_042650625.1 Planomonospora corallina
GCTCGTCGACGAGCCCCCGCCGCCGCTGCCCGGCGCGGCCGGGCCCGGCCCCGCCGCACGCGCCGGGGCGCCGCACGAGCGGGCGTGGGCCTGCTTCACCTCCGGCAGCACCGGCCGGCCCCGGGCCGTGGTGCGCACCCGCGCCTCGTGGGCGGAGTCCTTCCCCCACCTGGGCGCCCTGGCCGGGATCGGCCCGGACGACACCGTGCTGGTCCCCGGCCCGCTGCACTCGTCCCTGTACGGCTTCGCGGCCGCGCACACCCTCGCCACCGGGGCGACGGCCGTCCTGCCGGGGCGCTGGCCCGCCGCCGCCCTGGCCTCCTGGCTGCGCGGGTGCACCGCGCTCCACCTGGTCCCGCACCAGCTGCCCGCCGCGCTGCAGGCCGCCCGGCGCTCCGGCGGGCGGCTGCGGACCGTCGTGGCCGGAGGGGCGGCCCTGGAGCCCGGCGCGCGGGAGCAGGCGGCCGCCGACGGGGTGCGCGTGCTGTCCTACTACGGCGCCACCGAGCTGTCGTTCGTCGCCGCCGACGCCGACGGGTGCGGGCTGCGTCCCTTCCCGGGCGTCGAGATCCAGGTCCGCGCCCTCCCCGGAGCCGCGCACGGAGCCGCCGCCGGAGGGCGGCTGGGCGAGGTGTGGGCCCGCTCGCCGTACCTGTCCGCCGGTTACCTGGCCGGCGCGGACGGGCCGCTGCGCGCCGACGCCGGCGGCTGGATGACCGTCGGCGATCTGGCCGAGCCGTACCGGCCCGGCCAGGCGCTGCGGCTGCGCGGCCGCGGCGGCGGCGCGATCCAGACCGGCGGCGCCACCGTCGTGGCCGAGGACGTCGAGGAGGTGCTCAGGAAGACCCCCGGCGTCGGCGACGTCGTCGTGGTCGGCCTGCCCCACCCCGACCTGGGCGCGGTGGTCGCCGCGGTCGTCGAAGGCGCCGGCGTGAGCCGGGCAGCGCTGGAGGAGGTGGCCCGCGCCGAGCTGGACCCCGCCCAGCGGCCCCGCCGCTGGTACGGCGCCGAACGCCTGCCCCGCACCGCCTCCGGCAAGCCGCGGCGCGCCCTGCTGGCCGCCCTGCTGGCCGCGGGCGACCCCGGTCTGCGCAGGCTCGGCTGATGCGTAAGCTGCCCTGACATGCGAGACGAACCGGCCGCGGAGCGGCCCGCCGTGGTCGCGGCCCTGCGCACCCCCATCGGCACCGCCGGGCACGCCTTCAAACAGGTGGGCGCCGCCGCGCTCGCCGCGCCCGTCCTGGCCGCCCTCGCCGAACAGGCCGCGCCCGCGGGCGTGCCCGTCGGCGACGTGGTGCTCGGCAACTGCACCGGCCCCGGCGGCAACCTCGCCCGGGTGGCGGCGCTGGCCGCCGGGCTCGGCCACGAGGTGCCGGGCCTGACCGTGGACCGGCAGTGCGGCAGCGGCCTGGCCGCGATCCTCGTCGCCGCCCACGCCGTCGCCGCCGGCGCGACGGACCTGGTCCTGGCCGGAGGGGTCGAGAGCGCCTCCACCGCGCCGCTGCGCGCCCACCGTGATCCCGCCGGTCTCGCCGGCTCCGCCGCCCCGGGCGACCTCGCGGCGGCGGTGCCGTACGCGCGGGCGCCGTTCACCCCCGACGGCCACCCCGACCCGGACATGGGGCCGGCCGCCGAGGCGCTGGCCGCGGCGTGCGGCGTCACCCGCGACCGGCAGGACGCCTACGCCTGCCGCAGCCACGCCCGGGCGCTGGCCGCCCGGCAGGCGGGCCGGTTCGCCCGCGAGATCGTCGGCGTCGGCGGCCGCACCGACGACCAGCGGCCCCGCGCCCTGCGGATGGAGACGCTGGCGCGGCTGCCGGCGGCGTTCGTGCCGGGCGGCACGGTCACCGCCGGCAACTCCTCCCCGATCAGCGACGGCGCGGCGGCCGTGGCCGTCGTGGCGGACCGGGTGCGCGCCGCCGCGGGCCTGCCGGGGCTGCGCCTGGTGGCCGGCTCCGTCGTCGGCTGCGACCCGGAGCTGCCCGGCTGGGGACCGGTGCCCGCCGTGCGCAGGGTGCTGGAGCGCTCGGGTGCGGACCTGGGCGACGTGGCGGCCGTGGAGATCGTGGAGGCGTTCGCCGCGCAGACGCTGGCCGCCTGCGACGGGCTCGGCCTGGACGTGCTGGGCGCCGACGGCGGGCGGGTCTGCGCCGACGGCGGCGCGCTCGCCCTCGGCCACCCGTGGGGCGCCAGCGGCGCGGTGGCGGTCGTGCGGCTGTTCTCCAGACTGGTCGGCCAGGCCCCGCCCGGGACGCTGGGCCTGGCCACGGCCGCGGTCGGCGGCGGCCTGGGGGTCGCCGCCCTGTTCGAGGTGGTGTGAGTGATCGAGTTGACCGGCGTGCACGTGCGGCTGGGGCAGCGCGAGGTGCTGCGCGGCGTCACGGCGTCGCTGACCGAGCGCCGCATCGGCGTGGTCGGCGCCAACGGCTCCGGCAAGAGCACCCTGGCGCGCCTGCTCAACGGGCTGGTCCTGCCGTCGGCGGGCACCGTCACCGTGGGCGGGCTCGACACCCGCCGCCACGCCGCCCGCATCCGGCGCCGCGTCGGGTTCCTGTTCACCGACCCGGACGCGCAGATCGTCATGCCGACGGTCGCCGAGGACGTGGCGTTCTCGCTGCGCCGCAGGGGGCTGCCGCGCGAGGAGGCCGACCGGCGGGTGCGTGAGGTCCTGGCCCGGTACGGCCTGCACGAGCACGCCGACCACCCAGCCCACCACCTGTCCGGCGGGCAGAAGCAGCTGCTGGCCCTGTGCTCGATCCTGGTGCTGGAGCCGGAGGTCCTGGTCATGGACGAGCCGACGACCCTGCTGGACCTGCGCCACTCCCGGCAGGTCGCCGCGCTGCTGCGGGAGCTGCCGCAGCAGGTCGTGGCGGTCACCCACGACCTGCCGCTGCTGGAGGGCTTCGACCGGGTGCTGGTGGTCGACGGCGGGCGCGTCGTCGCCGACGACGTCCCGGCCGGGGCGCTGGCCCGCTACCGGGAGCTGATGGCGTCGTGAACACCCTCACCGGCGCCTACGTGCCCGGCGCCTCGGCGCTGCACCGGCTGCCGGCCGGGGCGAAGCTCGCGGGCCTGGCCGTCTGCTGCACGGTGCTGGTGCTGCTGCGCTCGCCTGCGGCGCTGGCGGGCGCGGCGGCCGTGGTGGCGGCGCTGTACGCGCTGTCGGGGGTGGGGGCCGCGGCGGCCTGGGCGCAGGTGCGGCCGGTGCGCTGGTTCGCCGTGGTGCTGTTCGGGATGCAGCTGCTGGTGGCGGACCTGCCGGGCGCGGTCGTGGTGACGGCGCGCATCGTGCTGGCCGTCGCCCTGGCGGGGCTGGTCACCCTGACCACCCGCAGCGCGGCCGTGCTGGCCTGCCTGGAGCGGGCCCTGTCCCCGGCGCGGCTGGTCGGGCTGGACCCGTTCCGGTTGTCGCTGCTGCTGTCGCTGACGCTGCGCAGCGTGCCGGTGGTCGCCGCCCTGGCCACCCGGGTCCGCGAGGCGGCCCGCGCGCGGGGGGCCGAGCGCAGCGCGCGGGCCTTCGCCGTACCGCTGGTGGTGGCCGCACTGCGGCACGCCGACGCCCTCGGCGAGGCGCTGGCCGCCCGCGGCCTGGACGACTGACCCCGTCCCCTCACCGGCCCCATCCCCTCAACTCCGGCGCAGGCCGGCCGTCAGCCAGCGGCCGGCCACCGCGCACACCAGCGGCGCCGGCACGGTGCCCGCGCCCAGCCCCACCTCGACGAGCAGGTCGAACACCTCCCGGCGCCGGGCGGCGGTGCCGATCGCGGCGTCGATGAACCCGGGGAAGCGGGCGGCCAGCGCCAGCGCGTCGGTGGTGCGCAGGTGCCGCCCCAGCGCGCCGCGCAGGGCGCGCCGGTAGGCGGGCAGCGGGTCGCCCGGCGCTGCCAGGGCGGCCTCGGCGGCGAGCCGGCCCGACAGCAGCGCGTAGTAGATGCCCTCGCCGGTGAGCGGGTTGATGAGGCTGGCGGCGTCCCCGGCCAGCAGCACCCGGCCCGCGCCGGGCACCGGCCGCCCGCACGACAGCGGCAGCAGGTGGGCGCGCAGGTCCCGGGCGGGCAGATGGGGCAGCAGCTCGGCCAGCCGGTCGCACAGCACCCGCCGTGCGGGCGCCCCGGCGGCCCGCAGCCGGGGCAGCAGCATCCCGAAGCCGACGTTGGCGCTGCCGTCGCCGACCGGGAACGACCAGGCGTAGGCGGGCCAGCCGTCCTTCTGCATGACGACGAGCTGGGTGTCGTCGCCGGCCTGCGCGTCGGCGTAGCCGCGCACCGCCAGCGCGGTGTGCTGGTCGGCGGTCGCGGGCACGCCGATCAGGCGCCGCACCGTGGAGTTGGCGCCGTCGGCCGCGACGACGGCGCGGGCGGTGATCTCGCCGGACACGCCGGGACCGGCCGGACCGGCCGCGACTGGGCCGTCAAGGGTGACGTGGCCGCCGGTGTCGGCCAGCGCCCGCACGCGGTGGCGGCGGACCTCGACACCGCGGGCGCGGGCGGCCTCCACCAGGCGGGCGTCGAAGACGCGGCGCGGGACGACGAGGTTGGGCCGGGCGACGGCGGCGTGCACGCGCTCACCGCCGGGGGAGACCACCGCCAGGCGGCGCACCGGCCGGTAATCGGACAGCAGGCCGCCCACGCCGAGCAGGTCGAGCTCGGCCAGGCCGTGGGCGGCGATGCCGTCCCCGCAGGCCTTGTCGCGGGGGAAGTCCTCCCGGTCCAGCAGGAGCACCCGCGCCCGCGGCCTGATCTGCCTGGCCCGCAGGGCGGCCGCCGCCCCGGCGGGGCCGCCGCCGACGACCACCAGATCCCACACACCGTCCATTGTCGGAATCTGCCCGCTGCGGCCGGGCGGAACCGGGCCGGGGACGGGCGGCGCCGGCGGACGGCGCTCAGCGGACGGGCACGAGGTCGGGTCCGACGATGTGGCCCTGGTGCGGGTGGGGGGCGTTCTGGTCGTGGCGGAAGTGCCCGGCGTACCAGACGACGACGTTGGTGCGGCCGATGTCCTCCCCGTCGACGAACCGGTCGAGCATCGCCCGGTTGTCGCCGTCGGGGTTGCCGTCGTACAGCTCGCTTCCCCGGCGGCGCAGGAACCACAGGTCGGCGATGCCGTAGGGATCGGCGGTGTTGTCGTGCCCGCCGGGCACGATCCGGTAGCCGCGGCCGCTGGCGGCGTCGGTGACCTGCCAGAACCGGGCCGTGCCCCGCCGCCGCCGGGAGGTCTCCCGCACGAGCGGCGTGGCCTTCAGCACGCCGGGGGCGACCTCGTCGAACTGCTCGATCACGTCGTTGTCGGAGCCCTCGACGTCGAAGTCGAACCGCCAGTAGACGTGGTGGCGGTGGCGCATGCAGGTGCGCGGGTTGCGGACCCCGGCGAAACCGAAGCGGGGCCGGACCGTGCCGTCGTCGGCCAGGCGCCACTCCGAGACGTACCGGTACCAGCCGGCGGCGATCTCGCTGACGATCCGCACCTCGCCGCCGGCGTCGTGGAAGGCCACGCCCTGGAAGTTGCCGGCGTCGTTGTCGGGGCGTTCCAGGATCGTGCGCGGCGGCCGGGTGCAGACCCGCCAGCCCCAGCCGACCGGGTCGGCGCCGGTGGCCGAGAAGCGGGTCTCCTCGTTCTGCCAGTCGCGGAAGGTGACGCCGTCCTCCTCGTACTGCACGTTGAGGATCGGCACGTGCGCCTGGCGGAAGACCAGCCGGCCGCGGTGGCGGACCTCGCGCAGCTCCACCCCGGAGCCGTCGCCGGGGTTCTGCGGCGCGGAGGCGCGGGGCCGCACCACGACGAGGTTCCACAGCTCGGTGCCGCCGTCGAGCACGCGCAGCCGTACCGCGTCGGGGCCTCCCCGGTCGCGCAGGCTCTCCACCGGTTCGGGCAGGTGCGACTCGCAGTCGCCCGGGTGCATGGCCGGCGAGACCCCGGCCGGGGACCAGTCGACGGTGCCGGCGGCGGTGTCCACGGCGACGATGCGGTGCTTGACGGCCTCGCCGGGTGAGTAGACGCCCAGGGTGGAGCGGCGCGTCGTGGTGCCGTCGGGGTGCTCCAGGTCGGCCAGGGGCGGCATCGGCTGGTAGACGACCACGTCGCCGGAGGCGGGGAAGCGCGGGTCGGCCCGCAGGATCCGCGCCGCCTCCCGCAGCTCGGCCGGGCTCGGGTTGGGCCGCCAGGCGCTGGGGGCGACCTCGGCCCGCTCCGGCGCCGCGAGCGTGCCGCGCAGCTCCACCCCCCGGTTGGCGGCCGGATCGAAGACGCTCGCCCGGAACGGCGCCCCGCCGCCGGCGCTCCCCTCACCGCCGGCGGCGTCACGGCCCGTCACGGCGGCGGCGCCCAGGATGAGCCGCCCGGGGTCGGCGACCCCCAACTGTGCCGCGACCGCCGGGTGCCCGGCGGCGACCTGGCGTACCCGCTCGGCCGTCAGCCCGGCCTGCCCGACGGGCTCGATGATCAACTGTCTGGTCATGCGCGCTCCCCGTTCGATGTGTCGGCGGTCCGCGCCGCTGCGGATCTTCGGCGCCGTCTCGTTCCTATCCCGCCGGCTCGACGCGGCAAAGACCCGTGACGGTGCAGATATGGCAGACCCGCACCTTTTCGCCCTCTTCGCCGTCGCGGGGGCGGTACGGCCCGCGGGCGGCACGGCGGGGGAGGGGCCGCGGGCCGCGCGGGGCGGGCACGGGCGGGCGGGGCCGCGCGGGGAAGATGTCGCAGATCTGCGGCACAATACCCGCCATGACCACTCCGGAGGCGCAGCGTCCCGCCGGCACCGTGCTGGAGGCGGTGCTCGAGCGCATCACCTACGCCAACGAGGAGACCGGCTACACCATCGCCCGCGTGGCCACCGAGCGGTCCGGCGCGGAGCTGTTGACCGTGGTGGGGCCGCTGCTGGGCGCCCAGGTCGGCGAGTCGCTGCGGCTGACCGGCCGGTGGGGCTCGCACCCGCGCTACGGCCGCCAGTTCGAGGTGTGGTCCTACACCACCGTGCTGCCCGCCACCGTCCAGGGCATCCAGCGCTACCTCGGCTCCGGGCTGATCAAGGGCATCGGGCCGAAGATGGCCGAGCGGATCGTCGCCCACTTCGGGGTCGGCACCCTCGACGTCATCGAGACCGCCCCCGAGCGGCTGGTCGAGGTCCCCGGCCTGGGCCCCAAGCGCACCAAGATGATCGCGGCCGCCTGGGAGGAACAGAAGATCATCAAAGAGGTGATGATCTTCCTGCAGGGTGTCGGGGTGTCCACCTCGATCGCGGTGCGCATCTTCAAGCAGTACGGCGACAACTCCATCGCCGTCGTCAAGAGCGAGCCGTACCGGCTGGCCGACGACGTGTGGGGCATCGGCTTCAAGACCGCCGACACCATCGCCCAGGCGGTCGGCATCCCTCATGACAGCCCCGAGCGGGTCAAGGCGGGCCTGCGCTACACCCTGTCGCAGGCCGCCGACGACGGCCACTGCTACCTGCCGGCGCCCAACCTCGTCGGCGACGCCGTCAAGATCCTCGACGTGCCCGCCGAGCTGGTCGGGCGCTGCCTGGAGGAGCTGGTCGCCGACGAGGGCGTGGTCCGCGAGGAGCTGCCCGCCGGCGACGTGACGATCCCGGCGGTCTACCTGGTGCCCTTCCACCGCGCCGAGCTGTCGCTGGCCCGCTCGCTGCGGGCGCTGCTGACGTGCGAGCACGACCGGCTCGGCGCCTTCGCCGGCGTCGACTGGAAGGCGGCCCTTCAGTGGCTGCGCGGCCGTACCGGCGCCGATCTGGCCGACGAGCAGGAGAAAGCGGTACGGCTGGCGCTCACCGAGAAGGTCGCGGTGCTGACCGGCGGCCCCGGCTGCGGCAAGAGCTTCACGGTGCGCTCCATCGTCACCCTGGCCCGCGCCAAGAAGGCCAAGGTCATCCTGGCCGCCCCCACCGGCCGGGCCGCCAAGCGCCTGTCGGAGCTGACCGGCCACGAGGCGACCACCGTGCACCGGCTGCTGCAGCTGCGCCCCGGCGGCGACGCCACCTTCGACCGCGACAACCCGCTCGACGCCGACCTGGTCGTCGTCGACGAGGCGTCCATGCTCGACCTGCTGCTGGCCAACAAGCTCGTCAAGGCCGTCGCGCCCGGCACGCACCTGCTGTTCGTCGGCGACGTCGACCAGCTGCCCTCGGTCGGCGCCGGCGAGGTCCTGCGCGACCTGCTGGCCGCCGAGGACGAGATCCCGCGGGTACGGCTGACGCACATCTTCCGCCAGGCGCAGGAGTCGGGCGTGGTCACCAACGCCCACCGCGTCAACACCGGCCTGATGCCGGCACTGGAGGGCATGAAGGACTTCTTCCTGTTCCCGTGCGAGGAACCGGAGGAGATCGCGGCGCTCACCGTCGACGTGGTCGCCAACCGCATCCCGCGCCGGTTCGGGCTCAACGCCCGCCGCGACGTGCAGGTGCTGGCGCCGATGCACCGCGGCGCGGCCGGCGCCGGCAACCTCAACACCGTGCTGCAGGAGGCGCTCACCCCCGCCCGCGAGGGCATGCCCGAGCGCCGCTACGGCGGCCGGGTCTTCCGGATCGGCGACAAGGTCACCCAGCTGCGCAACAACTACGACAAGGGCGCCGCCGGGGTGTTCAACGGCACTGTCGGCGTGGTGACCGACATCCGGCCCGACGACCACAGGCTGCTGGTGCGCACCGACGAGGACGAGGATGTCGAGTACTCCTTCGACGAGCTCGACGAGCTCGCCCACGCCTACGCCGTCTCGATCCACCGCTCCCAGGGCAGCGAGTACCCGGCGGTGGTGATCCCGCTGGCCACCAGCGCGTGGATGATGCTGCAGCGCAACCTGCTCTACACCGCGATCACCCGCGCCAAGAAGCTCGTCGTCATCGTCGGCTCGCGCCGCGCGCTGGGGCAGGCGGTGCGCACCCGCGGCGCCGGTCGCCGCCACACCAGCCTGACCCACCGGCTGCGCCAGGGGTGAGCGTGCGCCAGGGGTGAGCGGCCGCGCCGCCCCGCACCCCGCCGCGGCGCCGGTCGCCGGCCCGCCCGGGTGCGGCGCCGGTACGGCCGCGCTCAGCGCGCGGCCGTACCGGCGCCGTCGGCGGCGGCGATCACCCGGGTCAGCGCCCGGTGCAGGTCCTGCAGCTCGGTCAGGTCCATGCCCAGGCGCTCGACGATCGCCTCGGGCACCTTCAGCGCCTGCCCGCGCAGCGCGTGGCCGCGCCCGGTCAGCACGACCGCCAGGGAGCGCTCGTCGGCGCTGGCGCGGCGGCGCTCCACCAGCCCCGCGGCCTCCAGCCGTTTGAGCAGCGGCGAGAGCGTGGCCGGCTCCAGCCGCAGCAGCTCGCTGAGGTCCTTGACCGACAAAGGCGCGTGCTGCCACAGCGCCAGCATCACCAGGTACTGCGGGTGGGTCAGGCCCATCGGCTCCAGCACCGGCCGGTAGAGGGCGATCACCGACCGCGAGGCGACCGCCAGGGCGAAGCACACCTGGTTCTCCAGGGACAGCGGATCGGCGATCTCGCTCATGTCGGTCACGGGCACCTCCGTCGGGCTCCAGCTGGCACATCAGGTAATTTAGTGCCCTAACCGTTAGTAGGCTAAATACCAGCCCCCGCACCGGCGCACCTGCCCGGTCGCCCCCGCCCACCCCCGAGGAACCGCCATGGCAGAGCGTAAGAGGAAGAGCCTGGAAGAGCGGATCGCCGACCGCCAGGCTCAGCGGCCTCCCCTGAAGGAGGGCAAGCACTTCGAACACGGGCCGGCCAAGTGGCTGTTCGTCTTCGTGATGGTGTTCATCGTGCTCATCCACATCGTCGGGCTGCTCATCGTCATGGCCGCCGAGACCTGACCGGAAGCCCCGGCCCGTCCCCGTCCCCGTCCCCCTCCCGGCTCCGGCCGCGCCCCGCCCGGTGCCGGACGCTTCGGCGATGCCATCGCCGTAGAGCAGGCATGCCTCCCAGGGGCCACTGCGGGCAGGCGGGCAGGCGGGCAGGCGGGCAGGCGGGTCCACCGTCATCTTGACGGCGGCGTGACACGCCGTCAATGGCCGCTTCACCGTCGAAAGTTGCTGAAACGTGACATTCCCAGGCTGAACCCTGGACGCCCCATGCGCATCTCCTATTAGTGTTTTAGACGCACTTTGCTGCATATGGGGGATGGAGTTGTGTTGAACGCCGGAGATCGACGACTCAGAACGCCACTGACCGGTCTGGCCGTGGCGGCCACGGCCCTGCTCGTCGCCTCCTGCTCCAGCGGGTCGGCCGGGACCACGCCCGTCGCCGACAGCAAGGACGCCGGCGCCGGCAGCGCCCAGACCGCGCCGGCCGCCCCGGTCATAAAGATCAGCCCGGCGGAGGGCAGCCAGGACGTCCGGCCCGGCAAGAAGGTCGTCGTCACCGCCGACGGAGGCGCCCTGGAGCAGGTCACCGTGGAGAGCGACGGCGAGCAGCTGGAAGGCGAGTTCGACGCCGCCCGCACCAAGTGGGTCTCCACCACGCCGCTGAAGCCCTCCAGCGACTACACCGTCTCGGCGCGCACGGCCGACGGCACCACCGCCGGCAGTTCCTTCACCACCCTGAAGCCGAAGATCGAACTGGCCGTGGCGGACGTGACCCCCGCCGTCAAGGGGGAGAAGGTCGGCGTGGGGGCGCCGATCATCGTCACCTTCAACCAGCCCATCACCGCCAAGGCCGGCAAGGCCAACGTCGAACGCGCCCTGCAGGTCGAGTCCGAGACCCCCGTCGAGGGCGCCTGGCGGTGGATCGACGACAAGACCGTCATCTACCGGACCGCGAAGTTCTGGGAGCCGCACCAGAAGGTCACCTTCACCGCCCACCTCGAAGGAGTGCAGGGCGGCAAGGACATGTACGGCACCAAGGACCTCACCAAGACCATCCGCATCGGCGCCGAGCAGATCTCCACCGTCGACACCCGCAAGAAGACCATGATCGTCAAGCGGGACGGCAAGGTCGTCAAGAAGATGCTCATCAGCGCCGGCATGGCCACCACCCGCGCCTACACCACCACCAGCGGCGTGCACCTGGTCATGGGCAAGTCCAACCCCGAGCGGATGATCTCTCCCGGCTTCCCCAAGGGCCACCCGGAGTACTACGACGTCATGATCAACCATGCCGTCCGGTTCTCCAACAGCGGCGAGTACGTCCACGCCAAGAACAACGTCTGGGCCCAGGGCCGGCGCAACGTCAGCCACGGCTGCATCAACGCCCGCCCCGACCAGGCCAGGTGGTTCTACGGGATCGCCCAGCGCGGCGACGTCATCGTCATCAAGGGCACCGACCGCCAGATCGAGTGGAACAACGGCTGGAGCTACTGGGAGCTGTCGTTCAAGGAGTGGAAGAAGGGCAGCGCCCTGTCGGCCTCCTCCTCCTGACACCCGCCGGCGCCTGACGGCCCACGGCGGACCGGAGACGACCACCGTATCCGGCCCGCCGCCCGGCCACCGGCCGGCGGGCCCCGGCCCGCTCCCGCGGAGCGGCCACGCCCTCAGATGAGCGACAGCTGCCGGGCCGCGGGCACCGCAGGCCCCACCCGCGGCGGCCCCCACACCAGGCCGTACCGCGCCGCCAGCGCCGCCACCTCGCCCGTCACCCGCTCCGCATACCCCGCCTCGGCGTCCGGGCCGGCGCCGTACAGCTCCTCATAACGCGCCACCAGCCCCGGATGACGCTCACCCAGCCACGACAGATACCACTCCCGCGCCCCCGGCGGCAGCCGCAGCACCCGCGGCTCCACCCCCGCCGCCCCCGCCGCGGCGATCCGGCGCACCGTCGCCGCCAGCTGGTCGGGGGAGTCGGTCAGCAACGGCAGGACCGGCGCCATCGCCACCCCGCACACCACCCCCCGCCCGGCCAGCTCCGCCACCAGCTCCAGGCGCTTCTGCGCGCTCGGCGCGCCCGGCTCGACCGCCCGGCGCACCTGGTCGTCGACGAACGCCACCGACACCACCACACTCGCCCCCGGGACCGCGGCCAACAGCTCCGCGTCCCGCAGCACCAGCGGGCTCTTGGTGTGCACGGTGAACACCGCCCCCGCCTCACCCAGCGCGGCCACCACCCCCGGCATGAGCCGGTAGATCTCCTCGGCCCCCTGATAGCAGTCACCGGCCAGGCCCACCGCCACCGGCGCCCCGTCCCACCTGCGGGCCAGCTCCCCCCGCAGCCGCCGCGCGACGTCGGTGCGCACCACGATCCGCGAGTCGAAGTCGGCCCCGGCGTCCAGCCCCAGATAACGGTGCCCCCGCCGCGCCGAGCAGTACCGGCACGCCTGCGCGCACCCCCGGTACGGGCTCACCGCCCACCCGCCCGCCACCGCCTCCAGCGCCGTACGGGCCCGCACCTCGTAGCAGGTCAGCGCGCCATGGACCCGCGTCACCGCAGTGCGCTCGATCCGCGGCCGCGGGTCGGGCACCTCGGCCAGCAGCGCAGGGGAGTCCCATCCCATACCATCCAGTGGAACACGCTTTCGACTCCGCTCGCAAGCGCTTCGCCCCCCGCCGCGCCCTCCGCACCGCCCGCAGGCACCCCGCACGGCGCGCACCGCAGGACACCCGCACCGCCGCCACCCGGCCACCGGGGGAGGACCCCCGGAAAAACGACCCGCGCGCCCCGGCCGCGCCTGCCCTAGGCTGACACGGTGCTCGAACCCGACTACCCGATCCGCACCGAACGCCTCCTGCTGCGCCCCTTCACCCCCGCCGACCTCGACGCCCTGCACGCCATCCAGGCCCGCTCCGACGTCGCCCGCTACCTGTACTGGGAACCCCGCGACCGCGAGCAGACCCGCGAGGCACTCGAGACCAAGACCACGCAGACGGCGCTGCGCGACGAGGGCCAGGCCCTGTCCCTGGCCGTGGAACTGGCCGCCACCGGCGAACTGATCGGCGACGCCCTGCTGTTCTGGCACAGCCGCACCCACCGCTCCGGCGAGATCGGCTACGTCTTCCACCCCGACCACCACGGCCGCGGTTACGCCACCGAGACCGGCGACGCCCTGCTGCGCCTCGGCTTCGACGACCTCGGACTGCACCGCGTCACCGGCCGCCTGGACGCCCGCAACACCGCCTCGGCCCGCGTCCTGGAACGCCTCGGCATGCGCCGCGAGGCCCACCTCGTCGAGAACGAGTGGGTCAAGGACGAATGGACCGACGAGGTCGTCTACGCGATCCTGCGCCGCGAATGGCACAAGCGGCAGGACGAGCGCGAGAGCACCCGGTGACCGTGATCCTGCACCTCGCCCTGACCGCCGACTGGCAGGCCGCCCGGGCGGCGGGGGAGTACCGCGTCTCCACCCTCGGCCGCACCCTGGAGGAGGAGGGCTTCATCCACGCCTGCGCCGACCACGCCCAGCTGACCGGCGTCGCCCGCCGCTTCTACCGCGGCGTCACCGCACCCCTCACCCTGCTGGCGGTCGACCCCACCGGCCTCGACGTCCGCCTGGAGCCCGCCGCCGGCGAGACCTTCCCCCACGTCTACGGGCCCATCCCCGTGCGCGCCGTCGTCTCCGCCACCCCGTTCACCCTGCCCTGACCCCGGACAGCCGCCGCTCGCGGAACAGCACGGCGGCGGGGACCGGAGCCCGCCGCCCCGGCCCCGCCCGCGCTCACACGCACAGAGCCCGCTCGATCCGGCGCGCCGCGAACACCAGCCCCGCCGCCGCCATCACCACCAGATACGCCGCGTGCCCCAGCAGCGCCCACCCCGGCTGCCCGATGGCCAGCCCCCGCACCAGCTCCACCGCGTGGAACAGCGGCGTGGCCGCCACCAGCACCTCCATCGCCACCGGATAGTCCTGCACCGGCGAGAACGTCCCGGAGAACAGGAACAGCGCGAACTGCCCCGTGGTCAGCAGATCGAAGTCCTGCCAGCCCCGCATCAGCGTGCTGATCGCCATCCCGACCCCGCCGAACGCCAGCCCCACCAGCAGCGTCGCCGGGAACGCCGCCAGCGCCCACCCCGGCGCGGCCAGCCCCAGCGCCACCATCACCACCAGGAACGCCCCGGTGTAGACCGAACTGCGCACCAGCGCCCACGCCAGCTCACCCAGCGCGATCTCCAACGGCCGCACCGGCGTCGCCAGCACCGCCTCGAACGTCTTGGAGTACTTCATCTTGAAGAAGAAGTTGAACGTCGTCTCCGACAACGCCCCCGACATCGCCGACACCGCCAGCATCGCCGGCGCCACGAACACCGCGTACTCCACCACCCGGCCGCCCGGCAGCGTCAGCCCGCCCACCAGCGCCCCCACCCCGACACCGATCGACAGCAGGTACAGCACCGGCTCGAAGAAACCCGACACCAGCACCAGCCAGTAGGACGGGCCGCTGCGCAACGCCCCCACATTGCGGCCCACCACCGCTCCCACCCGCGACGGCGAGACCCGGAACGGCGCCACCCGCGCGGCCAGCATCATCGTCACCATGCTCAGTCCTGAAGTCGCTTGCGGAAGGCGGCGCCCGCCCACACCAACCCCGCGGCGGCGAACACCAGCAGGCACACCACGTGCGCCGCCACCGGCCACGGCGGCGCCGCCCCCAGCGTCGCCGCCCGGCACAGCTCCACCCCGTGCCAGAGCGGCGAGGCGTACGCCAGCGGCCGCACCGCCTCCGGCAACTGCTCCACCGGGAAGAACACCCCCGCGAACAACGTCGACGGGATCATCACGAACCGGAACAGCAGCGCGAAGTAACTGTCATGCTCGACGCTCGCCGCGAACGCCGTCACCGGCGCCGCCGCCGCGACCGCCACCAGCCCCGCCACCAGCGGCGTCACCACCGCCCACGGCGACCGCAACGCCCCGAACAGGCCCGTCACCACCAGGAACACCACCACGGCGATCTCCACCCGCAGCAGGATGTACAGCAGCCAGCCCGCGACCATGTCCCGGATCCCGACCGGAGTGGCGCGCATCGCGTGATAGCCCCGCGTCCACTTGAAGTCGCCCAGCACCGAGTACGTCGACTCGCCCACCGCCATCTGGAACGCCGTCGACGCCAGCACCCCCGGCACGATCCACGACAGGTAGTCCACCCCGCCGATCCCGCCGACGTACCCGCCGACCCCGATCCCGATGCTCACCAGGAACAGCACCGGCAAGATGAACGACGAGAACACCGACGCCCGCCACAGCCGCCGGTACAGGCACAGATGACGCTCCAGCACCGCCACCGTCGGATGAACCATCAGTCCACCAGCGTCCGGCCGGTCAGCTGCAGGAACACGTCCTCCAGCGAGGAACGCCGCACCAGCACACTCGAGGGCGCCAGCCCCCTGCGGTGCACCTCCGCCACCGCGGCGTCCCCGTCATCGGCGTACACCAGGATCCGGTCCGGCAGCGGATCCACCCGCCCGATCCCCTCCAGCTCGCCCGCGTGGTCCGCCTCCCCGGCGAAGCGCAGCTCCACCACCTCGGGCGTCGAATATCTCTCGATCAGCGAACGCGGCGACCCCTCCGCCACGATCCGCCCGCCGTCCATCACCACCAGCCGGTCGCACAACTGCTCGGCCTCGTCCATGTAGTGCGTCGTCAGCACCAGCGTCGTGCCCCGCTGCTTGAGCCGGAACAACCGCTCCCACAGCAGATGCCGCGCCTGCGGATCCAACCCCGTCGTCGGCTCGTCCAGCAGCACCAGGTCCGGATCGTTCACCAGCGCCCGCGCGATCGTCAGCCGCCGCTTCATCCCGCCCGACAGCGGCTCCACCATGCCGGAGGCCTTCTCCTGCAACTGCGCGAACTCCAGCAGCTCATCCGCCCGCCGCCGCGCCTCCGCCCGCGACAACCCGAAATACCGGGCATACGTCGTCAGGTTCTCCCGCACCGTCAGATCCGGATCCAAATTGTCCAGCTGCGGGCACACCCCCAGCCGACCCCGGATCCTCGACCCCTCCCGCACCGGATCCATCCCCAGGATCCGCAGCTCACCCGCCGTCGGCATCGACACACAACTGATCATCCGCATCGTCGAGGACTTGCCCGCACCGTTCGGCCCCAGGAAACCGAACGCCTCCCCGGGCGCCACCTCCAGATCGATGCCGTCCACCGCGGTGAAATCACCGAACCGCTTGACCAGGCCGCGCGCGTAGATGAGGGGTCGCTCAGACACGCCGCGACCGTAGCAGAGCCCCACGACACTCCGGCAAACGACTTACCGGACCACCCACGGGACCATCCGCCCCGCCGCCGCGCCCCTCACCGGGCCACCGGCCGCCGCCCCCGCCGCGCCGACCGGCCGGGACCCCGCCCCGCGGGCACCCCCTCCGCCGCGGCCGCCCGCCGCCTCCTCCTGCGCCGCCCCAGCAGCCAGCCCGCACCCAGCACGGCCAGCCCCAGGGGAGTACGCGACAACCACCGCACCACCACGACCTTGAAGAACCTCTTCATGCACCACCCACTGCCCCCCGCCCCCGCCCCCATGCCCCCGGCCGGAGGCCACCGCAACCCACACCCGCGACCCCCTCCGCAGCCCACCCTCCTGACGGTACGCTCACCCCATGTCGAACCTGATCGTCATCATCCTCCTGACGGCGGTGTTCGCCGCAGCGGCCATCGGCCTCATCATCCTCGCGGTACGGCTCGCCCAACGTCCCCGCAACGCCCTCCTCACCGGCAGCCTCAGCCCCGAACTCATCGAACAGGTCCGCGAACTCAAAACCACCGGCCAGTTCGACCAGGCCGTCTTCATGGTCCGCGGCGAGACCGGCATGAGCCACCGCGCGGCCACCCGCCTCGTCCGCAGGATCCACTGACCACACCCCGCCCCCGCACCCCGACCCCACGCAGATCGCGAGGCCGCCCGATGACAGCAGGCACCGTAGTGCGGCAGATCCGCGACCTCGGACCAGGCGACCACCTCTGCCTGCCCTTCGCCGACGACACCGAGCAACGCGAGATCGCCACCGCCTTCGTCACCGCCGGCCTCACCCGCCGCGAACGAGTCCTCTACTTCACCGACCGCGCCAGCACCGCCACCGTCCACTCCTGGCTCCGCTCCGGCCCCCCGCGCACCGCCCTGCACACCGGGCAACTACGCGTCCTCACCGCCGGCGAGAGCTACCTGACCACCGGCCGATTCGACCCCGACACCATGGTCGCCACCCTCGCCGCCGAAACCGACCGCAGCCTCCACGACGGCTACACCGGCCTGCGCGTCACCGGCGAGATGGGCTGGGCCGTACGCGACGTCCCCGGCGCCGACGCCCTCGAAGACTACGAGCGCAAAGTCGCCACCGTCTTCGCCGCCGGCCGCTCAGCGGCCCTGTGCCAGTACGACACCCGCCTGTTCGCCCCCGCCCGCCTCCACACCCTCACCGGCTGCCACCACGGCATCGCGGAGATGAACGCCCTCCACCACGACGCCCTGTCCCGCATCACCCCCGCCTACCGGCACGGCGGACGCGTCCTCCGCCTGACCGGCACCATCGACCAGAGCAACGCCCCCGCGCTGGGAGCCGTCCTCACCGCCGAGACCCGCCGCCCCGGCGACCTCCGCCTCGACCTGAGCGAACTGGAGTTCATCGACGTCGCAGGCCTGCGCGTCATCGCCGACACCGCCGCCCGCCTCACCGGCGACCGGCGGCTGCACCTCCTCCACCTCGCCCCCATGCTCGCCGGCGTCATCCACCTGATCGGCTGGGACCACGAACCCCGCCTGACCGTCACCCCCCGGGCAGCCCACCCATGACCCCCGACCGACCTCCCCGCCTGACCCACCACGCCCTGCTCTACGACTGCGAACAGAGCCTCCTCGACACCGCCACCCGCTTCTGCCTCGACGGCCTCGGCGACGGCGACGCCGTCCTGGTCGTCACCACCCCCGCCACCATCGCCCAGCTCCGCCACGCCCTCGGCTCCGCGGCATCCCGCGTCGAATTCGCCGACTCCCGCACCTGGTACGACACCCCCGGCCGGGCCCTGGCCGCCTACCACCGCCACGTCACCGCCCGCACCGCCACCCACCACCGGATCCGCATCCTCGGCGAACCCGTCTGGCACGGCCGCCACCCCCGCGAAACCCTCGAATGGACCCGCTGCGAGTCCATCGCCAACGTCGCCCTCGCCGACTCACCCGCCTGGATCGTCTGCCCCTACGACACCCGCGCCCTGCCCGCCCACCTCACCGAAGACGCCCAGCGCACCCACCCCCACCTCACCACCGGCGCCCACACCCGCCCCAGCCCCCTCTACACCGACCCCGAGATCTTCACCCGCATCCGCGACCACCGGCCCACCGGCACCGAACCCACCAGTACCGGGCCCACCAGCAGCGAGCCCGCCGCGACCCTGCGCTTCGACCACGACCTCGGCAAGGTCCGCGCCTTCCTCACCACCCAGGCCGCCGCCCTCGGCCTACCGGACACCGACACCGCGAAACTCGTCTTCGCCGCCAACGAGGTCGCCACCAACGCCGTCCAGCACGGCGGCGGCACCGGCGAGATACGCCTCCACCGCCACGGCCCGGCCCTCGTCTGCGACGTCCACGACTCCGGCCGCCTCACCGCCCCCTTCCCCGGCTACCTTCCGCCCACCACCCCCCACCACGGCCGCGGCCTGTGGGCCGTCCGCCAGCTCTGCGACCTCGTCGAGATCCACCGCAACCGCCCCGGCACCCTGGTCCGCCTCCACCTCACCCTCACCCCGCCCGCCCGGACCTGACGTCCGGCCTCACGAACCCCCGGGACCGCCACCGTCCGGACCGCCGCCGTCACCCGCGGCCAACCGGCCCAGCACGCCGTACGCCGGATTGCCCCGCGCCGCCCGCCGCACCTCACGCGCCGTCGACGCCACATACGCCTGCCCCGTCACGATCGACGAATGGCCCAGCAACTCCATCAGCTCGTGCGCCGACGCACCCCGCTCCGCCAACCGCGTCGCGAACTCGTGCCGCAGCGCGTGCACCAGCGTCCCCCGCTGCACCTGATCATGGACCCCCGCGTACCGGTAACACTGCCGCACCAGATACTGCAACCCACCCCGCCGCAACGGCTCACCCGAGGTGTCCACCAGCAACGCCGCCGACCGGGGGAGCGACGCCAGTCCGAACCGCTCCATCCGGCTGCTCAGATACCGCTCCACCAGCCGCTCCACCGGCGGCTCGATCGGCAGCGACCGCGTCCGGCCGCCCTTGCCCACCACCTGGATCCGCCGGTCACCCGGCGAACCCCCGATCGACCCCAGCGTCAACCCCAGCAGCTCCGCCGAGCGCATCCCCGTCACCAGCGCCAGCGCCAGCACCGCCAGATCCCGCTCCACCCACGGATCCCGCGCCTTACGCGCCCCCGCCGCGATCCGCTCCAGCAACGTCACCGACGCCGACCCGTCCCCCAGGAACGGCTTCGGCGCCTTCGCCGGCTGCCGCGGACGCGGCACCGCCGCCATCGGATTGCCCTCCAGCAGCCCCTCCGCCACACAGAACGTCAGAAACTGGTTCCACGCGCTCCACGCCCGGTTGACACTCGCCGCCGACCGCGGCTCCGAGAACTCCGCGAACGCCCCCCGCACCAGCCGCCCCGACAGCGCCCGGACCTCCAGCTCCGCCACCGGAACCCCCGCCAGCCCCGCCGCGATCTCCGCCACCAGCCGCAGATCCCGCTCGTAACCGGCCACCGTGTTCACCGACAGCTTCTTCGTCCGCAACGACGCCACGAACTCCGCCACCGCCTCCGGCACCCGCATCGGCACCAGCGGACCACCACCACCCACCACGGCCTCCACACACGACGAAGATCCGGCCACGCGGCTGAAATTATGCATCGAAACCACCCGCCGGCCACGCCGGACCCGCCGCCACGCGGGGGAGAGGACCCCACCGGACGAACACCCGCCCGCCCGCCGCGGATAGGTTGCCGCCATGACCACCGTCCACCTGCCCGGCCTGACCCTCACCGACCACACCTTCACCGTCCCACTCGACCACGCCGACCCGGCGGGGGAGACCATCGAGGTGTTCGCCCGCGAAGCCGTCGACCCCGCCCGCCGCGACCACGACCTGCCCTGGCTGCTGTTCCTCCAGGGCGGCCCCGGCGGCAGATCACCCCGCCCCACCGCCGCCGACGGCTGGCTCGGCCACGCCCTCAAGACCCACCGCGTGCTCCTGCTCGACCAGCGGGGGACCGGCCGCAGCACCCCCGTCACCGCCGCCGCCCTCACCGGCACCCCCGCCCGGACCGCGGCCCGCCTCCGCCACTTCCGCGCCGACGCCATCGTCGCCGACGCCGAGCACATCCGCCGCGCCCTGACCGGCGACCGCCCCTGGGAGACCCTCGGCCAGAGCTACGGCGGCTTCATCACCCTCACCTACCTGTCCCAGGCGCCCGAAGGCCTCAGAGCCTGCTACATCACCGGCGGCCTGCCAGGACTGACCGCCACCGCCGACGACGTCTACACCCGCACCTACCCGCGCGTCCGCGCCAAGGCCGACCGCTACTTCACCCGCTATCCCGCCGACCGCGCCCGCCTGGACGCCATCGCCGACCACCTGCGCGACCGGCGCGTCCTGCTGCCCGACGGCGACGAGCTCACCGTCCGCCGCCTGCAGACCCTCGGCATGGAACTCGGCACCGGCGACGGCGCCCACCGCCTGCACTGGCTCCTGGAAGACGCCTGGAGCGGCGGCGAGCTGTCCGACGCCTTCCGCTACCAGGTCATGAACGCCACCGGCTTCGTCGCCAACCCCCTCTACGCGGTCATGCACGAGTCCATCTACGCCCAGGGGGCCGCCACCGCCTGGGCCGCGCACCGCCTGCTGCCGCCCGACTTCGCCGAGACCGCCCGGCCGCTGCTGCCCACCGGCGAGATGATCCACCCCTGGATGTTCGACGACATCGCCGCGCTGCGCCCCTTCAAGGAGGCCGCGCACCTGCTGGCCGCCGCCGACTGGCCCGCCCTCTACGACCCGGTACGGCTGGCCGCCAACCGGGTCCCGGTCGCCGCCGCCGTCTACTACGACGACATGTACGTCGACGAGCGCCTGTCCGCCGAGACCGCCGCCGCGGTCGGTAACCTGCGCGCCTGGGTGACCAACGAGTGGGAGCACGACGGCGTCCGCGTCTCCGGCGGCCGGGTCCTGGCCCGCCTCATGGACATGGTGTCCGGCCGCCTCTGAACCCGGGCGCCGCACCGCACCGCACCGCCTGCTGCCGCCCGCCGGCGTCCGGGGGGAGGGAGTCACAAATGCAGCATAAGTAAAATTATGCATCAAACGCGTTCGGCGAGACGGTGATCGGGGCGGTGCTCCGCCGAACGGGACGGGAAGCATGCGTGGCGGGATCCGCGTGACGTGGCATCCTCGGGAAGAGACCGGCGCACCGCCGCCGCGGCGTGGAGGCATCCCGCGAGGAGGACGCGTGACGATGGCACGAGTGCTGGTGATCGGCCTCGATCCCGCCAAGATCCAGGGCTGGGACCCGGAACCGGTCCGGGCGGCGATGGCGCGCGGCCGGGCCCGCTTCGACGAGCACGGCCTCGAGGCCGACTGGTGCCTGCTGGTGCTCGACGATGACCCCGAAGGCGCGATCACACAGGCGCTGACCGGCACGGATTACGGCTGCGTGGTGATCGGCGGCGGCATACGCAAGCACGAACCGCTGCTCGGACTGTTCGAGAAGGTGGTCAACCTGGTGCGCCGGCACGCGCCCGATGCGGCCATCGCCTTCAACAACGACCCCGAGGACTGCGCCGACGCGGCCCTGCGGTGGCTGCGCCGGCCCGGCGGGACCGGTTGAGGGCACCGCCCCGCTCCCGATACGGACTTTTGGCGCATCATGT
Source organism: Planomonospora corallina (assembly GCF_042650625.1). Lineage (NCBI taxonomy): Bacteria > Bacillati > Actinomycetota > Actinomycetes > Streptosporangiales > Streptosporangiaceae > Planomonospora > Planomonospora corallina. The sequence goes on from NZ_JBHSBM010000026.1 coordinate 21,741, forward strand.
CCCATACCAGACAGAAGCTGAATTCTGTCTGGTATGGGACATGATGCGCCATATAGGGGTTCTGTGGGGCGGGATCCGCTACCCGCACCGGTAGCCCCTGAGGAGGCAACCCGTGCGGCGGTTCGTGCGCGGGACTCCCCTGCGGCACCCCCCTCTCCCGGCGGAAGGATCTGCCGGGCCCGTCGGCGGTGCCGGGCGTGGCTCCGCCGTCCGGCCCCCGGCGCCCATCCGTCGGAGCCCTCCCCCACCAGGGACGCCCCCGGCTCCCGCCGGTCCGGGCGGACGTCCCGGGACGTCACCGGCGGAGGAGGGCCTCGGCGATGGGGTGGTCTCCGATGATCTCGAGTTCTCCGTGCGCCGCGGCCTGTGCGGCCGTCAGGGCGCCCTGGGCGAGGGCGAGGCAGGTGGCCGCGTCCGTGGCGAGGCGGACGTCGGCGTCGGGGGCCGGTCCGTCCCCGTAGGAGGGGCCGGCGGGGCCCAGGCGGATGTGGAAGGCGCCCTCCCCCAGTGTCACCTCGACGACCCCGGTGACGCCCGCTCCGGCGGCGTCGCCGGCGGCCCGGGCGAGCAGGTCCATCAGCGGGATGGCGGACCAGTGGGCCCGGATCGCGTCCGTGGGGCGCTGACCGGTCATCTCCCGCGCTCCCCAGGCGGCCAGTGCGGTGAGCACGGGCAGGAGGCCGTGGCCGTGCGGGGTCAGTTCGTACACCGACGCCGTGGCGGGCGGGGGCAGTCTGCGGCGGGCCAGGAGGCCGTCGCGCTCGAGGTCCTTCAGGCGGGCGGCGAGGACGTCGGTGCTGACGCCCGGCAGGTCGGTGTGCAGGTCGGTGTATCTGCGGGGGCCGGCCAGCAGTTCCCGGACGATCAGCAGGGTCCACCGGTCGCCGACGAGGTCGAGGGCCCGGGCGATCGCGCAGTACTGGTCGTAGCTTCGCCGTGGCATGCGGCCACCCTACTGGTTGGACTTTCCAAGTGCTTACTTGGTAGAACCAAGTACGGCCCGCGGGCGCGGGGCGCGGACACGGACGGGAGACCGAGCGCATGGAGTTCCGGCAGTCGAGCAAGCTGAACGGTGTCTGCTACGAGATCCGGGGGCCGGTCATCGAGCACGCCGACGCGCTGGAGGCGGCGGGTCACAGCGTGCTGCGGCTGAACACCGGCAATCCGGCGCTGTTCGGCTTCGAGGCGCCCGAGGAGGTCGTGCAGGACATGATCAGGATGTTGCCGAGGGCGCACGGCTACACCGACTCGCGGGGGGTGCTGTCGGCGCGGCGGGCGGTGGTCCAGCACTACCAGGAGCGCGGCCTGGGCGGGGTGGACGTCGACGACGTCTATCTGGGCAACGGCGTGTCGGAGCTGATCTCGATGGCGGTGCAGGCGCTGGTCGACGACGGGGACGAGGTCCTGGTCCCCGCGCCGGACTATCCGCTGTGGACGGCCGTCGTCACGCTGGCCGGCGGGCGGGCCGTCCACTACATGTGCGACGAGTCGGCCGATTGGCATCCCGATCTCGAGGACATGGCCGCGAAGATCACGGACCGGACGAAGGCCGTGGTGGTCATCAATCCCAACAACCCGACGGGGGCGGTGTATCCGCGGGAGGTCCTGGAGGGGATCGTCGAGCTGGCGCGGCGGCACGGGCTGATGGTGCTGGCCGACGAGATCTACGACAAGATCGTCTATGACGACGTGGTGCACCACCATGTGGCGGCGCTCGCTCCCGACCTGGTGTGCCTGACCTTCTCGGGGTTGTCGAAGTCGTACCGGGTGGCGGGGTTCCGTTCGGGCTGGCTGGTGGTGTCGGGGCCGCGCGAGCACGCCCGTGACTATCTGGAGGGGCTGAGGATGCTGGCCTCCATGCGGTTGTGCGCCAACGCTCCGGCGCAGTACGCCGTCCAGGCGGCGCTCGGGGGACGGCAGAGCATCGTCGAGCTGGTGCGTCCCGGGGGGCGGTTGCGGGAACAGCGTGATCTGGCCTGGGAGAGGCTCAATCGGATTCCCGGTGTCTCGTGCGTGAAGCCGAAGGGGGCGGTGTACGCCTTTCCGCGGCTGGATCCGGAGGTGCACCGGATCGTCGACGACCAGCGGTTCGTGCTGGACCTGCTGCTGCGGGAGAAGATCCAGGTCGTGCAGGGCACGGGTTTCAACTGGCCGCGTCCGGATCATTTCCGCATCCTCACCCTGCCGTACGCCGACGATCTCGATGCGGCGATCAGCCGGATCGGCCGGTTCCTGGAGGGTTACCGTCAGGTGTGACCGGCCGGTGCGGTGTTGCGGGGGTGTTGCGGGGGTGCCGTGGGCGGTCCTGCGGCGCCTTCGGGCGGCGTCTCGGTGGCGCCGGGACGCCGCGGGGGCGCGCCCGGGGTGCCGAGGGGCGCCGAGGGGCGCCGAGGGGTGCGGTCGCCGGTGTCGTGGCCGGTCAGGCCTGGCCGGCCTCGCGCTTGATCTGGTCGAACTGTGCGGCCATCGCCGCTGCGAGGGCGTTGGCGGCCGAGAGGGGGCGGACCATGACCGTGAAGTCCTTGATGAGTCCGTTGGCGTCCAGTCGCAGGAAGTCGCAGCCGGTGATCTCCTTGTCGCCGACCTTGGCCTGGAAGAGCAGGGCGTGGTCGTGGCCGTCGGGGTCGTTGATCTCGCGGATGTAGCGGAAGTCGGTGAAGACGCGCATCACCGCGCGCAGGATCGCCGCGGTGATCGGTTTGCCGGGGTAGGGCTGGAAGGCGACCGGGCTGGTGAACACCACGTCGTCGGCGAGCAGTGCCTCGATCGCGGCGTGGTCACGGGCTTCGACGGCTTTGCGGAAGGCGTGCATCCCGGTCTCCATGGTCGTCCGGTTCGTCGGGTAGGAGGAGCTTAGCCGGGGGTTCCGGCCGGGTCACCTGTCTGTGGTGGGGTGGGTGTCCCGCCGTGGCGGGGCTGGGCGGGGCGGCGTGCGGGGGTGTCCCCCGGTGTCGTGGGCGGGCGGGGTGACTCGAGGCCCGTATTTTGCTGTTCCGGCAACAAGGTTTGTCATCTTGGACGGGCAGCGCCGACCATCTGAGGGAGATGGAGGTGCACGTCATGGATGTACGAACGGGATCGTCGGCCGCCTCCCCCGCGGACGGGGAGCGGCGGTACGACGTGGTGGTGGTCGGCGGCGGGGCCGCGGGGCTGAGCGGGGCGCTGACGCTGGCGCGGGCCCGGCGCTCGGTGCTGGTGGTCGACTCGGGCCGGCCGCGCAACGCCCCGGCCGAAGGCGTCCACGCCTATCTGGGGCGTGAGGGGACGCCGCCGGCGCTGCTGCTGGCCGAGGGGCGCAAGGAGGTGGAGTCGTACGGCGGGCGGTTCCTGGCGGGTGAGGCCGTGTCGGCGGAGCGGTCGGCGGAGGGCGGCTTCCGGGTGGTGCTGGCGGACGGCTCGCGGGTGGCGGCGGAGCGGCTGCTGGTGACCACGGGCCTGGCCGACGAGCTGCCGCCGGTGCCGGGGCTGGCCGAGCGGTGGGGGCGTGAGGTGCTGCACTGCCCGTACTGCCATGGCTGGGAGGTGCGCGATCAGGCGATCGGCGTGCTGGCGACCGGGCCGCGGGCGGTGCACCAGGCGCTGTTGTGGCGGCAGTGGAGCCGGGACGTGACGCTCTTCACGCACACGGTCTCCGGGTTCGGCGAGGAGGAGTACGAGCAGTTGGCGGCCCGGGGGGTCGCCGTGGTGGAGGGGGAGGTGACCGGTCTGCGGGTGACCGGCGACCGGCTCGGCGGGGTGGTGCTCGCCGGTGGCCGGGTGGTGCCGTGCCGGGCGCTGGTGGTGGCGCCGCGTCTGGTGGCCCGTGGTGGCCTGCTGGCGGCTCTGGGGTTGGAGCCGGTCGATCTGGAGATGGACGGGCAGGTGGTCGGCAGCCGGATCGCGGCCGACGCGGCGGGGGCGACGGAGGTCGCCGGGGTGTGGGTGGCCGGGAACGTGACGGCCCTGTTCGATCAGGTGATGGGTGCCGCGGCGGCGGGTGCGCGCGCGGGTGCGGCGATCAACGCCGATCTGGTCGCGGAGGAGACGCGGCGGGCGGTGGCGGCCCGGCGGGGCGCCCTGTCGCTTTCCGGGCCGGTCTCCGGTGGGTGAGCCGGTCCGGGGCGTGCGGAGGACGACGGTGACGACGGGAAAGGCGGAGGGGACGCGGATGTCGTATGACGGCATGTCGGATGAGGAGTTCTGGGACGCCCGGTACGGCGGGAGCCACCAGCGTGTCTGGAGTGGTGATCCCAATGTGGCGCTGGTCGCCGAGGGTTCGGATCTGGAGCCGGGCAGGGCGCTGGACCTGGGGTGCGGTGAGGGGGGCGACGCGATCTGGCTGGCGCGGCGGGGATGGCGGGTGACGGCGGTCGACATCTCCGGGGTCGTGCTGGAGCGTGCGGCCCGGTCGGCGGAGGAGGCGGGGGTGGCCGGCCGGATCGACTGGCAGCGGCACGATCTCGGGGTGTCCTTCCCCGAGGGGGAGTTCGATCTGGTCTCGGCGCATTTCCTGCACTCGCCCGGGGCGGGCATGCCGAGGGAGAAGATCCTGCGGGCCGCGGCCTCGGCGGTGGCGCCCGGTGGGGTGCTGTTGATCGTCGGGCATGCGGGTCCTCCCCCGTGGGATCCGGACGGCTATCCGGAGGTGCACCTGCCGACGCCGCAGGAGGTGCTGGAGGGGCTGGCGCTGCCGCGGGACGGGTGGCGGGTGCTGCGTTGTGAGGAGTACGAGCGGGAGCAGGCCGGCCCGGAGGGGCGGCCGTTCACGCGGACGGACAACGTGCTGAAGGTCCGGCGCCTGGACGGGTGATCTCCTGCGGAGGCCGCCGGCCGGTTCGCGGGCGGGTCGGGTCCGTGCCGCTCCCCCGTGCCCGGTTCCGCCTCCGGGTGCGGCCCGGCTCCGGGGCCCGCGGGCC
>NZ_JBHSBM010000026.1:26661-28619 GCF_042650625.1 Planomonospora corallina
CGCGGCCGTGGCCGTGGGGTCAGCGGTCGGGGCTGTGGTAGCCGGGCTGGGTGTGCGGTTGGCCGGCCTGCTGCTGTCCGCCCTGCTGCTTGCCGCGGTGAAGTGAGGCGGTGCGCTCCTCGTGGTGGTGCGGTTCGCTCTTGGGCCGGGAGTGGCGCTGCTTGGAGCCTCCGGTGGTGGCGTTCTCCTCGCTGGGGCTCTTGCCCGACTGGCGGGCCCTGCGGGCGGCGGCGCGGCGCTGCTGCTCGTTGCCCTCCATCTTCTTGCGGACCATCTGTGCTCCCCCTTTTTCTTCCGTCTCGGTCCGGTCGGTGGCCGGTGCGGGCGGGTTCATCCGCCGGTCCACCAGCGCATCGCGGTGGCGGCCGTCTGCTCGGGTACTTCGTGGCCGCCGGTGAACTCCTCGTAGGTGACGGGGTACTCGCTTTTCCGCAGTTGGGGGACGAGTCGCCGGCTGCAGCGTTCGATCGGCAGGACGCGGTCGCCGGTGCCGTGGGAGATGTGGAAGCGGGGGCGGCCGTGCCGGACGAGGGGGGCCATGAAGCCCGGAGAGAAGGCCAGGACGGCGGTGAACAGGTCGCCGTTGGTCACGCCGAGGGACAGGGCGTAGGAGGCGCCGTCGGAGAAGCCGGCGATGGCGACGTGGCCGGGCTCGACGGTGGTGCGGGCGAAGGTCTCGTGCAGGGCGGTGTCGAGGCGGGTCACGTCGGGCCCGTACCCGCCGGTGATCATGTCCCAGGTGGAGGCGATGGCCTGGGGGGCCAGGAGCATCGTGGCGGCGGCGGCCGCGTGGGGGGCCAGCCAGCCGAGGGCCTGTTCGGCGGTGCCGCCGGCGCCGTGGAGGACGACGGCCAGGCGGGTGGGCGGGTGGGGGGTCCGGGGGACGTGCAGCAGGGCCTGTCCGGTCAGGTGGTGGGTGCCGGGTTCGATGGTGGAGGGGGTGAGGGCGGGGCGGGCGGTCAGGCGGCCGTGCCGGGCTCCTTCGTCCGGGTGGGCGTGGGCTGGAGCCGTTTCCGGTACCGGCACTGCGATCACCTTTCACCGTGGTGCTGTCGGGTGCACCCTCCCCGTGCCCGCTGCCGTCTGGATGAAAGGGTCTATAGCTTCATATTTCAGTAATCGCGGTGGTGTGGGACTCCGTTCCGGCGGCCCGCCGGCCGGGCCGGGCCCGGCCGGGATGGATGGCCGCGGGCCCGCTCCGTCGCGATCGGCCGGCGGCGGCTCGGCGCGGGGCCGCTCAGCGGGTGGCGAGCAGGGCGGCGCCCAGTTCCGCGCCCCAGTTGCGGGCGCGTTCGGTCTCCCCCTCCAGCAGGGGGCCGGAGGTGCCGGCCACGTAGAAGCTGTGCGCCTCGGTGACGACCGGGAAGCCGTGCCTGCGCAGGTGCTTGGCGGCGCCGCGCGCGGCCGAGCCGGGGACCCAGGGGTTCTTGACGCGGGTGTCGAAGGCGGCGGCCGTCACGCGGGCGGGGCGCCGGTCGAGGGCGGTGAGCCACTCGCGCAGTCCGGCGCCTTTGGAGATCAGCCCGCCGGGTGCCTGCTCGGCGGCCGACTGGCGGGTGGAGGGCCTGCTCATGCCGAAGGCGTGGGTGGGGCCGCCGACGACGATCAGGTCCACGTCGTCGGCGATGACCGTCGGCGCGTCGGAGACCTCGGCGAGTTCGACGTCCATCCGGGTGGTGAGGCCCTCGGCGACCGCCTCGGCGATCGCCTGGGTGTTGCCGAACATCGATTCGAACACCACGAGTGCACGCATCGGGATCGCTCTCCTTCCGCCTGGATGCCGGTGTGGCCGGGTCCGTGTGCGGAGGTCCGCCACCTCCGCTCGGCGTCTCCAGCGTCCCGCGTGCCGCCGGCCGGCCGTAGGGGCCGATGGCCTGTGTGCCCGGGACGAAGGACCTCTGCGTGCGGTCCGCCGTACGGAGGACCTCGGGAACGGAGGATCCCGGAAACCGAGGACC
>NZ_JBHSBM010000027.1:0-2005 GCF_042650625.1 Planomonospora corallina
CAGCGTGGCCTGCTGGGACGAAAACGACCACCGGCCCTGCCCGTCCGGGTCGCCGGAGCGGATGTGCTTCAACTCCCCCGACTGGTCGCCGTAGCGGATGCTCACCCCGGCTTTGCGGTAGGCGGTGCGGCGGTGCTCCAGCGCGGCGTTGTACAGCGCGCGGTGGTCCTCCAGGCACGCGGCGAGCGCGGCGGCCTGCTTGCTCATGGGACGCAGCAGGAACGTGTACGACCTACGCACGGCCACCGCCTTCGGGCCGCTCGTACTGCGTCTCGATATAGCGCTGCACCGTCTCGGCCGACACCGCGCCGGCCGTGGCCACGAAGTAGGACCGTGACCACAGCGTGGGGAGCTGGGAGCGCAGGTGCCCGAACTCGGCGCGCAGGTGGTGGGAGGTGAAGCCTTCGAACTGGTTGGCAACGTACGACGGCGAGTTCTTCGGGTGCGGCTTGACGAACAGGTGCACGTGGTCCGGCATCACCTCAAGCGCCACGATCTCCCAGCCGTGCTCGTCGGCCTTGGCGCGGACCAGCTCCTCCAGGCGGGTCTTCACCCGGCCGCCGAGGACCGGGCGGCGGTACTTCGGGCACCACACGACGTGGTACCCGAGGTCGTACGCCGCGCCGGGGGAGGTGCGCACCTGACGAGTCACGCGATCATTACAGCAGTGACGCCCATCTAATATGTGACGAACGGAGATCTCTGATGCGCGGATCAGGCGGCTCAATGCACGCTCGGGCCCTGGCGGCCCTCCCGCTCCCGATTCCTCCGTCGCCTAAAGGCGACGGTCCCCTCGGGAGGTCATGATGGCGCCACACCGCCGAGGTCCACGCCGATCCGGCACTGCTCGCCCTCGTCACCCGTGAGCCGGAGGGCGACTTCGGACCGGCCGCACCGCCCGGGGCGGTGGAGTGAGCCCGAAACGCGGTGACCGCGCCGCTCCTCCCGCCGTAGGGGACGAGTACGAGATCCGGTTCGCCGTCGGTGACTCCACGAGCAGCCCGCCGCCATGACGTGCCCGGCCTCCACGTCCCCGGTGGTCCGGGAGCCGCGGGACGTCGCGGGACGGGTTCCGGTCCCCTGCCAGGCCGGGACACCCGTCCCATGACACCGGGACGGCGGATGCCGCACAGTTGAGCCCTCATGGAACGCATGCGAACCTCCCCCCGGCTCTCCGGCGCGGGTCCCGTCGCCGGCCGGGTCCTGGCGCACCTCGTGCTCTTCGCCGTGCTGGGCGCCCTCTACTACGAGCTGATCGGGCTGGGCGGCGGCCTCGCCCCCGGGTACGGCCCCGCCACCGGTCTGGCCGCCGCCCTCGCCGTCGGCCTCCTGTTCCACCCCCTGCGGCTGCGGCTGCAGCGCACGGCCGACCGGCTGCTGAAGGTGGAGCGCGACCCCTACCGCGCGGCCGACCGGCTGGGCCGGAGCATGCAGCGGGCCGACGGGCCGGTGCAGGCGCTGTCCACCGCGGTCGCCGCGATCCGGCAGACGCTGCGGGCCGGCGGGGTGGCGGTGGAGGTCACCCTGCCGGGGGCACCGCCGCAGACGGTCTCCGACGGCGACCCGGGGACCGGACCGGCCGTCACCCCGCTGGTCTGGCAGGGGGAGCCGGTGGGGCGGCTGCTGATCGCGGGGGTCCGGCCCGAGGGCGAGCTGCTCGGCATGCTCGTCCGGCACCTGGCCGAGGTCGCGCACGCCGTACAGCTCACCGCCGACCTGCGGCTCTCCCGGGAGCGGATCCTGGCCACGCGCGAGGAGGAGCGCCGCAGGCTCCGCCGCGACCTGCACGACGGGCTGGGACCGGCCCTGGCGAGCATGGCGATGACCGTGGACGAGGCGAGGATCCGCCTGGCCCGTGATCCCGGGGAGGCGGCCCGTCTGCTGGAACGGGTCCGCGGCCAGGTGGCCGAGGCGGTCGGCGACGTCCGCACGCTGGTGTACGGCCTGCGCCCGCCCGCCCTGGACGACCTGGGGCTGGAGGGCGCGCTGCGTGCCGTCACCGAGG
>NZ_JBHSBM010000027.1:2079-130146 GCF_042650625.1 Planomonospora corallina
CCCCCGGGTGGAGGTGGTGGTCTGCGGCGACACGGCCGGCCTGCCCCCGGCGGTGGAGGTGGCGGCCTACCGGATCGCGCACGAGGCGGTGACCAACGTCCGCCGCCACGCCCGGGCCACCACCGTGCTGGTCCGGCTGAGCGTCGAGACCGATCCGGCGGGGCGGGGCGAGCTCCGCCTGACCGTGAGCGACGACGGCGTCGGCCTGCCCGCGACGCCGCGCCGCGGGGTGGGCACGGCCTCGATGCGGGAGCGCGCGCAGGAGGCCGGAGGCTCATGCGTGATCACGTCCAGGCCCGGCGGCGGCACCGAGGTGGCCGTCCGCCTGCCCCTGTCCCCGTCGGCCCGGGACGACGCCCTCCGGGCCCCGGGCGCGATCGGGGCCCGGCCGTGAGCCGGCGGTGGGCCGCCGCGGTGGCCTGGACGGGCGCGGCCGCCGCGCCGCTGCTGAGCGCCGTCACCGCCTGGATGATGGTGCGGCTGCCGGTCCCGCCGTTCGAGATCGTCGATCCGCTGGCCCTGACCTTCCCCGCGGCGGGCGCGTTCCTGATCACGAAGCGGCCGAGGCTGTTCTTCCCGTGGATGCTGTGGGGTATCGGGCTCGCCTCCTCCGTCTACAACCTGCTGCTGGTGTCGGTGCTGTGGACCTACCACCGCGGCCTCACCGAGCTCGCCGCCTATCTCGCCTGGCCGGCGATGTGGACCTGGCTCTGGTACGTGGTCCCGGCCTTCGGGCTGCTCCCGCTGCTCTTCCCGGACGGCCGCCCGCCCTCGCCGCGCTGGCGCCCCCTGGTCCACCTGATGCTCGCCACCGCCGTGGGCCACAGCCTGCTGATGGCGTTCAGCCCGGACATGGGGTTCGAGATCGGCGTCCCGCTCGAGAACCCGTTCGGCATCGCCGCGCTGGGCACGCTCCCCGAGCTCGTGGAGCGGCACATCGTGATCCCCCTGCTCGGCTTCTGCGTGGCCGGCATCGCCTCCCTGGTCGTGCGCTTCCGGGCCGGCGGCCCGGAGACGCGGCGGCAGGTCGCCTGGTTCGCCTACGCCATGGGGCTTCTGGTGATCTCCATGACCGCCAGGCTGGCCAGCGGCAACGCCCCCCTCGCCCGGTACGCGGAGATGGTGATCGTCTGCGCGATCCCGCTCTCGATCGTGGTCGCGGTCCTGCGCTACCGGCTCTACGACATCGACGTCATCCTCAACCGCACGCTCGTGCACGTCACCGTCGCCGTGGTCGGCGGCGGGGTCTACTCCGGGCTGATCTGGCTGGGCAGCACCCTCGCGGCGGACCACGGCCACGCCGCCGGGCTGGCCGCCGCGCTCTCGGCCGGCATGGTCTTCCACCCGGTGCGGCTCCGCGTCCAGCGGGCCGTGGACCGGCTGCTGAAGGTGGAGCGCGACCCCTACCGGGCCGCCGACCGGCTCAACCGCACCGTGCAGGAGGCGGAGGACCCCGCCGGAGCGCTGGCCACCGCGACCGACATGGTCCGCTGGGCGCTGGGCGCGGACGGGGTCCGCGTCGAGGTGGACGGCGAGCGGGTGCTCGTCTTCACCTCCGGCGCGCCCGGCCAGCGGCCGAGGACCGTGCCGCTGGAGTGGCACGGGGAGCCGGTCGGGAGGCTGCAGGTGACCGGGGCCAGGCCGGGCCGCGAGTCCCTGGCGGTCCTGTCCCGGCACGTGGCCGAGCTGGCGCACGCCGTACGGCTCGCCGCCGACCTGCGCCGCTCCCGTGAGCGCATCAGCTCGACCCGGGACGAGGAGCGCCGCCGGCTCGGCCGCGAGCTCCACGACGGGCTCGGGCCCGCGCTGACCGCCATCGCCATGACGCTCGACGAGGCGCGCCGCCGGATCGAGGACGACCGCGCGGGCACGCAGGAGATCCTCGTCCGGGTCCGCGGGGAGATGACGCGGACCATCGGGGAGGTGCGGGAGCTGGTGTACGGCCTGCGCCCGCCCGCCCTGGACGACCTGGGGCTGGAGGGCGCGCTGCGTGCCGTCACCGAGGTCCCCGGCACGCGGGTGGACGTGGCCGTGGACGGCCCGCTGACCGGGCTGCCCGCCGCGGTGGAGGTGGCGGCCTACCGGATCGCGCAGGAGGCGCTGACCAACGTCCGCCGCCACGCGGGGGCGGAGCGGGCGACCCTGCGGCTGCGCCGCCTGCCCGGCGAGCTGCGGGTGGAGGTCTGCGACGACGGGGTCGGCCTGCCCGACCGGCCGGACGCCGGCCTCGGGCTGATCTCGATGCGCGAGCGCGCCGCCGAGGTGGGCGGCTCCTGCGAGCTCTCCCGCCCGCCCGGGGGCGGTACGGTGGTGACCGCCCGCCTGCCCCTCCCGGAGATGGCCTGAAGTGATCACCGCACTGGTCGTCGACGACCACCCCGTCTTCCGCCAGGGGCTGCGCGGGCTGCTGGGCGCCATGGACATCGAGGTCGTCGGGGAGGCCGCCGACGGGCAGGAGGCCGTCGCCCTGGCCGCCGAGCTCCAGCCCGACGTGGTGGTCATGGACCTGCAGATGCCGAACGGCAACGGGATCGAGGCGACCCGGACCATCACGCGGACCAGCCCCCGCATCGGCGTGCTGGTGCTGACGATGTTCCACGACGACGACTCCGTCTTCGCGGCCATGCGCGCCGGGGCCCGCGGCTATCTCCTCAAGGAGGCCGGGGCCGAGGAGATCGGCCGCGCGGTGCGGGCGGTGGCCGCCGGCGAGGCGATCTACGGCCCGCGGATCGCCCGGCGGGTGCTGGCCTTCTTCGCCGGCCTGCCCGGCCCCGCCCTGCCGGCCTTCCCCGAGCTGACCGAGCGCGAGCGGGAGGTCCTGGAGCTCGTCGCCCAGGGCCGGAGCAACACGGAGATCGCCGGGATCCTGTTCCTGTCGGGTAAGACCGTGCGCAACCACGTCTCCAACATCTTCATGAAGCTGCAGGTCGCCGACCGCGCCCAGGCGATCGTGCGCGCCCGCGAGGCGGGGCTGGGCGGATCCTGAGCCGGTCGCACGGCGGCCGTCCCCCGGTGGGCACGCATGGACGCACCTGGAAGCGGCGGGCCGGGGACGCCCGTCCCCGGCCCGCCGCGCGCGTCGTGCCCCCTAGCGCAGGGTGCCGTTGGTCATGCCCTCGGGCTCCTGCGGGACGGTGACCAGGCCGAGCTCGGCGGGCGCGGCCATCAGCGGGTGGGACGGGACCACCCGGACGGTGTAGCCGAAGGCCCCGGTGCTCTGCAGCGGGACCGAGCCGGTGAACACGGCCCGGCCGTCGTCGGCCCGGGAGTCGGCGGTCAGCGGCGCGTAGGAGGGGTGGACCAGCTCGTCGTGGACGCCGACCCGGCCGTAGGCGACCTGGACCTCGATGTCCTCGGGGCTCAGCTCGCCCATCGCGATCGTGGCCCGCAGCTCCAGGGAGGCGCCGACCTCGGGCGTGTCGCCCACGCCGGAGGCCTCGACGTGCTCGACCCGCACGCCCGGCCAGGCCCGGCCGACCTTGAGCTTCCAGGAGGCGAAGTCCTTGACCGGGCCGTGCCCGCCGGCGGTCAGGGCGCGCGCGGAGTGGGCGGCCGGCGTGTAGAGGCCGACGACGTAGTCGCGGAGCATCCGGCCGGCCAGGACCTTGGGGCCGAGGGAGGTCAGGGTGTGGCGGACCATCTCCAGCCAGCGGCGGGGCAGGCCGTCGGCGGGCCGGTCGTAGAACCGGTCGGCCACCTCGTGCTCGATCAGGTCGTAGAGCGCCGTGGCCTCCAGCTCGTCGCGCCGGTCGGGGTCGGTGACGCCGTCGGCGGTGGGGATGGCCCAGCCGTTGGTGCCGTCGAACCACTCGTCCCACCAGCCGTCGCGGATCGACAGGTTGAGGCCGCCGTTCAGCGCGGCCTTCATCCCGCTGGTCCCGCAGGCCTCCAGGGGGCGGAGCGGGTTGTTCATCCACACGTCGCAGCCCTGCACGAGGAGCTGGCCCAGGGCCATGTCGTAGTCGGGCAGGAAGACGATGCGGTGCCGGACGTCCTCGGAGTCGGCGAACTTCACGATCTGCTGGATGAGCTTCTTGCCGCCCTCGTCGGCCGGGTGCGCCTTGCCCGCGATGACGATCTGGACCGGCCGCTCGGGGTGGAGCAGCAGCTCGCGCAGGCGCGCCGGGTCGGAGAGCATCAGCGTCAGCCGCTTGTAGGAGGGCACCCGGCGGGCGAAGCCGATGGTGAGCACCTCCGGGTCGAGCGCCTCGTCGATCCAGCCGAGCTCCGCGGGCGAGGCGCCGCGGTCGAGCCAGGAGCGGCGGAGCCGGACGCGGGCCGCCTCGACCAGCCGCGCGCGCATCCGGCCGCGGATGGCCCAGATGTCCTCATCCGCGATCTTGCTGACGCCCTCCCAGCCCTGGGCGCGCTCCACCAGCGAGGGCAGCTCGCGCCCGGCCAGCTCCATGATCTCCCGGCCGACCCAGGTGGGCGCGTGCACGCCGTTGGTGATCGACCCGATCGGGACCTCGTCGACGTCGAAGCCGGGCCAGAGCCCCTTGAACATCTCGCGGCTGACCTCGCCGTGGAGCTGCGAGACGCCGTTGACCCGCTGGGCCAGCCGCATGCCCATCGCCGCCATGTTGAACACGCCGGGCTCGTCCTCGGCGCCGAGCCCCAGGATGCGGTCCACCGGGACGGTGGGCCAGGCGTTCTCGCCGCCGAACTGGCGGGCGATCAGCTCGGCCGGGAAGCGGTCGATGCCGGCGGGCACGGGGGTGTGCGTGGTGAAGACGGTCCCGGACCGGACCGCCTCCAGGGCCTCCTCGAAGGAGAGCCTGGCCTCGGTGAGCTCGCGGATGCGCTCCAGGCCGAGGAAGCCGGCGTGCCCCTCGTTGGTGTGGAACACCTCCGGCTCGGGGTGGCCGCTGATGCGGCAGTAGGCGCGGATGGCGCGCACCCCGCCGATGCCGAGCAGCAGCTCCTGCTTGAGCCGGTGGTCGGTGCCCCCGCCGTACAGGCGGTCGGTCACGTCGCGCTCGGCGTTGTCGTTCTCGGCCACGTCGGAGTCGAGCAGCAGCAGCGGGACCCGGCCCACCTGCGCCACCCAGACCTGGGCGTGGAGCGTGCGGTGCTCGGGCAGGCCGATCCTGACGCGGACCGGGTTGCCGTCGGCCTCCTTCAGGAGGGTGAGCGGCAGTCCTCCCGGGTCGAGCGACGGGTAGTGCTCCAGCTGCCACCCCTCGGGCGACAGGGACTGGGTGAAGTAGCCGTGCCGGTAGAGCAGCCCGACCCCGAGGATCGGCACGCCGAGGTCGCTGGCCGCCTTGAGGTGGTCGCCGGCGAGGATGCCCAGGCCGCCGGAGTACTGCGGCAGCGCGGCGGCGATGCCGTACTCGGGCGAGAAGTAGCCGATGGCCCGCGCGGCGTCCGGCAGGGACTGATACCACCGCGGGGCGGTCATGTACTCGCGGAGGTCGTCGGCCGCGTCGGCGAGCCGCCGCAGGAAGCGGCGGTCGGCCGCCAGCTCGCGGAGGCGCTCCGGCTCGACGGCCCCGAGCAGCGCCACCGGATCGTGCCCCACCCGCTCCCAGGTGTCCGGGTCCACCTCGGCGAACAGGTCGAGAGTCTCGGGATGCCACGACCAGCGGAGGTTGTGCACGAGCTCGCCGAGGGCGGCCAGCTCCGCGGGCAGGACGGTGCGTACGGTGAACCTGCGGATAGCTCTCACGCTGTCAGACCCTAGTTACTCAACGCCACACGGGCGACCAGAATGCTCACGCGTGTCCCCCTCACCGCTATCGACCCGGTCCAAACGCGAACGGCGCGCTTCACCACATGATCGAACGAACGGTGAACAGCGGGGAAGGAACCCGCGCCCCTCTTCCCCGGTCAGGCATGAAGAGCCACTATTGGGGCAACCCAGATAAGAGCCAGCGGCTCCGCCTCCCGGATCCGGCCGTCCGTTGGGAGGCGGTGCGCAGTCCTGCCCTGCGGCCGGTCAGGGAATGTTTGAGACGCCGAAGGGTCTTTCTTGATCTTTCTTGCCCGGACCATCCCGGCGGCACCGGTGTGCCGTCGCTACCGTGAGACGCGATGATCGGACGAATTCCCATCCAGGACATCCACCCTGCCGTCGAGTGCGGGCGCTACCCCGCCAAGGCCGCCGCGGGTGAGACATTCGAGATCACCGCCGTCGTGTTCCGGGAGGGACACGACGCGGTCGCCGCGGGCGTCGTGCTGACCGACCCGGACGGCGTGCGCGGGCCGCTGCTGCGCATGCGCGCCCTCGCGCCGGGCACCGACCGCTGGGGCGTGGAGGTGACGCTGCCCGCCGAGGGCACCTGGCACTTCCGCGTCGAGGCGTGGAGCGACCCCATCGCCACCTGGCTGCACGACGCGGGCATCAAGATCCCCCGCGACATGGACGCCGACCTGATGTGCGAGGAGGGCGCCCGGCTCTTCGAGCGCGCGGCGAGGGCCGTACGGTCCGCCGACTGCTCCGGGAGGGGCCGGCCGGACGACGAGGAGGACGGCGCCGGGAACGGCGACGGCGCGGCGGCCGGGAACGGCGACGGCGCGGCGGCCGGGAACGGCAACGGCGGCAACGGCAGGAACGGCGGCAGGAACGGCAACGGGGCCTGCGGGCACCGGGCCGCGCTGCTGGAGATCGCCGCCGTGCTGCGCGACGAGAGCCGCGACCCCCGCGCCCGGTTCGCGGTGGCGCAGCTGCGGGAGACGGCCGAGCTGCTGCGCCTGCACCCGCTCCGCGAGCTGGTGACGCGCTCGGCCCGGCACACGGTCGTGGTCCACCGGCGCCGGGCGCTGTTCGGGTCCTGGTACGAGTTCTTCCCCCGTTCGGAGGGCGCGGTCGTCGAACCGGGGCAGGAGCCCAGGTCGGGCACGTTCCGGACCGCGGCCGAGCGCCTTCCCGCGGTCGCGCAGATGGGCTTCGACGTCGTCTACCTGCCCCCGATCCACCCGGTCGGGCACGCCTTCCGCAAGGGGCGCAACAACACGCTGACCCCCGAGGAGCACGACCCGGGCTCGCCCTGGGCGATCGGCTCGGAGGCGGGCGGGCACGACGCGATCCACCCGGACCTCGGCACGTTCGACGACTTCGACGCGTTCGTGGCCAAGGCCCGGCAGCTCGGCATGGAGATCGCCCTGGACCTGGCCCTGCAGTGCTCCCCCGACCATCCCTGGGTCAAGGAGCACCCGGAGTGGTTCACCGTCCGCGCCGACGGCTCGATCGCGTACGCCGAGAACCCGCCGAAGAAGTACCAGGACATCTACCCGATCAACTTCGACAAGGACCCGGAGGGGATCTACGCGGAGGTCAAGCGGGTGGTGCGGCTCTGGATGGACCACGGCGTGCGGATCTTCCGGGTGGACAACCCGCACACCAAGCCGGTGGCCTTCTGGGAGCGGCTGCTGGCCGACATCCACAGCACCGACCCCGACGTGCTCTTCCTGGCGGAGGCGTTCACCCGGCCGCCGATGATGCGGGCCCTGGCCAAGATCGGCTATCACCAGTCGTACACGTATTTCACGTGGCGGAACTCCAGGCAGGAGCTCGAGGACTACCTCACCGAGCTCTCCCACGAGACGTCGCATTTCATGCGGCCCAACCTCTTCGTCAACACTCCGGACATCCTTCACGAATATCTCCAGCATGGCGGGATCCCGGCATTCAAGATCAGGGCGGTCATCGCGGCTCTGACCTCGCCGACCTGGGGGATGTATGCGGGATACGAGCTGGGAGAGAACATCCCGGTACGGCCCGGCAGCGAAGAGTACCTCGATAGTGAGAAATATCAGTACAGACCGCGCGATTGGGCTAAAGCAGAGCAGGAAGGGCGGAGTCTTGCGCCTTTCATCACCCGGCTGAATTTGTTCCGAAGAGCGCACCCCGCCCTGCAGGAATTGCGTAATCTACGGTTCCACAGCGTGGACAACCCGGACATGATCTGCTTCTCCAAGCGGCTCCCCGGGGCCCGCGACACGGCCTCACGACGGCACGGCGCGGGTGACGTCGTGCTGGCCGTCGTCAACCTGGACCCCCATCACACCCACGAGGCGACGGTGTTCCTGGACATGCCCGCCCTCGGCCTCGACTGGCAGGACGAGTTCGTCGTCGACGACGAGCTGTCCGGCGAGTCGTACCGGTGGCGGCAGTCGAACTACGTGCGTCTCGATCCCCACATCCACCCAGCGCACGTCTTCACCCTGCGCACGGCGGCGGCGCACTCCAGGTGAGCCGGCCGGGCGCGATCCGGCAGAACAGCGGGGAGAAATGAGCCATTTGTCCGAGCCCATTCCGAACACCTTCGACAAGGAAGAGCCGCGCGATCCGTACTGGTTCAAACGCGCGGTCTTCTACGAGGTGCTGATCCGGGGATTCGCCGACTCCAACGGGGACGGCACCGGAGACATCCGCGGCCTCATCGACAAGCTGGACTACCTCCAGTGGCTGGGGGTCGACTGCCTGTGGCTGCTGCCCCTGTACGAGTCGCCGCTGCGCGACGGCGGCTACGACATCTCGGACTTCATGAAGATCCTCCCGGACTTCGGCGACCTCGGGGACTTCGTGCAGCTGGTCGAGCAGGCCCACCAGCGGGGCATGCGCGTCATCGCCGACCTGGTGATGAACCACACCAGCGACGCCCACCCGTGGTTCCAGGCCTCCCGGCACGACCCCGAGGGCCCGTTCGGCGACTTCTACGTCTGGTCCGACACCGACGAGCTCTACAAGGACGCCCGGATCATCTTCATCGACACCGAGGCGTCCAACTGGACCTACGACCCGGTGCGGCAGCAGTACTACTGGCACCGCTTCTTCTCCCACCAGCCGGACCTCAACTACGAGAACCCGGACGTGCAGAACGCCATGCTGGAGGTGCTGCGCTTCTGGCTCGACCTGGGCATCGACGGGTTCCGGATGGACGCCATCCCCTACCTGTTCGAACAGGACGGCACCAACTGCGAGAACCTCCCCCGGACGCACGAGTACCTCAAGCGGGTCCGGGCCGAGGTGGACCGGCTCTACCCCGACCGGGTGCTGCTGGCCGAGGCCAACCAGTGGCCGGCCGACGTGGTCGAGTACTTCGGCGACCCGGCCACCGGCGGCGACGAGTGCCACATGGCCTTCCACTTCCCGCTCATGCCGCGCATCTTCATGGCCGTGCGCCGGGAGTCCCGCTACCCGATCTCGGAGATCCTGGCCCAGACGCCGAAGATCCCCGAGAACTGCCAGTGGGGCATCTTCCTGCGCAACCACGACGAGCTCACGCTCGAGATGGTCACCGACGACGAGCGCGACTACATGTACGCCGAGTACGCCAAGGACCCGCGCATGCGCGCCAACGTCGGCATCCGGCGCCGGCTGGCCCCGCTGCTGGAGAACGACCGCAACCAGATCGAGCTGTTCACCGCGCTGCTGCTCTCCCTGCCCGGCTCCCCCGTGCTCTACTACGGCGACGAGATCGGCATGGGCGACAACATCTGGCTGGGCGACCGCGACGGCGTGCGGACCCCGATGCAGTGGAGTCCCGACCGCAACGCCGGGTTCTCCGACTGCGACCCCGGCCGGCTCTACCTGCCGGTCATCATGGACCCGATCTACGGCTACCAGGCGATCAACGTCGAGGCGCAGCAGAAGAGCGCCGGCTCCCTGCTGAACTGGACCAGGCGGATGATCGAGATCCGCAAGCGCCACCCGGTCTTCGGCCTGGGCGCCTTCACCGAGCTGAACGCCTCCAACCCGAGCGTCCTGGCCTACGTGCGCGAGCTGGGCGACGACCGGATGCTGTGCGTCAACAACCTCTCGCGGTTCCCGCAGCCGGTCGAGCTGGACCTGCGCCGCTTCGAGGGATCGGTCCCCGTGGAGACCATGGGCGGCGTCCCGTTCCCACCGATCGGCGAACTTCCGTATCTTCTGACGCTTCCTGGGCATGGTTTCTACTGGTTCACCCTGCCACCCGCGCCCTGAGGAGGCACAGACGTGTTGACGGAGCTCCTTGCCGGTTGGATAGCGCATCAGCGGTGGTTCGCCGGTAAGGGGCGGCCGATCGACGGGCTCGAGGTCGACTCCGACCTCGAGCTGGCGCCGGGGCTCCGCCATCTCATCGTCTCCGTCCGGCAGGGAGGCACCCGCGACCGCTACCAGCTGCTGCTGGGGTGCCGCTCCGATCTCCCCGACCGGCTCACGCACGCCCGGATCGGCCGCGACGGCGACCAGGAGCTCTACGACGCGGTCCACGACGCCGACCTCACCGGCACCCTGCTGGAGGCGATGGCGGCCGGGCGCGACCTCGGGCCCCTGCGCTTCCGGCACCTGGAGGGCACCGAGATCGACACCTCGCAGCGCAGCCTGGTGCTCGGCGCGGAGCAGTCCAACACCTCCCTGGTCTACGGCGACTCCTACATCTGCAAGCTGTTCCGCCGGCTGATCCCCGGCGTCAACCCCGAACTGGAGATCACAGGCGCGCTGGCGCTGCGCAAGGCGGCCCACATCGCGCAGCCGTACGGCTGGTTCGAGACCGACCTCGACGGGGAGACCACCACGCTCGCGATGACCCAGGAGTTCCTGTCGGGCGCCAACGACGGCTGGGCGCTGGCCCTGGCGAGCGTCCGCGACCTGTACAACTCCCCGGAGCGGTCGGCCTCGGAAGCGGGCGGCGACTTCAGCGCCGAGTCCTTCCGCCTCGGCACCGCCACCGCCGAGGTCCACCAGGAGCTGGCCGCCGCCTTCCCGACCGGCGTGATGGAGCCCGCCGAGGTCAGGGAGCTCATGGACGACCAGCTCCGCCGGCTGGCCCGCGCCGTCGAGGAGGTCCCCGAGCTGGCCCCCCACGCTCACGTCGCCGAGGAGGCCTACCGGCGGGTCGTGGAGGTGGCCCACGAGGTCCCCGTCCAGCGCGTGCACGGCGACTACCACCTCGGCCAGGTGATGCGCACCCCGACGGACTGGATCATCCTCGACTTCGAGGGCGAGCCGGGGCAGCCGCTGGCCGAGCGCCGGGCGCTGAGCTCCCCGCTCCGCGACGTGGCCGGGATGCTCCGCTCCTTCGACTACGCCGCCCGGCACCTGCTGGCCGACCAGCCCGAGGCCGACGAGCTGCGCCCGCAGGCCGTCGAGTGGGCCGAGCTCAACCGCTCGTCGTTCCTGGCCGGCTACTCGGCCGGCGGCGGGCGCCTGCGCGGCGAGGACGCCGTCCTGCTGCGCGCCCTGGAGCTGGCCAAGGCGGTCTACGAGGTCGGCTACGAGGCCCGCAACCGGCCCACCTGGCTGCCCGTGCCGCTGGCCGCCTTCGAGTCCTGATCCACCGGTTCCTCATCCGGCGTTCACCGCTTTCCCATTTCGCCCAACGGAGCACCGCCTCTTCACTACTCTTCGCATACGAGTACGAGCGGAGAGTGGTGTGAATGAGACGGGCACGGGTCATGATGGCGCTCGCCGGAGCGGGGGTGACGGTCGTCGCGGGAGCGTTCTTCCTGATCCCGGGGGAGCCGGGCTCGCAGGCGGCCCAGTCCGTCTCCCGGCCGCCCGCTCCCGGGGACCCGCTGACCGGCGACGAGATCGACCGGGCGGGCCAGGTCGCCTCGGCGACGTGGCGCACGCACATGACGACCGGGCACGCCGAGCTGCTCTACGTCGAGCGCGACGACGACAAGGCCGCCAAGGGCACGCGCCGGGCCGACGTCTACATCTACGACTACCGCACCGACCGGCTCGTCGTGCGGACCGTCGACCTGGCCAGGGGCGAGGTCGTGGCGGAACAGGCCGAGCGCGGCGTGCAGCCGCCGCCGTCCAGGGGCGAGGAGATCAGGGCGGCCGAGCTGCTGCTGGCCGACCCGGTGTACGGCTCGCGGGTGCGCGACGCGCACGCCAAGGCGGGTGGCAGGCCGCTGGCCTCAGCCTCCGACCTGGGCCTGCGGGCGCTGAGCTTCACCCCGAGCCCCCGGGACACCGAGGCCGGGGCCTGCGAGGTCCACCGGTGCGTCCGGCTGTTCGTCCGGCTCCCGGACGGCAGCTGGCTGGACACCAGCCGGATCGTCATCGACCTGTCCGCCAAGAAGATCTTCACGCTGGAATGGTGACCGTGTTCCTCCGCCTGACCCTCTCCTCCGCCCTGCTCGCCACCGGGCTCACCGGAGCGTCGGCCCAGGCCCCCGCGGACGCCGCCGGCTCCGTGCGCGCCGCCGCGGACGCCACCGGGTCCGTGCGCGCCGCGGCCGCCCCGGCGACGTGCAGCTCGCCGTACCGGATCGACGAGACGCTGCCGAACGGCGCGCGCTGGCGGATGTGCTGGGAGATGCGCACCATCGAGGGACTGACCCTCACCAACGTCACCTACACCCCCAAGGGCGGCGAGGCGCTGCGTGTGCTGCGCAGCACCGCGCTGGCGCAGATCCACGTCCCCTACGACAGCGGCGAGCCCCGCTTCCACGACATCGGCACCATCGGCGACGACGCCATCGCGCTGAAGGCCGCCGACTGCCCCGGGGGCGAGCGCCGCGACCAGTACGTCTGCGTGACCACCCGCGCGCGCGGCCACGGCTACATGAAGTCGGACGGCGAGGGGGTCACCACCTCCGTCCAGGGCACCGACCTGGTGGTCTTCGCCGCCTTCCAGCTCGGCTGGTACACCTACCTGGTGGAGTGGGCCTTCGGCGACGACGGCGCGATCACCCCGCGGGTGGGCGCGACCGGCTCGCTCTCCGGCTTCACGACCACCCCCCAGCACGGCTGGCCGATCGGGGTGGGCTCGACGAAGTTCGAGGAGAGCCACAGCCACAACATCTTCTGGCGGCTCGACTTCGACATCGACGGCGCGGACGGCGACGTCGTCGAGCAGTACGACTTCACCGGCTCCGGCACGGCCAAGCGCAAGCTCACCCGCACGGTCTTCACCGAGGAGACCAAGGCGGTCAACGACCGGATGCGCTGGTGGCGGGTGGTCGACTCCGGCGTGCGCAACGCCGACCGGCACCCCGTCTCCTGGGAGATCAACAACCTCTCCAGCGCGGAGTACCGCGGTCCGGCCGACGAGGCCTTCACCCGGGCCGACCTCTACGTGACCGACTACCGCGCCTGCGAGCGCCTGGCCAGCACCAACCCCGTGGCCGGCTGCGGCAAGAGCGTCGACCGCTACATCGCCGACGACGAGCGGCTCACCGACCCCGTGCTCTGGGTCCACGTCGGCTTCCACCACGTCGCCCGCGACGAGGACGCCGACCCCATGCCCACCCACTGGCAGGGGTTCCGCGTCACGCCGCGCGACGTGAGCTCCGAGAACCCGCACTGAGCCGCGCGCTCCCCGGCGGCGTTGGAAGATCTTTCCTGGTGCCCCTCCCGTGCAGTGGGTTGAATGCTGACGAACGGGCAGGGTTAGGGAGTATCGACCGACGGGAGTTGATCAATGAACGCGGACCTGGACCTGAACCGGCTGGCAGGCGGAGCACATCATGATCCGCACTCGATCCTCGGCGCGCACCCCGGAGAGCACGGTGTGACGATCCGGGCGCTGCGTCCGCTGGCGGAGAAGGTCCAGGTGCTCCTCGACGGCGCCGAGCACGACATGGGCCACATCGCCTTCGGGGTCTTCGAGGTGACGGTCCCGGGGATCGACAAGGTCCCCGACTACCGGTTCCGGGTCTTCTACCCGGGAGCGGAGCCGTACGAGGCCGACGACCCCTACCGGTTCTGGCCCACGCTGGGCGAGGTCGACCTGCACCTGATCGGCGAGGGCCGGCACGAGCGGCTCTGGGAGGTGCTCGGCGCGCGGATCATGCGGCACCAGGAGGTCGACGGCACCGCCTTCTCCGTCTGGGCGCCGAACGCCCGGGGCATCCGGGTCATCGGCGACTTCAACCACTGGGACGGCGCCGGCCACCCCATGCGCTCCCTGGGCGGCTCCGGCGTCTGGGAGCTGTTCGTGCCCGGCGTCGGCGAGGGCCAGCGCTACAAGTTCGCCGTCCTGGGCGCCGACAGCGTCTGGCGGGAGAAGGCCGACCCGATGGCCCGCCGCACCGAGGTGCCGCCCGCCACGGCCTCGGTGGTCGAGCGCTCGGAGTACGGCTGGCAGGACGGCGAGTGGATGGCCGCGCGCCCGGACCGGCGGGCGCTGGAGGAGCCGATGAGCGTCTACGAGGTGCACCTGGCCTCGTGGCGGCCCGGCCTGTCCTACCGGCAGCTCGCCGAGGAGCTGGTGGACTACGTCAAGGACATGGGGTTCACGCACGTGGAGCTCCTGCCGGTGGCCGAGCACCCGTTCGGCGGCTCCTGGGGCTACCAGGTGACGTCGTACTACGCGCCGACCTCGCGGTTCGGCTCCCCGGACGAGTTCCGGCACCTGGTGGACCGGCTCCACCAGGCCGGGATCGGGGTGATCCTCGACTGGGTCCCGGCGCACTTCCCCAAGGACGCCTGGGCGCTGGCCCGCTTCGACGGCACCTCCCTGTACGAGCACGCCGACCCCACGCGGGGCGAGCACCCCGAGTGGGGCACCTACATCTTCGACTTCGGGCGCAAGGAGGTCCGCAACTTCCTGGTCGCCAACGCGCTGTACTGGCTGAAGGAGTTCCACATCGACGGGCTGCGGGTGGACGCGGTCGCCTCGATGCTCTACCTCGACTACTCGCGGCCCGAGGGCCAGTGGACGCCCAACCAGTACGGCGGGCGCGAGAACCTCGACGCGGTGGAGTTCCTCAAGGAGATGAACGCCGTCTGCTACCGCGAGGCCCCCGGCATCGTCACGATCGCCGAGGAGTCGACCGCCTGGCCGGGCGTCTCCCGCCCCGCCTACCTCGGCGGTCTCGGCTTCGGGTTCAAGTGGAACATGGGCTGGATGCACGACACGCTCGCCTACCTGAAGCACGAGCCGGTCTTCCGGCAGTACCACCACCACCAGATGACGTTCTCGCTGATGTACGCCTACTCGGAGAACTTCGTGCTGCCGCTCTCGCACGACGAGGTCGTGCACGGCAAGGGCTCGCTGCTGGGCAAGATGCCCGGCGACGAGTGGCAGCGCTTCGCCAACCTGCGCGCGCTGCTGGCGTTCATGTGGGCCCACCCCGGCAAGCAGCTGCTGTTCATGGGCGGGGAGTTCGGCCAGGGCTCGGAGTGGTCGGAGGAGCGCGGGCTCGACTGGTGGGTGCTCGACTTCGACGGGCACCGGGGCATCCAGCGGCTGGTCCGCGACCTCAACCGCGTCTACCGGGAGACGGCGGCGCTGTGGCGGCTGGACACCTCTCCGGACGGCTTCCGCTGGATCGACGCCGACGACGCGCAGGGCAACGTCTTCTCCTTCCTCCGGCAGGCCCCCGACGGCTCGGTCCTGGCCTGCGTGGCCAACTTCTCCGGCGCGCCGCACGAGGACTACCGGATCGGCCTGCCGTCCGGCGGCGCCTGGACCGAGGTGCTCAACACCGACGCCTACGACTACGCGGGCAGCGGCGTGGGCAACTTCGGCTCGGTGGAGGCCTGCGCGGAGCCGCACCACGGCCTGCCGTACTCGGCGTGCCTGCGGGTGCCGCCGCTGGGAGCCCTCTGGCTCCGGCACGTGCCGGCGGAGCGGCCAGGGGCCTCCGGAGCGTCGGAGGCGGCCGGGGTCTCCGGAGCGTCCGAGGTCTCCGGAGCGTCCGGGGTCTCCGGCGCGGAGGCGGAGCGGCCCCCGGCGGAGTGACACACCGGAGCGGCACGGCGGAGCGACCCCGGCGGGGCGGCCCGCTCCGCCGGGGTCCGGGCCGGTCACGCTCGCGTGACCGGCCCGTGCCGTGTCCGGGGGCGCGGGAGAGCGGCCGGGGCGGGCGGGACGAGCGGGGCGGGCAGGGCCGCCGGAGGACACCGGAGGACACCTTAAATCTGGCTTATGTCCGGCTTATGGGGCCACCGGAATGTTGACCACCGCGAGACGATGGTCTTACGCTCCAAAATCAATAGGAAACTTTCCTATGAATTACGGGGGCTAGTCACTCTCTGACCTGGAGCGATCCTTGCGAAGAATCACCATCGGCTCTCTGGTGGCGGCAGCCGCGCTGCTGGCTCCCCTGGGACTCGGAACCGCCTCCGCCGCCACACCGGCCACCGCCGCCTACGCGACCACCTCCGACTGGGGCTCCGGTTTCGAGGGCAAGGTCACCGTCAAGGCGGGCAGCTCCGCCCTGAGCACCTGGAAGGTGGAGTTCGACCTCCCCTCCGGCACCTCGATCTCCTCGTCGTGGGACGCCGACATGACCAGGAGCGGCAACCACTACACCTTCGTCAACAAGTCGTGGAACGGCTCCCTGTCCGCGGGGGCGTCGGTGAGCTTCGGGTTCGTCGGCGCGCCCGGCGGGGTGAAGAGCCTGGCCAACTGCAAGCTCAACGGCGCCCCGTGCGGCGGCGGCACCGCCACCCCGACGGCCACGCCCACGGTCACCCCCACCGTGACCCCCACCGCCACGCCGACCGCGACCCCCACCGCGACCCCGACGGTCACCCCCACCGTGACCCCCACCGTGACCCCGACGAGCGACCCCTCGGGCAAGAAGATCGTCGGCTACTTCACCAACTGGGGCGTCTACGGCCGCAACTTCCACGTGAAGAACCTGGTCACCAGCGGCTCGGCGGAGAAGCTGACCCACATCCTGTACGCCTTCGGCAACACCACCGGCGGCAAGTGCTCGATCGGCGACGCCTACGCCGACTACGAGCGCGCCTACACCGCCGACCTCAGCGTCGACGGCAAGGCCGACACCTGGGACCAGCCGCTGCGCGGCAACTTCAACCAGCTCCGCAAGCTGAAGAAGGCCTACCCGCACATCAAGGTGATCTGGTCCTTCGGCGGCTGGACCTGGTCCGGCGGCTTCACCCAGGCCGCGGCCAACCCCGCCGCGTTCGCCCAGTCCTGCTACGACCTGGTCGAGGACCCGCGCTGGGCCGACGTGTTCGACGGCATCGACGTCGACTGGGAGTACCCCAACGCCTGCGGCCTCACCTGCGACACCAGCGGCCCGAACGCCTTCAAGAACCTGATCTCCGCCCTGCGCGCCAAGTTCGGCTCCAACGCCCTGGTCACCGCGGCGATCACCGCCGACGGCTCCAGCGGCGGCAAGATCGACGCCACCGACTACGCCGGCGCGATCTCGAACCTGAACTGGCTCATGCCGATGACCTACGACTACTTCGGCGCGTTCAACGCCAAGGGCCCGACGGCGCCGCACTCGCCGCTCACCTCCTACAGCGGCATCCCGCAGGCCGGGTTCAACTCCGACGCGGCGATCCAGAAGCTGAAGAGCAAGGGCATCCCGGCGAGCAAGCTCCTGCTCGGCATCGGCTTCTACGGCCGCGGCTGGAGCGGCGTGACCCAGGAGGCCCCGGGCGGCACCGCCACCGGCGCGGCCCAGGGCACCTACGAGGCGGGCATCGAGGACTACAAGGTCCTCAAGACCAGGTGCCCGGCGACCAAGACCGTGGCGGGCACCGCCTACGGCCTCTGCAACGGCGAGTGGTGGAGCTACGACACCCCGAGCACCGTCAAGGGCAAGATGACCTACGCCAAGGAGCAGGGCCTGGGCGGCGCCTTCTTCTGGGAGACCAGCGGTGACACGGCCAACGGCGAGCTGATTACCGCCATCGCCAACGGACTCAAGTAATATTTCGGGCACTCGGCCCTCCGTGCGCGTCACGCCGCGGAGGGCCGAGCCATGTCCGGCCGCCGGACCGCCGCCCGCTGAACGCCGACTGTGAAGATCCACAAAACCGGAGAAAGGGTATTCACCGCACGGGAACCGCTGCCTAGACTCCGAATCGCCCGCTTCATCCCCCCGGAGGACGTGTGCGATTCCGAGCCGCCGTGGCCCTGGCGATCATGATCACCCTGACCCCGGCCGCGCCCGCGTCCGCCGAGGAAGCGCCCGTGCCACCCGCGCCCACCGGGAGCCCCGCCGCCCCCGCCCCGGAGGAGACCGGGTCGCCCGCGCCGGGGACCGGCGGGACCCCCGCGCCGGAGGAGACCGGTGCGCGGCCCCCGCAGCCGAAGCTGGAGGAGGGGCTCGCCGCCGACGCCGACGGGGCCCGCGTCATCGTCGAGGTGAGCGCCCCCGCCGAGACCGCCCCGGTGGCGGGTGAGGCACGGACGCTGCCGGAGACCGAGGTGGTGCTCCAGGCGCCGGAGACCTCGTTCATCGTGGTCGAGGCCACCGGCGAGTCCCTGGCCGCGCTGGCCGCCGACCCCCGGGTGGTGTCCGTGCGGCGGGACCGCGCCTACTCCCCCGCGGCCCTGGCGTCCCTCGCCTCCGGCCTGCGGGTGATCGGAGCGGACAAGGCCCATGCCGCCGGGGTCACCGGTGAGGGCCAGACCATCGCGATCATCGACACCGGGATCGACCCGGACCACCCCGCCCTGGGCGGCAAGGTCGTACGGCAGGCGTGTTTCTCCTCCACCGACGACGGGTCGCAGTCCCTGTGCCCCAACGGGCTGACGGAGGACGTCTCCGCCGACGCCGAGACGCCCGCGTGCGTGCACGACGGCGCCAACCTGTGCGACCACGGCACCCACGTCGCGGGCATCGCACACGCGGTCGCCCCCGGCGCGGACATCATCGCCCTCCAGGTCTTCAGCCGGACCACCGACTGCTGGGAGGGCGAGACGGCCTGCCTGACCGCCTACGAGTCCTCGCTCCTGCGCGCCCTCGACCACGTGGCCGAGCTGAGGGACACCGTCCCCGGCCTCGTCGCGGTCAACCTCAGCCTCGGCGGCGGGATGTCCGACGGGGCGTGCGACGCCGTACCCGAACTGCAGGCCATGCGGGACCGGGTGGAGGCCCTGCGCGCCAAGGGCGTGGCCGTCGTCGCCGCGGCCGGGAACGAGGGCTACGCGGGCGCCGGCGCTCCCGGCTGCTTCTCCGGCGCGGTGACGGTGGGCGCGACCGGGGACGACGACCACGTGCCCCACTGGTCCAACCACGGCCCCCTGCTCGACCTGTTCGCCCCCGGCCTCGAGATCGACTCCGCCGTGCCCGGCGGCGGCACCCGGGTCTACAGCGGCACCTCCATGTCCACCCCGCACGTCACCGGCGCGTTCGCGCTGCTGGCCCAGAAGGACGCCGACGACGCCCCCGACACGCTCCTGCGCAGGCTCGGCGACTCGGGCCGCCCGGTCTCCTACGGCGGGGTGCGCACGCCCCGGATCGACCTGAACGCGGCGGTCAACGGCGGCGCCCCCGCTCCCGAGACCACCGCCCCGGGCCCCGAAGAGGGCCCTGGAGAGGGCCCTGGAGAGGGCACCGCGCCGGACGATCCCTCCGCTCCGGCTCCCGACCCGAGCGCGGGCCCCGAGCCGGCCCCCGCTCCGGAGGACACCCCCGCCCCGGCCGACCCCGATCCGGTCCCACTGCCCACGGTGACCGTGACGGTGACCGTGACCGCCGCGCCCGCCGCGGCCCCGGCGGTCTGCACCCGGGGCACGGCGAGGCGGACCCTGACCGCCGCCCAGTGGGCCACCGAGATGACCCGGGGCCGGGGCGGGCTGCCGGACGGGACGCTCGCCTGCTATCTGCGCCTGGCGGGCAAGGCCAGCACGGTCTTCTCCGAGGTCACCCGCGCCTCGACACTGGGCACGGCCTACCGGGTCCTCAAGCCCGCCAAGCGGACCGAGCGGGCCGTGCTGGAGAGCGAGCTGCTGGCCGCCTGGCTGAACTGGGCGCACGGCGCGGTCAACCTCACCGCCGGGGCCGGTGAGGCGGGCACGGTCAAGGCCGTGCTGGCCTCGGCCGAGAAGCGGCGCCTGGCGGGCTCGCCGGGACCCGCCCCCGCCTCGGCCCTGCGCAAGCACGTCAACACCCGCCGTCCCTCGTGAGTCCCTTCGTGAGCCCCTTCGTGAGCGCAGTGGACGGCGCCGCCCCGCGCCCGGCGGAGGGGCGGCGCTCACCCGGTCCGGCGGAGAGGGCAGCGTAGGCGGCGCAGGCGGACGGGCCGGCGGAGAGGGCGGCGCAGGCGGACGGGCCGGCGGATGGGCCGGGGGCGCGACGGCGCTCGCCCGGCCCGGCGAGGAGGGCGCGTGATCCGGGAACGCGTCGCTTAGGGTGATTTCCATGGACGCGACCAAGGTGATCATCGACGCCGTCGACCGGATCCGGCAGCGGCGGACCGCCCCTCTGGTGCTGGAGCTCGACCTCACCGAGGGCCTCATCGACAGGCCACCCACCGATCCGCTGAGCGCGATCCTGTCCATGCGCAGGGCGCGCCTGTCCGACGTGCTGTCCGGCCTGAAGCGCGCCCGCGGCGACGAGCGGGTCAAGGGACTGATCGTCAAGATCGGCGCGCACCCCCTGGGGCTGGCGATGGTGCAGGAGCTGCGCCAGGCGGTGCTCCGCTTCCGCGAGGCGGGCAAACAGGCGGCGGTGTTCGCCGAGACGTTCGGCGAGTTCGGCGCGGGCACCGTCCCCTACTACCTGGCGTGCGCCTTCGACCGGATCTACCTGCAGCCCTCCGGGGACGTGGGGCTGACCGGCATCGCGCTGGAGCAGCGCTTCGTACGGGGCGCGCTCGACAAGATCGGCGTGGAGTACCAGCTCGGGCAGCGGCACGAGTACAAGACGGCCGCCAACATGTTCACCCAGGAGGGCATGACCGGGCCGCACCGCGAGTCGGTGGCCCGCATCGCCGCGTCGGTCACCGAGCAGATCGTCGCGGGCGTCTCCGAGGGGCGCCGGCTCGACCCGGCGAAGGTCCGCGAGCTCGTCGACGCCGGGCCGTTCACCGCGCCGGAGGCGGTGGACGCGGGCCTGGTGGACGGGCTGGCCTACCGCGACGAGGTCTACGACGAGGTACGGCGGGCCGCCGGCGAGGACGCCCTGCTGCTCTACGTCGCCCGGTACCACAAGGGGTCGCTCGCCAGGAAGCTGCCGCACCCCGGTGAGCAGGCCGTGGCGCTGGTGCAGGGCAGCGGCCCGATCAAGCTCGGCCGGAGCGGGCGCAGCCCGATGGGCGGTGGCGCGATGGGCTCCGACACGGTCTGCGCCGCCCTGCGCGCGGCCCGCCGCGACGACAACGTCAGGGCCGTCGTCTTCCGGGTGGACAGCCCCGGCGGCTCCTACGTCGCCTCCGACGCGATCTGGCGCGAGGTGGGGCTCACCCGGCAGGCGGGCAAGCCGGTCATCGTCTCGATGGGCGACGTGGCGGCCTCCGGCGGTTACTTCGTCTCCATGGCCGCCGACGTGATCATGGCGCAGCCGGGCACGCTCACCGGCTCCATCGGCGTGTTCGGCGGCAAGCCGGTCATCGGCGAGCTGCTGGGCAGGATCGGGGTGACCTCCGAGACCGTGCGCGAGGGCGCCAACGCGGCGATGTTCTCGCCGTCGCACGGCTTCTCCGAGGCCCAGTGGGCCAAGGTCGACGCCTGGCTGGACCGGATCTACGACGACTTCGTGGGCAAGGTCGCGCAGGGCCGGGGACTGACCCGCGATCGCGCCCACGAGCTGGCCAGGGGACGCGTCTGGACCGGCGCCGACGCCCACGCGAGCGGGCTGGTGGACGAGCTCGGCGGGCTGGAGGACGCCCTCGCCCTCGCCCGCAAGAGGGCCGGGCTCGCGGCCGACGCCCCGGTGCGCTCCTACCCCCGGCTCAACCCCCTGGAGCGGCTGACGCCGCCGGACTCCAGCGAGGATCGGACGGCCGCGCTCGCCCGGGTCCGACTGGAGGCGTGGGGCCCACTCGCGGCCCTCGCCGGCGAGCTCGGCCTGCCGGCGTACGGCCCGCTCATGCTCCCCGGCTCCTGGCGGATCCGCTAGCCCGCCGGGCCGCCCTGCACGCCGTGTCAGCCGGCGTGCAGGGCGGCGGGCCGTCCGGTGCCCCGGACCGCCTCGCGGAGGTACCGGCCGGTCACCGAGGCGGCGCAGTCGGCGAGCGCGTGCGGAGGGCCCTGGAACACCACGGCGCCGCCGCGCAGCCCGGCGCCCGGGCCGATGTCTATGACGTGGTCCGCCCCGGCGATGACGCGCCGGTCGTGCTCGATCGCGATGATCGTGGCGCCGTCGCCGACGAGGTCGTCGAAGAGGGCCAGGAGGCGGTCGACGTCGGCTCCGTGCAGGCCCGCGGTGGGCTCGTCGAGGACGATCCGCCGGTCGTGGGCGCCGCCCGTGTCTCCGGCGTCCCCGAGATGCCGCGCGAGGCGGAGGCGTTGCCGTTCTCCGCCGGAGAGGGTGTCGAGGCTCTGGCCGATCGAGAGGTATCCGAGCCCCACGCGCTCCAGCCAGCGCAGGCGGCGGGTGATGCCGGGCTGGTCGGCGAGGAGCTCCGCGGCCTCGGCGGGGCTCATGGCGAGGACGTCCGCGACGGTGCGGCCGCGCAGGGACGCGGCCAGTGCCGTGGCGTTGAACCGGGTGCCGCCGCAGGCGTCGCAGGTCGTCCGCACGTCGTCGAGGAAGGCGAGGTCGGTGGTGATGACTCCTCTGCCCCTGCAGACCGGGCACGCGCCGCGGGCGTTGGCGCTGAACCACGACGGGTGCAGGCCGGTGGCCCGGCTGAAGGCGTCGCGGATCGGGTCGGCGACGCCGAGCACGGTGGCCGGCGTCGATCTGGCGCCCCCGCGCAGGGGCGCCTGGTCGATGACGGCGAAGTCCGGGTGCTGCCGTGGCAGCACGTGCGCGAACAGGGTGCTCTTGCCCGACCCCGCGACGCCGGTCAC
The DNA here is from genome assembly GCF_042650625.1 of Planomonospora corallina. Lineage (NCBI taxonomy): Bacteria > Bacillati > Actinomycetota > Actinomycetes > Streptosporangiales > Streptosporangiaceae > Planomonospora > Planomonospora corallina. The sequence goes on from NZ_JBHSBM010000027.1 coordinate 24,693, forward strand.
GGCGGTGAGCACGCCGAGGGGGACCTCGACGGTGACGTCGCGCAGGTTGTGCGCGTCCGCGTGGGCGACCGTCACCGACCCGCGCGGGATCCGGGGACGCCGGCGGAGCCGGATCGGGTCGCGCAGCATCCGGCCCGTCCCGGTGTCGGTGTTCCGCAGCCCGGCGGGGGCGCCTTCGAACTGGACGGTGCCGCCCCCGGCCCCGGCCGCGGGCCCGAGGTCGACGACGTGGTCGGCGGCGGCGATGACGGCCGGGTGGTGCTCGACGACGAGGACGGTGTTGGCCGCGTCGCGGAGCCGGGTGAGCAGGCCGAGCAGGCGGTGCACGTCGTGCGGGTGGAGGCCCGCGCTGGGCTCGTCGAAGACGTAGCAGACGTCGCTGAGCGCGCTGCCGAGGTGCCGGACGATCTTCACGCGCTGGGCCTCACCGCCGGAGAGGGTGCCGGAGTCGCGGTCGAGGCTGAGGTAGCCGAGGCCGACCGCGTCGAGCGCGTCGAGCCGGTCGCGGATGGCCGCGGTGAGCGGGGCGACCGCGGGGTCGGTCACCGCTGCGGCGACGTGCCGCAGCTCGCCGACCGGCAGGGCGCACCAGTCGGCGATCGACCGGCCGTCGATCAGGCTCGCGCGGGCCCGGTCGTTGAGGCGTGTCCCGGCGCAGCCGGGGCAGGCGCGCCGTGTCACGACCCGGGCGAGGGCGTCCCGCTCGTCCTCGGTGAGCCGCGACGGGGTACGGCGCAGGTAGGACCGGCGCAGGCGGGGAACGACGCCGTCGAAGACGCCGGACTTCGGGTACTCGGGGTCGGGGTCCGTCAGGCGCAGTCCTTCGGCGTGGAGCAGGGTGTCCAGCTCGGCCGGGGAGAGCGCGGACACCGGGACGTCCGGGTCGGCGACCCGGGCGTGGACGAGCCGCTTCCAGCGGTAGGTCCCGGGCGCGAAGGCGGGGAACCGGATCGCGCCCTGGCGCAGGCTCCGCGACCGGTCGAGGAGGAGGTCGACGTCGATGTCGTCCACGACGCCGAGCCCCTCGCAGCGCGGGCACATGCCCTCCGGGTCGTTGAACGAGTACGCCGGGGTGAACCCCGCCGACGGCCTGCCGGCGCGGGAGAACAGCAGCCGCAGCAGCGGGGCGAGGTCACTGGCCGTCCCGACGGTCGAGCGCGCGTTCCCGGTGAACCGGCGCTGGTCCACGACCGTGGTGAACATCAGCCCGTCGAGCCGGTCCACGTCCGCCTGCGGATGCTGCGGGAGCCGGTTGCGGACGAACGCGGGATAGGAGTCGTTGACCAGCCGCTGTGCCTCGGCGGCGATCGTGTCGAACACCAGCGACGACTTGCCCGACCCCGACACCCCGGTGAACACGGTGAGCCGGCGTTTCGGCACCCGTACCGAGACGTCGCGGAGGTTGTGGGTCCGGGCGCCCTCGACCGTGATCCACGCTTCCCGGTCCGGGGCCGGGACCCGCACGGAAGACACTTCTGTGCTCGTCATGACTCCACGCTACGATCGGTTGTGGACAGATGATGTCCACAACTCCGATGGCCGAGATCGACCGGCGAACGACCGGGGAAGGGGTCTGCCGTGCCGCCGCCGAGGGAGCGCATGCTGCGGCTGCTCTCCCTGCTGCAGACCGGCCGCCGGTGGCCCGCCGGCGAACTCGCCTCCGCCGTGGACGCGACCCCGCGCACGCTCCGCCGGGACATCGAGCACCTGCGTGACCTGGGCTACCCGGTGGAGAGCGCACGCGGACCGGGCGGCCACTACCGTCTCGTCGCCGGCGCCGCCCTGCCACCGCTCATGCTCGAGGACGACGAGGCGATCGCCGCCGTCCTCGGCCTCAAACTCGCCGCCGCCGGCGGCGCCGGACTGGACTTCGCGACCGAGGCCGCCGAGCGCGCCGCCGCCAAGCTGCGCCGCATCCTGCCCGCACCGCTGCGCCGCCGGACCGACGAGATCCTCACCGCCGTCGAGATCGGCGCCACCGGGCATCCCCAGCCGAGCCCGGCGCTCCTCGGCGAGTTCGCCGCCGCCATCGCGGCGCACCGCCGCGTCGTGTTCGGCCACGCGGGTGAACGGGGGCCGTCGCGGCGCACGGTCGAACCGCACCGGCTGGTGCGCCTGCGGAAACGCTGGTACCTGTTCGCCTGGGACCTCGACCGGCACGACTGGCGCGCCTTCCGGCTCGATCGCATCGACGGCCCGCGCACGACCGATGACGTCTTCCGGCCGCGGGCCCTGCCGGCGGACGACCTGGCGGCCCACCTCCGCGACCGTTTCCGGGGTCCGGCCGCCCATCAGGTCGTGCTCACCCTGCACGCGGACGCGCGCGACGCCGCGGCCCGCCTCCACCGCGTCGACGGGACGCTCCACCCCGTGGACGACCGCAGGTGCCGGTACATCGCCGACGTCGACTCCTACGAGTGGCTCGCCACCGTCCTCGTCCTCGCCGGCCTCGAGTTCACCGTCGACCGGCCCGACGCCTTCGGCGAGTATCTCGCCCGCGCCGCGCACCGCCTCCTGCGCGCGACCGGCCGCGGGCCCGCGGTGGACACGCCGTAGGAGGAGCCGCGGAGGAGGAACGCGACGGACACGCCGTAAAGGGGGCCGCGGAGGAGGAGCACGGCGGACACGCCGTAGGAGGAGCCTCGGGGGAGGGAAGGCGTGTTCTCGTCGCGTGCCCCGGCCGAGGAACCCGGGCCGGCGGGCTCAGCCGACGGAGCGGTAGCGGCCGCGGAGCCGTACGAGCGGGGAGGCCGAGGAGTCCACGTAGTCGACGCCCAGGACCCGGGCGATGTAGAGGGTGTGGTCGCCGGCCGGGACGACCTGCGTCGTCTCGGCCTCCAGCGCGGTCACGCCGCCCTCCACGACGAGGGCCTCGCTCAGCGGGCCCCGGTGGTGCGGGGTGCCCGCGAGCAGGAGCCGGGCACCGGGGCGGCCGGCGGCGGCGAAGCTGCTGGCGATCGTCTTCTGCTCCACGGAGAGCACGCTGACGGCCCAGCGGTCGCGGCGCAGCAGCAGCTCGTTGAGGTAGCCGCGGTTGGCCATGCTGACCATGACCAGCGGCGGGTCGAGGGAGATCGAGGTGAGGGTGCTCACGGTCGTGCCCACGTCGTCACGCTCGTCCCGCACGGTCACCACGCTCACCGCCCCGGCGACCTGGCCCATCGCCTCCACGAACCCGTTCATCACCACCGCCTCCCGCCGCCACCCTAAGGTCTGCCGTCGGCGGGCCGGCGCCCGGCACCGCTCCCCGGCGCGGCCCTCGGAACGGCCCTCAGAACGGCCCTCAGAACGGCCCTTGGAACGGCACCGTGCGCCGGTGTCAGCCGACGCGCTCACGACGGCGTTCCCGGCCGTGCTCCCGGCGCAACCGGGGCGTGAGCAGGTGGTCCAGGCCGCAGCGGCCGGAGCCGGCCGCGGCCAGGGCCAGGCTCCCCGCGCCGAGGGCCATGACCAGCTCGGCGCCGCCGGTGTCGACGAACAGGCCCTTTCCGGCGTGCACGAACAGGTACGCCCCCAGCATGTTGACGGCCAGCAGCGCACCGGCGACCGGCACGGCCAGACCGATGATCAGCGCGATCCCGCCCAGGAGCTCCACCAGCGCGGCGAACCAGGCCGAGAGCACCGGCAGGGGAACCCCTATCTGGTCGAAGGCGGCCGCCGTGGCGGCGAGGCCGTTGACGCCGACCTTCTGCCAGCCGTGGGCGACGAACACCACGCCGATGCCCAGGCGGGCGATCAGGAGTGCCAGATCGCGGATCACGGTGGGCACCATGACCCCTCCTTCGCTGCCCGGCGGACCCGTCTGCCGTCCCGTCCTCCTGGGCGGGGTCGCGTGGGAGAAGGGTCTTCCGTTTCCCCGGGCTGCTTCTCGATGACGGACGATGGGCTTCGGTCCCTGCCGTACCCCGAAGAATCAGGCGGATCAACCGCTTTACCCATACGCGGCGCAAGGCTGCCCATCAGATGCCCGTCCGCCTCCCTCCGGGCGGGGTGGCGGAAGGGCCCCGGCACGGGGGCCCTTCCGGGTCGCGTCCCGGCCGTCCCGCCGGGTCCCGGCCGATCCCAGCCGGTCTCAACCGAGCTCAGCCGGTCACAACAGGCCCTGCCGGGTCAGCCAGTCCTCGGCCACCGCGGCGGCGTCGTCCTTGTCGACCGCGACGCGCTTCATCATCTCGAGCAGGCCGGGGGTGTCGAGCTTGGCGGAGACGGCGTCCAGCGCGCTCCGCACCGTGTCGTCCACACCGGCCTTGTTGACCAGCGGGGTGACGTTCTCGGCGGCGAAGGCGCCCTTGTTGTCCTCCAGCGCGACCAGGTCGTTGAGCACGATCTTGGGGTCGGTGGTGAAGACGTTGCCGACCTGGACGGTGCCGTCCTTGATCGCGTCTGCGGTGGCCGCGCCGGTCTTCTTCCACTCCTTGAACTCCAGGCCGTAGACCTTCTTGAAGTTCTCCTCCTGACGCGACTGGAACTCCGGCGGGCCGCCCACCGCGTAGCCCTTGGCGACCTTCGCCAGGTCCTCGATCGTGGCCAGGCCCTCCTTCTCCGCGGTGGCCCGGGTGACGGTGAGGGAGTTGTTGTCCTCGGCCGCGGCGGGCTCCAGGATCTCCAGCTCGGCCGGGAGCTTCTCCTTCAGCGCGGCGACGACCTCCTCCTTCGTCCTGGCCGTGCTCGTCTTGTCGACGTAGGCCAGCAGCGAGCCGGCGTACTCGGGCAGGACGGTCAGGCCGCCGCCCTTGACCTGGTCGTAGAGGACCTCGCGGCTGCCGATGTTGAGCTTGCGCTCGACCTGCACGCCCTTCGCCTCCAGCGCCCGGGCGTAGATCTCGGCGAGCAGCACGTTCTCCGGGAAGTTCGCCGAGCCGACGACGACCTTCCCCGCGGCGGGGGCGGAGCCGGATCCCGCGGGGGCGGGCGAGGCGGCGGTGAGCGGGTCACCGCTCCCGCACGCGCCGAGGGTGAAAGCCGCGGCCAGGGCGATGGCCGCGGTACGGAGCAGGCGCTTCATAGGTGGGGGTCCCTTCTGAGACGGGGAGATCGGGTCATCGGGCGTGCCGCCGGCTCACCCCGGGTGAGACGGCGACGCGCGACAGCAGGGCGAACAGCCCCTGCACGGCCAGGGCGAGCCCCGCCACCAGCACGGCTCCCCCGATCGCGCGCGGATAGTCCTGGGTCGCCAGACCGTCGATCACGTAGCGGCCCAGCCCGCCCAGGCCCACGTAGGCCGCCACGGTCGCGGTCGCCACCACCTGGATCGCGGCCGTGCGCAGCCCGAGCAGGACGAGCGGGAGCGCGACCGGCACCAGTGCGCCGAACAGGACCTGGCGGCCGCGCAGGCCCATGCCGTAGGCGGCGTCGCGCAGGTCGGGGTCCGCCCCCCGGATCCCCTCGCAGGTGTTGACCAGGATGGGCGGCACGGCCAGCGCCACCAGCGGGATCAGCACCGGCGCGAGCGTGCCCACCCCGGTCAGGAGCACGACGAGGACGAGCAGGCCCAGCGTCGGCAGGGCGCGGGCCGCGCCGGCGGCCAGCGTCACCGCCGCCGCGCCCCTTCCGGTGTGGCCGGTCCACAGCCCCAGCGGGACCGCGACCGCCGCCGCGACCAGCAGCGCCAGCCCGGCGAACTCCAGGTGCTCGGCGAGCCGGAGCGGGATGCCGTCCGGGCCGGACCAGTTGGCCGGGTCCGCGAAGAAGTCGGCCAGCCAGTTCACGCGGGCGCCTCCGTCCTCGGCCTGGCCCAGGGGGTCAGCAGCCGCTGCGCGCCGACCAGCAGCAGGTCGGCGGCCCCGGCCAGGAGCACGACCAGCGCGATGCCCACGATGATCGGAGTGGGGAACTGCCGCTGCCAGCCGTCGATGAACAGATATCCGAGCCCGCCCCGGCCGACCAGCGCGCCCACGCTGACCAGGCTGACGCTGGAGACCGTCGCCACCCGCAGCCCGGCGAGCACGACCGGCGCCGCGATCGGCAGCTCGACCGCGAGCATCCGCCGGAGCGGGGGGAAGCCCATCGCCACCGCGGACTGGCGGACGTGGTCGGGGACCGAGGCCAGTCCGTCCACCACGGCGGGGACCAGCACGGCCATCGCGTAGAAGGTGAGCGGGACCATGACGGTCAGCCGGGTGGCCAGGCCGGTGAGGGGGATCAGCACGATGAAGACCGCCAGCGACGGCAGCGAGTAGACGACGTTCAGCACGGCGACCGTCGGCTGGTGGAGCCGGCGCCAGCGGGTGCCGGCCAGCCCCAGCGGGAGCGCCAGCAGCAGCGCCGCGGCGACCGGGACCAGCGCCATGATCGCGTTGTCGGCGAGCAGGTCCGCCAGCATGGCCCGGTTGCGCCCGATCCAGTCCCAGCGGACCAGCGGCTCCTCACCCACCGGCGGCCTCCCCGGCGGCGGCGACCGTGCCGGGAGCGTCCACACCGCCGGGGACGCCCGCCGTACCGGTGGAGGCGTCCGCCCTGCCCGCGCCGCCCGCGCCGCCCGCCGTACCCGCGCCGGCGCCCGCCGCGGCCCGTGCCAGCGCGGCGTCCAGCGCCCGGCGGGTCACCACGCCCTCGACCCGGCCGGAGCCGTCCACCGCGACCGCGCCCCCCGAGGGGGACAGCAGCGCCGCGTCCAGCACGGCGCGCAGCGGGTCCCGGCCCCGCACGAACGTCCCGTACGGCTCCGGCCGCGCCTCGGCCAGCGTGCCCGTATCCGGCAGCGCGCGCGGGGCGACCCAGCCCAGCGGCCGGCCGTCCGGATCCACCAGGACCAGCCACTCCCCGGCCGCGTCCCGGTCCCGGTCCCCGTCCCCGGTCCCGGCGCCCTCGAGCACGGCCCGCGCCGCCGCGACGTCGGCGGTGACCGGGACGGTCAGGTCGGTGCGGAGCCGCGCCGTGTCGCCCGGGACGAACGAGAGCCTGCGGATGCCCCGGTCGCGGCCGAGGAACCCGCGGACGAAGTCGTCGGCGGGCTCGGCCAGCAGCCGCTCCGGGGCGTCGAGCCGGGCCAGGCGCCCGCCGGTCCGGAACACGGCCACCCGGTCGCCCAGTGTGATCGCCTCGTCGATGTCGTGGGTGACGAACAGGATCGTCTTGCGCAGCTCGGCCTGGAGGCGGAGCAGCTCCTGCTGCAGGCTCGCCCGCACGACCGGGTCCACCGCGCTGAACGGCTCGTCCATCAGCAGCACCGGCGGGTCCGCGGCGAGCGCCCGGGCCACGCCGACGCGCTGCTGCTGGCCGCCGGAGAGCTGGAAGGGGTAGCGGTCGGCGAGCGCGGTCTCCAGCCCGACCCGCTCCAGCAGTTCCAGGGCCCGCGCCCGGGCCCGGCGCCGGTCCCAGCCGAGCAGGCGGGGCACCGTGGCCACGTTCTCGGCGACCGTGCGGTGCGGGAACAGGCCCGCCTGCTGGATGACGTAGCCGATGCCGCGCCGCAGGGCCGGCGGGTCGACCGCCGACACGTCCACGCCGTCGAGCAGGACCCGCCCCCCGGTCGGCTCGACCATCCGGTTGACCATGCGGAGCGAGGTGGTCTTCCCGCAGCCGGACGGGCCCACGAAGACGGTGATCTCCCCCGTGGGGACCTCCAGGCTGAGCCCGTCCACCGCGACGGTCCCGTCGGCGTACCGCTTGGTGACGCCGTCAAACGTGATCATGATCAACCCCTGGTCGCCCGGTGCGGTCACGGTCCCCCGGCCACGCCCGCCCCGTGATCCATCGCGGACCAGACTACGGTCCGCCTCCCGATCTGTCCCGGTCCCTCCTGCCGTTTCATCGGACTCGTACACGTTCGACATCAAATAGGTATCCGATAATGCGAAGAACCTCGATGAGGGGGCATCATTGCCCATATCGTGGGCAGTGACATCTCTCGTGTAACCCCCGTCACAGGTGCCGCCTCCCCACACCCCCCGCCCGACCTCGTCAGGAACCGGTCTCGCCGTGACCCAACCGCTCCTCGGTCAGCGATCGCGTGCCGAGTCGATCGCCGAGCTCTACGACCTCCATGCCGCCGGCCTGTTCGCGTACTGCCACGACCAGCTCGGCTCCCCCGGCACCGCCTCCGCCGTCGTCGTGACCGTCCTGTCCGCGGCGGCCGGCGGGTTGCCCCCGCGGGCCGGGCTGTACGCGCTCGCCCGCCGTGAGATCCAGCGGCGCGACGTCGTCCACGCCCCGATCATCCCCGAGGGCGACCCCGTCGCCGCCCTCATCGGGCGGGTGCTGCGGGACCTGCGGCCGCACCAGCGCGAGGTGCTGTACCTGTCCGGCGTGTGCGGGATGGACACCTCCGAGCTGTCCTGGGTGCTCGACGTGGCCGCCGACACCGCCGACGAGCTGACGGTGAGCGCCTGCCGCGCCTTCGCCCGGGCGCTGGGCCCCGCTCTGGCCTCGGCCCGGCCCCCGGCCCACCTGGCCGAGGTCTTCGCCACACTGGAGGGCGCCCCGATCCGCGACGTGCTGGCCCGCGCCCCGTGGCCCGTCCCGCCCGCCTCGCTGCGCGCCACCGTGCTGAGCGCCGTCTCCACCCTGCTCGGCGTCGGTACGGCGAGCACCCCGGCAGCGGGTGCGGCTCCCGCCGGCGCGGGCGCCTCGCCGGCCGGGAAGGCCCTGCCGCTCAAGAGGCTCTGGCCGACCGCTCCCGCCTGGCCGCTCCCCCTGGCCGAGCCGGACGCGCTGACCGGCACCTGCCTGTTCTTCCCGCCGGACCCGGACGCCGTCTCCGTCCACGAGGCGACCACCGAGCCGATGCCCAGACTCCGCGACTCGGTGCTGACGGCCCTCGACGACGCGGCGTCGGCCCCGTCACCGGCGCCGTCCCGTCCGCGCCTCCGGCGGCCGAGGCCCCGCCACGCGGGGCCTCCGCTCCCCCGGACGTCCGAGGAGCCCGCGCAGTCCACGGAGCCGGCGGCCTCCGCGGCTCCCGGGACGCCGCTGTCCGCGCCGGTCCCGGGTGACGTGCTCGACACCCCGGCGGCCGGCGGTGACCTCCCCGGTGGGACGGACCTGTTCCGTCCCCTGACCCCGCAGGCCCGGGCGGCCCTGGCCTACACCGACAAACTGGTCGCCCGCTCTCCGTTCAAGGCGGCCGCCGGGACCACCGCACCGGACCGTGGCACAGCGGACCCGGCGGACCCGGCGGCGACGCCGGGCGGCCCGGCCGCGTCTCCCGTGCTCCCCGTGTCCTTGGGGCCGGCCGAGGGCTCCCTGTTCTCCACGGCGTTCTCCACGGCCTCCACCGCGTCCTCCGCTGACCCGGCCCTCACGGACCCGGCCCCCGTGGAGGCGGCCTCCACCGCCTCCACCGGGGCCCCCGGACGTGCCGGGTCCGTCCGCCCGGAGCGCACCCGCGGCAGCCGCCGCAAGCCCAAGCAGGCCCGGCGCGCCGAACGCCTCCACGACTGGGCGTGGGAGCTGGTCGGCTTCATCCTCTGCGTCGCGATCGCGATGCTCGTCTTCTTCGCCGTCCCGACCATCACCACCCCCTGAGGCCGCCCCGGCTCCCCGGTGGCCGGTCCGCGCCGCGGCTCCCGCGCCACGGCCGTGGAGCCGGGCCGCGGCGGCGCTACCGGTCCGCCGCCGCCTGCGCCCGCTCCTCGATCTCGGAGTGCAGGCCCTCGATCGTGCGGCGGACGAGGTCGAGCTCCTCCCTGATCGCGTGCAGCGTGCCCTCGGTGTCGGAGAGCCGTCCCGCCCTGCCCTGCGCCTCCAGCCGGGCGCACAGCTCCGCCAGGGTGTCGGCGCCCATGTTGACGGCGGAGCCCTTGAGGCTGTGCGCCTGCTTCTCCACGTCCTTGGCGTCGCCGCGGCCGACCGCCTCCTGCAGCTCCTCCACGGCTCCGGGCGCCTTGCTGACGAAGGAGGTGGCGAGATAGTCGACCATCTCCCAGTCGTCCTCCCCCGCGTCCGGCCCGGCCAGCTCCTCGAAGCGGCTCCTGATGGCGCTCTCCCGGCCCGGCGCCGCGGGCTCCTGCGAGGGCTCCTCCGCAGGTCCTTCCGCGGGCTCCGCCGTCCCCGCCCCTCCGGCCTCCTCCGACCCTTCCGGTACGGCCTCCTCCGCGCCCTCCGGTACAGGCACGACCGCCACGGGCTCCTCCCCCTCCGATACCGGCACGGCCGGCGGCTCCGCCACGCGGGGCCCCTGGGGCTGCCCGGCCGTACCGTCCCCCGGAGCCGGAGCCGGAGCGGGCCGCGCGGGCCGGACCCGCTCGAGGAGCTCTCCCAGCTCGTGCGCGCGCACCGGCTTGGCCAGATAGTCGTCCATGCCCGCGGTGCGGCAGGCCTCCTGGTCCTCGCCGAGCACGCTGGCCGTCAGCGCCACGATGTACGGCCGGGCGTCGGACTGCTCGGCCCGGATCCGCCGGGTCGCCTCCAGCCCGTCCATCTCCGGCATGTGCACGTCCATGAGGATCACGTCGTAGGACGCCCGCCGCACCGCCTCCACCGCCTCGGCGCCGTTGCCGACCGTCACGACGCGGTGGCCGAGCCTGCGCAGCATGAGCTGCGCGACCTTCTGGTTGACCGGGTTGTCCTCGGCGAGGAGCACGTCCAGCGCGCCGCGCCGGTCCGCCGCGCCCGGCGCGGTCTCCTCGCGCCGCTCACCGGCCGTCTCCGCCCCCGGTTCCGCGGCCTGCCGGCGCGCTATCGCGCCGGCCAGCTTCTCCCGGAGCACCGTGCTGCGCGCGGGCTTGGTGAGCACGGCGTCGAACAGCTGCTGCGGCCCGCTCCTGGCACGCCACTGCACGCTCGTCAGCAGCACCATCGGCAGGTTCCGCCCCTCCTCCAGGTCGCGCAGGGCCGCGGCCAGCTGCTCGCCGTTCATCTCCGGCATGTGCATGTCGAGGAGGGCGACGTCGTAGGCGCGGCCGGCGGTGATCAGCTCCACCGCCTCCCCCGGTGAGCCGACGTCGGTGCACTCCATGCCCCAGCCGGTGAGCTGGAGCCGCAGGACGTGCCGGTTGGTCGCGTTGTCGTCCACGACCAGGGCCGACCGCCCGGCGAGGTCCACGCCGACGGACGGCGGCTCGGGCTCCGTGTACTGGGGGCAGCCGGTCAGCACCGCGGTGAGGGTGAAGGTGGAGCCGACGCCGACCTCGCTCTCGACCTCCAGGTCTCCGCCCATGGCCCTGGCGAGCCGTTTGCTGATCGCCAGGCCGAGGCCCGTTCCCCCGTAGACCCGGGTGGTCGAGGAGTCCACCTGGCTGAAGGAGCGGAAGAGCCGGTCCATGCGGTCGGGCGGGATGCCGATCCCGGTGTCCCTGACCGCCACCTTGAGGCGGACCGGGCCGTCCTCGCGCCCGGTGAGCCGCTCACCCTCCGCGGTGAGGACGATCTCCCCCCGGTCGGTGAACTTCACGGCGTTGCTGAGCAGGTTCACCACCACCTGCCGGACGCGCGTCACGTCGCCGCGGAGGATCCGGGGGCAGTCTGGGGCGATGTTCCCGACCAGTTCGACCCCCTTGCCCTCGGCGGCGAGGGCCATCAGGCCGAGCGTGCTCTCCAGGCATTCCCGCACGTCGAACGGCTCGTCGTCGAGGTCGAGCTGACCGGCCTCGATCTTGGAGTAGTCCAGGATGTCGTTGATGACGGCGAGCAGGGCCTCTCCGCTGTTGCGCACGGTCTCGGTGAGCTCGCGCTGGTCGTCGTCGAGCCCGGTCTCCAGCAGCAGATCCGTCATGCCGATGACGGCGTTCATGGGGGTGCGGATCTCGTGGCTCATGGTCGCCAGGAACGACGCCTTGGCCGCCGCGGCGGCGAGCGCCTCGTCCCGCGCCTGGGCGATGACCCGGACCGAGCCGTTGACGGCCTCGGCCATCTGTGCCATCTCCAGCGGTTCGCGCACCTGGGCGGGGCGGCTCACGTCGCCGGCCGCGACGCGTCTGGCGGCGGCCGTCACCTCGTCCACGGAGGTGGTCAGCTTGCGCGTCGTCCACCAGGCGGCGGCGGCGACCAGCAGGGCCGCCAGCAGCGACCCCCACAGGATGAGGTTGCGGGTCTCCGTCGCGCTCCGGGCGCCGGCTCTCTCGCGCTGCGCCAGCAGCCGCAACTCCTCCTCGCGCATCTGGCTCAGCAGGGTCTGGACCTGGAGCATGCTCTGCTGGCCCCGGGCGGTCAGGACGAGGTCCCGGGCGGCGGCGAAGCCCTCCTCCCTGCGGAGGCGGATCCCCTCGGCGGTCACGTCGAGCTTCGCGTCGAGGGCCTGCCGGAGCCGGTCCATGGTCGCCTGCTGGGCGGGGTCGTCCCCGGTCATCCGGCGCAGGGTCGCGTACACGTCGTCGATGTCCGTGACCGCCTCCCGGTAGGGCACCAGGTAGCGGTCCTGCCCGGTGATGACGTAGCCGCGCTGGCCGCGCTCCGCGTCCTTGACCAGGCTGCGCAGGTACCCGATCCGGTCGAGGGTCTGCTGGGTGTGCTGGACCGCGCGCACGTCGTCCTGGAGGGCGCCGATGCGCATGTAGGAGCTGATCCCGATGACGGCGAGCGCGAGGAACGCGATCGTGTAGCCGACGGCGAGCAGCCTGCCCACCGTCCAGCCGGGCCGGCGCCGTCTCCCTCCGGAGCCGGGCGCCCGCGGTCCGGCAGCGGGTGGGGGCGCGGGTGCCGCCATGGTCTCGTCCCCCTCTCCACCATCGCCACACAACCCGTTTGTGGCTATATATCCGTTTTCATGGAGAGGATGTACCCCGGAGACCTCCGCTCTGTCCCCGGCCGCACGGCCGGTCGGGACGGCGGCCGCACCGGCGACCCCCGGGGGTTACCGAGGGTCACCGGGGGCCGTCGGCGCGCTCACCGCGGCGGCCTCGGCAGGTTGAGGCCGAGCATGGCGATCAGCTCGCGCTGCACCTCGTTGACGCCGCCGCCGAAGGTGAGCACGAGCGCCCCCTTGGCCAGGCGGTCGAGGCGCCCGGCGAACTCGGCCGTCTCCGGGTCGGACAGGTCGCCGAAGCGGGCCACGACGTCGCCGAGGATCCGGCCGGCCTCCTGCATGGCCTCCGAGGAGTAGATCTTGGTGGCGGAGGCGTCCGGAGCGCCCAGCCAGCCGAGGTCCATGGCGGAGGCGACCTGCCAGTTGAGCAGCTCGTTGGTGCGGAACAGCACGTGGAGGAGGCCGAGCGCGCGGCGGACCTGGGGCTCGCCGTCGAGCCCGGCCCCGCGCGCCCAGTGCAGGAAGCGGTCGCGCAGGCGGCCGAGGTTGCCCGCCGGGCCGAGCGTGACCCGCTCGTGGTTGAGCTGGTCGACGATCAGGTCCCAGCCCCGGTTCACCTCGCCCACCACCATGTCCACCGGCACGCGCACGCCGGAGTAGTAGGTGGCGTTGGTGTGGTGCCGGCCGTCCATGGTGATGATCGGCGTCCAGGAGTAGCCGGGGTCGGAGCAGTCCACGATCATCATCGTGATGCCGCGGTGCCGCTTCGCCGCCGGGTCGGTCCGGGCGGCCAGCCAGATGTAGTGCGCGTAGTGGGCGCCGGAGGTGAAGACCTTCTGCCCGTCCACCACGTAGTGGTCGCCGTCGAGGACCGCCGTGGTGCGCAGCGCGGCCAGGTCGGTGCCCGCCTCCGGCTCGCTGTAGCCGACCGCGAAGTGGCACTCCCCGGCCAGGATACGCGGGAGGAAGAACTCCTTCTGGGCGGGTGTGCCGTGCTTCATGATGGTCGGGCCGACGGTCTGCACGGTGATGAGCGGGTAGGGCACCTCGGCGTGCGCGATCTCGTTGGCGAAGATCTGCTGCTCCACCGGGCCGTACCCGCCGCCGCCGTACTCCTCCGGCCAGCCCAGGCCGAGCTTGCCGTCGCGGCCGAGGCGCCGGCAGTGCTCCATGTAGGCGGGACCGAAGGGGTCGGCGTCGATCTTCGCGCGCTCCTCGGCGCTCAGGCAGCCCCGGAAGTACTCGCGCAGCTCGTCGCGGAGGCGCTTCTGCTCCGCGGTCAGGTCGATCATCATCCGGCCAGCGCTCCGATCGTGTCGAGCTGGAGCTCCGCGCCGCCCAGCAGCTGGGCGTGGTGCCGGCCCCAGGCGAAGTGGCGGTGGAGGGGGTAGGTCACGTCCAGGCCGATCCCGCCGTGCAGGTGCTGGCAGGCGTACAGGGCCTCGAGCGCCGGGCCGGCGGCGGTGAAGGCCGCCACCGCCAGGTCGGTGTCGGCCTCCCCGGCCGCGTCCCTGCCCGTCTCCCCTCCGGGGAAGGCGTCGGGTCCGCCGCCGGGGATCGCCCCGGGAAAGGCGCCGGATCCCCCGCCGGGGTGCCCCGCCAGCCGCCAGACGGCCGATCTGACGGTCACGTCCAGTGCCCGGGAGGCGATGTAGACGTCGGCGATCTGCATGGTCACCGCCTGGAACTCGGCCAGCGCCCGGCCGAACTGCCTGCGGGTGCGCAGGTAGCCGCAGGTCAGTTCCAGGGCGCCGGCCAGCACCCCGGAGACGACGGCCGCGGAGGCGGCGGTCGCGAGCCTGCCGAGCCCTCGCACGGCCTCCTCCCCGGCCGGGCCGCCGGGATCGCCGACCGGCCGTGCGGGCGTGCCGTCCAGCACGAGCACGGCCCCCGGCTCCCCGGACGGCAGGGGCACCGGCCGCAGCACGGCCGGGGCGGGCTCGACCAGGAACAGCCCGGGGCCGCCCGCGGTCTCGGCGGGCACGAGGACCCGCGCCGACTGGGCGGCGTAGGGCACCGCGGTGGTCCGGCCGTCGAGCAGCCAGCCGCCGCCTCCTTCCCGGGCCGTCACCCGGGACGACCCCGCCCGCTCCCCCGCCGGAGAGCGCCCGGGCGCGCCGCCGGGCCCCCGCGGCGCGGCGCTCAGCACGAGCTCCCCCTCCGCCAGCGGGGCCAGCTCCCGGCGCTGCCCGGCGTCGCCGTACCGGGCGACGGCCATCGCGGCGACGAGGCTCTGCTGGACCGGGACCGGGGCGACGCGGGCGCCGATCTCACGCAGGACGACGGCCAGCTCCACCGGCCCGAGCCCGGCGCCGCCCGCCTCCTCGGGCAGGACCGCGCCGAGCAGCCCGGCCCGGGCCAGGGAGCGCCACAGCCCCTCGTCGTACGGCGCGCCGCTCCGCTCGTGCTCCTGGCGGCGGGCCGGGGTGGTCTCCCGGTCGAGCAGTCCCGCCGCCAGAGCGCGCAGCTCTTCCTGTGTCTCGTCGAGGTTGAAGTCCACCGGCGCCTCCCGGAAGGGTCTCGAATCGCCCGACCAGAAATTAGAACAGATTCCAATAAGTGTCCAGATCCTCCTCGATCAACATCGCACAGAAAGCCGTCGTGAGATATATGTCATGCAAGGAGCAGGGACATTTGTGACCGGCCGGTAAGTCTTCGGAGAAGGCTGAAATCAGATAACGTGTTCTCATGCGTACTCCGCATGCGACCATCGAGGCGCCACCGGCCCCGCGCCTCACCGGCGCCTCCACCCCGGGCATCGCCGGACCCGCCACGACCGAGAGGGCATCCGGCGTGCAGAGCGAACCGTCCACCGACGTCCGCACGAGAAGTCAGCACCAGCGGCGCAAGCGCATCGTCCAGGCGGCCGCCGCGCTCGCCTCCCGGGGCGGCGTCGAGGCCATGCAGATGCGCACCGTCGCCGAGCGCGCCGGCGTCGCGCTCGGCACGCTCTACCGCTACTTCCCCTCCAAGATGGATCTCGTCGTCGCCGTCGTGAGCGAGGAGATCGAGCTGCTGGAGACCAGCATCGAGCGCCGCCCGCCCTCCGCCGCCACCCCGGCCGGCCGCGCGGTCGACGTGCTGATGCGGGCCACCCGGGGGCTCATGCGCGAGCCCGAGCTCGCCGACGCCCTCATCCGCTCGCTGATCATGACGGAGGTGGAGACCCCGTTCGGCGACCGCATGGCGGACCTGCTCATCCGCGTGGCGGGCGGAGGGCCGGGCGCGCAGGGCTCCGCCGCAGAGCCGACCGAGGAGCAGTTCGCCCTCGCCGGCTCGCTGGCGAGCGTCTGGGTCCACGAGTTGCTCGAAATGCTCCGCGGCCGGCGTACCCACGAGCAGATCCAGCGGCGCATCGAGATCGCCGCCGACCGGCTCTTCTCCGATTTCCAGGCCGCGCCTTCCGCCGGTAACTAGAACGGGTTACAGTCGAAGGCGCATCGACTGGAACCATGTTCTGTATTCCGCGCGTGCCCGCGCGGCGGGCCGGCCTCCCCCGCCCCCGTCCGGGCCGCGGGGCGAGGAGAGCGCATGAGTGCGGTGATCGTCGAGGCCGTGCGGACCCCGATCGGCAAGCGGGGCGGCGCCCTGGCCTGGCTGAAGCCCCAGGCCCTGCTCGCCCTCGCGCTGCGCGGCCTGGTGGACCGGGCCGGGATCGACCCGGCCGCCGTCGGCCAGGTCTTCGCCGGGTGCGTGACCCAGGCCGGCGAGCAGGGCGGCCACGTCGGGCGCTACGCCTGGCTGTACGCCGGTCTGCCGCACACCACGGGCGTGACCACGGTCGACGCCCAGTGCGGCTCCTCCCAGCAGGCCGTCCACCTCGCCGCCGCCCTCATCGACTCGGGCGTCATCGACGTCGGCGTCGCCTGCGGCGTCGAGGTGATGAGCCGCGTCCCGCTGGGCAGCAACGTCCTCCCCGCGACCGCCAAGCCCGACGACTGGTCCCTCGACATGCCCGACCAGTTCACCGCCGCCGAGCGGATCGCGCGCCGGCGCGGGCTGACCCGCGAGGACCTCGACCGGTTCGGCGCCCGCTCCCAGCAACTGGCCGCCAAGGCGTGGGCCGACGGCCGCTACGAGCGCGAGATCGTCCCGGTGACCGCCCCGGTCCTCGGTCCCGGCGGACCGCCGACCGGGGAGAGCCGTACGGTCACCCGGGACGAGGGCCTGCGCGAGACCACCGCGGAGACGCTCGCGCGGCTCCGGCCGGTCCTCGGGGAGGACGGCCTGCACACCGCCGGCACCTCCTCGCAGATCTCCGACGGCGCGGCGGCGGTGCTGCTGATGAGCGAGGCCGCCGCCGCCCGGCACGGCCTGCGTCCCCGGGCCCGGATCCGCGGCCAGGCGCTCGTCGGCGCCGAGCCGTACTACCACCTGGACGGCCCGGTGGACGCCACGGCCAAGGTCCTCGCCGACACCGGCATGACGGTGGGCGACATCGACCGTTTCGAGGTCAACGAGGCGTTCGCCTCGGTGGTGCTCTCCTGGGCCTCGGTACACGCGCCGGACATGGACCGGGTCAACGTGGGCGGCGGGGCCATCGCGCTCGGCCACCCGGTCGGCGCCACCGGGGCCCGGCTGGTCACCGGCGCCCTGCACGAGCTGGAGCGCTCCGACTCCTCGACCGCCCTGGTCACGATGTGCGCGGGCGGGGCGCTGGCCACCGCGACCGTCCTGGAGCGGCTGTAGGCCCCCACCGGCCGGCGGGGAGCCGCCCCGCCGACCGCCCCGCCGACCGCCCGCCGGCCCCCACGGCCTCCTTCGGGTCATCGGGGCCCTCGGCCCCCTACACTCCTGGGCATGCGATGCACGGGCGAGTCTGGACGGTGAGGCGTGGCGGTCACCGACGCCGCGATCGACAAGATCAAGCAGATGATCCTCTCCGGCGAGCTCGCCCCGGGCAGCCGGCTGCCGAAGGAGGCCGACCTCGCCGGGCGGCTCGGTCTGTCGCGCAACTCGCTGCGTGAGGCCGTCCGGGCCCTGGCGCTGATCAACGTGCTGGACGTGCGCCAGGGTGACGGGACCTACGTGACCAGCCTGGAGCCCGGCCTGCTGCTGGACGCGCTCTCCTTCGTGGTGGACTTCCACCGGGACGACACAGTCCTGCAGTTCTTCCAGGTCCGGCGGATCCTGGAGCCGGCGGCCACCGCGATGGCCGCGGCCCGGATGAGCGAGGCCGACGTCGCCGAGCTGCGCGCCGTCCTCGGCGAGCTGCCCGAGGAGCCGACCGTCGAGCAGCTCGTCGCCAACGACCTCCGCTTCCATCGGCGCATCGCCGAGGGCTCGGGCAACCCGGTGCTCTGCTCGCTCATCGAGAGCCTGTCCGGCCCGACCACCCGGGCGCGCGTCTGGCGGGGGCTCACCCAGGGGCGCGCGCTGGAGAAGACCCGCGAGCAGCACACCGCGATCTGCGACGCCATCGCCTCCCGCCAGCCGGAGGTCGCCCGGGCCTGGGCCACGGTCCACATCGCCGGGGTCGAGGAGTGGCTCCGCCGGACACTCGCCTGAACGATCGCCGGGGTCGAGGAGTGGCTCCGCCGGACACTCGCCTGAACGGACGTGAGCGGCTCAGCGCAGGAGGCCCTCGGCGGCGAGGTCGGACCAGAGTTCCTCGGGCACGGGAGCGGCGGCCAGGGCGGCGTTGCGGGTGACCTCGGCGGGCGAGCGGGCCCCGGCGACCACCGAGACGACCGCGGGATGGCGGAGCGGGAAGGCCAGCGCGGCCTGGGGCAGGGTGACGCCGTGGCGCTCGCAGACCGCGGCGATCCGGCGGGCCCGCCCCAGCAGCGGCCCGGGGGCGGGGGCGTAGTCGTAGGTGCCGGAGGGCTCGTGGGTGGCCAGCAGCCCGCTGTTGAACACCCCGGCCGCGAGCACCGCGACGCCGCGCTCCGCGCAGAGCGGGAGCAGCTCGCGCTCCGCCGACCGGTCGAGCAGCGTGTACCGGCCGGCGAGCATCACCACGTCCATGTCGGTCTCCCGGACGAACCGGGCGAGCATCTCCCACTGGTTCATGCCGGCCCCGATCGCCCGGACGACGCCCTGGTCGCGCAGCTCGGCCAGGGCCGGGTACGCCTCGGAGACGGCCTGCTCCCAGTGCTCGTCCGGGTCGTGGATCAGCACGATGTCGACCGCGTCCAGGCCGAGCCGCTGAAGGCTCTCCTCCAGCGAGCGCCGTACCCCGTCGCGCGAGTAGTCGCGGACCCGGCGCAGGTCCGCCGGGACGTCGAAGCCCTCGTCGTCCCGCCTGCCGGCGCCCTCCGGCGCCGGCGCCAGCAGGCGGCCGACCTTGGTGGAGAGCGTGTAGGCGCCGCGGGGGCGGCCGGCCAGCGCCGCGCCGAGCCGCCGTTCCGACAGGCCGAGCCCGTAGTGCGGCGCGGTGTCGAACAGCCGGATCCCCGCCTCGTAGGCGGCGCCGACCGCCGCGTGCGCGGTGGCGTCGTCCACCGCCGTGAACAGGTTGCCGATCGGGCCCCCGCCGAAGCCGTACCTGCCGAGGTCCTCTCCGATGCCCACCGCGCGCTCCTTCCCTGGACGCGCCGGGTCAGGACCGGGGTCGCGGCCGCAGGCCCTGCATGCCTCCGTCCACGGCCAGGGCCGTCCCGGTGGTGGAGGCCGCCAGCGGGCTCGCGAGGTGGGCGATCGCCGCGGCGACCTCCTCCGCGCTCACCAGGCGGCCCATCGGCTGCCGTGCCCGCAGGGCCGCCCGCTCCGCCTCCGGGTCGTCCGCCGCGTCCAGCAGCCGCTGCACCCACGGGGTGTCGGCGGTGCCGGGGTTGACGCAGTTGACCCGGATGCCCTCGTGCAGGTGGTCGGCGGCCATGGCGAGCGTGAGCGACTGCACCGCGCCCTTGGAGGCGCTGTAGAGCGCCCGCTGCGGGAGCCCGGCGGTGGCCGCGATCGAGCAGGTGTTGACGATCGCCGCGTGCGCGGACCTCCGCAGGTACGGCAGGGCCGCCCGGGTCACCCGGACCAGGCCGAGCACGTTCACGTCCAGGACGCGGAGCCACTCCTCGTAGGGGTTGTCCTCGACCGTCCCCGTGGCGCCGATCCCGGCGTTGTTGACCAGGATGTCCAGGCCGCCCAGCCGTCCGGCGGCCTCGGCGACCGCCGTGCGGACCTGCTCCTCGTCGGTGACGTCGGCCGTGACGCCGAGCAGCGGCGGCGCCGGTGACGCCGCCGGCCGCCCCGCCACCGGCCCCACCGGCCCCGTCGGCGGCCCCGCGAGCGGTCCGGCCGGCGGCTTCAGGTCCAGGCAGGCGACCGCCGCGCCGCGCCCGGCGAGCAGGGTGGCGGCGGCCAGGCCGATCCCGGAGCCGCCCCCGGTGACCAGCGCGCGCAGACCGCCCAACTCGGCCGCCATGACCCTCATCTCCGTGACGCTCATCCGCGTGACCTCCAGACCTCGCCGCCGGGATAGGAGTACGCGGCGACGGAGGCCGCGTGCATCCGCGCGCCGAAGCCGGGCCGGCCGGGCGCGACGTAGGAGCCGTCCCTGATGACCACCGGGTCGGCGAAGTGCTCGTGCAGGTGGTCTACGTACTCGATCACCCGGTTCTCCATCGAGCCGCTGACCGCGACGTAGTCGAACATCGACAGGTGCTGCACCAGCTCGCACAGGCCCACGCCGCCGGCGTGCGGGCAGACCGGGACGCCGAACTTGGCCGCGAGCAGCAGGATCGCGACGTTCTCGTTGACGCCCGCGACCCGGGCCGCGTCGAGCTGCAGGTAGGAGATCGCCCCGGCCTGCAGCAGCTGCTTGAAGACCGTGCGGTTGGCCACGTGCTCGCCGGTGGCGACCGGGATCGGCGCGACGGCCCTGGCGATGGCGGCGTGGCCGAGCACGTCGTCGGGGCTGGTCGGCTCCTCCACCCAGTGCGGCCGGAACTCGGCCAGCGCGCCCACCCAGGCGATCGCGGAGTCCACGTCCCAGCGCTGGTTGGCGTCGACGGCGATCGGGAAGTCCGCGCCGCAGGTCTCGCGGGCGACGCGCATGCGCCGACGGTCGTCCTCCAGGTCGGCGCCGACCTTCAGCTTGATCTGGGTGAACCCGGCGGCCATCGCCTCCTCGCAGAGGCGGCGCAGCTTCGCGTCGTCGTAGCCGAGCCAGCCGGGCGAGGTGGTGTAGGCCGGATAGCCGTGCTCCCGCAGGCGGGCGACGCGCGCGGCCCGGCCGGGCTCGGCGGCGCGCAGGATCTCCAGCGCCTCGGCCCGGGTGAGGGCGTCGGTGAGGTAGCGGAAGTCCACCAGGTCGACGATCTCCTCCGGGGGCATCTCGCCGAGCAGGAGCCAGAGCGGCTTGCCGGCGCGCCTGGCCCTCAGGTCCCACAGCGCGTTGACCACGGCGGAGATCGCCATGTGCATGACGCCCTTCTCCGGTCCGAGCCAGCGCAGCTGGGAGTCGTGGACCATCTCCCGCCCGAGCGCCCCGAGGTCCTCGGCGTCCCTGCCCACCACGTACGGCGCCAGCGCCTCGACGGCGGCGGTCTGCACCTCGTTGCCGCGCCCGATGGTGAAGGCGAAGCCGTACCCCTCGAATCCGTCGTCGGTGCGGAGCACCAGATAGGCGGCCGAGTAGTCCGGGTCCGGGTGCATCGCGTCGGAGCCGTCGAGCTCCCGCGAGGTCGGGAAGCGGACGTCGTGGCAGGTGAACGAGGTGATCCGGTAGGGTCCCGGGCCCACCGGGCCCTCCGCGGGCGCGGCGGGCCCGGGGACGGCGGTGTCGCTCACGTCGCCTCCTCCGTCGGCCCCGCGAGCGACGCTGCTGCGCTCATGGTTCGCTCGCTCCGCTCGCTCACGTCGCCTCCTCCGTCGGCCCCGCGAGCGACGCTGCTGCGCTCATGGTTCGCTCGCTCCGCTCGCTCACGCCCGCCCCACCGTCTGGCGCTGGCGGCCCAGACCGTCGATCTCCAGCTCCACGACCTGGCCCGCCCGCAGGTACGGCGTGCCGGCCCGGCCGAGCGCGACGCCCGCGGGGGTGCCGGTGTTGATGACGTCACCGGGCTCCAGGACCATGAAGCGGCTGAGGTAGCGGACGATCTCCGCCACCGGGAAGACCATGTCCTCGGTGGTGCCGTCCTGGCGCGGCTCCCCGTCCACCCACAGGCGCAGGCCCAGGTTCTGCGGGTCGGGGACCTCGTCGGCCGTGACCAGCCAGGGACCGAGGGGGTTGAAGGTCTCGCAGGACTTGCCCTTGTCCCACTGCCCGCCGCGCTCCAGCTGGAACTCCCGCTCGGAGACGTCGTTGGAGATCGTGTAGCCCGCGACCGCGGCCAGCGCCTCCTCGTGCGTCTCCAGATAGCGGGCCGTGCCCCCGATGACGACGGCCAGCTCGACCTCCCAGTCGGTCTTCACGCTGCCGCGCGGGATGAGGACCTCGTCGTCGGGCCCGACGACCGTGTTGGGGGCCTTCATGAAGACCACCGGCTCCGCGGGGAGCGGCGCGCCGGTCTCCTCGGCGTGGTCGCGGTAGTTGAGCCCGATGCACACGATCTTGCCGGGCCGGGCGACCGGCGGACCGGTCCGCAGGCCGGCGGCGTCGAGGACGGGCAGCTCGCCGGCCTCCAGGGCCGCGCGGACCCGGGCCACTCCTCCGGACGCGAAGAACGCCCCGTCGATCTCCTCGGAGATCGCACGGAGGTCACCGGCCCCGTCCATGACGGCCGCCCGCTCCTGACCGGCCGGTCCTACTCGCAGCAGCTTCACACCGCGCCCCTCGTCGATACATCGGATGTCTTGCCCAAGATGCTCGCCGGGTCGGCCGCGCTCCGTCAACCCTCCGCCGACGGCCGGACGCGATCCCCACCTGACAGGAGCAGCGGTCCATCCATATAAACCCGGTCATCCGGCGGGCGATCCGACCGGCCGCGGAGCCGCACCGGGAGGCCTTCCAAGCGGCCCGAGCGGCGGAGAGTCGTTCGACGAATCCCCGACACAAGCACCGAGAGACATCAGACCTCGGATCTAATTACCTGTGGGTTTTACTTTCGTCACCGCGGCACCCCTCCCCGCCGGCCACCGCCCCCGGTTCCGCGGCCCGCGTCCCTGGCGATCCCCCTCCTCGCACGGATGACCACGGACAAGCACGGATAAAGAGGCGCACCCGCGGGTAGACGGCGCCGTACCGCCACCGGTCCCGGCAGCCGGGACACCGCCTTGACGGTCCAGGGGGCCCGTAATAGAACACGTTTCAGAAACGTAGTCAACCAAGCGTTTGATCAATTACTCCGGAGGACGGCGGCCGGGACGCGGGGACCACGTTTCCGCGCCCTCCGTGCCGCCGAGGACATGCCCGTACGCTCCACGTGGGAGAACGCTGATGGACATCAACCTCATCGACCAGGACTTCTACGCGCGGTACGGGCCTCCCCACGAGCAGTTCGCCTGGTTGCGGGCCAACGACCCCGTGCACCGGCACCCCGACCCGGACGGCCCCTCCTTCTGGGCGGTCACCCGGCACGCCGACGTGGTCCACGTCTCCCGCCACTCGGACCTGTTCTCCTCCCACCGCAGGCTCGCGCTCTTCAACGAGATACCGGAGGAGGAGCGCGAGATGCAGCGGATGATGATGCTCAACCAGGACCCCCCCGAGCACACCCGGCGCCGCTCCCTGGTCAACCGGGGTTTCACCCCCCGGATCATCGGGCGGCTGGAGCAGCACATCCGCGACATCTGCAACGACCTGGTGGACGAGGCCAAGGGCCGCGACTCGGTCGACTTCGTCCGGGACATCGCCGCCCCACTCCCGCTCTACGTGATCTGCGAGCTGCTCGGCGCCCCCGTCGAGGACCGCGACAAGCTCTTCAACTGGTCCAACCGGATGATCGGGGCCGAGGACCCCGACTACGCCACCGAGCCGGCCGAGGGCCACGCCGCCGCCATGGAGGTCTACGCCTACGCCAACGAGCTGGCCGCCCGGCGGCGCGCGGAGCCGCGCGACGACATCATCACCAGGCTCCTGCAGCCCGCCGAGAACGGCGAGGCGCTCGACGAGCACGAGTTCGACCTGTTCGTGCTGCTCCTGGTGGTCGCGGGCAACGAGACGACCCGCAACGCCGCCTCCGGCGGCATGCTGACCTTCTTCGAGCATCCGGAGCAGTGGGCCCGGCTGGTGGCCGAGCCGGGGCTCGCCCCCACCGCGGCCGAGGAGATCGTCCGCTGGGTCTCCCCGGTCAACCTCTTCCGCCGCACGGCGACCGCCGACACGGTGATCGGAGGGCAGCCGGTCCGCGAGAACGACAAGATCGTGGTCTTCTACCCCTCGGCCAACCGGGACGAGTCCGTCTTCGACTCCCCGGACGTCTTCGACATCGGCCGCGACCCCAACCCGCACATCGGCTTCGGCGGCGGCGGGGCCCACTTCTGCCTCGGCAACCACCTGGCCAAGCTGGAGCTGCGGGTGCTCTTCGAGACCCTGGCCGACCGGCTGCCGAAGATCTCCCAGGCCGGCCCGGCCCGCCGCCTCCGCTCCAACTTCATCAACGGCATCAAGGAACTGCCGGTCACCCTCGCCTGAAGCCCGCCCCGCCGATCGGCATCCCACTGACCGACGGGGCATTCTCCTCTCGAGAACTTCTGCCGAGTCCACCGTCTTCGAGACTCACCGTATTTAGAATATTCTTAACTACGATGACTGCCGCGAGGAGACCCGGTGGACGAGTGGGAGATCTTCTTCACCGATGAAGTGGGAGAATTCCTCGACACTCTGAGCGAGACCGATCCCGTTTCCTACAAGCTGGTCAACCAGGCCATCTTGATATTGGAACGCAACGGTCCCGCAGAGGGCCGCCCACTCGTGGACACGATCACAGGCTCCAAGATTCCCAACATGAAAGAGCTCAGGCCGGGCTCCGCAGGCCGCAGCGAGATCCGTATCCTGTTCGTCTTCGATCCCTGGAGGGCCGCCATCTTGCTGGTGGCCGGTGACAAAGCAGGTAACTGGGAACGCTGGTACCGGACGGCTGTACCGCGAGCCGAGCTGCTGTACGAGCTCTATCTGGTGGAACGACAGAAGGAGATGGACCGGTGAGCAACTACCGCAGGTGGCGTGAGAGCGGCCACCTGGAGCGGGCGATCGAAATCGCCGGTGGTCCCGAGCAGTTCGAGAGCGAAGTACGGCAACAGCGCGCCCAGGCGCAGGGATGGCGGCTGGGTGAGATGCGCAAACGCCGCGGCCTCACTCAGGCTCAGGTGGCCGAGCGCATGGGCGTCTCCATCGCTCGGGTATCCCAGATCGAGAAGGGCGACGTCTCCACCAGGGAGGTCCTCGACCGCTACGTGGCCGCGCTCGGCGGCACCCTCAAGCTCGTAGCCGACTTCGGAGACGAGCAGCTGAAGGTCAGCTGACCGCAGGGGCCCACCGGCCCGCCGCCTCCGCTCCAACTTCATCAACGGCATCAAGGAGCTCCCGGTCACCCTCGCCTGACCCCGGATCCCGCGGACCGGTCACCCCGCCGGCCGCGGGAGGCCGTGCCCCGCACCGGATACGGCATGCGATCATGCTCGACCATGAGGACGTCCCCGGAACCGATCTCCCACGAGGTGGCGCTGACCGCGTTCACCGAGGCGTTCACCGCGCTGGACGAGCTGGCCGCCTCGCTCGATGACAGGTCGCTGACCGGACCGAGCCGCTGCCGCGGCTGGTCGGTCGGCGACGTGCTCTGCCACCTGCACCTCGGCGTCCAGGACGTGCTCGTCGCCCTCGCCACACCGGCGGACGCGGAGCCGGACACCGACTTCGTGTCCGTGTGGCGGGACGGGGGCGGCGACGAGGAGGGCGCTCTGGCGCACCTGCGTTTCGTGCGCCTGGTCGCCTCGGCGTACCGGAGGCCGAGCGCCCTCGTCGCGCACATGTCGCCCGCCGTACGCGCGGCGGTCCGGCAGGCGGGAACGGTGCCGGAAGGGGCCCGCGTCGAGCAGTACGGCCGGAGCCTGGCCGTGGCGGACCTCCTCGCCGAGTGGGCGGTGGAGGCGGCGATCCACCACCTCGACGTGACCGCCGGCGTCGACACGGCCCCGCCGCCCCCGGCCTCGGCGCTGGCCGTCGTCCGGCGCACCTTCGACGGTCTCGCCGGAGCGCCCGCGGGCGCCGCCTGGGACGACGTGGCCTACGCGCTCAAGGGCAGCGGGCGTGTGCCGCTGACCGGAAGCGAGCGCGAGCGCCTCGGCGCGGTGGCGGACCGGTTCCCGCTCCTCGGCTGAGGGACGCGCCGGGTCGCCGGGCGCTTCCCGGCCGGGCACCCCGCCGTGCGGCCGGGAGCCGTACGTCACGGCGGGGCGCCGGTCACCTGAGGACGGGGTTCTTGCGGACCAGGCCGGTGCGGCCCCACTGGCGGCCGAGGCCCCAGGTGTCGCCGGCTCGCGACAGGGCGAGACCGGCCAGCACGAGGGCGTAGATGATGTGGTCGTCGATGATCGGGTTGGTCTCCAGCGGCAGCGCGGCCAGCCACATGAGGACCATCATCACGGCGCCGGCGACGGCCGCGATCTTCATACCGATGCCCAGGATCAGCGCGAGGCCGACGCCGAGCAGGCCGATCATGAACAGCCAGTCCACCCAGGCCTGCCCGGCCAGGCTGGAGAAGAACCCGCCGAACATGTTCTCTCCACTCCCCTTGAGGAAGCCAGTGGTCGGGCTGCCGCCGTTGAGCCAGGACCTCTCGCTCGGCGTGGAGAAGCCCAGGCCGAGCAGCTTGTCCAGGAAGGCCCAGAGGAAGATCCAGCCGAGCGCGATGCGGGTCACGGCCCAGACCTTGTCCGCGGCGGACGAGCGCGCCGGGGCGGCAGGGGCATCGGGCCCCTGCGAGTAAACGGTTGCCATGGGACGACTCCCCCTCCGACGTCTTCTCCCGCCCGGACCCGTCGTCCGCGGCGGGACAGGGCGCGGGCCGGAACACCGGTACCCCGGCGTCGCAGACCGGAGCAGCGGCATATCCAGACATATCGCCCTATCGCTGCCGCATGCCCCTGCCTGGGGAAAGGAAACATCGGATGGCACGTCGCCAAGGTCGGCATGGTCCGGGACCACCCGCCCGGACCGGGGCGGCCCGGAGCCGTACGCCCGTCAGGGCCAGGAGGAGTCCTGCTCGGGGTCGCCGCCCTCGGACAGGAGGCGGATGTCGGACTCGACCATCATGGCCACCAGCTCCTCGAAGGAGACCGAGGGCTCCCAGCCGAGCTGCGCCCGCGCCTTCTTCGGGTCGGCGCAGAGCAGGTCGACCTCGGCCGGGCGGTGCAGCGTCTGGTCGCAGACCACGTACCGCTCCCAGTCGAGACCGGCGGCGGAGAAGGCGGCCTCGACCAGCTCCCGCACCGAGTGGGTGCGGCCGGTGCCGATCACGTAGTCCTCGGGCGTGTCCGCCTGGAGCATCAGGTGCATCGCCCGGGCGTAGTCGCCCGCGTAGCCCCAGTCGCGGCGGGCCTCCAGGTTGCCCAGGCGCAGCTCCGCGGCCATCCCCAGCTTGATGCGGGCCGCCCCGAGGGAGACCTTCCGGGTGACGAACTCGGCGCCGCGGCGCGGGGACTCGTGGTTGAACAGGATGCCGCTGACGGCGAACATCCCGTAGGACTCACGGTAGTTCTGGGTCAGGAAGTGGCCGTAGGCCTTGGCCACGCCGTACGGCGAGCGCGGGTGGAAGGGCGTGGTCTCGGTCTGCGGGGTCTCCCTGACCTGGCCGAACATCTCCGACGACGACGCCTGGTAGAAGCGGATCTGCCCGCTCGCGCCCGGGGTGCGGGAGGCGGAGATCCCCGAGCAGACCCGGATGGCCTCCAGCATGCGCAGCACGCCCATGCCGGTCACCTCGCCGGTGAGCTCGGCCTGCTCCCACGACATCGGCACGAACGAGATGGCGCCCAGGTTGTAGACCTCGTCGGGGCGGACCTTCTCCACCGCGGAGATCAGCGAGCCCTGGTCGAGCAGGTCGCCGCGGACGAGCTGGACGTCCGCCAGGAGCTTGCGCACCCGGGAGACACGCGGGTTGGCCTGCCCGCGCACGAGGCCCCAGACCTCGTAGCCCTCGCTCAGCAGATGCTCCGCCAGGTAAGAACCGTCCTGCCCGGTGATGCCGGTGATCAGCGCGCGCCTGGCCAAGGCGTCCTCCTCGCTCGTCGGGCGGGGCGCCGCGCCCGCACTCGGGTGCGCCCGAACAGTGTGCCGTTGACTGGCGAATGTACCGCCCTGCCCGGGTACGGGCACCATAGCGCGTCTCGCGCCCCTAGTAGAACCTGTTACACCGAATCATGCTCGGACAGGCCAACATCGCAGCTTGCGCGCCTTGGAAGTGACACTGAGCACAATTCCACATTAGAAGCGTGAGACCTACCAAATGGTAGGGTCCGAGGTCTAAGGTCATCTTTCACGGTACCTGTCCGCACCCGGACAGGGTGAGGAAGGGGTTGCCGTGCCAGGTGCGGACTCGCTGCGGATCGCGTTGCTGTCCTACCGGAGCAAGCCGACCTGCGGCGGCCAGGGTGTCTACCTGCGCCACCTGAGCCGGGAGCTGGTCGCCCTCGGTCATCACGTCGAGGTCTTCTCCGGCCAGCCGTACCCCGAGCTCGACGAGGGCGTCATCCTCAACAAGGTCCCCAGCCTGGACCTCTACCGCGACGAGGACCCCTTCCGCACGCCCGGGCTGCGCGAGTTCCGCGACTGGATCGACGTGCTCGAGGTCGCGACCATGTGGACCGCCGGCTTCCCCGAGCCGCTGACCTTCACCCTGCGGGCCCGCCGCGAGCTGGCCAGGCGGGTCGGCGACTTCGACGTCGTCCAGGACAACCAGACGCTCGGGTACGGCCTGCTCGGCATCCAGAAGCTCTTCCCGGTGGTCGGCACCATCCACCACCCGATCAGCGTGGACCGGCGCATCGAGCTGAAGGCCGCCCCCCTGCGCAAGCAGTTCTCCATGCGGCGCTGGTACGGCTTCGTGCGGATGCAGGCCCGGGTCGCCCCCCGGCTGAACCCGATCCTGACCGTCAGCGAGTCCTCCCTCGCCGACATCCACCGCGACTTCAACGTCCCCCAGGCCAACATGCGGCTCATCCCGCTGGGCGTGGACACCCGCTACTTCCACCCGCGCCCGGAGCTGCCCAAGCGCCCCGGCTCGATCGTCGCCGTGGCCAGCGCCGACTCCCCGATGAAGGGCGTCGCGACGCTGCTGCGGGCGGTCGCCAAGCTCGCCACCGAGCGCGACGTGAACCTGACCGTGGTCAGCAAGCCGACGCCCGGCGGCCCGACCGAGAAGCTGGTGGCCGAGCTCTCCCTGGCCGACCGGGTCCGGTTCGTGCACGGCATCTCCGACGAGGAGCTGGGCGAGCTGATCGCCACCTCGGAGATCGCGGTCGTCCCCTCGCTCTACGAGGGCTTCTCGCTGCCCGCCGTGGAGCACATGGCCTCCGGGACCCCGCTCGTCGCCTCCCGGACCGGAGCCCTGCCCGAGGTCGTCGGCGACGCCGCGGTGCAGGTCACGCCCGGCGACCCGGAGGAGCTGGCCGCCGTGCTGCGCCGCCTGCACGACTCGCCCGAGGAGCGGGCGGAGGTCGGCAGACGCGGCTACGAGCGCGCCATGGAGCGCTTCACCTGGAACGTCGTGGCGCAGCGGACCGTGGAGGCCTACCGAGAGGCCATCCGGGCCCGGCACGCGAAGTGATCACCACCATCCCTGCAAGGAGCGGCAAGTGCTGACTGTCGACTTCGGCCGGTTGCCCGTCGGGCCCGGGAACCGAGTCCTCGATCTCGGCTGCGGCGGCGGGCGGCACGCCTTCGAGGTGCTGCGCCGGGGCGCCGACGTGGTGGCGTTCGACATGGACGCCGAGGAGCTGAAGGGCGTGGCGACCATGTTCGCCGCGATGGAGCAGGCCGGCGAGGTGCCCGACGAGGCGACCGCCGAGACCGTGACCGGCGACGCACTGGACATGCCCTTCGACGACGCGAGCTTCGACCGGGTGATCGCCGCCGAGGTCCTGGAGCACATCCCCGACGACATGGCCGCGATGCGGGAGATCTTCCGGGTGCTCAAGCCGGGCGGCCTGGCCGCGATCACGGTGCCGAGCTTCCTGCCCGAGCGGATCTGCTGGGCGCTGGACGAGGACTACCACACCGCCCCCGGCGGGCACGTGCGGATCTACACGCTCGCCGAGCTCGGCGCGAAGCTGAAGGCCACCGGCTTCGTCATCGGCCCGCACCACCACGCCCACGGCCTGCACGCGCCGTACTGGTGGATCAAGTGCGCCGTCGGGGTGAACAACGACGACCACCCGCTGGCCAAGGCCTACCACGAGCTGCTCGTCTGGGACATCATGAAGCGCCCGGCGGCCACCCGCATCGCCGAGGCCCTGCTCAACCCGGTCATCGGCAAGAGCGTCGTGCTCTACGTACGGAAGCCCGCCTGACGCCATGACGGCAGGGGGCGAGCGGAGCGGCGGGCCGTACGACGGGCCCGCCGATGTGACGGACGAGGGCGGCGAGCCGCCCGCGGTGACCGGGCGGCTCGCCGGCGGTGAGCCGCCCACCGGCTGGGACCGGGACGACGAGCCGCCCGTCGGCTGGGACCGGATCGTGCAGACCGCGCGCAGCATCGCGGCCGTGCAGGAGGCCGACGGCGGCGTGCCGTGGCCCGAGGGCCACGTGGACGCCTGGAACCACGTCGAGTGCCTGATGGCGATGAGCGTGGCCGGGCTGACCGAGCAGGTCCGGCGCGGGTACGACTGGCTCGTCCGCACCCAGCGGACCGACGGGTCCTGGCCGATGAAGCTGGTCGGCGGCGAGGCGGTCGAGCACGGCGGGGAGTCGAACCACGCCGCCTACGTGGCCGTCGGCGTCTGGCACGAGCTGCTGGTCACCGGTGACGAGGCCTTCGCCCGCGAGATGTGGCCCGTCGTGCGCTCCGCCCTCGACTTCGTGGTGGGCCTGCAGACCACCCGGGGCGAGATCGTCTGGGAGCGGGCCGCGGACGGCCGGGCCGCCTCCTACGCCCTGCTGACCGGGTGCGCCTCCATCCACCAGGGCCTGCGCTGCGGCGTGCTGCTCGGCGACCGCCTGGGCGACCCGCAGCCCGACTGGGAGCTCGCGGCCGACCAGCTCGCCCACGTGCTGGCCGCCCACCCGGAGGCCTTCGCCGACAAGAGCCGCTGGTCGATGGACTGGTACTACCCGATCCTCGGCGGCGCGCTGCGCGGCCCGGCGGCCCACGCCCGGCTGGCCGAGGAGTGGGACACCTTCGTCGTGCCGGGCCTGGGCATCCGCTGCGTCTCCGACCAGCCCTGGGTGACCGGGGCGGAGACCTGCGAGCTGGCGCTGGCCCTGGACGCGCTGGGCGAGCGCGAGCGGGCGGTGCGGCTCTTCACCGACATGCAGCACCTGCGGCACGAGGACGGCTCCTACTGGACCGGCTGGCAGTTCGTGAACCGCAAGCACTTCCCGCACGAGCGCTCGGCCTACACCGCGGCCGCCGTCGTGCTCGCCGCCGACGCGCTGTACGGCCACACCGCCGGCTCGGGCGTCTTCCGGGACGCCGGCCGGCAGGCGGACGGCGCCGACCGGCCCACCGCGGCCTGCGGCTGCAGCCACGCCCGCTCCCGCGGCTGACGGTCCCCCGGCCCGCCCCGGCGCCCGGACCGCGCCGGATGCGGGCCGGAACCTCAGCCGATGCCGGGGGCGATCCGCTCCAGCACCCGGAGCGAGCCCTCGTGCCGGACCTCCTTGAACGCGCCCGAGGCGAGCACCCGCTGGTAGACCCGGTACGGCGCCTGCCCGCCGTCGGCCGGGTCCGGGTAGACGTCGTGGAAGACCAGCGCCCCGCCCCGCATCACGTGCGGGGCCCAGCCCTCGTAGTCCGCGGTCACCGGCTCCTCGGAATGGCCTCCGTCGATGAACAGCATGGCCAGCGGGGTGTTCCAGAGCGCGGCGACCCGCTCGGAGCGGCCGACGACCGCGATGACCTCCTCCTCCAGCCCGGCCGCGGCGATCGTCTCCCGGAAGGTGGGCAGGGAGTCCATCTTGCCGAAGCGGGGATCGACGAGCGTGGGGTCGTGGTGCGCCCAGCCCGGCTGGATCTCCTCCGAGCCCCGGTGGTGGTCCACGGTGACGACGACGGAGCCGCACTGGCGGGCCGCCGCGCCCAGGTAGATGGCGGACTTGCCGCAGTAGGTGCCGATCTCGCAGATCGGGCCGCGCGAGCCGTACTCGAGCGCGGTCTCGAACAGGGCGAGTCCCTCTGCGGGGGGCATGAAGCCCTTGGCGCGCCGGGCGGCCTGCAGCAGGTCCGCGGGCATGCGGGAAGACTCGGTGGCGTTGCTCATCGGAGCAGCCTACCCATACCGAATGAGATTCGGAACGACCCTTGCCCGACCCCATGGAACATGTTCTACTTTCACCGTGAACCAGCGCGCTCGCATAGCGATGTCCGACGAAGAGGTCGCGTCCTTCCTCGCCGCCGCACGGAAGCTTCAGCTAGGAACGATCAACCCTGACGGAACGCCCCACATGGTGACCATGTTCTACGGGCTGGACGAAGGTAGGATCACGTTCTGGACCTACGGCAAGGCCCAGAAGACGCTGAACATCCAGCGAGACGCCCGGGTGAGCTGCCTGATCGAGGCCGGAGACGACTACGACGAGCTGCGCGGCGTCCTGATCTACGGCATCGCGCACCGGATCGACGAGCCCGACGGCGTCCTGCGCGTCGGCATGAGCGTGGCCCGGCGGATGAGCGGGATGCCGGACTCCGAGGAGCTGCTGTCCGAGTACGTCGCCCACACCGGCCGTAAAAGGGTCGCCTTCGTGGTCGAGCCCACTCGAGTGATCTCGTGGGATCACCGTAAGCTCGCCACGCCGATCCAGTCCGGTTGAGGAGGCCCACTCATGAAGATCAAGGTCGATTATCTGGTCTGCGAGGCCAATGCCGTCTGCATGGGACTCGCCCCCGAGGTCTTCGAGGTCGACGACGACGACCAGCTGCACGTGCTGCTGCCCGAGCCGCCGCCCGAGATGATGGACCGCGTCCGGCACGCCGTGCGGTCCTGCCCCAAAGCCGCCCTGTCCCTCGAGGAGAACCCTCAGGAGTAGGGCCCCGACCCAGGAGGACCCCCCAATGCGTGGTGCGCTGCTGCACGCCGTAGGCGACGACAAGCTCGACATCCGTGACGACTTCACCCTCGCCCCGATGGGGCCGACGGATGTGCGGATCAAGGTCAGGGCGACCGGGGTCTGCCACTCCGACCTCTCGGTGCTCAGCGGCGTGCTGCCCATGCCGCTCCCGGTCATCCCCGGCCACGAGGGCGCGGGCGAGGTCCTCGAGGTCGGCGACCACGTCACCGGGCTCCAGCCCGGCGACCACGTCATCGTCAACTGGACACCGGCCTGCGGCACCTGCCCGAACTGCCTGGTGGGCCAGCCGTTCCTGTGCATGACCTACGTCATGGACAGCTTCGTCAACGCCCGGTTCCGGTACGGCGGGGACACTCCGGCGTTCGGCATGGCCGGGTGCGGCACCTGGTGCGAGGAGATCGTCGTGCCCTGGCAGGGCGCGATCAAGGTCGACCCGGAGGTGCCCTTCGAGGTGGCGGCGCTGATCGGCTGCGGCGTGACCACCGGCGTCGGCGCGGCGCTCAACACGGCCAGGGTCCGCGCGGGCTCGACCGTGGCCGTGGTGGGCGCCGGCGGGATCGGCCTCTCGATCATCCAGGGCGCCCGGATCTCCGGCGCGACCACGATCCTCGCGGTCGACCCGCTGGAGTCCAAGCACGAGCTGGCCAAGAAGGTCGGCGCGACCCACGCGGTCACCCCCGACCAGCTGCCGGACGCGCTCGCCACGCTGACCGGCGGGCAGGGCTTCGACTACGGCTTCGAGGCCGTCGGCAAGTCCGCCGCCATCATGACCGCCTGGCAGGCGACCCGCCGCGGCGGAGACGTGATCGTCGTCGGCGCGGGCGCGATGGACGACACCGTCCCGCTGACCGCCTTCCAGCTGCTGTTCGAGGGCAAGAACATCCTCAGCTCGATGTACGGCGAGGCGGACGTCCGCCGGGACTTCCCGTTCTTCGCCGGCCTCTACAAGGCCGGCAAGCTCGACCTGGAGACGATGATCAGCTCCCGGATCAAGCTCGCCGACCTCAACGACGCCGTGGCGGCGCTGCGCGGCGGCGAGGTCCTGCGCCAGGTCGTCGTCCTGGACTAGGGCCCGTTCCGGCGGCCGGCCGAGAACCGGCCGAGGACCCGCCGGCCGGAGAGCGACCGGCCACGGCGGACGGCGTCCCGGCCGGCGGGGGGCCGTACCTCGCACGCGGCGTCCCTCGTACACGGCGTCCCTCGCACGCGGCGTCCCTCGCACGCGGCGTCCCTCGCGGTGTCCCGCGCCCGAAGGGGCCGTGCTCCGCCCGGAGCACGGCCCCTTCGTCGCCTTCCGCGCCGGAGCGGTGTCAGGGCCGCGTCAGAGCTGCGTCAGAGCATGGCCTTCATCGACGCGCCCGACTGCTGGCCGAGGGTGGTGGGCGTCAGGTACGGCTGCTCGGTCATGATGGCCTCCCAGTTGTCCCGGATGTCCTCCACCGTGTGGTTCTCCTGCTTCCAGCCCGGCCCCTCCGCGACGAACACCCGGGCCACCCGGCCGGCGGCGACGCTGAAGACCTCGCCGCTGGTCTCGCAGGACTCGTGGGCCAGGTAGACCACCAGGGGGCTGACGCTCTCCGGGGTGAACCTGGCCTCGAACTCCGCCGGGAGCAGGCTCTCGGTCATCCGGGTCCAGGCGACCGGCGCGATCGCGTTGACCTTGATGTTCGCCCGCGCGCCCTCCAGGCCCAGGGTCTTGGTCAGGCCGACCAGGCCCATCTTGGCCGCGGAGTAGTTGGCCTGGCCGAAGCTGCCGAACAGGCCCGAGGGCGAGGAGGTGTTGATGATGCGGCCGTAGCCCTGCTCCTTGAGGTGGGGGAAGGCCGCGTGGCTGACCAGGAACGAGCCGCGGAGGTGGACGGCGATGACGGCGTCCCACTCCTCGACGGTCATCTTGCCGAACGACTTGTCCCGCAGGATGCCGGCGTTGTTGACGACGACGTCCAGCCGCCCGAAGGCGTCGAGGGCCGACTGCACGATCGCCTTGGCGCCCTCCGGGGTGGCGACGTTGTCGGCGTTGACGACGGCCTCGCCGCCGTTCTTCTTGATCAGCTCGACCACGTCGGCGGCCGGACCGGTGGACGCGCCGGTGCCGTCGACCGCGCCGCCCAGGTCGTTGACGACCACCTTGGCCCCGCGCTCGGCCAGGGCCAGCGCGTGCGAGCGCCCCAGGCCCTGCCCGGCGCCGGTGACGATCGCGACCTTGCCGTCGAACCGCAGCTCTGACATCAGGAGCCCTCCTACGAGAATAAAGTTCTAGTCCCGAGCAGGATAGCCCGCCCGCCCCTCCGGGGCCACGACAGGTCGGCGGGAACGGCCAGGGCCGGAGAGAGGCCGACGAGGGGCCGGTGAGGGGCCGGTGAGGACAGGGCGGACCGGAAGGACACATCCGCGTGTCGGAACGTCGCGGACAGTGAACATGCGGGTGAAATTCTGCTAAAGTTTCGGGCCCGCACCTGGCGTGGGTCGACAGCGACGCACTCATGGCACGGCCCCGCCCCACGACTCCCGGGCTGGAGGCCCGCATGTCCGCATCTCCGCCCCTCCGCGTGGTCCAGTGGGCCACCGGCGCCCTCGGCCGCTACTCCCTGCGCGACCTGATCGTCCGGCCCGAGTTCGAGCTGGCCGGGGTGCTGGTCTACGACCCCGACAAGTCCGGCCGGGACGCCGGAGAGATCGTCGGCCTGCCCCCGACCGGGGTGGCCTGCACCGACGACGTCGACCGGATCCTCGCCCTGGACGCCGACTGCGTGCTGCACATGCCGCTGCCCGCGGCCTACTTCGGCGGCGACCCCACGACCGACGTGGAGACGATCTGCGCCCTGCTCTCCTCGGGCAAGAACGTCATCACCACCACCGGGTTCGTCTACCCCCAGCGCTACGGCCCCGGCCTGGTGGAGCGCCTGGAGGCCGCCTGCCGGACGGGCGGGACATCCCTGCACGGCACCGGCATCAACCCGGGCTTCATGAGCGACCTGCTCCCCCT
This sequence comes from Planomonospora corallina, assembly GCF_042650625.1. Classification (NCBI taxonomy): domain Bacteria; kingdom Bacillati; phylum Actinomycetota; class Actinomycetes; order Streptosporangiales; family Streptosporangiaceae; genus Planomonospora; species Planomonospora corallina. Next base: position 60,402 of record NZ_JBHSBM010000027.1, read on the forward strand.
GGCGCTCAGCGGGCTCTCGAGCCGGATCGACCACGTCTACGTCCGCGAGTCCTCCGACTTCCGCGGCCACCCGTCCCGGCAGACCGTGGTCGACCTGGTCGGATTCACCCTCTCCGCCAAGGACTACGCGACCGCCGTACGGCCGTTCCGCGCCTTCCAGCGGGCGCTCTTCGCCGAGAGCGTGCAACTGGTCGCCTCGGCGCTCGGCGTCGCCCTCGACGAGGTCGAGGAGATCGACGAGTTCGAGCTCGCCACCGAGGAGTTCGAGATCGCCGCCGGCGTGGTCCGCCCGGGCACGGTGTGCGCCTCCCACTGGACCTTCTCCGGCCTGGTCCGGGGCCGTCCCTTCATGACCGTGGAGTGCGTCTACAAGGCCGACGCCGCCAAGGTCGGCCGCTGGCCCCGGCCCGGCTTCGCCATCCACCTGCAGGGCGTTCCCCAGCTGATGGTCAGCGTCGACGACGTCTCGCACGGGCTGGCCGGGGCCGCCGCCCGCGCCGTCAACGCCGTCGCCGCCGTCTGCGCCGCCCCGCCGGGCATCCTGACCCTCCTCGACCTCCCCCTCGTCACCGGGCGCGGCACCGTCCGCCTCACCTGAGGCGGCCCGCCGGGCCGGTGCGGGCGGAGCGGCGCGGACGGAACGGCGCGGAGCGGAGGCCTCCGGGGGAACGCCCTCCCTGAAGGGGCCATCCGGAAAACATTCACACAAAGACCGGAAACGCGATTTCTCTGATCTTGGAACCTCTGCGGGAACGCCCGCGTTCATCCCTTCGGACCAGATCGCCGATCACCACAGGGGTGCCTTGAAAACCGCGCCGATCCTCCTCGCCCCGGTTCTCTCCTGCGTTCTCGCCCTGACCGCCTGCACCGCCTCCGGCTCCGATGTCCGGAACGGCGGTGCGCCCCCTTCCGGCGTCCGGAGCCCCGCTCCTGCGGCGGCCGCTCCCACGCGGACGCCCGAAGCCGCTCCGGCCGCGGTGCGGACGAGCAGGAAGCGGCGGTACATCGAGATATGCGTGTGGCGGAGCAGCCATGTGCGCGCGGGCTACCAGCGGTGCGACGACGCCGGACGCGGCTACGCCTGGTACTTCCTGCCGGAGGAGGGACGCGTCCCGGGGCATGGCGGGACGGCCCGGGGCGGGACGTTCGAGAAGCCGCCCGGACAGGTCCTGCGCGCACGGGCCGCGGGCGGAAAGGGCTCCGCCGTCTCCTTCTCCGATCTGAAGGACCGTTTCGAGATCTGCGTGCGGAGAAGCGACAGGATCCGGTTCTCCGACGCCCGGTGCGAGGACGAGCGGACCGGTTTCACCTGGTACTACATAAGACTCGACCGGCACGCCCCCGCGGTGGGGAAGCGGGCGGAGAAAGGCTCGTTCCGCCAGCCGTACGGCGACACCTACCGTGCCGCCAGGAAAGGCGGCTCCGGGGCCGGCGCGGCGACCGACCACGAGGACGGTCTCGACGACGAGTACACCGACGTCGAGGACGAGTTCACCGGGGAGGACGGTACCGACTCCGGCGGCTCCGACTCCGGCGACTCCGGCGGCTCCGGCTACAGCGACTCCAGCGGCTCCGGCTTCAGCGGCCCGCGCTTCCGCGCCCGGAGCGGCGGCGGGAGCGGCTCCAAGTCCGGCCGCCGCTGAGGGGGCGCGGCAGGTGCGGGCCGGCGCGGCTCCCATAACACCGCGATAGGGATTCTTTGCTACGTCTCAGCGGCCACCCCCGGCCCCTACATTTACATCACCCCTCACAAGGAGTGAAAATGTTGAGTCGACGTTCCCTGCTCGCCGGGACCGCCATCACAGCGCTGGTCCTGGCCGGCACCACCGCCACCGCCTCCGCCCAGTCCGCTCCCTCGCCGTCCGCACCCGAGACCTCGATGCTCGAGGCCATGCAGCGCGACCTCGGCATCACCGAGGCGCAGGCCGTCGCCCGCCTCGCCAACGAGGAGCGCGCCGCCAAGGCGGACACCAAGCTGAGCTCCTCCCTCGGCGGCAGCTACGCCGGCTCCTGGCTCAACGCCGACGGCTCCCAGCTCACGGTCGCCACCACCGACTCCACCAAGGTCTCGGCGATCATGGCCCAGGGCGCCGTCGCGAAGATCGTCAGCCGGTCGCTGGAGCAGCTCAACTCCGTCAAGGACCGGCTCGACCAGGCCTCGGACGAGGCCAAGGCCGGAGCGTCCCTCTGGTACGTCGACGTCCCCACCAACACCGTCGTCATCCAGGCCGCCGACCAGGCCGCGGGCGAGGCCCTCGCCTCCGCCGCGGGCGTCGAGGCCGGCGCCTTCCGGGTGGAGGTCACCGCCGAGCAGCCGCAGCCCCTGATCAACCTCATCGGCGGCGCGGCCTACTACATCGGCTCCAGCCGCTGCAGCATCGGCTTCTCCGTCACCCGCGGCAGCACCCCCGGCTTCGTCACCGCCGGGCACTGCGGCCGGACCGGCGCCACCACCAGCAACCCGTCCGGCACCTTCCAGGGCTCCTCCTTCCCCGGCAACGACTACGCGTGGGTCGCCACCCCCGGCCACACCCCGCAGCCGTGGGTGCGGGGCTCCGGCGGCGCCAACGTCACCGTCCGCGGCTCCACCCAGGCCGTGGTCGGCGCCTCCATCTGCCGCTCCGGCTCGACCACCGGCTGGCGCTGCGGCACCGTCCAGCAGCACAACACCAGCGTCCGCTACTCGCAGGGCACGGTCAGCGGCCTGACCCGCACCAGCGTCTGCGCCGAGCCCGGCGACTCCGGCGGCTCGTTCATCTCCGGCAGCCAGGCCCAGGGCGTGACCTCGGGCGGCTCCGGCAACTGCCGCACCGGTGGCACCACCTACCACCAGCCGGTCAACGAGATCCTGTCGGTCTACGGCCTGACCCTCCGCACCGGCTGATCCCCTTTCTCTCCCCAGCAGCGCGGGGCCGCCACCGGACGCCGGTGGCGGCCCCGCCGCGTGGAGGAGGTCCGGGACCGGGCCCCCTCGACCAGGACGTGCGCGGGCGTCCGGATGCCCGGGCGCCCGCGGGCGGAACCCTCAGGGGTGCGGGGTGAACCGGCCGAAGCGGCCCTGCTGGTAGAGGAGCGGGCGGGACCGCGTCCCGATCCGCGTCTCGGTCACCAGGCCGACGACGAGCACGTGGTCACCGATCTCCGTGGCGGAGTACGGCGTGCAGACCAGCTGGGCCGCGGCGCCGTCCAGCAGCGGCACCCCCTCGGGGCCGGGCCGCCACCGGGTGGGAGGGGCGAAGCGGTCGGCGCCCCTGCGGGCGAACCGGGCCGCGACCTCGGCCTGGTCCCCGGCGAGCACGTTGACCGCGAAGCGGTCGGCACGGCGCAGCCAGGGCCAGGTGGTCGAGGAGAGGGCCACGTAGAAGGAGACCAGCGGCGGCGCCAGGCTCACCGAGGAGAACGAGGTGGCCGTCAGGCCGACCGGGAGGCCCTCGGTCTGCGCGGTCACCACGACGACCCCGGCCGCGTGGACGGCGAGCGCTTCGCGGAACCGCTCGCCGTCGACCGCCTGCTCCGGCAGCGTGTCGGTCATGCGCGTGCTCCTTCCCTCAGGGCGGCGGCCACCTGCGGGGCCACCCGGGCGGCCCAGGGGCCGAGGTGCCCGTCGAGGTCGGCGAGGTGCGACTCCAGCAGAGCCAGGCCCGGAGTGGGGACCGTCGCGCCCAGCTCGACCAGGAGCGGGCGCAGGTGCACCTCCACCGCCGGCGCGTGCCTGGCGTCCCCCATCACCAGCAGCGGGAGGGCCACGGTCCCGGCCAGCGCCCCGCCCGGCAGCCGGTCGAGGAAGACCTTGAGCAGTCCGGTGTAGGTGCCCTTGTAGGTCGGGCCGGCGACCACCAGCACCTCCGCCTCGGCGACCTGCTCGAGGGCGATCTCCACGGCCGACGACGCCCCTGGCTTGAGCAGGAGCGGCGCCAGCCCCGCCAGGTCCACGACCTCGCCCGCCCCGTCGCGGCCGAGGAGACCGGCGACCGTCCCGGCGGCCCTGACCGCCGCGTCGTACGTGCGCGACCCGCCGCGCGGGTTGCCCACCAGGGTCACGATGCCGCTCACGAGGCCACCGCCGCCGGCCGCGCCTGCCGGGAGGCGGGGCGCGCCAGCCCGAAGTTCTCCCGGAGGGTCCGGCCCTCGTACTCGGTGCGGAACAGCCCGCGGGCCTGCAGCACGGGGACGACGTGGTCGACGAAGTCCTCCAGGCCGCTCGGCAGGAGGGGCGGCATGATGTTGAAGCCGTCGGCCGCCCCGCCGGTGAACCACTCCTCGATCTGGTCGGCGATCTGCTCGGGGGTGCCGGCGACCACCCGGTGGCCCCGGCCGCCGGCCAGCCGGCCGATCAGCTCCCGGAGGGTCAGCCGCTCCCGCTCCGCCAGGTCGCTGACCAGCTTCAGGCGGCTCTGCTGGCCCTCGGTCGTGCGCGGGAGCTCCGGCAGCGGCGCGTCGAGCGGGTGGTCGCTCAGGTCGACGCCGATCAGGTAGGACAGCTGCCGCACGCCGTACGCCGGGATGATCAGCTCGTCGAGCTCCTTCTCCAGCCGGAGCGCCTCGCGCTCGGTGGAGCCGATGATCGGGGAGATGCCGGGCAGGACGAGCAACTCGTCGGCGAGCCGCCCGTACCGGGCCAGGCGGCCCTTGAGGTCGGCGTAGAACTCCCGGCCCTCGGCGAGGGTCTGCTGGGCGGTGAAGACCGCCTCGGCGAAGCGGGCGGCGAACTCCTTGCCGTCCTCCGACGAGCCGGCCTGCACCAGCACCGGGTGGCCCTGCGGGGGGCGGGAGGTGTTGAGCGGGCCGCGCACCCGGAAGTGGGCGCCGTCGTGGTCGAGGGTGTGGATCTTGCCGGTGTCGGCGTACTCGCCGGCGCGGCGGTCGGCCAGGATCGCGTCGTCCTCCCAGCTGTCCCAGAGCGCGGTGGCGACCTCGACGAACTCCGCCGCCCTGGCGTAGCGGTCGGCGTGGGAGGGGCGCTCGACGCCGAAGTTGTGCGCCTCGGCCTCGCCGGCGGAGGTGACGATGTTCCAGCCGGCCCGGCCGCCGCTGATGTGGTCCAGCGAGGCGAACTTCCGGGCCAGGTGGAACGGCTCGTTGTAGGTGGTGGAGGCGGTCGCGATCAGGCCGATGTGGTCGGTCACCGCGGCCAGCGCGGACAGCAGGGTGAGCGGTTCGAGGCCGCCGAGCGCGTTGTGCCGGACGTCGCCGTGCAGGGCCAGGCCGTCGGCGAGGAAGACCGAGTCGAGCTTGCCCCGCTCGGCGGTGCGGGCCAGGTGCTGGTAGTGCCGGACGTCGGTGACGCGGGCCGGCTCGGTGCGCGGGTGGCGCCAGGCGGCCTCGTGGTGGCCGACGCCCATGAGGAAGGCGTTCAGCCGGAGCTTGCGGGCGGGCTTCGGGATGGTCATGAGGTGGTCCTCCACGTCGAGAAGCGGCGCTCCACGGTGACGAGCAGCAGGTTGAAGAGCAGGCCGAGCACGGAGATGGTGATGATCCCGGCGTACATGTCGGGGATGCGGAAGCTGAACTGGGCGTCCTGGATGAGGTAGCCGAGGCCGGCCTTGGCGCCGACCATCTCGGCGAAGAGCAGCACGAGGATCGCGTAGGTGCCGGCCAGCCGGACACCGGTGAAGACAGCCGGCACCGCGGCGGGCAGGATGACCTTCTGGAAGAGCCGGAGCGGGCCGAGGCCCATGGACCGGGCCGACTTGACCAGCAGCGGCTCCACCGTCTGCACCCCGCTGATGGTGTTGAGCAGGATCGGCCAGGCGCAGGCGTAGAACACAAAGATGATCTTCGATGGCTCTCCCAGGCCGAAGATCAGGATGAAGACGGGCAGCAGCGCCACGGCCGAGGTGTTGCGGAACAGCTCCAGCACCGGGCTGAGGAACTCGGCGACCGGCCGGTACCAGGCGATCGCCAGGCCGAGCGGGATGACCAGCGCGATGGCCAGGCCGAAGCCCGACAGCGACCTGATCAGGGACGCCTGGAAGTGCTCGGCGAGCTGCCCGCCGGCCAGCAGGTCGTACCAGGCGACGAGGACCTCCGACAGCGGCGGGGCGAACACCCGGTCCACCGCGCCGATCCGGGGCAGCGTCTCCCAGAGCGCGGCCAGCAGGGCCAGGGCCGTGGTCCGCCGCAGCAGCAGCGTCAGCCGCGGCAGCGCCGAGGAGCGCGCCCCGGCGGCGACCCTGAAGAAGTTCGTGGCCCGGTCGTCGGCGGTGGGCGCGTCCCCCCGGACGGGCCCGGGGGGCGCGGTCCCGGCGCCGGGCTCCTCCCCGCGGGGCTCCGGGGCGGCGGCCCGGGTGCCGGGGCCGGGCTCCTCCCGCCGGGACTCCGCGCCGGGGGCCCGGGTTCCGGAGCCGCCGGGAACGGCGGCGAGTGTGTCAGCCAATGGTCCGCTCCTGTTCCTGAGCCGCCGCGACCTCGTCGCGCAGCAGGGTCCAGATCTCGTGGCGGTAGGCGCCGAAGCGCGCGTCCGCGCGCAGGTCGCCCGCACGCGAGTCGAACTCGATGTCGATGACCTTCTTGATCCGGCCCGGCCGGGAGGTCATCACCGCGACCCGCTGACCGAGGTAGACGGCCTCGTCGATGCCGTGGGTGATGAACACGATGGTCTTGTTCGTCTTCTCCCAGATGCGCAGCAGCTCCTCCTGGAGCGACTCCCGGGTCTGCGCGTCGAGCGCGGCGAACGGCTCGTCCATCAGCAGCACGTCCGGGTCGAACGCGAGGCTGCGGGCGATCGCCACCCGCTGGCGCATGCCGCCGGACAGCTCGTGCGGGTGGCGGTGCTCGAACCCGGTCAGCCCGACCAGGTCGAGGTAGTGCCGCGCCCGCTCCCTGCGCTCCTTCTTCGGTACGGCCTTCGCCTCCAGCCCGAACTCGATGTTGGCCAGGGCCGTGCGCCAGGGGAACAGGGCGTACTGCTGGAAGACGATGCCGCGGTCCAGGCCGGGGCCGGTGACGGTCCTGCCGTCGATGAGGATCTCCCCGCCGGTCGGGGTGGTGAGGCCGGCGATCAGGTCGAGCAGGGTGGACTTCCCGCAGCCGCTCGGGCCGACCAGGGTGAGGAACTCCCCGTCCCGCACCTCCAGGTCGACGCCGTCGACCGCGGTGAACGGCCGGTCGGTCCCGCGGATCCGGAAGACCTTGCCGACGCCGCGGACGTCGATCTTCGCCCGGGTCCCCCTTCCGCTCTCCGGCGCGGTCTCCCGCCGCGCCTCCGTCCGGGTGTCCGTCGGGGTGTCCGTCGGGGTGTCCGTCTGAGTGTTCGTCCGGGCCAGAGCCGGGGTGGCGGTCATCGTTCCTCCTGGGTCGTCCGGACGTGCCGCGGGCCGGAGCCCCGGTTCACGAGGCGCTCCCGGCGCCGAAGGGGTTGAACTCGTTGGTGTAGATGTCGGCCACCTCGACCTGGCCCGGCCTGATGTCGCCCTCGCGCTCCAGCCAGTCGGCCCAGGTCTGGAACTCCTTGGGATCGATCAGTCCGCCCTTGCCGGCCACCCCGCTGCTCTTCCAGAAGTCGATGGCCGAGACGTCCTCGTTCCGCCCGCGCTTGGTGATGATCTCCTTGTACTTGGCGATCACCTCCTCCCGGGGACGCGTCTGCGTCCACTCGACCGCCTTCGCGAAGCCCTCCACGAACTTCCTCGTGGTGGCCGGGTTCTCCTCGATGAAGTCCTCGCGGAGCACGAAGCTGCCCGCGGTGAACGGCCCGAAGAGCTCGAAGTCGGTGTAGAGGGGGTGGATCCCGCCGCGGGACAGCGCCTTCTCGCGGAGGATGTCGCTGAGCGAGGCGACGTCGATCTGCTTCTGCCGCAGCGCCTGCTCGGTGTTGACCGGCGGCACGACGACCAGCTCGACCTTGTCGGCCTCCTCGGGGGTGAGGCCGCCCCGCTTGAGGTACTCCTTGGTGACGGCCTCGCTGTGCGCACCGAGCGTGTTGACGCCGATCTTCTTGCCGATCAGGTCGCGCGCCGTCTTGATGGGGCTGCCGTCCAGCACGTAGAAGCCGGTGTACCTCTCCTCGTCGATGCCGTAGTAGCCGGCCACCGCCTTGACCCGGGCACCGCTCGCCCTGAGCTTGACGATCGCGCCGTTGAAGGCGCCGCCGGCGTCCACCTGACCGGTCGCGGTGGCCTGGATGTCCTGCGGGCCGGAGATCGTGTTGCCGACCCACTTCAGTTCGAGGTCGCCGAGGTAGCCGAGGCTCTCGGCGAGCTCGGGGTAGGTGACGGTGCCGACCCAGCCCTGGTAGCGGATCTCGGTGGCCTCCCCGCCGTTCCCGGTGGCTCCGGAGGCGGAGGAGCAGGCGGTCAGGGCGCCTGTCAGCAGTACGGAGAGAAGGACATGTCTGGTTCTGATCACGGAAAGTCGGTCCTTGCGGAATCTGGGCATGCTCGCGCCGGGCGTCGCACGCCGGGAGGTTCACGTCACGGGGAGGGCACGGGCATCGGTGGCCGTGCCGGAGACGGGGGTCGCGTCAGCTCGTGATCAAAGACACTGCGCGCTGGCGACGCGGCAGAAGTCCACGTGCGCGCACCGGGTCAGGTAGAGGCCCATGCCCATGAAAGTACGCACCCTCCCCCAGCAAGTCAACATTCTCTACTGGTTTTCCATGAAAATAGTCCGGCGGCCCCGCCCGGCGCGGTGGCCGCCACCGCCGCGCCGGGCGATCCGGCGGATCACACGGGCGGCCTCCGCGGACCGCACCGGGCGCCGGACCCGGCGCCCGCGCACCCGCCCGGAAGGCGGCGGACCGGGATCACGCCGGGTACCAGCGCTCGGGCGTGCTCCCGCCGCGGCGGAGCCGCCCCCGCTCCTCCAGCCAGACCAGGTGCGCCAGGGTCTCGTTGTTGGCCGCCCGCCGCATGTGCGCCGGGATGGTCTCCCACGGCCGCGACCAGGTCAGCCGGGTGGCCGCCTCCCAGCAGGTGATGCCGTCCGCCCCGGCGACCACCGTCTCGATCTCGGCCAGCCGCTCGGCGTGGTGGGCCGCCACGTAGCCGACCCGCTCGGCCAGCTCCAGGAACCGGTACTCGTGCGCGGGCAGCACCTCGTCCACGTCGAGCTTGCCCACCGCCTCCAGGGAGTCGAGGTAGTCGGCCAGCGGGTTGGGCGCGGACTGCGGGTGCACCGCCACGATCGGCGTGATCCTCGCCAGCACGTGGTCCCCGGAGAACAGCAGCCGCCGCCCCGGCTCGGCGAAGCACAGGTGCCCCGGCGAGTGGCCGGGCGTCCAGATCGCGCGCAGGTCCCAGCCCGGCAGGCCGACGCGGTCGCCGTCCTCGATCAGCCGGTCGGGCCCGGCCATGCTCACGTAGTGCCGGATCATCAGCGAGGCCCCGGCCAGCTCCTCCCGGGTCATCTCCGGCACCCCGGAGCGCTCCAGCAGCCCTCGTTCCCGCTCCACCAGCGCCTCGACCGCCACCTCGTCGTAGCGGCCGTGGATCAGCGCGGCGTCCGCCGGGTGGAGTCCGATCCAGGCGCCGGAGACCTCGCGGATCCGCCCGGCCAGGCCGTAGTGGTCGGGGTGGATGTGGGTGACCAGGACCGCCTTGACGTCGGTCATCTCGTAGCCGGCGGCCCTCAGGCCGGCGGCCAGCGCGCCGTACGCCTCCTCGGTGTTCCAGCCCGCGTCGATCAGCGCGACCCCGTCGGGCAGCTCGAGGGCGTAGACCAGCACGTAGCGCAGGGGGATGGGCAGCGGCACCGGGATCGACCACAGGCCGGGCCGGACCCGCTCCACCTCCGGGAGCGTCCCGCTCCGCCACGCCTCCCGCTGCGCCTCGCTGGCCGGCGTCACCATGCTCATCCCGACTCCCTTCGTCGGTACTGATTCTGCCCTCAGCACCGAACTATGTTCTACTCCAGGTCCCGGCGACCGCGCTCCCGGACTCCCATACGGTCGAGATATGGACCTCAAACGTGAGACTGCCACCGACGGACGCTTCGTCCGCCAGGCCAACCGGTTCACCGACCTGATCGAGGAGGGCGGCCCGCACCCGCCCGAGCCCGGCCGCTACCAGATCTACGCCTCCTACGCCTGCCCGTGGGCGCAGCGCGCGCTCATCGTCCGCGAGCTGCTCGGCCTCCAGGACGTCATCGGCGTGACGATCGTGGACCCGATCAGGGACGAGCGCGGCTGGCGCGTGCCCGGAGGCGACCCGGTCACCGGCGCCGAGTTCCTCTCCGAGCTCTACCTCGCCACCGACCCCGGCTACCAGGGCCGCTACACCGTGCCCTGCGTCTGGGACCGTACGGCGGAGCGGCTGGTCACCAACGACTACCCGCAGATCACGCTCACCCTGGAGACCGCCTTCGCGCCCTGGCACGCCGAAGGCGCTCCCGACCTGTACCCGGCCGCGCTCCGCGAGGAGATCGACGCCCTGAACGACACGGTCTTCCACGGGCTCAACAACGGCGTCTACAAGGCGGGCTTCGCCACCTCCCAGGAGGCCTACGACGAGGCGGTCACGGGCGTCTTCGCCACGCTCGGCCTGCTGGAGGAGCGGCTGTCGGACGGCCGGCCGTACCTGCACGGCGAGGCGCTGACCGAGAGCGACGTGCGGACCTACACCACGCTCGCCCGCTTCGACGCGGTCTACCACGCCCACTTCAAGTGCGGGATCCGGCGCCTGGTCGACCATCCGGCGCTGTGGGCCTACGCCCGCCGCCTGTACGCGATCCCGGCCTTCCGCGACACCACCGACTTCGACCACATCAAGCGGCACTACTACGTGACGCAGACCAACATCAACCCGACCGGGATCGTGCCGCAGGGCCCCGACATCGACTGGACCGCCCCCTGACCGCGGCCCGCGCCGCCCTGCGGATCCGGGACCCGCCCCGGCCGCGCGGCCGCCCTGACCGGGAAGCCGCCCTGACCGGGAATGAAAGTTTCATCGGGCAAAACGGACATCGGGCCGGTCAGCCGGGCGAGCCGCGCGCCGGGCCGTTGACGGGGCGGAAACGCGCTGGAAACAATCAGTGCGTCCTACCCGTGGGAGCGCTCCCACACGGTCGTGTCACCCTTCCGAGAAGGACCCCCTGTGATCAGACCACCCGCCTGGCTCGCCCTCTCCCTCTCCACCGCCCTGGCCGCCACCGCGCTGGCCCTGGCCCCCTCCCCCGCCGCCGCGGAGCCGGAGCCCGCCGAAGGACCGGAGCAGATCGTCAACGGCACCTTCGACACCGGCACGGCGCCCTGGTGGAGCACCGCCAACACCGCGCTCGGACTCGACGACGGCCGGCTCTGCGCCGACATCCCCGGCGGCACGGCCAACCCGTGGGACGTCATCATCGGCCAGAACGACATCGCCCTGGTCAAGGACGAGACCTACGCGTTCTCCTTCCACGGCACGGCCTCCCCAGGCCGGGTCGCCAAGGCCCTCATCCAGCTCCCCGTCGACCCGTGGACCCAGTTCCTGGCGGTCAACCCGGAGCTGAGCGTGTCGGGCAACGACTACTCCTACACGTTCACCTCACCCGTGGACCTGCCGAACGCCCAGGTGGTGTTCCAGGTCGGCGGCAGCGAGACCCCCTGGAGGTTCTGCGTGGACGACGTCTCGCTCAAGGGCGGGGCCGAGCCCGAGGTCTACGTCCCCGACACCGGTCCCCGCGTCCGGGTGAACATGGTCGGCTACCTGCCCGACGGCCCGAAGAACGCCACCCTGGTCACCGAGAAGACCGAGCCCGTCGCCTGGAAGCTGGAGCGCGACGGCAAGACCGTCGCCGAGGGTGAGACCGTGCCGCGCGGCGTGGACGCCAGCTCCGGCCAGAACGTGCACTCGATCGACTTCGGTTCGGCCGAGGCCGCCGGCACCGGCTACACCCTCACCGCCGACGGCGAGACCAGCCGCCCGTTCGACATCGACGCCGGCCTGTACGGCGAGCTGCGGACCGACGCGCTGAAGTTCTACTACACCCAGCGCAGCGGCATCGAGATCCGCGACGACCTGCGCCCCGGGTACGGCAGGCCCGCCGGCCACCTCGGCGCCGCCCCCAACCAGGGGGACACCGAGGTCCCGTGCCAGGCGGGCGTCTGCGACTACACGCTCGACGTGCGGGGCGGCTGGTACGACGCCGGCGACCACGGCAAGTACGTCGTCAACGGCGGCATCTCCGTCCACCAGGTCATGTCGGCCTTCGAGCGCGCCAAGGCCGACGGCACGCACCGCGACGGCGACCTGGACATCCCCGAGAGCGGCAACGGCGTGCCCGACATCCTCGACGAGGCCCGCTGGGAGCAGGAGTTCCTGCTGCGGATGCAGGTCCCCCAGGGCAGGCCGCACGCCGGCATGGTCCACCACAAGATCCACGACGCGGCCTGGACCGGCCTGCCGCTCCTGCCCCACCTGGACCCGCAGAAGCGCGAGCTGCACCCGGTCTCCACCGCCGCCACCCTCAACCTGGCGGCCACCGCCGCCCAGGCCGCCCGGCTCTTCGCACCCTACGACGCCGAGTTCGCCGCCAGGAACCTGGAGGCCGCCAAGCGGGCCTGGGCCGCGGCCAAGGCCGACCCGGCCCGCTACGCCGACCCGGCCGACGGCGTGGGCGGCGGCGCCTACAACGACAACGACGTGACCGACGAGTTCTACTGGGCGGCCGCCGAGCTGTACATCACCACCGGGGAGAAGGAGTTCAAGGACTTCGTCCTCGCCTCCCCCCACCACACCGCCGACATCTGGCGCGAACGGGGCTTCGACTGGGGCAACACCGCCCAGCTCGGCAGGCTCCAGCTCGCGGCCGTGCCCAACGGCCTGCCGGACCGCGCCCGGGTGCGCGCCTCGGTGCTGGAGGGCGCCGACAAGTACCTGGCGGTGCAGCGGGCCCACCCGTACGGCCTGCCGTACAACCCGCCGGACTTCGACTGGGGCTCCAACAACCTGATCCTGAACAACATGGTCGTGATGGCCGTCGCCCACGACATCAGCGGCGAGGCGAAGTACCGCCGGGGCGTGCTGGAGGGCATGGACTACATCCTCGGCCGCAACGCGCTCAACCAGTCCTACGTGACCGGCTACGGCGAGGTCGCCTCGAAGAACCAGCACAGCCGCTGGTACGCCCGCCAGCTCGACCCGTCCCTGCCCAACCCGCCGAAGGGCACCCTGTCCGGCGGCCCCAACTCCGCCATCCAGGACCCGGTCGCCCAGGCCAAGCTCCAGGGGTGCAAGCCGCAGTTCTGCTACCTCGACGACATCGAGTCCTGGTCCACCAACGAGCTGACCATCAACTGGAACTCGCCGCTGTCGTGGATCGCGTCCTTCCTCGCCGATCCCCGCCCGGCCGGCGACGTCAAGGTGACCTACACCAACCACGGCCAGTGGCCGGAGGGCTTCAACACCCAGGTCACCATCACCAACACCGGTAAGAAGGCGATCGAGGGCTGGACGCTGCGCTGGTCCTTCCTCGGCGGCCAGAAGGTGCGCCGGCACTGGAGCGCCGAGCTGTCCCAGGACGGGGCGGTCGTGACGGCGAAGAGCGAGCGCTACAACCGGGTCATCAAGCCCGGCGCCTCGGTCACCTTCGGCTTCATCGGCGCCGAGGCCGGCGGCCCCAACCCCCGGCCCGAGCGGTTCGTCCTCAACGGGGCCCTCGTCCGGGCCACCCGGTAAGCCTCCCCGGGGGCTCCTCCCCGGGGAGCCCCCGGATCCGGCGGCCTGAGCCCGCGGGCCGCCGGTCCGGGGGACACCGGGGCGGCCGCACTCCTCCGGCGGCCGTCCCGGTCCTCTCCCGCGCTCCCTCCCCCCTCACGGGCCTCTCCTCCGGGCTCCCGGCCCCCTTCCCCGTGCCGTCCCCCGCCCATCCCCCGCCGGGAAGCCGCGGGACCCACCGGAACGGACCTCGCCGGCGGCCGCCGGCCCCGCCGGAGCGGACCTCACCGGCGACGGACGCGCCCTAAACTGGCCTGCGTGATCGAGGACATCTGGGTGGACAGGTCCGTCGCCGAACTCAGGCCGGACTTCGCGGTGCTGGCCATGGCCGTGTACGGCCTGCGCAACGGGCCGAGCGACGACCGGTCCCGGGCGTGGCTGGCCGAGGCGGCCGACCGGGCGGTGGCGGTGGACGACCCCAGAGTCGAGGCCTGGCGGGAGGCGTACCGGGCCTTCGGCGCCAAGCCGCAGCGGACCAGGCCTTCGGTGGACGCGCTGGTGCGGCGGATGCCGCTGCCGGAGATCAACCTGGTCGTGGACGCCTACAACGCGGTCAGCGTCGGCCACGGCCTGCCGATCGGCGGCGAGGACCTGGCCCGCTACGAGGGCACGGCCCGGCTGGTCCGGGCGGCGGGCGACGAGCCGTTCGAGGTCGTCGAGAAGGGCGAGCCCGCGATCGACCACCCGGAGATCGGCGAGGTCGTCTGGCGGGACGACCGGGGCGTCACCTGCCGCAGGTGGAACTGGCGGCAGTGCGTGCGCACCCGGATCACCGAGGAGACCGTGGACGCGCTGTTCCTGCTGGAGCGGCTGGAGCCGATGTCGCCGGAGGAGCTCCGGGCGGCGGGCGACGAGCTGACCGTCCTGCTGGAGGAGATCACACCCGGGCTGCACGTCGAGACGCGGATCGTCACCGCGGCGCCCGAGGAGAAGGCCTGACGGCACAGCAGCCTGCCGGCGTGACGGCCTGACGGCACGACGACCGGCGGAGATCCGCGTCGGCGGCCTCCGTCCTCCGGGACGGCACGCAGTGACCAGTCCCACACCTTCCGGCCATACCCCCCAGACGTGACCAATTTGAGTAGTCATGGGAGGATCGGATGAGGCCTTGCGCCCGGAAGGACGCAAGGCCGGACCTGGGCGAGTAGCCTTGGACAGGTTCTCTCACATCAACGCCGATCTGCGGAAGAGGGCGATTTCCGCCGTGTCGTCTGAGTCGTCGCGGACAAACCCGCTGGCAGCCTTTGGTCAGAACGAATGGCTTGTCGACGAGCTGTATCAGAAGTACCTCCAGGATCCCGAGTCCGTGGACCGTGCCTGGTGGAACTTCTTCGCTGACTACACCCCCGACTCCGGGTCCGGCAGAGCCGCGACCCCGGGAGCGGCCACCGCCGCTCCCCCGACCCCCGCCACGGCTCCGGTGACCCCGGCCGCCGCGACGACCACCCCCACCCCCCCAGCCCCGAAGGCCCCGGCGGCCCCGGCGGCCAAGCCCAAGCAGGAGACGCAGTTGCCCGCCGGCGCCGAGGAAGTCCGACTCCGTGGCGCGGCC
Source organism: Planomonospora corallina (assembly GCF_042650625.1). Taxonomy (NCBI): domain Bacteria; kingdom Bacillati; phylum Actinomycetota; class Actinomycetes; order Streptosporangiales; family Streptosporangiaceae; genus Planomonospora; species Planomonospora corallina. Next base: position 75,588 of record NZ_JBHSBM010000027.1, read on the forward strand.
GCCAGGACCGCGCAGAACATGGAGGCCAGCCTCGTCGTGCCGACGGCCACCAGTGTGCGCGCCGTTCCCGCGAAGCTGCTCATCGACAACCGCATCGTGATCAACAACCACCTGTCCCGCGGCCGCGGCGGCAAGGTGTCGTTCACGCACCTGATCGGTTTCGCGGTCGTGCGGGCCCTGGCGGCCCTGCCGGAGATGAACCACTCCTACGCCGAGGTCGACGGCAAGCCGGCGCTGGTCAAGCCCGAGCACGTCAACCTGGGGCTGGCCATCGACGTCTCCAAGGGCGGCACCCGCCAGCTCCTGGTCCCGTCGATCAAGGCCTGCGAGGAGATGAACTTCCGCCAGTTCTGGACGGCGTACGAGGAGGTCGTGCGCAAGGCCAGGGCGGGCAAGCTCACCGTCGAGGACTTCGCCGGCACCACGATCTCGCTGACCAACCCGGGCACCATCGGCACCGTGCACTCGGTTCCGCGCCTGATGCCGGGCCAGGGCACGATCATCGGCGTCGGCGCGATGGAGTACCCCGCCGAGTACCAGGGCGCCTCCCCCGAGACCCTCTCCCGCCTCGCGGTGAGCAAGGTCATGACCCTCACCAGCACCTACGACCACCGGATCATCCAGGGTGCCCAGTCGGGCGACTTCCTGCGCCAGGTCCACCGGCTCCTGCTGGGCGAGGAGGGCTTCTACGACGAGGTCTTCGAGTCGCTCCGCATCCCCTACGAGCCGGTCCGCTGGGTCCAGGACATCTCGACCACGCACGACGACGACGTGGCCAAGTCCGCCCGCGTGCTCGAGCTGATCCACGCCTACCGGGTCCGCGGCCACCTGATGGCCGACACCGACCCGCTGGAGTACAAGCAGCGCAAGCACCCCGACCTCGACATCAAGTCGCACGGGCTGACCCTGTGGGACCTGGAGCGCGAGTTCGCCACCGGCGGCTTCGGCGGCAAGCCGCTGATGAAGCTCCGCGACATCCTCGGCGTGCTGCGCGACTCCTACTGCCGCACCATCGGCGTGGAGTACATGCACATCCAGAACCCCGAGGAGCGGGCCTGGATCCAGGAGCGGGTGGAGCGCCCGCACTCCAAGCCCGAGCGCGAGGAGCAGCTGCGCATCCTGGAGCGGCTCAACACCGCCGAGGCGTTCGAGACGTTCCTGCAGACCAAGTTCGTCGGCCAGAAGCGCTTCTCGCTGGAGGGCGGCGAGTCGCTGATCCCGCTGATGGACTCGGTGCTCTCCGCCGCCGCCGAGGAGGACCTCGACGAGGCCGTCATCGGCATGGCCCACCGCGGCCGCCTCAACGCGCTGGCCAACATCGTGGGCAAGTCCTACGGCCAGATCTTCGGCGAGTTCGAGGGCAACCTCGACCCGCGGACCTCGCACGGCTCCGGTGACGTGAAGTACCACCTGGGCGCCAGCGGCGACTTCGTCGGCCCCGACGGCTCCAAGATCAAGGCCTCGATCGTGGCCAACCCGTCCCACCTGGAGACGGTCGACCCGGTCCTGGAGGGCATCGTCCGCGCCAAGCAGGACCTGCTGGAGCGCGGCGAGGAGGGCTTCACCGTCCTGCCGCTGCTCGTCCACGGCGACGCGGCCTTCGCCGGCCAGGGCGTGGTGGCCGAGACGCTGAACCTCTCGCAGCTGCGCGGCTACCGCACCGGCGGCACGGTGCACATCGTGGTCAACAACCAGGTCGGCTTCACCACCAGCCCGGCCAGCTCCCGCTCCAGCGTGTACGCCACCGACGTCGCGCGGATGATCCAGGCCCCGATCTTCCACGTCAACGGGGACGACCCCGAGGCCGTGGTCCGGGTCGGCCGCCTGGCCTTCGAGTACCGCCAGACGTTCCGCAAGGACGTGGTGATCGACCTCATCTGCTACCGGCGGCGCGGCCACAACGAGGCCGACAACCCCGGCTTCACCCAGCCGCTGATGTACGACCTGATCGACGCCAAGCGGTCCACCCGCAAGCTCTACACCGAGGCGCTGATCGGCCGGGGCGACATCACGGTGGAGGAGGCCGAGAGCGCGCTCCGCGACTACCAGGCCAAGCTGGAGAACGCCTTCGCCGAGACCCGCGCGGCGAGCAAGGAGCAGGCCGGCGAGCTGGCCCGCCCGGCGGACCTGGAGGCCATCCCCTGGTCCCACGAGGACACGCCGACGGCCGTCACCGAGGAGACGGTCAAGCGGATCGTCGACACCCAGCTCAACCTGCCGGAGGGCTTCACCGTCCACCCGCGCCTGCTCCCGGTGATCCAGCGCCGCGGCCAGATGGTGGCCGAGGACCGCATCGACTGGGGCATGGGCGAGACCCTGGCCTTCGGCTCGCTGCTGATCGACGGCCACCCGGTCCGCCTGGTCGGCCAGGACTCCCGGCGCGGCACCTTCACCCAGCGGCACGCGGTGCTGGTGGACCGCGTCACCGGCGAGGAGCACACCCCGCTCAAGACGTTCAACCAGGGCACCACGAAGTTCTACGTCTACGACTCGCTGCTCAGCGAGTACGCCGCGCTCGGCTTCGAGTACGGCTACAGCGTGGAGCGCCCCGAGGCCCTGGTCTGCTGGGAGGCGCAGTTCGGCGACTTCGTCAACGGCGCCCAGTCCGTCATCGACGAGTACATCACCGCGGGCGAGCAGAAGTGGGGCCAGCGCTCCGGCGTGACCCTGCTGCTGCCGCACGGCTACGAGGGTCAGGGCCCGGACCACTCCTCCGGCCGCATCGAGCGCTTCCTGCAGATGTGCGCCCAGGACAACATGACCGTGGCCCAGCCGACGCTCCCGGCGAACTACTTCCACCTGCTGCGCTGGCAGACGAAGTCGAACCGGCACCGCCCGCTGATCGTCTTCACGCCCAAGTCGCTGCTCCGGCACAAGGCGGCGGTCTCGGCGGTCTCCGACTTCACCTCGGGCTCATTCAAGCCGGTCATCGGTGACAGCACGGTGGACCCGGCGGGCGTGCGCACGGTCGTGCTCTGCTCCGGCAAGATCTACTACGACCTGGCCGCGGCCCGTGACGCGCAGGGCCGCAACGACGTGGCGATCGTCCGGCTGGAGCGGCTCTACCCGTTCCCGGCGAACCCGCTCGCGGCGGAGCTGGACCGCTACGGCGACGTCGAGCTGGTCTGGGCGCAGGACGAGCCGGCCAACATGGGCCCGTGGCCGTTCCTGGCGCTCAAGATGGCGGAGAACCCGCGGGTGTTCGGCGGCCGGCCGATCAAGCGGGTCTCCCGCAAGGCCAACTCGTCCCCGGCCACCGGATCGCACTCCACGCACGAGGCGGAGCTGCGCCAGATCCTGTCGGAGATCTACGGCTAGCAGTACGGCCACCGGGGACCCGCGGGTCCCCGGACCATGTCCGGTGATCACTGCGGAAGGTCCCTCACAGCGCGCCTGTGGGGGACCTTCCGCGATCGAGGAGGAAATCGCGATGTACTTCACCGACCGGGGCATCGAGGAGCTCGTCACCCGCCGCGGCGAGGAGGAGGTCAGCATGACCTGGCTGGCCGAGCGGCTGCGGGAGTTCGTGGACCTGAACCCGGACTTCGAGATCCCGGTGGACCGGCTGGCCACCTGGCTGGCCCGGCTGGACGACGACGAGGAGGAGTGACCTCCTCGCGCGGCCCCGCCGCCCGGGCGGCGGGGCGCCTCCCGGCGGGATGACCGCGAGGCACTCCCGGCCAAGACGAGATATATCTTGACCCTCGGCACGACGCGACATATCGTGTGTTGCACGAGGAGGTCGCAGACATGAGCGAATGGACCATCGACAAACCCGGGCAGCTCACGTTCGAGCCGGTGACCGTGCTGAACGTGCGGATCGTGGCGGGCAGGCTGGCGGTGCTGGCGAGCGACGGCCCGCCCACCCTGGAGGTCACCGAGGTCGGCGACCGGCCGCTGATCGTGACGCACGACGACGACGGCACGCTCACCATCGCCTACGAGGACCTCACCTGGAACAACCTGCTCAACTGGCTCCGCCCCGGCCGGCGGGAGAGCGTGCTGACGCTGACCGTGCCGAAGGAGTGCCCGGTCAACGCCGGGGTGGTCTCCGCCTCGGCCGTCGTCGCCGGCTTCGAGGGCCGCACCGCGGTCAGGAGCGTTTCCGGTGAGATCGTGCTCGACGGGGTGAGCGGCGAGATCCACGCCGACACCGTCTCCGGCGCGGTGGAGAGCCGCGGCCTGGTGGGCGACCTGTCCTTCAAGAGCGTCTCGGGTGACCTGACCGTCGCCCAGGGCACGCCCCGCCGGCTGAAGGCCACCACCGTCTCCGGCCGGATCACCGCCGACCTGGAGCTCCCGCCGACCGGGCACGTCACGCTGAACAGCGTCTCCGGCGAGATCGTGGTGCGGCTCCCGCGCACCGTGCAGACCGATGTCGCTCTCCGCTCCACCTCCGGCCGGATCAGCACCGCGTTCCCCGAGCTCGGCCAGGTTCTCCAGCCGGGCGTGAAGAGCGTCACCGGCCGGCTCGGCGGAGGCATGGCCTCCCTCGCGGCCACCGCCGTCTCCGGCGAGATCACGCTCCTGAAGGGAGACCAGGCATGACCGTCACGATCCGGCCCGGCGCGGGCGGCGTCCCGCACGGGGCCCTCCGCCGAGCCCGGCGAGCGGACGGGGAGGCGTCATGAGCCCCGTCTTCGGCCACGGCCGGCTCCGGCTCTACCTGCTCAAGCTGCTCCAGGAGAGCCCGCGCCACGGGTACGAGGTGATCCGGCTGCTCCAGGACCGCTTCCTCGGCGTCTACTCCCCCTCGCCCGGCACGATCTACCCGCGCCTGGCCCGGCTGGAGGAGGAGGGCCTGGTCACCCACGAGGTCGTCGACGGCAAGAAGGTCTTCACCCTCACCGAGGCGGGTCGCGCCGAGCTGGAGGCGCGGATGGACGAGCTGGCCGAGCTGGAGCAGGAGATCTCCGATTCCGTCCGCGACATCGCCCGCGAGGTCAAGGAGGACGTGCGCGAGACGGTCAAGTCCCTGCGCGAGGAGCTGGCGCAGATGGCCCGCGACGTGCGGCAGAGCGCCAAGCACGAGGAGCGCGAGGCCAAGGAGGAGTTCCGGCGCGCCAGGCGGGAGCAGAAGGCCGAGTGGCGGCGCTTCAAGGACGAGTGGAAGCACGGCGGCGACCGCTGGAAGCACGAGTGGACCCGCGACTGGCAGCGGGAGGCCGACCGCTGGAAGCACGAGTGGGAGCGCGTCTGGGCCACCGGCTTCACCGGGCACGGCTCACCCGACGTGGACGCCCGGCTCGGGCAGATGCTGGCCGAGTTCGTCGAGGAGGTCCGGGGGGCCGCGGCCGGCGGGCAGGTGACCGAGGAGACCCTGGCCACCGCGCAGGACGCGCTCTACGACGCCGCCCGCCGGATCCGCGACGCCCTGCGGTGATCCACCTGATGCGGTCCGCCCCGCCCCTGCTGAGGGCGGGGCCGCCGCTCCCGCGTCCACGGGAACGCGCCGCGGCCCGCCCCGGGACCGGGGACGGTCCCCGCTCAGAGCGTGAAGACGATCTTCCCGAAGAGCTCTCCCTCGTGCATGGCCGCGAAGCCCTCGCGGGCCTCGGCCAGCGGGAGCGTCCGGTCGATCACCGGCCGGAGGCCGGTCTGCTCCAGGAACCGGGCCAGCCGGGCGAGCTGGTCCCGCGTCCCCATCGTCGAGCCGACCACGGACAGCTGCAGGAAGAAGACCCGGTTCAGGTCGGCCGGGGGCACCGCGCCGCTGGTCGCCCCGGAGACCACGATCCGGCCGCCGGGCCGCAGTGACTTGAGCGAGTGGTCCCAGGTGGCCTGGCCCACGGTCTCCATGACCGCGTCCACCCGCTCGGGCAGCCGGGCGCCGGGCTCGAAGACCTGGTCGGCGCCGAGCTCCAGGGCCCGCTCCCGCTTGGCCTCCGACCGGCTGGTGGCCCAGACCCGGTAGCCGCCGGCCCGGCCCAGCGCGATCAGCGCGGTGGCCACGCCGCCGCCGGCTCCCTGGACCAGCACCGTCGAGCCGGGCTCCAGACCCGCCTTGTCGAACAGCATCCGGTAGGCGGTCAGCCACGCGGTGGGCAGGCAGGCCGCCTCCTCGAAACTCAGCGCGGCGGGCTTGGGCACCAGGTTGCGCCGGGGTACGGCGACCCGCTCGGCGAAGGTGCCGTCGTGCGTCTCCGAGAGCAGGGAGCGCCCCGGGTCGAGCGTCTCGTCGGCCCCGGTGCCGATCACCGAGTGCACGATGACCTCGTTGCCGTCCTCGTCGAGCCCTGCGGCGTCGCAGCCGAGCACGATGGGCAGCCGCTCCTGGCGGATGCCCACGCCCTTGAGGGTCCACAGGTCGTGGTGGTTGAGGGCGGCGGCCTTCACCGTGACGGTGGTCCAGCCGTCGGGGACCTTCGGTTCCGGGTGCTCGCCGAGCGTCAGCCCGGCGAGAGGGTTGTCGGGATCGGTCTGCGTTGCGGTTACGGCGAACATGGCCGCACCCTACGCTCCCGTCCCCTCCCGCCCGCGACCCCACCCCGCACCGGGCCCACCGGATCCGGCCGGGGCCGGTCCCGCGGGCCGCCCGCGGGGTCCGGGCCCGGCCGCGCGGACCCGGCGCGGTCCGCCCGATCCGGCCGGCCGTCCCCCCGCCGGCCGGATCCCCGCGCCCGTCACCAGGTCGCCACGTTCACCGGCCCGTCACCGGCCAGTTCGACCCGCCGGCCGACGAGTTCGGCGGCCTCGGCCTCGGCGACGAGGGCGGGCTCGCGGACCACGGCGTGCGCGCGGCCCCCGCCGGGCAGGTCCACGACGAGGACGCCGCGCTCGGCCGCGCCGTCCCGGCCGTGCGCGACGGTGTACCCGGCGACGGTCGCCGGCCCCGCGTAGGTGCCGGCCAGCGGCACGGGCTCGGTGACGTGCACCGGCTCGCCCGCTACACGCAGCGCGCCGAGTCCCGGGCCGCCCTGGCGGAAGGCTCCGCCCGGCTCGGTGGACCAGACGGCCCAGCTGTGCTTGGTCAGGTGCATGCCGACCCCGGTGACCAGGCCGTGCCCCGGCTGCTCGCGCAGCCGTGCGGCCATCGCCGCGGTGGAGTGCAGCACGTAGACGCTGACCGGCGCCCCGGCGTACGGCAGGCCGCCGGTGACCGTCAGTCCCCGCCCGTCGAGCGGGTCCAGGCCCGTCGCGGCGCAGGCCGCACGGAGGGCGACCGCGAAGCAGCTGTAGACGTCGAGCGCGCCGATCTCGTCCAGCCCGGCGCCGGCCCGGTCGAGGGCGTGCCGCGCGGCGGCCGCCATCGCGGGTGACTCGCCCAGCACCGGCCGGGCGGCCACCTCCCAGGGGTCCTCGGCGTAGGCCCAGCCCCGCAGGTAGGTCCGGCGCTCGGCGGGGACGCCGAGCCGGTCGGCGAGGCCGGAGCTCACAATGATCAGCGCGGCGGCCTGGTCGACGTCCATGAAGGCGACGGTCCGCTTGGTGTACGGCCAGCCGACGAACCGGTTGTCCGGGCCGGGGGTGACCAGCTCCTCGGCGGTCCAGGACCGCCGGTGCCAGGCGTGGGGGTTGGCTGCCGCCACCCGGCTCATCGGGGCCATCATCCGTCCCCGGTCCCGCATCTCGTCCTCGATGGACTCCCCGGCGGCGGCCCGGCGCGCGCTCTCCATGACCGGATAGGTGTGCACCGGCATGAAGAACTCGTGGGCGATCTCGGCCGGGTGCGGCGGGCGCTCCCAGCCGTAGGGGGGCCTGGGGTGGGCGCGGTGGCTCCACGCGGGCTTCTCCCCTGCCCGGCGCAGCGCCCGGCGGGTGGCGAGCGCCTCACCGCCGGTGACCAGGGCGGCGTCCATCTCCCCGGCGGCGATGGCGGCGGCGGCCGCGCCGAGGAGCGTCTGCGGGGCCGTGCCGCTCACCGAGGAGTAGGCATGGTGGCGGGGCCGCGCTCCGAGCCGCTCGGCGAGCCTGGCGACGGGGTCGTCGTACTGCCATGACTCGGTGTAGACGATCTGGATCGAGTCGAGGCGCTCCAGCAGGCCGGGGGCTCCGGCGTCGGCGGCGGCCTCGCGGGCCACCAGCTCCCACAGGTCCAGCGGCTCCGGGCCCGGCTGGTCGCGGACGGTGTGCTGGGCGACGCCGACGAGGCAAGGGGTTCGAGGGTCCACGCTCATGCGCCACATCCAACCAGAACGCCGTTCGGTTTGATAGTGCGGAAGTGCGCCGAGTTACTCGGGAAACCTCCGCCGATGAATGATGCCGATGATACGGAAGACACCTCGCAGAACTCGCCGCAGCCGCGCTGAGCTGCGGAGATACTTATTCGTTAAATGATAACGAAAAAGCATTTCAATAACGGGATCGCATCGGACGGAACCGTCCCATGCTTTTTCTCGTCAATTCATCGCCCAACTCGCGACCCGTTCAGTAGCGTTCCGATCGCTTTCCCCGGCGGCGGGACGTCCCGCCCGCCGCCGAAGACGAAAGGAGCTCCATTGAATTCCCGAGCACGGCGCCTCACCGTCCCCCTCACCGGCCTCCTCCTGGTCGCCGGAGCGATGGGCGCCACCTCCGCCGGCGCGAGCGCCACCGCGGGCACGGCCGGGGGCGCCACGGCCTCCACCACGGCCTCCACCACGGCGTCCTCCTTCACGGCGCCGAAGGACGTGGTCTCCTCCGCCGCGTCGGAGACCCCCGCCGAGGCGACCTCGTTCTGGTCGCCGGAGCGCATGCGCCAGGCGACCGACGCGACCGGCTCCCTCGAGCTCAGCGTCAGGGGCGGCAAGGCCTCCCCGGCCGCCGGCCCCGACGGCAAGGCCGGATCCGTCCCGCCGATCGGCCCGCAGGGCAAGGGCACCAAGAGCAAGCAGGTCAACCTGCCCAACACGGTCGGCCGGGCCTTCTTCACCCTGCCCGGCGCCAACCCCAGGGACCCGAAGAGCTGGAAGTACTGCTCCGGCACCTCGGTCCAGGGCAAGTACCGCAACGTGGTCGCCACCTCGGCGCACTGCGTCTACGACGTCAAGACCAACCGGTTCTACGACAACTGGATCTTCATCCCGTCCTACTGGGACGGCGACCAGGCGTGGGACGGCAAGAACCCGTACGGCATCTACGCCGCCAAGTGGTTCAACGCGCACGACGACTTCGTGGTGAAGGAGGACTACGACTACGACTACGCCTTCGTCAACGTCCACTCCGGGTTCAAGGTGAACTGGGAGAAGGGCACGGGCGGCAAGTGGAAGCCCGTCATCAAGAAGGTCGGCCGGCTCGGCGACAACGTCGGCGGCCAGGGCTTCGCCTGGAACCAGAAGGTCAAGAACAAGGTCTTCTCCTTCGGCTACCCGGCCGGCGCGCACCCGGACGGCGACAAGCCGTACACCGGCCGCACGATGAAGTGGTGCTACGGCACGACCGGCGCCATGCCGGCCGCGCCGCAGTACAACATCCAGGAGCACGTCGGCTTCAAGTGCGCCTTCACCGCGGGCGCGAGCGGCGGGCCGTTCCTGCTGAAGTACAAGAGCTCCACGCGGACCGGCTACCTGTCCGGCGTCAACAGCGTCGCCTGGGACACCGACAAGAACGACCGCTACGACCGGATCTCCTCGCCGTACTTCAACGGCGAGACCTACCAGGTCTACAAGGTCGCGGCCAACCGCTGGACCTCGTGACGCCCTCACGGCACACGTGACACCGCACGCGTGACACCGCACGGGGGGCGGCGGCCGGCCGCCAGGCCATTCGGCCGGCCGCCGCCCTCCAGGGCCCCGGTCCCCGACGGACCGGGGCCCTCCTCGCACACGGCCGCCGAACCATGCGCACGGCCGCCGGACGCGCGCAGCCGCGCCCCTCCCCTTCCCCTGCACGGGCCGCACCGGGGTTGACGGCGGGGCGGGCGCCGCAGGCGGATGGGTTGCCCCGGGGCGGCGGAGTCCGGGGAGATGGAAGGTTCCAGCCCTCCGGGGAGGGAGCGTTCCCCGCCCCCGGGCGGCTCCGCGTCTCCGCAGTTCAGCGCGGCCGTACAGCGGGCCCTCCGGGATGCCGGAGATATGGGCATTATCCGACGCCGATCAGGATCTTTTGGTTCCCACCATTAAATAACGAAGCAGTAACGGACCATACCGATGCCGGATTACTACCCCTTTACACGATCCTCGCTGAGTACGGTCTCCTCTTGTCTCTTTACGTACGCGTGGGCATCCCGAGCGCCCATGACACAGAAGGAGCTACTTTGAACCCCCGAGTCAAGCACCTCGCCCTCCCCCTGGGAGGTGCTCTCGTGGCCACCTCCATGGCCGGCGCCACTCTCACCGGCACCGCCACGGCGACCTCGCCGGCCTCGGCCGACCCCGACGCCAAGACCACGACCCTCACCCCGTCCGGCAACGCGAAGACCATCGCGGGCTACTGGACCCCCTCCAGGCTGAAGTCGGCGAAGACCTACGTGTCCGACTCCACCGCCTCCGGCCGGCTGCGCAAGCTCGGCTCCGCCAAGGGCGCCGCCGACGGCCGGCCCGGCACCGTCGCGCCGACCGGCGAGGGCGGCAAGTCCGCGGGCCGCTCGAAGAACGTGAACCTGCCGATCACCGTGGGCAAGGTCTTCTTCGTCGACCACAAGGGCCAGGAGCGCTGGTGCTCCGGCACCTCGGTGCAGTCGAAGTTCCGCAACCTGGTCGCCACCGCGGGCCACTGCGTCTACGACACCGACACGAACAAGCCCTACGACAACTTCGTGTTCATCCCGGGCTACCACCAGGGCAAGGCGCCCTGGGGCATCTACGTCGGCGCGAAGGTCAACACCCACGACGACTTCACCGTCTACGAGGACTACGACTACGACTACGCCTTCGTCAACGTCTACGACGGCGTCAAGCAGCTGCCCGAGCGCCTGGTCGACTACAAGGCCTACAAGGCCCACGTCGACAAGGGCGGGATGGGCCGCGAGGAGGTCAGGGCGGTCGACCGCGCGACCTACGACGAGTGGACGAAGAAGGGCGGCCTCGGCAAGGTCGAGGGCGTCGACTCCTCCGACCAGGTCGGCCCGCAGTACAAGGGCGCCGTCGCCGTCGCGGTCGAGACGACGAAGGACGCCTGGAGCCGCGTCCCCGGCCGGGTCTACGGCCTGAAGGACGACAAGGTCACCTTCCGCGGCGCCACGCTGGACCAGGCCCGCTGGCCGAGGAGCGGCTCCAAGCTGGAGACCCGCGTCGAGCACGTCACCAAGGCGGAGTACGACGCCTACAAGGGCCCCGGCCACAAGCACGTCGACGCGCGCGGCAACTACCTCGTCACCCACTACTCCGTGGTGAAGTACATCGCGAAGACCTCGACCGCGAAGTACTTCGTCTTCCGCCACTACGTCACGGAGGTGGCCCACATCGGCCGGCTCGGCGACAACGTCGGCGGCCAGGGCTTCAGCTGGAACCAGAAGCTCGGCAAGAAGGTCTTCACCTTCGGCTACCCGTCCTACGCCCACCTGGACGGCAACCGGCCCTACAGCGGGCACACCATGAAGTGGTGCTACGGCAAGACCTCCGCCGCCCCCGTCGTGGCGAAGTACAACGCCCAGGAGCACCAGGCCGTCAGATGCGCCTTCACCCCCGGCGCCAGCGGCGGCCCCTTCCTGCTGCAGTACAAGAACAGCAAGCGGACGGGCTACCTCAACGGCGTGGTGAGCCTCACGCTCGACAGCGACGGCAACGACCGCTACGACCAGGTCACCACCCCCTACTTCAACGGTGAGACCTACGGCATCTACCGGCACGCAGCCAACCTCTGGACCGGCAGGCTCCCGCGCTGAGCCGCCGGTGCGCGCGGGGGAGGGAGCCCGGCGGCACCGGGCCCCCTCCCCCGTCTTGACGGACCTCTTACGCCGCGGCGAGCACCCTGGGAGGGCGGCGTGGTAGAGCCGTTGGACACACATAGCTGCCCAAAACCCATTTGATCTGGAAAAATGACCCACTAAATGCCCAGGCCGGGCTCCGTCTCGAAAGGAACGCCCCTCATGTCCCCCCGCGTCAGGCGGCTCGCGACCACACTCGGCGCCCTGCTCGCCGCCTGTGTGACCGCGTTGCCCGCCTTCTCCGGGAGCGCCCTGGCGACGCCGTACGACGGGGTGCCGAACGGCATCACGTCCATCAAGCTGACCCGGAGCGCCGCCGACATGAAGCGGATCGCCGAGTACTGGAGCCCGGCACGGCTCGCGCAGACCCAGAACGGCACCCCGGCGCTCCCCCAGGTCAAGCCGAGCGACAGCGCCGCCCCGCCCCCGGCCTCCCCCACGCCCACCGTCGCGGCCACCCCGGCCGCCGCCCCCGCCTCCGGCGGGCAGGGCGCCCCGGCCACCGCGAAGACCCCGGCGGCCTCCACCGGCTCGTCTCCGCTCATCGAGCCCACCGTGCCGAGGAAGCGCTCACCGGACAAGGGCACCACCCCCATCACCGTCGGGAAGGTGTTCTTCCGGATCGGCGACAAGGACTACTGGTGCTCCGCCTCCTCGGTGGCCTCTCCCAACCGGAACCTCGTGGCGACCGCGGCGCACTGCGCCTACGACGCCAAGCAGGCCAGGGCCGCCGAGTACTGGATCTTCATCCCCGGCTACGACAAGGGCCACGCCCCCTACGGGATCTACGTGGGCCACTCCCTCAACCTGCACGAGAGCTTCGTCGGCCGGGGCGACTACGACTACGACTACGCCTTCGTCTCCGTGCACGACGGGTTCCGCTGGAAGGCGGGCAGGACCGCCGGCTCCTACGTGATGGAGGCCGTGGGCAGCCTGGAGGACAACGTCGGCGGGCAGGGGCTGGTGGTCAAGCGCGACACCGGGAGGTACACCTTCGCCTTCGGCTACCCGGCCGACGCCTACCGCGACGGCACCAAGCCGTTCGACGGCCAGGAGGTCAAGTGGTGCGACGGGCGCACCGGCAGGCGGACCGCCCCGACCTACCTGGTCGAGCACGGCGTCGCGCTCAGGTGCGGGTTCACCGCCGGGGCCAGCGGCGGCCCCTGGCTGATCGGCTACGACGACAAGCGCGCCCTGGGCTACCTCAACGGCGTCAACAGCTTCGCCTGGGACACCGACGTCAACGGACGCCCCGACCTGATCTCCTCTCCCTACTTCACCCTGTCGACCTATGTCGTCTACCGTTACGCGGCGAGCCAGCGGGCCGGGTGAGGGCCGGCCGCCCGGCCGCCGGAACGGCGTGCAGGGGGTTTCAGAGGGCTCGGAGGGCACGCGGAAGGGGCCCCGGCGATCCGCCGGGGCCCCTTTTGAGTTCCTTTAGACGTAGCAGACCCCGGTCCGGTGCCATCTTTGCCATGTGATCTGAGTCACATTGAGCCGATGACCGGGTGTGACCGGACCCTCACGCCGCTCCGGCACCTCTCGTCACACCCTCACCGTGATCTGCGAAAACACTCCATATCGCCGCCCTTGCTGACAGGAGCCTCAAACCTCTGATCAGGTAACGGATTGGTATCGGGCCTGAGGGTTCCCGCAGACCCTCCCGAAGTGGCTTCCACTTTCCAAGATCGGGCCTGTATGTTTCTGGCTATCCCTTTACTGACGCATGGGACGCAAGATGCGTTCCACGACAGACCAAGGAGTTTCCCTTGAAGCGCATCCTCATCCCGGCCGGCGGCGCCGTTCTCGCCACCGGTCTGCTGGCCGCCGGTCTGGCCGGCACCGCCCAGGCCAACCCGGACTGGGCCTCTGACACCATGGTCAAGGACGCCCCCGCGGCGGTCGAGGTCGCCAAGTGGTGGCAGCAGAAGAACGGCGAGGCGAGCTACTTCGCCACCGCCAAGCCCTACGCCTGGGAGCACAAGACCGCTGCCAAGATGGACGTGGGCGGCAAGCCCTCCATCGACGGCAAGCCCGGCCAGGCTGCCCCCATCGGCGAGGAGAAGAAGACCGCCGCCAAGGCCAAGAACATCAACCTGCCGAAGACCATCGGCAAGGTGTTCTTCGTGACCAAGGACGGCGAGCCCAGCTGGTGCTCCGCCACCTCCATCCAGGGCAAGTACCGCAACCTGGTCGCCACCGCCGGTCACTGCGTCTACGACGTCGCCGGCAACCGTACCCTCATGGACAAGTGGGTCTTCGTCCCCGGTTACTACCAGGGCAAGACGCCGTGGGGCATCTACGTCGGTAAGACCGCGTGGGTGCACTACGACCTCGCCGTCTTCGAGGACTTCGACCGCGACTACGCGTTCGTCACGGTGTACGACGGCATCCAGGTCGGCGGCGGGACCGCGGAGAAGGTTTCCGCGGCCGACTTCGCCAAGTGGACCGGCAAGAAGGAGGCCAAGCCCACCGAGGTCTCCCACGAGGAGTACCGCAAGGGCCGCCTCAACCCGGCCACCGCGGACGACTACTTCGCTGAGGGCAAGTTCAGCAAGCCCCAGCTGGTCGGCCCGGACTACCCGGGTGCTGTGGTGGAGCGCGTCGAGGTCTCCCAGGCCACCTACCGGAACGCTCCGGTCGGCAAGGGCAACGGCAACAAGTTCGGCGAGCCCGAGGTTGAGCACGTCACCTACGCCGAGGGCCTGAAGTACCTCGAGAACCAGCAGAAGAACCCGGCTGACTTCCCCGGCACCGTCAAGCTCGACGACCGGACGAACGTCACCATCACGCACTACTACGTGCAGGCGTGGATCAAGCCGGGCACCGTGAAGAAGTTCTACAAGAACGACTTCTACATCTTCAAGGACTACGTGAAGAACGTGGGCCGTCTCGGCGACAACGTCGGTGGCCAGGGCTTCGCGTGGAACCAGAAGACCCAGCAGAACGTCTTCGTCTTCGGTTACCCGGCGGCGACGCACCCCGACGGCAACAAGGTTTACACCGGTGTTACGCCGAAGTGGTGCTACGGCAAGACCTCTGCCAAGAGCGTCGAGATCCCGGCCTACAAGGTCGAGGAGCAGGTCGCTCTGAAGTGCTCGATGACCCCGGGCGCCGACGGCTCCCCGTGGCTCATCAAGTACAGCAACGCCAAGCGTCTCGGCTACGTCAACGGTGTTACCAGCCTGTTCATCGACCAGGACGGCAACAAGCGTCTCGACTACAGCACCTCCGCCTACTTCGACGGTGAGGCTGCCGAGATCTACCAGCGCGCCGCCAACAGCTGGTCCGGCACGCTCAAGTTCTAGTCGCCTCACGGCTACTGGAACCCCGAGTCAGGGGGTCCAAACCCCTGACTCACCCAGCTCCACCCGAGGGGCCCGGCTTCTGCCGGGCCCCTCGGCCTTTTTCCGGCCGAGGCCGTCTGACAAACATCCGGCGGAAAGTAACAGAACTCCCAGAAAACCCACCTGGTGAGGTAAAGGCGCTAGTCGGTAGGGTCTCCAGAACCCTCCTGTGACGCCTGTGACCTGACCGGGCGCGCACTCCCGATACATGGAGATCTCTGTGATTCCCCGAGCAAAGCGATTCCTCGTCCGCGGCGGTGCCCTCACCGCCGCCGGCCTCACGGTCGCCGGGCTCACCGCCACGGCGGCGCCCGCGCAGGCCGCCCCGGCGCCGGCCCACGACTCCCTCTCCGCCTCCACCTCCGTGGCCTTCTCCACGGCCAGGTTCTGGCTCGCCTCCAACGGCGCCGCGCTGAAGAAGGCCACGCAGTACACCTGGGACGCCAAGGCCGTGACCAGGACCAAGCTCGCCGCGAGCGGCGGCGTGGAGGCCGACGGCAAGCCCGGCGCGGTGGCCCCCACCGGCGGGCAGAAGGCCGCCAAGGCGAAGAACGTCAACCTGCCCAAGACCGTCGGCAAGGTGTTCTTCCTCGACAGCAAGGGCGAGCACCGCTGGTGCTCGGCCACCTCGATCCAGTCGGCCTACCGCAACCTGGTCGCCACCGCCGGTCACTGCGTCTACGACATCGACGGCAACCGCGATGTCATGGACAAGTGGGTCTTCGTGCCCGGTTACTACCAGGGCAAGGCCCCCTGGGGCCTCTACGTCGGTCAGACGGCCTTCACCCACTACAACTTCGCCGTCTACGAGGACTTCGACCACGACTACGCGTTCGTGGCCGTCTACAACGGCATCCAGCTCGGCGACGACAAGGGCAAGGTCGTCACCAAGACGGAGTACGACAAGTTCCCCGGCGTGAAGAAGGTCGTGCCGGCCGAGGTCACCAAGGCCGAGTACGACAAGGGCCGCCTGAACCCGGCGACCTTCGACGACTACTTCACCGAGGGCAGGAACACCGACGCGCAGCCGGTCGGCCCGGACTACCCCGGCGCCGTGCTGGAGCGGGGCGAGGTCGGCGCCGAGACCTACCGGAAGGCCAGGACCGGCAAGGGCAACGGCCACAAGTTCGGCGAGCCCGAGGTAGCGCACGTCACCAAGCCCGCCTTCGACGCCTTCAAGGCGGTCCAGGCCGCCAAGACCGCGGAGGAGAAGAAGGCCGCCCTCAAGGCCGCCGCCGCCCACTTCCCGGAGACCGAGACCTACCTCGGCACCCCCTCCGACAAGGGCGGCAACTACACCGTCACCCGCTACTACGTCCAGAAGTGGGTCAAGCCCGGCACGGTCCGGAAGTACTACAAGGCCACCTACGTGGTCTACGAGAGCCTCGTCAAGGACGTCGGCAGGCTCGGCGACAACGTCGGCGGCCAGGGCTTCGCCTGGAACCAGAAGGCCGGCCAGCCGGTCCACGCCTTCGGCTACCCGGGTGACCCGCACCCCGACGGCGACAAGCCGTTCACCGGCGTGACCATGAAGTACTGCTACGGCAAGACCAACACCCGCGCCTACACCTCCAACGCCTACAAGATCAACGACCACCTGGCGCTGCGCTGCTCGATGACCGGCGGCGCCGACGGCGGCCCGTGGATCATCAAGTACGCCAACACCAAGCGCGTCGGCTACGTCAACGGTGTGACCAGCGCCTTCTTCGACCAGGACGGCAACGACCGGGTGGACTTCATCAGCTCGCCGTACATCGACGGCGACGCCGCCGGGATCTACCGCAAGGCCACCGAGGTCCGCAACGCGCGGATCGTCGGCGACAAGGGCGAGCTCCTCAAGTAGGAGACGCGCCCGAGGCTCCGCCTCGCGCCCCGGATGAGAAGGGGGCCCGGCTCTCCGCCGGGCCCCCTTTCCCCTGCCCGGACACCCCAGTTTGCCCGGAGGCTCTCCTCGGTCCCCCGCCGGAACACCGCCCCGGCCGGGGACCGTCCCGCTCAGGCGGCCCTGAGCTCCCTGATCCGCTCCTCCAGCTCCGCCACCGCGGGCTCGGCCGCGTGCGGCCTCAACCGGGCGCGCAGATCGGCCACGTAGGAGCGGGTCCGGGCCGACTGCAGCCCACCGGCCAGATCCAGCGCCTGCCCCGCCGCCGTGCAGGCCTCCTCCAGCTCCCCGCACTCCAGCAGGCCGGCCGCCAGCAGCGACAGGTTGAACATCCGCCCGCGCACGAACCGCCCGTCCATCTCCAGCGACCGCCGCGCGTGCCGTACGGCCCGCGGCCCGTCACCCAGGTCGCGGAAGCAGTGGGCCATCTTGGCCGACAGGTAGGCCTCATCGAAGTAGGCGATCCAGGCGGGCTCGCCGCCGGCCCGGCGCCGTTCGAAGGCCCGCTCCGCCGCGTGGAGCGCGGCGCGGCACCCGGCGCGGTCCTCGCGCGCGGCGTGCGCGTGCGCCTCCAGCACGTGCGCCTCGGCCAGCAGGGAGGCGATCCCGGCCCGCCGGGCCGACGTCTGCGCGGCCCTGGCCAGGTCGAGGGCGTGGGCGGGCTGCCCGATGTAGACGGCCTGGTGGCTCATCCCGGCGAGGATCTCCCCGCCGAGGCCGTGGTCACCCGCCCCACGGGCCAGCCGGAGCGCCTGGATCAGGTAGCGCTGGGCCACCCCGTGGTGCTCCAGGTCGTAGGCCATCCAGCCGGCCAGGCGGGTCAGCTCCGCGGCGGCCGAGGCCAGCTCCTTCCCGGTGGCCTCGGCGTAGGAGCCGTCGTTGAGCAGCGGCGCGACGGCGGTGTCGAGGTACTTCACGACCGCCGAGCGGATCCGGCCGCCGCCGTAGCGGTTGTCCAGCTCGCCGAAGGAGCGGGTGACCTCCCGGATCGCGGCGATGTCGGCCATGCCCACCCGCCGGGTGCCGCCCGCGACGGGGCGCGCCTCCGCGGGGAGGGTCAGCCAGCGCACCGCTCCCACCGAACCGGCCCCGATGGCGAAGGTGGAGTCGACCAGGAACCTGCGGCGCTCCACGTCCGCCCGCCACAGCGCCGTGGCGCTCGCGACCCCCTCGTGCCAGGTGCGGGGGAACGCCTGCCCGACCTCGGGCCGGGCGGCCGTCCGGGGCATCCCGGTCTCCTGGAACGGCCGGTTCGTCCGGTGTGCCATCGCTCTCCTCGCCTCGGAGGTGGACGGCGTGCGCGGGGCGCGTGCGCATCCGAATGACGCCCCCCGCGCACGCCCGTACGCGTGCGTACCCCGCCCGGGAGGGCAAAGGTAACGGAGGGGACTTGTTATATCACGTTCCGTAAAGGCTCGGTGATTTCCCGGTAAAAAAAGAGCACGCCCTCCGCCTGGTGGGCGGAGGGCGTGCTCGGGCCGTCGGGTCGCCGGGTCGCGACCGGGTACGGCCGGGTCGCGGGTGCGCGGAGGGTCCGCGTGGCCGCGCTCAGCGGCGGGCGACCCCGTCGGCGCGGGCCTGGGCGGTGACCGCGGCGATGACCGCGGGGGCGACGCGCTTGTCGAACGGGCTGGGGATCACGTAGTCGGGCGAGAGCTCGTCGTCGCCGACCACGGCGGCCAGCGCCTCGGCGGCGGCGACCTTCATGTTCTCGGTGATGGTCGTGGCCCGCACGTCGAGCGCGCCGCGGAAGACGCCGGGGAAGGCCAGCACGTTGTTGATCTGGTTCGGGAAGTCGGACCGGCCGGTGGCGACCACCCTCGCGTGCTTCCTGGCGACCTCGGGGTGGACCTCGGGGGTCGGGTTGGAGAGCGCGAAGACGATCGCGTCGGGCGCCATCGAGGCGATGGCCTCCTCGGAGGTCGTCGAGCCCGACAGGCCGATGAACACGTCGGCCCCGGCCAGCGCCTCCTCGGTGGTGCCGCGGAGGCCGGCCTTGTTGGTGTCGCGGGCCAGGGCCTGCTTCACCGGGTTGAGGCCCTCGCGCCCCTCGTAGACGATCCCCCTGGAGTCGGCGACCGCGATGTCGCCGATGCCCGCGTTGAGCAGGATGCGGCTGACCGCGACGCCGGAGGCGCCAGCGCCCGCCACCACGGCCCGCAGGTCGCCCAGGTCGCGGCCGGTCAGCCGGGCGGCGTTCTTCAGGGCGGCCAGCGCGACGATCGCGGTGCCGTGCTGGTCGTCGTGGAAGACGGGGATGTCCAGGAGCTCGCGGAGCCGGTCCTCGATCTCGAAGCACCTCGGCGCGCTGATGTCCTCCAGGTTGATGCCGCCGAAGGAGGGGGCGAGCCGGACCACGGTCTCGATGATGGCGTCCGTGTCGGTGCAGTCGAGGCAGATCGGCACGGCGTCGACGCCGGCGAACTCCTTGAACAGCAGGGCCTTGCCCTCCATGACCGGCATGGCGGCCGCGGGGCCGATGTCGCCGAGGCCGAGCACGGCGGTGCCGTCGGAGACGACGGCGACGACGTTCGAGACCCAGGTGTAGTCGGCGGCGAGCTCGGGCTCCTCGGCGATCGCGGTGCAGACCTTGGCCACGCCCGGGGTGTAGGCGAGGGACAGGTCGTCGGCGTTGCGGACCGGGACGGTCGAGCGGATCTCCATCTTGCCGCCGCGGTGCAGGGCGAAGGCGGGATCCAGATCGAGGGCTTCGATGGAGACGGGAGAGTGCGAGATGGCCACAGCGACCCCTGTAGTTAGTCAGACGGACGATTCCATAGGCGCCGCAGGAAGCTCTGGCCCGGCTTCGGTAGCAGCTCGGGACGTGCCTCTCTGGGAACGGTCGCCTGGAGGGTTCGGGGGTCACCCGTTGCTCGATTGTGCCACATTATGAGACTCGGGCAGGTGACAGGGGATGCAGACTTTTGTTGACACGGAGTTAAACTGCTCACACGTAATGCCCGAAGCCTGGACGGACCCTTACCCCGACACCCGACGGAACCCCCGGTGGATCTGATCTCCTACGCCGAGCTGGCCGTGATGCTCGTCAACAGTCCCGACCGCCTCGCCGGCCTGGAGGGGCTGCGCGTCCTCCTGCAGGAGAGCGGGCGCCCCCGGCAGGCCGCCCGCCTCACCCGCGCGGACCTCGACGTCCTGCGCGCCCTGCGCGAGGAGCTGGTGGCGGTCTTCGAGGCCGCGGCCGGCGGCCAGGAGCGGGAGGTCGTCGAGCGGCTCAACGCCCTGCTCCGCCGGCATCCGGTCCACCCGCAGATCACCCGGCACGACGACGAGCCGTGGCACCTGCACCTGACCGAGGGCGGGCGTTTCGCCGACCAGTACGTCGTGGGCTCCGTCATGGGCCTGGCCACCATCGTCACCGACCTGGGCGCCGACCGGCTGGGGCTGTGCCAGTCGCCACCGTGCCGGCGGGCCTATCTCGACACCTCCTCCAACCGGTCCCGGCGCTACTGCTCGGAGCGGTGCGCCAGCCGGGCCAACGTCGCCGCCTACCGCGCCCGGAAGAAGGTCGGCCAGGACAGCGGCGGCCGGTAGCGCGCCACCACCCGGCCGAGCACCGGGACGGGGCCGAAGTCCCAGCTGTCCCTGCGGCCGGGGGCGCGCTGGTTGTCGCTCTCCACCCACCAGCCGTCGCCGTCGCGCCAGGCGGCCCGTTTCACGATCAGGCGGGACTCCTCGGAGGGGAGGCGGGCCAGGACCAGGTCGCCGGGGCGGACCGGGGCGCCGCGCCGTACCCAGAGCCAGTCGCCGGGGCGGAGCGCGGGGAGCATGGAATCCCCTTCGACACGCACTCTCACGGGCGTCAGCCCCCTTCTGCGGCGGCCCTCGGCGGGCGAGTAAGGTCGGTGATGGACCATGCTGATCTCAGCATCAAGGAAGGATTCCCGATGCTCGCACGACTCCTGCGCCCCAGGCACGTCGCCTCCGCCCACTGCGACCTGCCCTGCGGCGTGTACGACCCGGCCCAGGCCCGTATCGAGGCCGAGTCGGTCAAGGCCATCATGGAGAAGTACGCCGCCAACGAGGACCCGGTCTTCCGCACGCGCGCGCTCATCATCAAGGAGGAGCGGGCCCAGCTCGTGAAGCACCACCTGTGGGTGCTGTGGACCGACTACTTCAAGCCCCAGCACCTGGAGGCCTACCCCCAGCTGCACCAGCTGTTCTGGGAGGCCACCAAGCTGGCCGGCGCCGCCGCCGCCAAGGGCACGGTGGACGCCTCGAAGGCCGACGAGCTGCTGGCCAAGATCGAGGAGATCTCCAAGATCTTCTGGGAGACCAAGGCCGCCTGAGCCTGCCCGGCCGCCGGCGCGACCGGACCCGCGGCCGGCCCTTCGGGCCGGACAGGGCACGGTGCGCCGGCACCCCCGGGAGCGTCGGCGCATCACCCCTCCCACCTCGCGGAACGTCCTTTTTTCCCGTTCCAAATCATCCGGATCGCGCGTCTGATCGGGCCAACGGCCACCCGGGGGCGGTAGGTTGCAGTCAGCGACCTTGCAAGGAGGAACGTGACTGAGCACACCGAGGCGCCCGCGGTCGACGCGGGCGGGATCCGTGACGTGGTGAGCGTCCGGCTGCCGGCTGTGAGCGCATATCTGTCCGTGTTACGTACGGCCACCGCAGGGCTGGCCGCCCGGCTGGACTTCACGCTGGACGAGATCGAGGATCTCCGGATCGCGGTCGACGAGGCGTGTGCGATGTTGTTGACCCAGGCCGTTCCCGGCACCGACCTGACGGCCGAGTTCGAGCTGACCGGTCAGGAGATGGCGGTCCGGGTCGAGGTCAGCACGGTGGGCAGTTCCCCGCCCAAGCGCGATGAGTTCGCCTGGATGGTGCTCACCGCCCTGGCGGACGACGTGGACGCCGTGACCGACTCCCCCGACCGTATGGCCATCGTGCTCCGCAAGCGTCGAGGCGCGGCGAGGCCGGCGTGACGGAAAGGACTCGTGCCATGGCCACCAGCGATCACGCGGTGCCCGACCGGGTGCGCGCGCGCACGCTCTTCGGCGAACTGGCGGAGTTGACCCCCGACGACCCGCGACGCCAGCGCATCCGTGACGAGCTCGTCGAGCTCCACCTGCCCCTGGTCGAGTACCTCGCCCGCCGGTTCCGCAACCGCGGCGAGTGGCTGGACGACCTGACCCAGGTCGCCACCATCGGACTGATCAAGTCCATCGACCGCTTCGACCTCGACCGGGGGGTGGAGTTCTCCACCTACGCCACGCCCACCATCGTGGGCGAGATCAAGCGGCACTTCCGCGACAAGGGCTGGGCGGTCCGTGTGCCGCGCCGCCTGCAGGAGCTGAAGCTCTCGCTCACCAAGGCGATCAGCGAGCTGTCGCAGCGGGAGGGCCGGGCGCCCACCGTCGCCGAGCTGGCCGCCTACCTGAAGATGACCGAGGAGGAGGTGCTCGAGGGTCTGGAGTCGGCCAACGCCTACTCCACGGTCTCCCTGGACGCCCCCGACTCCGGTGACGACGACGCGCCCGCGGTGGCCGACTCCCTCGGCATCGTGGACGACTCCCTGGAGGGCGTCGAGTACCGCGAGTCCCTCAAGCCGCTGCTCGAGCGGCTCCCGCCCCGCGAGAAGCGCATCCTGCTGCTGCGCTTCTTCGGCAACATGACCCAGTCGCAGATCGCCACCGAGCTGGGCATCTCGCAGATGCACGTCTCCCGGCTGCTGGCCAGGACGCTGACCCAGCTCCGCGAGGGGCTGACGGCCGAGGACTGACGCCGTCGCCCCTCTCCCCCCGTCCGGGGCCGCCGTCCGGCCCGGGGCAGGGCCGCCGCGGCCCTCCCGGTGACCGCCCGCGCGCTCCTAGACGCCGTCCGACGGCTTGGTGTCCCCGTACAGGACCCGGGTCGTCGGCGGGGAGAGCAGTGAGACCAGTCCGGTCACCACCGCGGCGGCCAGGACGGCGCCGAAGACCGGCTGACCGGACTGGAACAACGTGACGACGACCGGGATCATGAAGATCTGGGTCAGCACGCCGGGGCTGCGGGTCCACTTCTCCGCCCGGAGCAGGCCCCAGGCCACCCGGAGCAGGATCGCGCCCACCAGGAGGCCGAACCCGGCGACGAAGACCGAGCTCAGCACGTCGTCCGGCTGTCCGATCACTGTCTCGACCCCGACGTAGCCGCCGAGCAGC
This sequence comes from Planomonospora corallina, assembly GCF_042650625.1. Lineage (NCBI taxonomy): Bacteria > Bacillati > Actinomycetota > Actinomycetes > Streptosporangiales > Streptosporangiaceae > Planomonospora > Planomonospora corallina. The sequence continues at coordinate 98,766 of NZ_JBHSBM010000027.1, forward strand.
AGCGCGGTGAGCCCTTCCAGGGCGGCGACGACGGCGGCGACGGTGAGGGTCGGCGGGCGGTTCGGCACAGGCCAACCTTACCGCTGACTCCGATAGGTCCCCCTTTCAGAGCCTCTGTACCGTTATTGATGGATACGCTGGCGCCATGCGCGCGATGCTGCTGGTGAACCCCAAGGCGACCACGACGAACCACCGGACGCGGGACGTGCTCATCAGGGCGCTGGGCGCGACGATGGACCTGACCGTCGAGGAGACCGGCTACCGGGGGCACGCCGCCCACCTGGCCCGCACGGCCCACGCGGACGGGTTCGACGTGGTCGCGGTGCTCGGCGGCGACGGCACGATCAACGAGACCGTCAACGGCCTGCTGGAGGCGGAGGACGGCGAGGTCGCGGCGGAGCGGCCCGCGCTGCTGGTGATCCCCGGCGGGAGCGCGAACGTCTTCGCGCGGGCGCTCGGGCTGCCGAACGATCCGGTCGAGGCGACGGGCCTGGTGCTGGAGGCGGTGGGCGCGGACCGGCGCCGGACGGTCGGGCTCGGCCAGGCCGTATGGGACGGCCAGAGCCGCTACTTCACCTTCTGCAGCGGCCTCGGCTACGACGCCGAGGTCATCCGGGCGGTGGAGGGCCTGCGCGGCACCGGGCGCAGGGCCACGCCCACCCGCTACGTGAACACCGCGCTGCGCCACTATCTGTCCACCGACAAGCGTCACGCCGCGATGCGCCTGACCGGGCCCGGCGTGCCGCCGGCCTCCGGCATCTTCATGGCGGTCGTCTCCAACACCTCGCCCTGGACCTACGTCGGCCCCCGGCCGGTCTGCCCGACGCCCTGGGCGAGCTTCGAGACCGGCCTGGACCTGCTGGGACTGCAGCGGCTCGGCCTGCCCACGATGGTCCCCCTGCTGAACCAGATCATCGGCGCCCGCGACACCCTGCCCACCGGCCGGCACCTGGTGCAACTCCACGACGAGAAGGAGTTCACCCTCACCGCCGAACGCCCGGTGGCCTTCCAGCTGGACGGCGACTACCTCGGAGAGGTCGAAACGGTGACCTTCCGATCTATCCCCAATGCGTTACAAGTAATGGCATAGCAGGTTACAGATCGTCATTGTGTGACGCATCCGACACTCCTCACCACGAAAACCTTCGCTCAAACCTCTTGCACGCATCCTGGGCGGCTGACAATCTCAGCAGTGACGTCGGAACGTAGGACCTTTGAGTGGCGACCCTCACTCCTGGGCCACCGGCGATCACCGTGAGCGACCCGGACCGAACCTGGACCGGGCCACTGCTCGCGCCTGTTAGTGAATTCGTTCACAAAGTGAGCCGACCGACGGAGCCGCGCAAGGGGCTCCTCTTACGAAGGAGTGGACGCATGGACTGGCGCCACCGAGCTGCCTGCCGTGACGTGGACCCCGAGCTGTTCTTCCCGATCGGCAACACCGGGCCGGCCCTGATGCAGATCGAAGAGGCCAAGCAGGTCTGCCGCACGTGCACCGTGAGCGAAGCGTGCCTGAAGTGGGCCCTGGAGTCCGGCCAGGACGCCGGCGTCTGGGGCGGCCTGAGCGAGGACGAGCGCCGCGCCCTCAAGCGCCGCACCGCCCGCGCCCGCGCCCGCCTCACCGCCTAGCCACCCCGAAGGCCCAGGAAGGCCCCAGGACCGCCTGGAGGCCCTGCAGGCCCTCTCGCGGAAGTCCTCCCGCAGTCTCCCACGGCCCCCGGAAACACACGGCACCGGGGGCCGGCCCATGGGAAGGACTGCTCTCCCGGGAGCATCCGGCACCGTCCCGGAGCGTTTCCCGGGGCCCAGGAGCCGGGAAGGGACCCGCGGCGCACCCCCACGGGACCGCGACCCGGCACGGGGGTCACACCAGGCCCGCCCTGCCGATCCCCTCGGACCAGGCGTCGGAGCGGGGAAGCGGGATCACCAGGGTGACCTCGGTCCCGCCCCCCTGACGCGGCGCGATGGACAGGCGCCCGGACAGCTCTCCCACCACCAGCGTCCGCACGATCTGCAGGCCGAGACTCGTGGTCGCCTCCAGGTCGAACCCCTCGGGCAGGCCCGCGCCGGTGTCGGAGACCACCACGTCCAGCTGGTCCGGTCCCCGCGACACGGTCACCTCCAGCCGCCCCGGCCGCTGCGCCAGCCCGTGCTGGACGGCGTTCTGCAGCAGTTCGGTGAGGACCATCGCCAGCGGGGTCGCGATCTCCGAGCGCAGCACCCCGAACGAGCCGATCCGGCGCGGCGTCACCTGCGCCTCCGGCGCCGACACCTCGCTCGCCATCGCGATCACCCGGTCGGCGATGTCGTCGAAGTCCACCTGCTCGTCGGGCGTGTGGGACAGCGTCTCGTGCACGATCGCGATCGACCCGACCCGGCGCACCGCCTCCTCCAGGGCCTCCCGCCCCTCCGGCACCTGCAACCGCCTGGCCTGCAGCCGCAGCAGCGCCGCCACCGTCTGCAGGTTGTTCTTCACCCGGTGGTGGATCTCCCGGATGGTGGCGTCCTTGGTCATCAGCTCGCGCTCGCGCCGGCGCAGCTCGGTCACGTCGCGGATGAGCACCAGCGCGCCGATCCGGCCGCCTCCCACCACCAGCGGGATCGCGCGCAGCTGCACGACCGTGCCGCCCGACTCCACCTCGGTCTCCCGGGGCTCCTTGCCGCTCGCCACCACCATGAGGTTCTCGTTGATGGGCTCGTCCGCGTAGCAGAGCGTGGCGGTCGTACGGCCCAGCTCCGCGCCGACCAGGTCGGCGGTGAGGCCCAGCCGGCGGTAGGCCGACAGGGCGTTCGGCGAGGCGTAGGTCACCCGGCCCGCCCGGTCGAGCCGGAGCAGGCCGTCGCCGACCCGCGGCGAGCGGACCAGGATCGGTTCCGCGCCGGAGAACGGGAAGCGGCCCTCGGCCACCATCTGCGCCAGGTCGGAGGCGCTCTGCAGGTAGGTCAGCTCCAGCCTGGAGGGCGTGCGCGCCGAGGACAGGTTCGTCGAGCGCTGGATCACCCCCAGGTAGCGGTGCCCGGCGTCCCCGCACTCCGGCTCCCCGCCGCACGTGCGCCGCACCGGGATGGTCTCCTCCCGTACCGGGACCCCGGTGGACCAGTCGGGGTCGCCCTCCCGGCAGATCCTCCGCTCGTCCCAGGCCGTGTCGATCAGCTGGCGCTCGCCCTTGGCGATGATCGTTCCCACGACGTCGTCGTGGTAGACGGTCGGTCCGGTGGTGGGCCGCATCTGCGCGATCGCGACCCATCCCGATCCGTCCTTGAGCGGGATCCACAGGATGAGGTCGGCGAACGACAGGTCGGCCAGGAGTTGCCAGTCGGAGACCAGCGAGTGCATCCACTCGAGGTCCGCGTGGTCGAGCGCGGTGTGACGGACCGCCAGGTCGCTAAGAGTCGGCACGTGTGCATCATGCGTTCTCCCCCGGCCCGGAGGCGAATCGGCCGGCGGACTTCGTGTACGCGGCGGGTCCGGAAGGTGAACGGGCGGTTGTGAGAACGGTCACATCGGTGACGCCCTCCGGCGCCCGGAGCGGAGGCGCGCCGCAGGCCCGCACAGACGCCCGCGCTCCGGTGGGCCGCCGCCCGCGCCCTCCTCCGGTGCCGCCGGTCCCGGCCCGCGTTGCCGCCGCACCTGCCGCGGCGGCTATCCTTCACCATCAGCCCGAACTGCCCGGACGTGTGCGAACCAGAGCGGAGGAGCCGGCCCCGGCGGCCGCCGAACCCGGTCTGGAGACCCGCGAACCGGCAGGTGCGGCCGTCCCCGTCGTCCTCGGCCGTCCCGAGACCGCACTCCGGACGGCCTCCACCTGTGCGGAACACGGAGTGCGCGCCGGATGCCCCCGGCCGCGCTCGGTGCCGGTCCACCGCTCTTGCCTGCGGTTGACCGTGCGGGCCAATCTGAGTTCCGATGATCTCGCGGTGACCCTGAGTGCGCTCACCGCCGTTGCCGAGACGAAGGTGGGCATGTGAGCGAACACGGCGAGCGGGCCGGCCGGCGCGGCACGGCCGGCGGCGAGGGCTCCGCCCCGGCGGGCGAGGAGCTCCCATGACCGACGAGTCCCCGCGGATCCCGAAGTACTACGACGTCAAGCGGAGCCTCCTGGCGCTGACCAAGAGCCTGCAGCCGGGCAGCGCGCTGCCGCCGGAGCGCACCCTGGCGGTCCGCTTCGAGACCTCGCGGACCACCGTGCGGCAGGCGCTGTCGGAGCTCGTGGTCGAGGGCCGCCTGGTCCGCATCCAGGGCAAGGGGACGTTCGTCGCGCAGCCGAAGGTCGCGCAGGTCCTCCAGCTGACCTCCTACACCGGTGACCTGCGGACCGTCGGCCTGGAGCCCGACACCAAGATCCTCGACATCAGCTACGTCACCGCCGACGAGCCCCTGGCCCGCCGGCTGGCCATCAACCCCGGCGGCCGGGTGCTCCGCATCCACCGGCTCCGCCTGGCCAACGGCGAGCCCATGTCGATCGACACCACCCACCTGTCGGCCCGCCGCTTCCCCCGGCTCCGGCGGGAGCTGGAGGTGCACTCCTCGCTGTACGAGACGCTGCACAACGCCTACAACGTGCGGCTGACGGAGGCCGAGGAGGTCATCGAGACCGTGCTGGCGACGCCGTACGACGCCCAGGTGCTGGGCGTCGACGTCGGCCTGCCGATGCTGCTGCTCACCCGGCACGCCTTCGACGCCGACGGCAACCCCGTGGAGTGGGCGCAGTCCCTCTACCGGGGCGACCGCTACAAGTTCGTCACCCGCCTGCGCCGCCCCTGACGAGGGCTCCCCGGCGAGCGCTTCCTGACGAGGCGGGGGGCGCGGGCGCCCCGGGACGTCCCTACCGGCCTGCCCGCCGTCCTCCCCGTAGGGTGAGGCCCGTGAGCATTCTCGTGGTCACCGGGACCGACACCGGGGTGGGGAAGACGGTCGTCACGGCCGCCGTGGCGGCGCTGGCGCTGGAACGCGGCTCCTCGGTCGCGGTGGTCAAACCCGCCCAGACCGGGACAGGCGAGAACGAGCCGGGGGATCTGGACGACGTCATCCGCCTGTCCGGGGTGAGCACCACGTTCGAGCTCGCCCGGTTCCCCGACCCGCTCTCCCCCGCCGCCGCCGCGCGCGTGACGGGGCTGCCCCCGGTCTCCCTCGCCGAGGCCGCCGTACGGATCAGGGAGCTCACCGAGTCGCACCGGCTGGTCGTGGTGGAGGGCACCGGCGGGCTGCTCGTCCGCTTCGACGAGGAGGGGTTCACGATCGCGGACCTGGCGCGGATGCTGCACGCGCCGGTGCTGGTGGTGACCAGGGCCGCGCTGGGCACGCTGAACCACACCGCGCTGACGCTGGAGGCGCTGGCGGGCCGCGGCCTGGACCTGGCAGGGGTGGTGATCGGCGCATGGCCGGCGGAGCCGGGGCCGGCCGAGCGGTGCAACGTGCCCGACCTGGAGATGCTGGCCGCCCGGCCGCTGGCGGGCGTGCTCCCGGAGGACGCCGGCGGGCTGGACCGCGAGGCCTTCGCCCGCGTGGCGCGGGCGGGGCTCAGCCCGATGCTGGGCGGCGCGTTCGACCCCTCCGCCTTCCGGCGCTCCCTCGCCCCCTCCCCGTAGCCCGCCCGGTGCTCCGGCGCCGGGTAATGGGGGTGTCACGATCCGTTCAGCGGATGTCGGCGGAGAAGGGTGTGACGGGAGGGAATCTGGGGAGGTAGAAGGCCGTGAAGCCCCCCGGGCAACTCCCCTGTCCGACTATGTGACCGACTGGTAGGTTTCGCGGTATGGAGTCCCCCAAGCACGCCGGTGACATCGCGGTCGCCGTCTCCAAGGCCTACGGCATCGAGACCATGTTCACCCTGTCCGGCGGGCACGTCTTCCCGCTCTACGACGGGGCGGTCCACGAAGGCATGTCCATCCTCGACGTGCGGCACGAGCAGAGCGCGGTCTTCGCCGCCGAGGCCACCGCCCGGCTGACCCGCAGACCCGGTCTCGCCGTGCTCACCGCCGGGCCCGGCATCACCAACGGCGTCAGCGGGGTGGCCACCGCGCACTTCAACGGCTCCCCCGTCGTCGTCATGGGCGGCCGGGCGCCGCGCTCGCGCTGGGGCTCCGGCGCGCTCCAGGAGATGGACCACCCGCCGCTGCTCGCACCGGTCACCAAGCTCTCCTTCACCGGCTCCGGCGCGGACTCCGTCGGGCAGGACGTCGAGATGGCCTTCCGCACGGCCATCGCCCCGCACCGGGGCCCGGTCTTCCTCGACTTCTACATGGACGACCTGTTCGCCCCCTCCCCCGAGCACCACACCGAGACGCTCACCCCCTCGCCGCTGGAGCCCGACGCGGACGCCCTGGCCGAGATCGCCCGCCTGCTCGCCGAGGCCGAGCGCCCGGTGCTGGTGCTCGGCTCCGACGTGTGGATGGACCGCGCCGAGGAGGTCGCCCGGGGCTTCGCCGAGGAGTACCGCCTGCCGGTCGTGCCCAACGGCCAGGGCCGCGGCATCCTGCCCGCCGGGCACGAGCTGCTGGTCACCCGCGCCCGGGGACTGGCCTTCGCCCAGGCCGACCTGGTGATCGTGGCGGGCGCCCCGCTGGACTTCCGGCTCGGCTACGGCTGGTTCGGGGGCAAGGAGGGCGCTCCCCTGGCCAAGGTGGTGCACCTGGCCGACGCTCCCTCGCAGATCGCCACCCACGTCAAGCCCTCCGGGGCGGCGGCCGGCGACCTGTCCCTGGTCTTCTGGGGCCTGTCCGCGGCCTGCGCCGAGGCGGGCGTCTCCCCCCGGACCTACGCCCCGTGGCTGGAGAGGCTCTCCGGGGCCGCCGCGGCGGCCATCGCCGAGGACGCCGGGCTGCTGGCCGCCGACGCCGACCCGATCCACCCGATGCGCGTCTACGGCGAGCTGAACCGGCTGCTCGCCGACGACGCCGTGGTGATCGGCGACGGCGGCGACTTCGTCTCCTTCGCGGGCAAGTACGTCGAGCCCAAACGGCCCGGCAACTGGCTCGACCCGGGCCCGTACGGCTGCCTGGGCACCGGCCTGGGCTACGCCATCGCCGCCCGGCTGGCCCGGCCCTCCTCCCAGGTGGTGCTGCTGCTCGGCGACGGCGCCGCGGGCTTCTCCCTGATGGACGTCGACACCCTGGTGCGGCACCGCCTGCCGGTCGTGATGATCTGCGGCAACAACGGCATGTGGGGGCTGGAGAAGCACCCCATGCAGATGCTCTACGGCTACGACGTGGCCGCCGAGCTCCAGCCGCAGTGCCGCTACGACCAGGTGGTGACCGCCCTGGGCGGCGGCGGCGAGCTCGTCACGGACCCGGCGCAGATCGGTCCGGCGCTGCGCCGCGCGTTCGACTCCGGCGTGCCGTACATGGTGAACATCGCCACCGACCCGTCGGTGGCCTACCCCCGCAACACCACCGGCGTCTGACCGGCCCCGTGCCGGGTCCCCGCCGGGGACCCGGCTCCCGGACACGGCCGGGGAGCGGCTCAGCCCTTGGTGACCTTGACCGTCGGCGAGGGGGTCGGCGTCGTCGTGCCGCCCGAGCACGGTACGGCGTCGGCCAGGAGCTCGACCGGCTTGCGGGGGTCCCACATGTCTCCCGCCAGCGGATTCTGGTGGGAGACCATCCAGCACTTCTCCGGGTCGGGCCCGCCGTCCTGCCGGACCTGCGCCTTGAACCCGGCGTTCTTGAGCTGCTGAAGCGCCGCGGCGAGCTCCATGTGCATGACCTTCGGCACCTTCCTCTTCACCGCCGGGGTCGGCGACGGGCTGGAGGGCTTCGGGGTCGGCGTGGGGGTCCGCCGCCCGGTGCTGGGGGTGGCGCTGGGCCGCGCGGTCTCCTCCTCCGTGGGCGTGGGCGTGGGCGTGGACGCGGGTTCCACGACGACCGGGCGCTCCTCGGCGGGGGTGGGGGTCACCCGCAGCCTGCGGTCGCCCTTGGCGTGCGACTTCGTCGGCCTGGCCGAGCTGGGGGCCGCCGCGGAGGCGCTCGCCCCGGGATCGTTCCTGAACGGCTCCTCGGATCCGACCGCCATCCCGTTGATCGTCACCACGGCCACCGCGGAGCAGAGCACCACGGCGCCCGCGGAGGCGGCCAGCAGGGCGCCCCGGCGCCTGGGCCGCCGCGCGGCCCGGCGGCCCCGCCGGCCGGGGGAGAGCTCGGTCTGCGCGCCGGGCGCCGCCGTCTCCGCCTGCCAGCCGGACGTCGGCTGCGCGGCCGCGCTCCAGCCGGTCTGCGGGATCGGCTCGTCCCGGCGCGTCACGGCCCCCTGAGCGGGCGCGAGCCCGGCCTGGATCGGCGCGACCGCGCTCGCTCCGGTCTGCGGGCCGGTCACCGCCTGGCGCGCGGCGTCGCTCATCGCCGCCGCGCTGGGGAAGCGCCGGGCCGGGTCCTTGGAGAGCGCCCGCTCCACCAGGGCGCGGACCATGGGCGGGATGTGCTCGGGGAGCGGCGGCGGGGCCTCGCGGATGTGCTTGAGCGCGATCGTGACCGGGCTGTCGCCGTCGAAGGGGCGCTGCCCGGCCAGGCACTCGTAGGCGACCACGCCCAGCGCGTAGATGTCCACCGCCGGGGTGACCGGCGCGCCCTCGGCCTGCTCCGGCGCGCAGTAGGCGGCGGTGCCGAGCACCATGCCCGCGTCGGTCAGCCGACTGGCCGTGTCCGCCCTGGCAATGCCGAAGTCGGTGAGCACGAGCGTGCCGTCGGAGCGGACCAGCAGGTTGCCGGGCTTGATGTCGCGGTGGACGATGCCCTGGTCGTGCACGGCCTGCAGGGCCGAGGCCGCCTGGGCGATGAGCTCCAGCGCGGCGCCGGGGGCGATGCTGCCCAGCCTGCCGAGCAGCCGGTCCAGCGGCTCGCCGTCGACGAACTTCATCACCAGGTACGCCGTCGCCCCCGCGCCGGGCACCTCGTGGACGCCGTAGTCGTAGACGTCGACGACCCCGGGGTGGTTGATCGTCGCCATCGCGCGCGCCTCGCCCTGGAAGCGCACGAGGAAGCCGGGATCGTCGGTGCGCCCGGGGAGCAGCACCTTCACGGCGACGGTGCGGGCCAGGACGGTGTCCTCGCCCCGCCAGACCTCGCCCATGCCGCCGGCGCCGATGCGGGTGTCTAAGCGATACCGCCCGGCCAGCGTCGTGCCTTGGGCCACCATGGCTCCCCCGTAACCCTCTCCACTCCCAGCCCCCGGCTCTTCAACAAAGCGGATTTGCATCGCGGCAGCGTTACGGCAGCATAACGAAGAGCTGCACGTCGCTTGATCCGCTCGTGGGGCGCGAGCGGCAGCATGACACAAAAGTCCAAGCTTCAGTTTTATTTATACAGTTTGCACGTCAAGTTCGGCGACCCGGTCCGGGAAGGACGTGCCGGACCTGCCCGGGAGCGCCGTCCGGCGAACGCGGCCACCCGCTGCCCGCGCACCCGCCGCCCGCGCACCCGCGGCGACCGGAGGACGGCGCGGGACCGGGGCTCAGACCTTATGCTGGCCCGCATGATGCTCGCTCCCGGTCTGCGCGCCCGGCTCCTCATCATGGTCGAGAAGGAGGACACCGCGATCGCGGTCGGCAGCGGCGACGTCCCCGTGCTGGGCACGCCCCGCCTGCTCGCCCTCGCCGAGCAGGCGACCGTCCGGGCGATCGCGGACGCCCTGGAGCCCGGCCGAACCTCCGTCGGCACCCGGGTCGCCCTCGACCACCTGGCGGCCAGCCCGATCGGCGCCCACGTCGAGATCGCCGCCGAGCTCACCGAGGTCGACGGCCGCCGTCTGGTCTTCGGCTTCACCGCCCGGAGCAGGGAGACCACCGTCGCGACCGGCACGATCGAGCGCGTGGTCGTGGACCGCGAGCGCTTCCTCGCCGGAACCGCCCGCTGACCGCTCCGCCTCCTCGCAAGCGTCCTGGCCGCCCGCCGTTCACCGGGGCCGCCGGCCGCGCAGACCCGGCGGCCCCGGGTCCACCACGCGGGCAGGACGGTCCCGGACGGTTACTCGATGACGGCGATGAGGTCGCCCTCCTGGATGACATCGCCCTCGGCGACCTTGATCTGGGCCACCACTCCGTCGTCCTCCGCGAGGACCGGGATCTCCATCTTCATCGACTCCAGGATGACCAGGGTGTCGCCCTCCGCCACGGTGTCGCCCTCGGAGACGAGGATCTTCCAGACGTTCGCCACCATCTCCGCGCGTACTTCAGCCACCGGAAACTCCCTCACTCTCGCTGTCGGTCTTCATGCTCGCTCCGGTCCGCGCGGGTCGCGCCGCGCCGTGCGCGCCCGTCCCGCGGGCCCTCGCGCACCCTCCGCCCGCGGGGGCGGATCAGGCCCTCATCCGGGACACCAGCCCGGTGTCGTAGTCGCCGGCGGCGAACTCGGGGTGCTCCAGCAGTTCCGCGCAGAACGGCAGGTTGTTCTTCGGGCCCTCGACCTGGAAGCCCGCGACGGCCTTGCGGGCCCGCTCCAGGGCCTCGTCCCGGGTCCGGCCGTACACGCAGAGCTTGGCCATGAGCGGGTCGTAGAACGGCGTGACCGCGGTGCCCGCGGCGTAACCGGAGTCGACCCGCACCCCCTCCCCGGACGGCTCCTCCCAAACGTCGATCTTCCCCGGTCCGGGGAGGAAGCGCCTGGGGTCCTCCGCGTAGACGCGGAACTCGATCGCGTGGCCGGAGGGCGCCACGGAGAAGGGCTCCGCCTCTCCCGCGGCGATGCGCAGCTGCTGCTCCACCAGGTCCACCCCCGTGACGAGCTCGGTCACCGGGTGCTCCACCTGGAGCCGGGTGTTCATCTCCAGGAAGACGAAGTCCTGCGCGTCGGCGTCGACCAGGCACTCCACGGTCCCGGCGCCGAGGTATCCCACGGCCTCACCGGCCCGTACGGCCGCCGCCAGCATGCGCTCGCGCAGCGCCGGGGTGATGCCGGGCGAGGGCGTCTCCTCCACGACCTTCTGGTGGCGGCGCTGCACCGAGCAGTCGCGCTCGCCCAGCGCGACGACCGTGCCGTCCGGGAAACCGAGGATCTGCACCTCGACGTGGCGGGCGCGCTCGATGTAGCGCTCGAGCAGGATCGCCGGCCCGTTCGAGGCGCCGTCTCCGCCGGCCGCGCCGAAGCGCGCCGCGGCCCGTGCCGCCGTCTCGAACGCCCGGGCCAGCTCCGCCTCGTCACGGGCGACGCCCATGCCGATGCCGCCGCCGCCGCCCGCCGCCTTCACCATGACCGGGTAGCCGATCTCCGCCGCGGCGGCCACGGCCCGCTCCAGGTCGGTGACCGGCTCCCTGGTCCCGGCCGCGACGGGCACGCCCGCGGCCTCCATCAGGTTGCGAGCGTTGATCTTGTCGCCCATCCGCTCGATCGCCTCGGGCGAGGGGCCGATCCAGACCAGCCCCGCCTCGGCCACCGCCCGGGCGAAGCCCGCGTTCTCGGAGAAGAAGCCGTACCCCGGGTGGACCGCCTGCGCGCCCGTCGCCCGGGCGGCCTCGAGCACCTTGTCCGCGTCGAGGTAGCTCTGCAGGGGGTTGGCGGGTCCCAGCAGGACCGCCTCGTCGGCCTCCTTCACGAACGGCAGGTCCGCGTCGGCCTCGGAGTACACCGCGATGGCCCGCACCCCCATACGGCGGACCGTACGGATGACACGCCGGGCGATTTCGCCGCGGTTCGCGACCAGGACAGACTCGAACACGTAGTGGCCCCTTTCGACCGCTCCACCCTAAGCCCGGGATCTCGACCCGGCCTTTCCCCTGACGGCACTGATCACAGCAGCGCAAGCTGTAGGAAACTTACAATGCGCGGAACCGGAAACCCCTGTGCGACAAGCCGTATGACCAGGCTTTGATCACTTGGTGCGATCGGGCGGGCACCTCGCGGAGACGCCCGGAGCGGGCCGGTTCAGTAGCGCGCGAGGCGGCCGGCGATCCGCGCCAGCGCCTCCACCGCGTCCGGGTCGTACTCCCCGCCGCTGCCGAGGCGGAGCCGCTCCAGCGCCGCGTGGGCCCGGTCCCGGTCGGTGGAGCCGCCCACCAGGTCGTCGTAGGCGTTGGCGGCCTTGATGATGCGGCTCGACAGCGGGGGCATCCGGTCGCAGGGATCGCACTGCCGGCGGACGATCTCCGCCACCCGGTCCAGCACGCCCGTCTGCCGGATCACCTCGGCGCCCAGCTCGGCGATCCGGCGAGCCTGCTCCGGGTCGGTGAGCACGGTCGCGCCGCCGGGGATCGGGTCCCGGAGCGAGAGCTGGCCGATGTCGTGCATGAGCGCGGCGTACTCCAGCTCCAGCAGCTCCGGCTCCGCCATGCCCAGCTCCCGCCCGACGGCGACCGACAGGCGGCTCACCCGGCGCGAGTGACCCGGCTCCACGTATCCGGCGACCTCGGTGACCTGGGCCAGCGCCCGGACGGTCTGCAGGTAGGTGGCGCGGATCCCGGCGTACTTGCGGAAGGCGACCTGGGTCACCAGCAGCGGGGCGGCGAAGACCAGCAGCGCCGCCATGTCCATGCTGTGCGAGGCGAGCGCGAGCAGGATGCCGGAGGCCGCCACGGCGACGCCCAGCGGCGCGGCCATCCGCAGCTCGTCGCGGACGGCCACCCGGAACGCGGCGCGCACCTGCTCGGCCCGGATGACGGCCGCCAGCAGCACGTCCACCAGGACCGTCACCAGGATCAGCCCGGTCATCACGCCCAGCGCGGGCGTCCAGCTCCCCTCGGGCGGCAGGGTCGTCGCCTGCAGCGATCCGGCCAGCGGCCGGTAGGCGACGGCCAGCAGGGCTCCGGTGAGCAGCCGCCGGGCCATCGCGTCGAGCTGAGGCGGCCGCCCGACCGCCAGGTGCGGCAGCGCCCCGGCCGCCATCCCCACCGCCAGCACCGCGATGACCTGCAGGGACGAGTGGGTCGCCGGCGTGTCGCCCATGTCGAGCAGGAGCGTGTAGCCGAGCGCCGCGGCGGCCCCGATCGGCGCCACCTCCCGGTTGCCCGGCATGGTGAGCCTGGCCAGCTCCCCCGCCGCGATCAGCGCGCCGAACCCGATCGCGAACTCGGGCTGGTGCAGCCCCGCCGCGGCCGTGTACGCCACCCCGGCCACCGCCATCAGACCGGCCGCGGAGATGAGCAGAAGCTGCCCGGAGTCGAGCCGGCGGAACGCGCGGGCGTGCGGAACGGCCGTGCCGGTCGTCGTGGTCATCGATTACCTCCAGCGTGGGGACCTCGGCCTGCGGACGGGAGGTCCCGTTACCGCTCCGTCCCCGAAGTCGCGTCCGAGACCACCTGGATCGGGCTGGTCGGGTCGTCGTGGTCCTTGGTGGTGGTCTCCACCGCGCCGCCGGCCGGCGGGACCGCCACCGGGCGCGGGGCCTCCCACCCGTGGCGTTCCAGGGCCTTGAGGAAGGCGGCCACCATGACCGGGTCGAACTGGGTGCCCGCGCCCTTGCGCAGCTCCTGGGCGGCCACCTCGACCGGACGCGCGTTGCGGTAGGAGCGGTCGGAGGTCATCGCGTCGAAGGCGTCGGCCACCGCGATGATCCGGGCGAACTCCGGGATCTCGTCCCCGGCCAGCCCCATCGGGTAGCCCTTGCCGTCCTGCCGCTCGTGGTGGTGCATGATCCCGGCGAAGGCCTCGTCCAGGAAGTCGATGCCCCGCACGATCTCCAGCCCGCGCATCGGGTGGAGCTGGATGGCGGCGAACTCCTCCTCGGTGAGCGGGCCCTCCTTCTGCAGCACCTTCGTCGGCACGCCCAGCTTGCCCACGTCGTGCAGCATGCCCGCGTAGCGGATCGCCCGCAGCCGCTCCGAGCCCATCCCGATCTCCTCGGCGATCATGCCGGAGGCCCGGGAGACCCGGGTGCAGTGGCCGCGGGTGTAGTAGTCCTTGGTCTCCACCGCCTGGCAGAGCGCGGCGATCGTGGCGTCGTAGGAGCGCTGCTGGGCGAGGTACTGGCCGAAGGCCCAGCGGGCGACGAAGAGCGGGATCAGCACCAGCACCGCGGCGATCGAGGCGACCGTCGCCCAGAGCCCGGCGATCAGCAGGCCGAAGGTCGCGTAGCCCAGGTAGGAGACCAGGAACTGGGCCAGCCCGCGCAGCGGCACCTGGTCGGCCTGGCCGGTCAGCGCCAGGACCACCGCGATCAGGGCGAGGTTCAGCGGGACGAACACCGCCGCGGCCCCCGCGAACGGCACGATCAGGTCACTGAAGTCGGTCCCCGCCGCGTCGGGCACGGCGACCGGGCCGCCGAGCCTGGTGTAGACCCAGCCCGCGCCGTACCCGCAGATGGCGAACTGGGCGCCGTTGAACAGCCGCTTCACCAGCGGCAGTCCCGGCCGCACGCTGAGCACGGCCGTCATGCCGACGAGCGCCGCGCCCTCCGGCCCCACCAGCACCACCGCGGCGAGCGCGGCCGAGAAACTGACCGAGACCGCGGCCTGCCGGACGCTGAGCAGCGTCGGCATCGACTCGCAGACCAGGAACAGCAGGGCCAGCACCAGAAGGGTGGACCAGTCGAGCCGCTCGGTCCGGCTGCTCTCCATCACCCCGTGGACGAGCAGCCCGAAGGCCGTCCCGATCACGGCGACGAGATAGACCTTGGCAAACCATGGCAGTCCACGCAATGCGGCCACCCTACGGGTCCTACGGGCGCGTGTTCAGGTCCAGCAGATCCCCGGGTGCGCCCGGACGACCGTTTCCTTCGACATGCGCTGCCTCCACGTTGATTTCGTGTCTCAGGCTACAGAAGCGGGCCGGTTCCGGCGGGATGGACCGACAATCGCAAGCAAAGCGTAACCAGCCCAGCACGGGGAGTTTGTCTATCCGGCCGCCCGGCGGCTCCTCGCCCACTCGACGGTGCTCTTCAGCCCGGTGACCAGATCCGTCCGGGGCCGCCAGCCGAGGGCCTCGGCCGCGGGCGCCGGATCGACCGCCATCGCGGGCAGGTCGCCCAGGCGCGCGGGGGCGGTGCCCGGCCGGTCGGGCGCCCCGGCCGCCGCCGCGACGAGGCCGTGCAGCTCGCGGTCGGTGGTCTGCACCCCGGTGCCGAGGTTGAAGCGGCCGCCGCCGCCCGCCTCGCCGCAGGCCCGGACGAAGCCGTCCACCACGTCGTCGACGTAGACGTAGTCGCGCGTCTGCGTGCCGTCGCCGTACACCACGGTGGGGGCCCCGCCGAGCAGCGCGTCGGTGAAGATCGCCACGACGCCGGCCTCGCCCTCCGGCGACTGGCGGGGGCCGTAGACGTTGGAGAGCACGAGCGTGGTGTAGTCGATGCCGTGCAGCGCCTTGAAGGTCGCCAGGTAGACCTCGGCGCTCAGTTTGGAGGCCGCGTACGGCGAGCGCGGGTCGGTGGCCGCGCCGGCGGGCACCGGGATGACCGCGGGCCTGCCGTACACCGCGACGGAGGAGGCGAAGACGACCTTGCGCGTGCCGCCCCGCCGGGCCGCGGACAGGACGCAGACCGTGCCCTCCACGTTGAGCCGGGCGTCGTGGACCGGGTCCGCCACGCTCTTGCGCACGCTGATCTGGGCGGCGAGATGGCAGACGGCCTCCGGCCGGAACTCCTCGGCCAGGCCGGCCAGCGCGGGATCGCGGACGTCCATCTCGTGCAGGCTGAAGCGGGGGCTGCGCACCGCGTCCGCCAGGTTGGCCCGGCTCCCCGAGGACAGGTCGTCCACGACGGCGACCTCGTGGCCCTCCTCCAGCAGCCGGTCCACCAGGTTGGACCCGATGAACCCCGCCCCTCCGGTGACGAGTATCCGCATGCCGCTCCCCGTTCTCGTCGCGGGGCCGCGGCCGGGGCGCGGCCAGGCCCCCTCACCGCGGGAGAGGAGGATCCGCCGACGTCGCCCCGTGCGGCCCGTACGGCCGTTGTCGTACGGGAATCCTAGAGGTCAGGTGTTCAGTTCGCTGCGGACCTGGTCGATCCTGTTGAGGACCTTGGCGCGCAGATCGTCGGGGACCTGCTCGCAGCCGCAGTGCTTGGCCACCAGCTGCTTGACCACCTGCTCCAGGCCGTACTCCTTCAGGCAGGGGCCGCACTCGTCCAGGTGCTGGCGGATGTCGACGCAGTTGCCCTCGTCGAGCTCACCGTCGAGGTAGGTGTAGACCTTGTCCAGGACCTCACGACAGTCGGTGTCGTGGTGCTCTCCACAGCTCACTGTGCACCCTCCGCAGGAACCAGGCCACGCTCCCGGGCGTAGTCCTCGAGTTGCGTCCGCAGCTGCCGGCGTCCGCGGTGGAGCCGCGACATCACGGTCCCGATCGGGGTCCCCATGATGTCGGCGATCTCCTTGTAGGGGAAGCCCTCGACGTCGGCGAGATAGACCGCGATCCGGAAGTCCTCCGGGAGGGCGGCCAGCGCGTCCTTGACGTCACTGTCGGGAAGGTGCTCGAGCGCCTCGATCTCGGCCGACTTCAGCCCCGCCGAGGTGTGCGACTCGGCCCTGGCCAGCTGCCAGTCCTCGATCTCCTCGGCGCCCGACTGCTTCGGCTCCCGCTGCTTCTTGCGGTAGCTGTTGATGAAGGTGTTGGTGAGGATGCGGTAGAGCCAGGCCTTGAGGTTCGTGCCCTCCTGGAACTGGTGGAAGGACGCGAAGGCCTTCGCGAAGGTCTCCTGGAGGAGGTCCTCGGCGTCGGCGGCGTTCCTGGTCATCCGGAGCGCGGCGGAGTAGAGCTGGTCGAGATAGGGCAGCACGTCCCTCTCGAACCGCTGGCTCCGCTGCTCCAGAGTCTCCGCGTCTGTCGCAGGGACCGGACCCACCCCCTTAATATCTCCGGAGTCCGGCTCGCGCGGGACACCGTACTGAGCGGAGAATACCCGCTCGTCAGGGAACGACCGGCCACCGGGGCGGGCGACGGTTTCGATCAAGGCGAGCATTCGCTGGCCAACCTCCCGAAAGGATCTGCGCTGTTCGTTGGCAACACGCCCGCACTTCTGTCTGTTCCCGCAAGATAGAAGGTGACGAACGACCCGGTACGGGGAAAAACATGCGTACCGGCAGGTAGCTTCAGACCACCGGAGAACCCCGACGCCAGGAGCCGCTTGTGCTGCCCATCCCGGCCGAAGAGCTGAACGGCTCAGGAACGCTCGGGCCGTACTGGACCTTTTACCGCGCGGTCGTCGCCGAGCAGCTGAGCCGCTGGCTGCCCCGGACCCCGTCCACCGTCCTCGACCTCTCGCGCGGCCAGGGCCGCTGGTCCGCGCAGGCGGCACGGGCCGGGCACCGGGTGATCGAGGTGATCGACTTCCGCAGGGCGCTGGCGGCCGAGGCCGGCCCCGTCCTCCGCGACGCCGGCCGGGTCCGCCAGGTCCGCGCCGACGACCTGCGCTTCCTCCCCGACGGCAGCGTGGACGCCGTGCTCGCCGAGGAGCGGGCGATGTCGCTGGAGCTCATGGCGGAGTCCTCGGTCGCCGACATCGCCCGGGTGCTGCGCCCCGGCGGCCGGGCGCTGGTCTGCGTCGACTCGCTGGTGCTGGGCATGGCGATCCTCGCCGAGCAGAACTACTGGGCCCACCTCCGCCAGACCGGCGAGGTCATGCTCGTGCCCTGGCCCGACGGGAGCATCACCCGGTGCTTCAGCAGCACCCAGCTGAGGGAGCTGCTCACCGAGGCCGGGCTGGAGGTCGAGTGGATCCGGCCCCGGACCGTGCTGTCCCCCTCGGCGGTCGACCACGTGCTCGCCTCCGACTCGCGCGCGCTGAACTGGCTGGTCCGCACCGAGCTCGAGGCCCACCCGGACGACGACGACACCGTGGGCATCCACCTGGTGGCCAGCGCCCGCCGCCCCTGAGGACGTTCCTGAAGAGGTCCCGGGAACGTCCCAGAGGGCGGCTCGCCGCGCGGGTGCACCCGCCGGCCGCCGTCAGCGGCGGCGCTCCCTCCTCGACTGGCACTGCACGCACCGGGCGGCCTCCGGGCGGGCCTCCAGCCTGCCCTCCGGCACGGACGCGCCGCAGTCCACGCAGAGGCCGTAGCGGCCGTCGTCGATCCGCTTGAGCGCCTCCAGGACCGAACGGCGCTGCCGGGTGGCCACGTCGAGCATGGCCTGGTTGCGGTCCGCGTCGGTCAGCACGGCCCCGGCGTCGGCCGCCGACCGCTCGTGGAAGGCCGGCTGGCCTCCTCTGAGGATCCCGATGGACCGGTCAAGCTCACTGAGCATGCTCTCCAGGCGCATACGCGCGGTCGCGTCGTTCACGGCTGCGCACCTCCGGGATGCGAGGGGCGGCCCACGGCGGGATCCCCCGGATCTCCCGCCTGGCACGGGGGACGGCTTCGGTCGCGTCACCTCACGCGGAGAGCGGAGGTTCCGCTTTCCTCACCGGATGCCCGCTCGGCACGGTCTTTACACCGGTCACCAGCCCTTTTCAGAACAGAGACGGCTCTTTTCCGCCCTCCTGACGCAGCGGCTCGATCAACTCGGGCCCGTTGTTGCGCACGGAGTTCACCGCGGTGGAGACGGGATGGATCGCCAGGCCCGTGGAGCCGGCCGGGATCAGGAAGTCCCGCGCGTCGCGGACCCCCGGGTCGAGCCAGTCGCCCCACCGGTCACGCTCGATCAGCATCGGCATGCGGTCGTGGACCTTCCCCGCCTCGTCCACCGCCGTCGTGGTGATGACCGTGCAGGTCGTCAGCCACGCGTCCGGGTCGTCGTCGGGCCGGCCCCGGTCGCGCCAGAACTCGTACAGCCCCGCCATCGCCATGACGGAGCCGTCGGCCGGCCGGATGAAGTAGGGCTGCTTCTTCGGCCTGCCTCTGGGGCCCGTCTCCTCCAGCGCGACCCACTCGTAGTAGCCGTCGGCCGGGACCAGGCAGCGGCGCTCGGCGAACGCCTTGCGGAACGACGGCTTCTCCGCCACGGTCTCCACCCTGGCGTTGATCATCTTCGAGCCGATGGAGGGGTCCTTCGCCCAGGCCGGCACCAGCCCCCAGCGCAGCACGCGGAGCTGGCGCACCGGCCGGGCCCGCTCCACCGCCTCCTTGGGCGCCCTGCTGAGCACCGCGTAGAGCGGTTTGGTCGGCGCGACGTTGTAGTCGGGCCGCAGCTCGGCCCCATCGGCGCCGTCGAGCTCGACCTCGAACTCCTCCAGCAGCTGCTGCTTGCTCCGCGCAGAGGCGAATCTCCCGCACATACCCCCACTCTGCCACCTTCCGGCGCGCCCGTCCGCGCCCGGCGTTTCCCGCCCGGCGATCCCCTCTCGGTAGGCTCGAGGCATGTCGTCCGCTCCGCTGTGGCCCGCCCCGACCGCGACCCGTCCCGTCCACGCGACCGTCCCGGTGCCGGGCTCGAAGTCCGTGACCAACCGCGCGCTGCTGCTGGCCGCGCTCGCCGACGGTCCGGGCACCGTACGGCTGGCGCTGCGCAGCCGCGACTCCGATCTGATGGCCGACGCCCTGCGCGCGCTCGGCGCCACGATGACCCCGTCCAACGAGAGCGGTTCCGGCCTCGACTGGGCCGTCGTCCCCGGCCCCGTCACCGCCGGGGGGCGGATCGACGTGGGTCTGGCCGGCACCGTGATGCGCTTCGTGCCGCCGGTCGCCGCGCTCGCCGACGGCGAGGTCTCCTTCGACGGCGACCCGCACGCGCGCAAGCGCCCGATGGGCGTGATCCTCGGCGCGCTGCGCACGCTGGGCGCGCACGTCACGGGCGACGCGCTGCCGTTCACGATCCGCGGGCCGCTGACCGGCGGCGAGGTCGTGCTCGACGCCTCCGGCTCCTCGCAGTTCCTCTCCGGCCTGCTGCTGGCCGCCGCGCGCTTCCCCAAGGGGGTGACGGTCCGGCACTCCGGGCCGCCGGTCCCGTCGCAGCCGCACATACAGATGACGGTCCAGATGCTCCGCGAGCGCGGCGTGCACGTCGACGACTCCGAGCCGGACGTCTGGCGGGTCGAGCCCGGGCCGATCCGGGCCACCGACTTCACCGTGGAGCCCGACCTGTCCAACGCGGCGCCGTTCCTGTCGGCGGCTATGGTCACCGGCGGCACGGTCGTCATCCCCGGCTGGCCCGCCGCCACGACGCAGCCCGGCGACCGGCTCCGGGAGATCCTGGCCGGCATGGGCGCCTCCGTCGCGTTCACCGACGGCGGCCTGGCGGTGACCGGCACCGGCCGTGTCAGCGGCATCGACGCCGACCTGCGCGACGTCGCCGAGCTCACCCCGACGATCGCCGCGCTCGCCGCCCTGGCCGACTCCCCCAGCCGGATCCGGGGCGTCGCGCACATCCGCGGGCACGAGACCGACCGGCTGGCCGCGCTGGTCGCCGAGATCAACGCTCTCGGCGGCGACGCGAACGAGACCGAGGACGGGCTGGAGATCCGGCCGCGCCCGCTGCGCGGCGGGGTGTTCCGCTCCTACGCCGACCACCGCATGGCCACGGCCGGCGCGGTGATCGGCCTGGCCGTGCCGGGGGTCCAGGTGGAGGACATCGCCACCACGGGCAAGACCCTGCCGGAGTTCGCCTCCATGTGGGCGCGGATGTTGGGAGGCGACCGCTGAGAAGGCGGGAGTACGACGAGGACGACGTCAGGGTCCGGCCGGGGAAGGGCTCCCGGCCCCGGACCCGGATCCGTCCTGCGCACGAGGACGCGGTCGAGGGGTTCGTCGTGGGCGTCGACCGCGGCCGCTACACCTGCCTGGTCACGGACGGCCACGGCCGGCGCCGGGGGCGCGGCGGGAAGGCCGCCAGGACCGGCGGGGAGGGCACGGCGCAGCCGGGCGGCACGCTGGTGGTGGCCATGAAGGCCCGCGAGCTCGGCCGCAAGGGCATCGTGGTCGGTGACAGGGTCGCGCTGGTGGGCGACGTCTCCGGCAGGCCTGACACGCTGGCCCGCGTCGTCCGCGTGGAGCCGCGCGTCTCGATGCTCCGCCGCTCCGCCGACGACACCGACGACACCGACGGCATCGAGCGCCCCGTCGTCGCCAACGCCGACCAGCTGGTGATCGTCACGGCGCTGGCCGACCCGCCGCCCCGGCCCCGCATGATCGACCGCATGCTCGTGGCGGCCTACGACGCCGACATCGAGCCGCTGCTCTGCCTGACCAAGTCCGACCTCGCCCCGCCCGAGGAGATCGTCTCGCTGTACGCGCCGCTCGGCCTGCCGTACGTGGTGGTGCGCAGGGGCGGCGAGCTCGACGAGCTGCGCGAGCGGCTGCGAGACCGGATCAGCGTGCTCGTGGGACACTCCGGGGTGGGCAAGTCCACCTTGGTGAACGCCCTGGTCCCGCACGCCAACCGGGCCGTCTCGCACGTCAACGCGGTGACCGGCCGGGGCCGGCACACCTCCACCTCGGCCGTGGCGCTGGAGCTGCCGGAGGGCGGCTGGATCATCGACACGCCGGGGGTGCGGAGCTTCGGCCTGGCGCACATCTCGGTCGAGACCGTCCTGGCGGGCTTCCCCGACCTGGTCGAGGGCACGGTCACCTGCCCCAAGGGCTGCACCCACCTGGGCGGCGACTGCGCCCTGGACGCGTGGGTGGCCGACGGCCACGCCGATCCGGCCCGCCTGGGCTCGCTGCGCCGCCTGCTCGCCAGCCGCGAGGGCGCCGCCGACGACGAGCGGCGGCCCGACCGGCCGGACGTGCCCTGATCCGTCTCCCCCTCTCCTGTTCGGGGGCGCCGACGCGGTAGCGTTCCCTCCGTGACGGGTTACAACGACGATCTCCGCCTCGCCCACGTCATGGCCGACGCCGCCGACGACCTGAGCCTGCGCAGGTTCAAGGCGGTGGACCTGCGGGTCGAGACCAAACCCGACCTGACCCCGGTGAGCGACGCCGACCGGGCGGTCGAGGAGGCGATCCGGAACACGCTCCGCCGGGCCCGGCCCCGAGACGCGATCGTCGGGGAGGAGTTCGGCACGACCGGTCACGGTGACCGCTCGTGGATCATCGACCCGATCGACGGCACGAAGAACTACGTGCGCGGCGTCCCCGTCTGGGCCACGCTCATCGCCCTGATGGAGCACGGCCGCGTCGTCGTCGGCCTGGTCTCCGCCCCCGCGCTCGGCCGCCGCTGGTGGGCCGCCCGCGACGGCGGCGCCTGGACCGGCAGGAGCCTGACCAAGGCGACCCGCTGCCGGGTCTCCTCCGTCACCCGCCTGGAGGACGCCTCCTTCTCCTACTCCAGTCTCGGAGGCTGGGAGGAGGCCGGCAAGCTCGGCGACTTCCTCGACCTGACCCGCTCGGTCTGGCGCACCCGCGCCTACGGCGACTTCTGGTCGCACATGATGGTCGCCGAGGGCACCGTCGACCTGTCCGCCGAGCCGGAGCTCTCCCCCTGGGACATCGCCGCCCTGACGGTGATCGTCGAGGAGGCCGGCGGCATCTGGACCGATCTGTCCGGCGTCCCCGGCCTGGACGGCGGGAGCCTGGTCTGCACCAACGGCGCCCTGCACGGCGAGGTCCTCAAGCGCCTCGGCGGAGGCCCGCTCACCCTTCCCATCTGAGCGCCCGCTCATTCTCCCTGTCCGAGCGCCCGCTCACCCTTCACGCCTGAGCGGCCGGCCCCGCGGGGAGCGTTCCCGTACGAGCGGCCGGCCCCGCGGGGAGCGTTCCCGTACGAGCAGCCGGCCCCGCGGGGAGCGTTCCACGACGGGCCGGTGAAACGTTCCACCACCGCTCCCCGGCGGCCCGCCGGACTCCGCCCGGGGTGGATCCCCCCTGCTCAGGGCCGCTGCCACACGGGTGACCGGACACATTCATCTCCCGTTCACCTTTACTCGGGCTTTGAGTCACTTTGCCTCCCTACTGTCCTGAAGCGTTGAAGGACTTAGTGGGAGGAACCCAACCGTGAAGTATGCAGGCCGGCTCGCCGCGGTCACTCTGGCCGGCGCGCTCTCGCTCGCTGCGTGCGGCACCGATAACAACACCCCCGGCTCCGACACCTCCGCCGCGGCGGCCAAGGCGGACTCGGGCTCCGGCCTCAGCGGTACGATCAACGCCGCCGGCTCTTCCGCACAGGCCAACGCCATCGACGAGTGGAAGAAGAACTTCCAGCAGGCCAACCCCGGGGTGAGCCTCAACTACCAGCCCAGCGGCTCCGGCGCCGGAATCCAGGCGTTCATCCAGGGCACGGTCGCGTTCGCCGGCTCCGACTCGGCGCTCAAGGAGGACAAGGGCGAGCCCGCCCAGGCGGACGCCCGGTGCAAGACCGGCAAGGCCATCAACATCCCGATGGTGACCGGCCCGGTGGCCGTCGTCTACAACCTGGAGGGCGTGGACGGGCTGCAGCTCTCCCCGAAGACCCTGGGTAAGATCTTCAACAGCGAGATCACCAAGTGGGACGACCCGGTGATCAAGGCCGACAACCCGGACGCCCAGCTGCCCTCGACCCCGATCCAGGCGTTCCACCGCTCGGACGAGTCGGGCACCAGCGACAACTTCACGAAGTTCCTCTCCAAGACCGCCGATTGGCCGCACGAGCCGGCCAAGGCCTGGCCGGCCGAGGCCAAGGGCCAGGGCGCCAAGGGCTCCGACGGCATCGCCCAGTCGGTGAAGTCGACCGCGGGCGCGATCAGCTACGTCGAGCTGTCCTACGCCGAGAACTCCGGCCTGCAGAAGGCCAAGGTCGCCAACGGCGCCGGCGAGTTCGTCGAGCTGACCCCGGAGAGCGCGGGCAAGACCGTCGAGGCCGCCGAGATCACCGGTACCGGCAACGACCTCAAGCTCGAGATCGACTACGCCACCAAGGCCGCGGGCGCCTACCCGATCGTGCTGGTGACCTACGAGATCACCTGCGAGAAGGGGCTCTCGCCGGAGGACGCCAAGCTCGTCAAGGCCTTCCTCGGCTACACCGCCAGCGACGAGGGCCAGAACGCGCTCAAGGGCCTGGGCTACGCCCCGCTGCCGCCCACCATGCTCACCAAGGTCCGCACCGCCATCGAGGCGATCTCCTAATCCGATGGCGACTCCAGTTCGTACCCGTGACGGCGGGCCGGCCCTGAGCCGGTCCGCCTCGCGGCGCAGCCGCGGTGAAGTCCCCTTCCGCTACGCCTCCACCGGCGCCGGCGTCTTCCTCCTGGTGATCATGGCGGCCATCGCCGTCTTCCTCATCGTCGAGGCGGTCCCCGCCCTGCAGGCGAACAAGGGCAGCTTCTTCACCGACCTCACCTGGGAGCCGAACAGCACCGGGTCCTTCGGCATCGCCGCCCTGGCGTTCGGGACCGTCATGAGCTCCGTGCTCGCCCTCGTCATCGCGGTGCCGGTGGCGGTGGGCGTGGCCCTGTTCATCTCCCACTACGCCCCGCGCCGGATGGCCGGGGTGCTGGGATACGTCATCGACCTGCTCGCCGCCGTCCCCAGCGTCGTGTACGGCCTGTGGGGCGTCATCTTCCTCGTCCCCTTCATCCAGGGCCCGTCGGAGTTCCTCAACGAGTACCTCGGGTTCATCCCGCTGTTCGACGGCGACATCGTCGCGGGCCGCTCGATGCTGACCGCGTCGGTCGTCCTGGCGATCATGATCCTGCCGATCATCGCGGCGATCTCCCGGGAGGTCTTCCTCCAGGTGCCGAAGACGCACGAGGAGGCGGCGCTCGCCCTCGGCGCGACACGCTGGGAGATGATCAGGACCGCGGTGCTCCCGTTCGGCCGCCCCGGAGTGATCAGCGCGGCCATGCTCGGTCTCGGCCGGGCCATGGGGGAGACGATCGCCGTCGCGCTCATCTTCCCGGCGACGTTCGGGATCAGCTTCGAGATCCTCACCCCGCAGGGCAACAGCATCGCCGCCAACATCGCCAACGGCTTCGGCGAGGCCACGGACATCGGGCGCGGCGCCCTGATCGCGTCGGGTCTGGTGCTGTTCGTCATCACGCTGCTCGTGAACATGGGCGCACGCATGATCGTCGCTCGCCGCAAGGAGTACTCGGGGGCCGCCGCATGACCGCAGTCCAGCACGCCAGGACCCAGCGCGGCGGGATCCGGCGCATCTCGGCCGCCCGGCGGTTCAAGGACCGGTTCGTCCAGGCGCTCGTGTACCTGGCGTTCGCCCTCGCCCTGGTGCCGCTGGTCGCCGTCCTCTGGATGGTGATCGCGAACGGCCTGGCCCGCTTCGACATGGAGTTCCTCACCCACTCCATGCGCAACATCGGGGCCACCGACGCCGGGGGCGGCGCCTACCACGCCATCCTCGGCACCCTGGAGCAGGTCCTGCTGGCCTCGGTCATCTCCATCCCGGTCGGCCTGCTCACCGCGATCTATCTGGTCGAGTACGGCGAGGGCGGACGCCTGGGCCGGGCGATCAGCTTCTTCGTGGACGTCATGACCGGCATCCCCTCCGTGGTCTCCGGCCTGTTCATCCTGGCCTTCTGGGTCCTCGCCCTGGGCATGCCGTTCTCCGGCTTCGCCGGCGCGCTGGCCCTGTCGATCCTGATGATGCCGACCGTGGTCCGCTCCGCGGAGGAGATGCTGCGCCTGGTCCCCAACGACCTGCGCGAGGCCTCGTACGCCCTGGGCGTGCCCAAGTGGCGCACGATCGTCAGGGTCGTGCTGCCGACCTCGTTCACCGGCATCGCCACCGGCGTCATGCTGGCCATCGCCCGTGTCGCGGGTGAGACCGCTCCCCTGCTCCTCACGGTCTTCTTCACCGACTCCATCAACGCGGACCCGTTCAACGGCCCGCAGATGGGCCTGCCGCTCTACGTCTTCGACCAGGCCGCCCGTCCCACGGACACCGCCATCGACCGCGCATGGGCCGGAGCCCTCACCCTCATTCTGATCGTCATGCTGCTCAACCTGGTGGCGCGCTTCATCGCCTGGTGGCGCTCGCCCTCCAGGAAGAGCTAGGAGGAAAGCCGAAATGAGCCAGCAGATCCAGGTTTCCGGCCTCGACGCGTACTACGGGAAGCACAAGGCGATCGAGGACATCTCGATGACGATCGAGCCCCAGTCGATCACCGCCTTCATCGGCCCGTCGGGCTGCGGCAAGTCCACCTTCCTCCGGACTCTCAACCGGATGCACGAGGTCATCCCGGGCGCCCGGGTCGAGGGGAAGGTCCTGCTCGACGGCGAGGACCTCTACGCCGCCGACGTCGAGCCGGTGTCGGTGCGCCGGATGATCGGCATGGTCTTCCAGCGCCCCAACCCGTTCCCCACGATGTCGATCTACGAGAACGTGGCGGCCGGTCTCCGCCTCAACGGCAGCAAGCGCTCCAAGTCCGAGATGGACGGCATCGTCGAGACCTCACTGCAGGGCGCCAACCTCTGGAACGAGGTCAAGGACCGGCTCAACAAGCCCGGCGCCGGGTTGTCGGGCGGTCAGCAGCAGCGGCTGTGCATCGCCCGGGCCATCGCGGTCCAGCCCGAGGTCCTGCTGATGGACGAGCCGTGCTCCGCGCTGGACCCGATCTCCACCCTGGCGATCGAGGACCTGATGATGGAGCTGAAGAACAAGTTCACGATCGTGATCGTGACCCACAACATGCAGCAGGCCGCGCGGGTCAGCGACCGCACGGCGTTCTTCAACCTCGCGGGGCAGGGTCAGCCGGGCCGGGTCATCGAGATGGACGAGACCACCCGCATCTTCACCAACCCCTCCCAGAAAGCGACCGAAGATTACATCACCGGCCGTTTCGGATAACTCGCCACTTTTTGGAGGACCTGGGTGATCCAGCCGCAGATGGCACCCGATGTGGACGGAGACGTACGGACATCGCCCATGCTGCTGGTGGCCGATCCGGAGTCGCCCCTGGTCGAGGAGCTCGCCGCCACCCTGCAGCGCGAGGGAGTGGAGGTCCTGGGCGTCCCGGACGGAGCCCAGGCGCTGTTGCGGGCCGGCGCGCTCCAGCCCGACGTCGTGCTCGTCAGCGCCTCCCTCCCGGTCATCGGCGCGGTGGAGTTCGTCCGCGCCCTGCGGCTGACGCTGACCGTTCCCGTCCTGCTCGGTGTGGGCGAGGGCCACGCCGAGCAGGCGATCCAGGCGCTCGCGGCCGGGGCGACCGCCTGCGTGGCGCGGCCGTACCGGGTTCCCGAGCTCCTTCCGCTGCTGCAGGCCGCGGTGTCCGGCGAATCGGGGGCTCGCCGGACGCTCGCGGTCGGCAACGTGGAACTCGACATCGACGCCTACCAGGTGAGGGTGGACGGCCGGACCGTCCATCTGCCGCTGCGCGAGTTCGAGCTGCTCCACTACCTGATGCGCAACGCGCACCGCACGGTCACCCGCGAGCAGATCATGCGGCATGTGTGGAACGCCACCGACACCACGTCGACCAACACCATCGCGGTGCACGTCAAACGGTTGCGCGCCCGCCTCGGGGACAACGACGACCAGCTCATCCAGACCGTGCGCGGGGTGGGCTACCGCCTGGCCGGACGTTCCTGAGGCGCCCGCTCTCCGCCGGCCCGGGGTGAATCGCCCGCCCCGGGCCGGCGGCCTGCGGAAGGACCGGCCGGGCTCCCCGGGGAGAGCCGCGAGCGGCCTCCCGGAAAACCCGCAAAACGGTCCATGGAAATAATCTCCCCCCATTACCTGTAAACGGCGGAATCATCTCCTATCGACAAGGATGAAACGGGCGGCGTAGACCATTACGGGATCACTTCCAAAGAAACGCCATCACCCCTTGACCGAAACGTGGCGCTAACTCGTTGAAGCGATGCGGCCGGTGCGAGATGTTTGTTCGCGACAACGAGCGGTCAGCCGGACACGGCTTACAGCAGGAGTCTCCAGAAGTTCCCCGTTTCGTTTCCATGGAGGAAGCATCATGATCCGTCGTATTCTCGCCGGTACGGCCATCGCCGGTATCGCCGCCTTCGCGGGCCTGGCCACGGCCGGTGTCGCGTCCGCGGGTGACTGGAACGACCACCGTCCCGGCTTCACCTACGTGGACGACAGCAACCACAACGAGATCCTGAACGACCTCATCGACCTCGCCCTTCTCGGCATCATCGAGAACTGAGCTTCTCGCTGAGGCGATGACGCACATCCGGCCTCCCATGCCGGGTGGTGCCGCCTGGAGACGGTTCGCGTCCGGGTTTTCCTGGCCGGCCGGAGACGCCTCGACGTGAATGGTCTCGAAAACGGCACGGAAGCCCTTGGCGTGAGTGTTGTCTGGCCAACGACTCACACGTCAGGGGCTTTTTGCTGCCTTCTTCTCCTTTTCCCCCTCCAGCCGTGGGGCGCCCCGCTCCCCCGCGCACTCCCCGCCCCCGCGGAGAGCGGACATGATCCGCTTCGCGGTGTCCTCGACCCTGGTCACGCCCTCGGCCATCCTCCTGTTGTCCTCCGACAGCACCGCCACGGCGTAGTCACGGCCGCCTCCTCTGATCAGGCCCGCGCTCACGACCACCCAGCGACCGCTGGAGACCCGCCGCAGCCAGCCGTTCTTGAGCACCACGCGGTCCCCCTCGCAGGCTCCCGCGCTGATGCCCCACCGCTGCTCGGGGATCACCTCACCCATCAGCCGGAGCACCTGCTCGCGGTCCTCCTTCCCCAGCGGGCTGCGCTCCGTGGCCAGCGCGCCGAGCAGCCGGAGCTGGTCCTCCGCCGTGCTCCGGGTGATGCCCCAGCAGTACAGGTCGACGCAGCGCCCGGGCGGCGCGTAGGTGCGCTCGAGGCCGAACCTCCTGTTCGCCTCGGCCAGGCCCGCCTCCAGGCCGATGCGCTCGTACAGGCGGTCGGCCGCCTCGTTGTCGCTGAGACGGATCATCCGGTCGGCGTCGCGCCGCGCCCGCGCGTCCAGCCCGCGCCAGGGCGTGGAGAGCAGCAGCGCCATCAGGATGTTCACCTTGGAGGTGCTCCCCGTGGGCAGCTGCAGGTCGTCGTGGTAGCGGTAGTCCCGCCCGGTGGACAGGTCCCGCACCGCGGCCGTGAGGCGGCCGCCGTACCCGGCCAGGGCGCGGTCGAGGCTCCGGGTGAGCTCGTCTCCCGGGGCTCCCGGCCCCGGCGGCGGGTGGCCCGTCCACCGGCCCCCTGCGGCCGGGAACAGCGGGACCAGGGGCGTGAGGGGGACCGGAGGCGTGGGCGTGGGCAGCGGTCCCGTCCGCACGTCCGCCGCACCCGGCCGGTCCACCCGGTGCGGGGCGGCGTGCCGATGGACCACGCACCCGCCCATCAGCACGGGAACGAGTACGGCCGCCGCCACGGCGGCCGGCGCTCTCGGACCCACCATGCCCCACCACCCCCCATATATCGCAAATCGGACTTATCTCATTAATGCGACATATGGGGGGGTGTGAGAAGAGCACCTGCCGAACGCGGGACGTTTCCTGGAACCGCCCGCCCGCGGGCGGCCTAGCTTTGACGCGCGTCGGCGATTAGCCGGAGGATGCTCTCGTCGTCGCAGCCGGCCCAGAAACCGCCGACCACGTCCTCCAGGTGCTCCAGCGAGTCCGCACGGAACAGCACGTCCTGGTACTTCGTGATGTCGTACTGGGTGGTCCCCATCGCCGCGATGTCCAGCGGCCGGATGTCCATCCCCCGGAACTCCTCGATCTCGCCGTAGGACGAGAGGATGCCCGCGCCGTACGCGCGCAGCTCGCCCCCGTCGGTCATCACCCCGAACTCCAGCGTGAACCAGAAGACCTTCGAGACGAACTCCAGCGCCTCTTCGCTCTCGACCCGCCGCGCCGCCTGGCCTGCCAGCCGGTACAGCGCCGCGTAGCGGTCCGAGGCGAGCGCGTTGGCGTGCCCGATCACCTCGTGGATCACGTCGGGCTCGGGGGTGTAGAGCGGCGTGGAGTGGTGGCGGATGTACTGCGTCGAATGGAAGAGCCCGTCCGCCAGCACGCCGTAGAACTCCCGGAGCGGCACCAGGCCGGCCGCCGGCAGATAGCGGAACCCGGTGAGCGGCTCCAGCAGGTCGCCGACCTCCTCGAGCTGCGGGATACGGTCGGCGGGCAGCCCGAGCCGCTCCGTGGCCCGCAGGTACTCGGCGGTCGCGTACTTGCGGTGCTTGACGGCCAGCTCCCGGCAGACGAGGGCCCACACCTCGTGCTCCTGCTCGGTGTACTCGGCCGTCGGGATGGGCGTGCCGGGCACGTGGTCCATCGCGAGCGCCGCGATGGCGTTGCGGCGGGCCCGGTAGACGGGGTCGGAGAAGCCAGGGTGACTCGCGGCGAGCTGAACCTCGACCGTACCGTCGTCCCGAGTCGCCACCGGCGCGAAATACTGTGCTTCCTCGAACATGAAGAAATGACAGCAATTCGCGGATTCGCTGGCAAGAGCGAGCATTTGGAGTGGGCGATTCGCGCAAGATCGCACGGTCACACCTGGTTTGGACTGGTCAGATCGCCTAGTGTGACGCCATGCACATCGACGAGCTGGACAGCCGCCTCCTGGTGACCATGCGCGCCAACCCGCGGATCGGGCTCACCGAGCTCGCCCGCCTGCTCGGCGTGGCACGCGGCACCGTCCAGGCCCGTGTGGAGAAGCTCACCTCGCGCGGGGTCATCGCCGACTTCGGTCCCACGGTCGTCCCCGAGGGCGTCGGCTACCCGATCCTGGCCTTCGTCTCCCTGCAGATCGCCCAGGGCCGCCTGGCCGAGGCCGTGCAGGCGCTGCGGGATCTCCCGGAGATCCTCGAGGTGTACGGCACCAGCGGCCAGTCCGACCTGCTCTGCCGGGTGGTGGCACGGAGCACCCCTGATCTCCAGGAGATCATCGCCCGTATCCTGACCTCGCCGGCCGTGCAGCGCACCGACACCACGGTCGCGCTCTCCGTCCAGGTCCCCTTCCGCATCGAGCCGCTGCTCGAAGCCGCGCCCCAGGCGTGATCGAAGCATGACCACACCGATCGGCGGCAGCGGGACCAGACCTGTGGGACGCGCGGTCGTCCAGGGAAAAGCGCAGCTTAGACTGGGTGTCAGAACTGCGACGCGGGGGCGGGAAGGCGTTGCTCATCATGTCGGACGATCCAGCACTTCCGATCAGGGCCTCCGATGCCGAACGCGACCGGGTGATCACATATCTGGGCGAGCAGGCCGCGCAAGGGCGGCTGACCCTCGCCGAGTTGGAAGAGCGCATGGAACGCGCCGCCACCGCGAGGACCCTGGCCGAGCTCCAACCGCTCATCAGCGACCTGCCGGCCGTCCCCGGTGGCACGAGCCGCAGGAAGGTGATCCGGTGGCTGCCGGCCGTACTGAGCGGCTTCTCCAGGACCGGCCGCTGGCGGGCCGCTCCCAGGGTCAGAGCCGTCGCCGTGATGGGCGGCGGTGAGATCGACCTGCGCGGTGCCGAACTCGACGGAGGAAGTCTCACCCTGTCCGCGACCGCGATCATGGGTGGCTTCGACATCTATGTTCCCGACAGCATCGACGTCGACGTCTCGGGTTTCTCTCTCATGGGCGGCCACGAGGAGAGGGGGAGCCGGCGAACCCCACGGCAGGGGGCACCGCTGGTCCGGATCCGGGTTTTCACCCTCATGGGCGGTGTGGACGTCTGGCGTGTCCCCGCCGAACTCGACGCGGCATCCTTGAAGGCCCTGAAGAGGGCCGCGAAGGAACTCGAGCGCTGAAGGGGTCCCTCG
>NZ_JBHSBM010000028.1:0-986 GCF_042650625.1 Planomonospora corallina
TCAGCCATTACCGACGACGCGGTGACCCACTCCCAGCGGACCTACGAATGTAGTACGGGTTCAACTGCAGTAGCGTCAAATTGGGTCTGGGTTGCAATAATCGCCCGCCCCATTCCGGGTGATCACTCCTTGGTCAAGGTCCACTTTCCGTCAGTCTGGATTACCACTAGGTCGGTGCCGTCGGAAAGTAGAACTTCGCCGGAGTATTTTCTGATCTCATTTATCGGAAAGTCCGGGTTTTCGCCGAAGGTTCTGACGATGAAATTGGCCTGTCCACTGTGCGTCGCCTTCATGGTGGTGAGTCCATCGCTGGCCGGGTTGAGCCCGATGACCTCTGCTCCTGTACCCGAGACCGAAGAACCCTTCCAGTCACGGGCCGTGGAGATAGGCTTGAGCGTGGCGGTCCATGAGCCATCAGCCTGGATCTTGAGGGCGGCGGTGGTCTGCTGATCAGAATTGATCACTACCGTACCCTTGTAGTTGCCAATCTCGTT
Source organism: Planomonospora corallina (assembly GCF_042650625.1). Taxonomy (NCBI): domain Bacteria; kingdom Bacillati; phylum Actinomycetota; class Actinomycetes; order Streptosporangiales; family Streptosporangiaceae; genus Planomonospora; species Planomonospora corallina. The sequence continues at coordinate 495 of NZ_JBHSBM010000028.1, forward strand.
GACCGGGAAATCGTTCTCCTCACCTTCCGGGGAGACGGTGGAGACGATGAAATTAGCGCTCCCCTTGTGCGTCAGGGCAAGGATCATCATCTCATCAGTCTCGTTGATGCGCAGTACCTTCGCCCCGCGCCCCTTGTATTCCTTGGGCTTAATGGTTTCCTCCGGTTCGGCGGAGGGGAGTGTCTCTTCCTCCGGTTCGGCGGAGGGGGATGCCTCTGTCTCGACAGCGGTTTCGGTGGCTGGTTCTTCGGCGTTCTCGGATGCAGCGCCAGTCATCTGAGCGGGCTGCGAGGTTGCTTCTATTTCCGCGTTTTCGGTGTTTCCGCCTAGTGCCGACCCGACGATGCTCAGAACCACGAAACCGCCCACGACCCCCAGAGCGATCTTCCCTTTGCTCTTTTTCTTCGGGGACATCGGAGAGGTCTGGTGGTAGCCGGTACTACATTCGTAGGTCCGCTGGGAGTGGGTCACCGCGTCGTCGGTAATGGCTGA
>NZ_JBHSBM010000029.1:0-7813 GCF_042650625.1 Planomonospora corallina
GACCCCGCCGCTGTTGGCGGCGAGGTCAGACCCCTACATCTTCAGCAGTCTCCTAGTCCATGATGCGTTCGGCGAGGACATCGGGGATGCGGAGAGGCGGGCGGTGAGCCGTCCGAACAGCTCCGTGGAGATGAGAACGCGGAGGTTGGTCAGCTTCTCAGGCGTGAGCTGGATCGCGGTGGGGGACATGGAACCTCCTTCACACGTTCGACCGTCTGGCCGCTGGATGTCGTGCGGTGGTGCCGTTCCGTGCGGCGCCCCCGGGGAAGGACCGGAGACCCTGGGGGCGCCGCGGGCGGCCAGGACGGGTCCGCGCCTCGATGGCACCTGGCCGCGTTAGTCCCTTGCGGGTTCCCGGTCCCGCAAGGGAGTTGGTGGACGCGGCAGCACGGGAGGCGAGTGGTTTCTCCCGTGCTGCCGCGCCAGCTCATGAGGGGCCGAGGACCGTGTCCCAGGCGGGTCCGGTCGGATGCGGCACGCCGAGCCGGTCCGCGCGGCCTTGTCCATGTCCTCGCGGTGCAGCTTCCACCGGGTGGCGAGCAGGAGCAGCGCAGGCTCACGCCGCGCGGCGCGCGCACGGCCGGGGAGCAAGCTGCTGAAGAACTCTCGCCGCGTGATCATCCGCGGCCGTCCGGGACGTAGACGGCGGCGAGGCCGGGCATCGCCCCGAGCAGGAGATAGGGCGGAGGCTTCCACACTCCCTCGGCAGGTGCGAGGCCGACGCCGGTCGGCGTCTTTTCGACCGGGGGCAGGTTCTCGGGCACGTCACTCGGGCGCAGCATCATTGGTCAGGGCTTCCAGATAGGAGTCGGTGATCGTTCCGGCGGTTCCGTTGCGGATGCTCTCGACGGTCTTCCGCTGCATGACCGCGAGGTGGCCGGCGAGTCGTGCAGCGGCGCCCGCCGCCGTCCACGCGATCGTGACCAGCGGCTTGCTCCGGTCTCCGATGACCGCAGGCGGGACGGTCCAGCGGATGCTTTGACCGGTGGATCGGGCGACGAGCCCGGCGAAGACCGAGATCAGCGCATCACCGGATCGCAGCGGGTGAACGTCCGCGCGGACGCCGTACCGGTGTTCCAGGATGGCGGTGACTTCCTCAGCCAACTGCTCGGCCGCAACGGGGGTGGTGTTCAGTTCAGGCACCATGGCCGCCTCTCCCGATGAACGTCGCGGACTGCGCCCCGTCCGGCCCGTAGAGGACCACGCCGCCGTCGCCCACCCACACGGCCGTGGCGCCGCTGTCGGCGCTGCCCAGCGGCATGTACATGCCGTGGTCGGATACGTACGGGCTGGGGCGTGGGGACCGTTGAAGGCCGGAGTCGCGGGTCATCGTGAGGACTTCCTCGGGATCGGAAGTGCGTGAGCGGGATACTCCTACGGTTCCAGCTCAACTACTCAACGTCACGGACGGTAGTGTCCATATCTTTTGGACACAGCCCGACCCTCTCACCTGCGGAAACAATGCGCCGCCGGGCCCAGTTTGGACAATCCATCCTCAGCGGGTCCGGTGACAGCGGGCGGCATCCGGCTACCGTGATGCCAGACGCCACCGCTACAGGGAGCGGCCGATGCCACCACGTGCCAAGCCCGGCTCCAAGGCCGAGCGCGAAGCCCTGCGTGAGGAGATGCGGCAAACCGGATGCAGCCTGGCCGAGATCGTCATCGAGATGCGGGCCCGTTGGCGAATGCGGCCCCGGGAGGCGTGGCGCCACGCCCACGGATGGACCCTCCAACAAGTCGCCGACCGGCTGGATGTGGCCGCCGTCGCCCACCCCGGTGGTGCACTGGCCTGTGACGCTTCCCTAGTCGGCAAATGGGAGCGGTGGCCGGACCGGGCCGGGCGCCGGCCCACGCTGCGAGTGCTCACCCTGCTGGCCGGCATCTACGGGTGCGCGGTCGAGGACCTGCTGGATTTAGAGGACCGGCAGGCGTTCCCGGCCGAGGAACTCCTTCTTCTGCAGCGGCCCGAGCCGCCCGCCGAACCTCGACCCGCCCCAGCCGAGATCGAACCGGAGACCGTGCCGCCGGCCGGGGCCGAGCTGGTGCGTACAGCGGCGGCGGAGTCCGCCGCATGGGCGGCCTGGGCCGAAACCACCAACGTCGGTGACTTCGCGCTGGAACAGATGCTCGCTGATACCCGCACGCTGGCCACCGCCTACCTCAGCGAGGACCCGCTGACGGTGTTCGGCCAGGCCCGTCGCCTCCGCGACCAAGTGTTCGCTCTGCTGGAGGGACACCAGTACCCGCGGCAGGCCACCGAGCTGTACGCCGCGGCCGGATACCTGTGCGCGCTGCTGGCGTGGATCAGCTCCGACCTGGGCCAGATGCAGGGCGCCGACACCCAAGGCCGTACCGCCTGGCTGTGCGCGGAACTCGCCGGGCACAACGAACTGCGAGCATGGGTGCTGTCCACCCGAAGCAAGATCGCCATGTGGGACGGGCGGCTGCGCGAAGCCATCACCTACGCCCGCCGCGGCGCCACCTACGCCCCCCAGGGCAGCGCGGAGGTGATGCTCGCCTCCCAAGAAGCGGACGCCTGGTCCCTGCTGGGCGCCGCCGAGGAAGCGCGTACCGCGGTCCTGCGCGCCGCCGACGCCCGCGATCATGCGGCCGGCACCGACGAGGTCGGCGGGATCTTCACCTGCACAGAGTTCCGCCGCGCGAACTACGCCTCAGCGGTGCTGCTACGCATCGGCTCGCCGGACGAAGCACTGCGCGAAGCCGAAGCGGCGTTCGCCCGCCGGGAACCGCGCGCCTACGGCACCACCGCGCAGGTCCGCATCGTCCAGGCGGCCGCGCACCTGACGCTCCGGCAGCCGGACGGCGCGGCCGAGGCACTCCGCCCGGTCCTCGCGCTGCCCCCGCAGCAACGACTGGAGCCGGTGACCCGCCGGGTCCAGGAACTGGGCGCTGCCCTGGCTCGCTCCTCCATGGCCGACAGCACACCGGCGGTCGGTCTGCAGGCGGCGATCCAGGAGTGGTGCCTGGAGTCAGCCCCGCGGGTACTTGCCCTCTCGCGGGGAGAAGAAGCGATTTGATGGGATGAGCGCATGAGCGATGAACAGCGGATGGCGGATCACTGGTGGTGGCGGCCCGGCTGGAGCCAGGGGCGCCGCTTCTACACCTGGCACATGACCTTCACCGACGCACCGGACGTGCACCGAATCGCCGAGCAGTACCGCCAAGGCCTGAAGGGCGTAGACGGGCTGGACCTGGTTCCGGACCAGTGGCTGCACCTGACCATGCAAGGACTCGGGTTCGTCGACGAGGTGCCGGAGGACGACGTGCGGGCGATCGTCGCCGCCGCCACCACCCGCCTGGCCTCCATCCCCGCATTCGAGCTGACGCTCGACCGGCCGCAGATCACCCCCGAGGCGATCCGCTGGGAAGGAACCCCCGCCGCCCCGGCGGCCGCCGTACGCTCCGCGATCCGCGAGGCGATCGGCGAGGTCTGGCAACAGGTCCCCGAGCAGGCCGAGGGCTTTGCCCCACATGTAACGATCGCCTACAGCAACGCCACCGGGCCCGCCGCGCCGGTCGCGGCGGCCCTGGACGCGGTAGACGCCGCTCCCGCGCTGGCCCAGATCCGCAGCGCCGAACTGATCGTGCTGAACCGCGACCGGCACATGTACGAGTGGGAGACCTACGCCACCGTTCCATTGGCGGCGGGCAAGTGATCTAGACGCCGGGACCGTCATCCGGCGTTCCTGCTTCCTTCGCTGTGACCAGGCAGCAGCCAGTTTGCCCGCAGGGAGAGACACGAGTCGGCCCACCCTCACGACTGCGGGGAGGACGCCTTGGCCGCGCTGGGACCTCCGGCCGCGCACCACGCGGCTCCCTAGCAGGAGAGCCGCGACCCGACCGCCCGGCGCAGGCCGTAACCAGGATTTCCCGCCCGCCGGTCGGCTACCGTGCCCGGTGACGGCACCCGGCCGACAGAAGGCAGGCGGCGCATGACAGCGTTCCGGATCGCCACGTTCAACCTGGAGAACTTCGACGAGACCGCACCCGACCAGCGGCCCTCCCTGGCAGAGCGCATCGCCTTGATGCGGCCGCAGATCCTGCGCCTGCGCGCCGATGTGGCCCTGTTCCAGGAGGTCAACGGCCAAGAGCGGCCTGGCCGGCCGCGGGAGCTGCTGGCCCTGCGAGAGCTGCTGGCCGACACCCCGCTGCAGGGCGCCACCCTCATCAGCACCCGGCCCGCCGACGGCGGCGTCTACAACGAGCGCAACCTGGTCGTGGCCACCCACCTGCCCGTACGCTCGCACCGGCAGCTACGCAACGACCTGGTGGCCACCCCCAGCTACAAGCGCCTGACCGCGATCCCGCCCGACACGACCGCCATCGACATCACCGTCGAGCGGCCCATCCTGCACGTCGAGCTCGGCCCCGTCGGCGGCCGGGCACTGCATGTGGTCAACGTGCACCTGAAGTCCAAGCTGCCCACCGACATCCCCGGCCAGAAGATCGACGCCCACACCTGGCGCAGCGCCGACGCCGCCGCCGAAGGCGCGTTCATCTCCTCGATGAAACGCATGAGCCAGGCACTGGAGGTGCGCCGTCTGGTCGATGAGATCCTCGACGCCGACCCAGAGGCCCGCATCGTGGTCGGCGGCGACTTCAACGCCGAACCCGACGAGGTACCGATCACGGCGATCCGCGGCGACGTCGAGGACACCGGCAACGGCGACCTGGCCGGCCGAGTACTGGTGCCGATCGAGCACACCATCGCCGCCCCAGCCCGCTACACCCTGTTCCACCAAGGCCGCGGCAACATGCTCGACCACATGCTCATCACCCGCAACCTGCTGGCCTTCTACCAAGGTTCGGAGATCCACAACGAGCTGCTGCACGACGAGTCGGCCGCCTTCGCCGTCGACCGCAAGTACCCCGAGTCCGACCACGCGCCGGTGGTGGCGACCTTCGACTTCGGCTGAACCCCGATGAAGGTCGCCTGACCCAGGGAATGGTCATCGGTCGTTCCTACCTGGCCGGATACAGGGAAACTCCGGTGTTCTCGCTGTCCTAGGCCATAACGAGCGCCCCGCACCGCGCTTCACCCGAGCAGGTACCGGCAGCACTCGCCGGCGCGCTGTGCCGAGTGCCGCTGCGCGCGTGGCCGTGGCCACTGGCTCCGGCCTCCTTCTACGTCGCCCCCGGCCTGGTGACCCGCGTCAGTCCCTAGGACAAGAAGGAATGCGATCACCACGCACGACGCCGGACACCGGCTGACAGCGAAGGATCTCGAGTTCGCAGCGCACATCGATCGAATCGCCGAGGGACACGGGGCCAGGCCGGCGCACTGAGCGCGGAGGGCCGTCCTCCAGCATGGAGACGATCACCTCGCACCGTCCGGGACCGACCGCCAGCGACCCGCTGGAAGAAGCATCGACCGAGCTCGAGACCAAGGAACGCAGGTAGCCGCCGGCACGCATGCGGGACCCGTCCCAGGAGGAAGTGCGGGGCCCTTCAGCAGAGCGGTACGGCGCCCGCCGTGCAAGCGGCCCGCCGTGTCGGAAGGCGCTGCGCTGTGACCGGCACGGCCCCGGAACGCCCTGATTCGTTACATCCCTGATCTTGCCAGGGAAGATCGCGAGGGCGGACATTGACACAAGTTGTCAATCTTCATCGACCCCACCAGGGAGCCCCCCTCGATGAACCGCTGGAAGACGATCCTGCTCACCCTGGCGCTGGCCGTACCCCTCGGCGCTCCGCCGGCGGCGGCCGAACCCCAGGCCCCGCCCCCGCCGGCGTCTCCGCCGGCGCCCGCCCCGATCGAGAACAACGAGACCCAGCCCGTCCACTCGCGCGCCGACGCCCTGACCGAGACCGTGTTCGTGGAGGTCGCCGGGACCGACAGCGACGCAGACGGCCACCCCGACCGGGTCGCCGTGGACATCATGCGCCCGGCGGCGACCGCCGCCGGACTGAAGGTGCCGGTCATCATGGAGGCCAGCCCCTACTACGCGGGCGGCAACGACGTGGCCAACCACGTCGTCGACCTCGACGGCTCCGACCCGGCCGGCATGGAGTACCGCCGCAACAAGTTCCGCGACCTGCGCGAGCAGATGTTCGGCGATGCCGAGCAGCCTGGTGCCCGCTCCATCACGGCTCCTCCCTTCCCGGGCTATTACGATAATTTTTTCGTGCCGCGCGGGTACGCGGTCGCGCTGGTGGAGAGCCTGGGCTCGGGCCGGTCCACCGGCTGCCCGACCACCGGCCTGCCCAACGAGACCGCCGGGCCGAAGGCCGTCATCGACTGGCTGAACGGCCGGGCGAAGGGTTATGACGCGGATGGGAACGAGGTGCGGGCCGACTGGTCCACCGGGAACGTCGGCATGATCGGCGTCTCCTACAACGGCACCCTGCCCAACGCCGTCGCGGCGACCGGCGTCGAGGGTCTGAAGACCATCGTGCCGATCGCGGCGATCTCCTCCTGGTACGACTACTACCGCGCGAACGGCGGCGTCGTCGCCCCCGGCGGCTACCAGGGCGAGGACGCCGACGTGCTCGCCCGCTACGTGCTGACCAGGCAGGACGGGCAGCAGGTCTGCGGCGCGCTGATGGACGCGATCGGGCGCGACCAGGACCGGGTCACCGGCGACTACTCGCGTTTCTGGCACGAGCGCGACTATCTGAAGGACGTGCGCAAGGTGCGGGCCGCGGTGTTCCTGGTGCACGGCCTCAACGACTGGAACGTCAAGACCGGGCAGGCCGTCCAGTGGTGGGAGGCACTGGCGGAGCGGGGCGTGCCGCGCAAGATCTGGCTCCACCAGGGCGCGCACTTCAACCCGTTCAACTTCGCCTCCCGCAACGCCGAGTGGCTGCGCCAGCTGCACCGCTGGTTCGACCACCACCTGTACGGCCTGCCCAACGGCGTCATGGACGAGCCGCAGGCCGACGTGGAGCACGGCCCCGGCCAGTGGGAGCGGCACGCCGCCTGGCCGCTGCCCGGCACCCGCGACGTGCGCCTCGCCCTGACCGCGGGCTCCGGCGAGAGCACCGGAACGCTGAGCCCGCGCCACGGCCACGGCGCGAAGCCGGCGAAGTCCACGGAGGCCTTCATCGACGCTCCCGCGCGCACGGCCGAGCAGCTCGCCGAGAACGAGACGATCGCCGACCCGAACCGGCTGGCCTACCTGTCGCAGCCGCTGGCCCAGGACGTGCGCCTGTCCGGCACGCCGCAGGTCAAGGTCAGGGCGGCCTTCTCCGCCGGGCGCTCGCCGTACCTGACGGCGCTGCTGGTCGACTACGGCACCGACGCCCGCGCCCACGGGCGGGTCGCCTACGGAGCCACCCCGGTCTGCTACGGCCAGGGCGTGCCCGGCGACACCGGCTGCGCCCGGCTGGCCGAGCACGTCCCCGTCACCGCCCCCTTCAAGATCGTCACCAGGGGCTGGCTCGACGTCCGCAACCGGCACTCGGCCGCCCGGACCGAGCTGCTGCGCGAGGGACGCTTCCACGACTTCGTCTTCGACCTGCAGCCGGGCGACCACGTCTTCAAGGCCGGCCACCGGATCGGCGTCGTGCTGCTGTCCACCGACCGGGACTTCACCCTCCGCCTGCCCGCCGGGACCCGCGTCGAGGTCAGGCCGGACGACAGCTCGGTGACGCTCCCGCTCGTCGACGGGCGGCGCACACTGGACTGAGCCCGGCCGGTCTCGGCTGCCTGGATAGGGCGGTCCAAGACCCGGCGACTATTGCGGTAACCGCCATCCCGGCTTGGCTGTCGCCCGCTGTCTCCACACAGTAGGGGCGACTGTCGGCCGGGATCGGCTCGTGATCGGCGGTTGACGCGTCGACGAGGCCGTGA
>NZ_JBHSBM010000029.1:7834-56188 GCF_042650625.1 Planomonospora corallina
CCTGGCCCGTCTGTGGGCCGTGTAAGTGCCGAACAGAGCCAATGACAGCCGAACACAGCCAGAAAGGTTTTCCCAGCTCAGGAACGGTTTTGGGGAGGTAGCCGCAGGTCGGGGAATCGGCGTTGGAAGTACGACAACTACTTCGTGCCGCGCGGGTACGCGGTCGCCCTGGTGGAGAGCCTGGGATCGGGCCGGTCCACCGGCTGCCCGACCACCGGCCTGCCCAACGAGACCGCCGGCCCGAAGGCCGCCGTCGACTGGCTGAACGGCCGGGCGAAGGGCTACGACGCGGCCGGGAACGAGGTGCGGGCCGACTGGTCCACCGGGAACGTCGGCATGATCGGCGTCTCCTACAACGGCACCCTGCCCAACGCCGTCGCGGCGACCGGGGTGGCGGGCCTGAAGACCATCGTGCCGATCGCGGCGATCTCCTCCTGGTACGACTACTACCGCGCGGGCGGCGGCGTCGTCGCCCCCGGCGGCTACCAGGGCGAGGACGCCGACGTGCTCGCCCGCTACGTGCTCACCCGGCAGGACGGGCAGGAGGTCTGCGGCGCGCTGATGGACGCGATCGGGCGCGACCAGGACCGGGTCACCGGCGACTACTCGCGTTTCTGGCACGAGCGCGACTATCTGAAGGACGTGCGCAAGGTGCGGGCGAGCGTCTTCCTGGTGCACGGCCTCAACGACTGGAACGTCAAGACCGGGCAGGCCGTGCAGTGGTGGGAGGCGCTGGCGGAGCGGGGCGTGCCGCGCAAGATCTGGCTCCACCAGGGCGCGCACTTCAACCCGTTCAACTTCGCCTCCCGCAACGCCGAGTGGCTGCGCCAGCTGCACCGCTGGTTCGACCACCACCTGTACGGCCTGCCCAACGGCATCATGGACGAGCCGCAGGCCGACGTGGAGCACGGTCCCGGCCAGTGGGCGCAGCACGCCACCTGGCCGCTGCCCGGCACCCGCGACGTGCGGCTGCACCTGACCGCGGGCTCCGGCGGGGACGGCGGCGGGGGCGACGGCGCGCTGAGCCCCGGGCGCGGTCACCACCGCGACCACCGCAAGGGCGGCCACGCGGTCGAGTCGTTCACCGACGCCCCCGCCCGCACCGCCGAGCAGCTCGCCGAGACCGCCGTCGACGGCGCCGCCGACCCGAACCGGCTGGCCTACCTGTCGCAGCCGCTGGCCGCCGACACCCGTCTGTCCGGCACACCGCGGGTCAAGGTCAGGGCGGCCTTCTCCGCCGGGCGCTCGCCGTACCTGACGGCGCTGCTGGTCGACTACGGCACCGACGCCCGCGCCCACGGGCGGGTCGCCTACGGGGCCACCCCGGTCTGCTACGGCCAGGGCGTGCCCGGTGACACCGGCTGCGCCCGGCTGGCCGAGCACGTCCCCGTCACCGCCCCCTTCAAGATCGTCACCAGGGGCTGGCTCGACGTCCGCAACCGGCACTCGGCCGCCCGGACCGAGCTGCTGCGCGAGGGACGGTTCTACGACTTCGTCCTCGACCTGCAGCCGGGCGACCACGTCTTCAAGGCCGGGCACCGGATCGGCGTCGTGCTGCTCTCCACCGACCGGGACTTCACCCTCCGCCTGCCGGCCGGGACCCGCGTCGAGGTCAGGCCGGGCGACAGCTCGGTGACGCTCCCGCTCGTCGGCGGACGGCGCGCCCTGGGCTGACCCCGGCCGTCCGGAGCGGCCCGGGATCCGCGACGTCCGCGGATCCCGGGCCGCCGTACGGTCCCGGGCCGGGCGCGGGCGCGGCGAACGCTCCTCTCACCCCGCCGCCGGCGGCCACCGGCGTCGATCACGAACCGCCCTTCGTCTCCCGGCCTCCGGTTACGCGGAGCCGTCCCCGGATCCGGGGCCGGGCAGCACGTCGACGTCGGCCGCGCGCATCGGCTGCCCGCAGACCGAGCAGTGCAGTTCCACGTGACCGATCTGGCCGCAGGCATGGTGCCGGTACAGCACAGGCGGCCCTGACGCCCCGGCCGTCCACCGGTCCCCCCAGCGCACCATCACCAGCAGCAGGTGGCACGGAGCCCGCGACTTCTGCCCAGGCTGCTCGATGTTCACCGACAACATCGGCCATCTGGCGCACCTGCACGCCCGCGACGTCTCCATGGCGCTGGTCTCCACCGGACCGCTGGCCGAGATCACGCCGTACAGGCGGCGCATGGGCTGGACCATTCCGTGGCACTCCGCGCCGGACGGCGACTTCAACCGGGACATGGGGGCAGGTGACGGATTCGCGCTGAACGTCTTCCTCCGCGACGGCCGGGAGGTCTACCGCACCTACGCCACCAGCGGACGAGGCGTCGAACGACTCGGCAGCGTCTGGACCTTCCTCGACCTGGCCCCGTACGGACGGCGGGAGGCGTGGGAGGACTCACCCGCGGGCTGGCCGCAGAGCCGGCCCTACGACTGGTGGCGACTGCACGACGAATACGACTCCTGAAACCGGTCGTGATCCGCCTGAGAGGGGCGTCCGCCACGTCGTGCCGCCGATGCCGGTCTGGGCCGATGGGCCTCGCGCCTCGCCGCCCGCCGGAGCGGCGCCGGAGTGGTTCAGGGCCGCTCATCCTGCGGGCCGGTGGAGGTCCGTCCGGCCAGTCGTTCGTAGCGCTGCCTGGCGGCCTGCGGGGTGCCGAGCCCGAGACCGAAGGCGATCTCCTGCCAGGTCATGCCACGGCCCCGTGCCATCTGGATGAGCCCGGCCTCCAGACCGTCCGCCTGCGCGCGGGCCTGGGGGATGAGGCTCAGGGCCGCGACGATGTCGGCCTGGTCCACCTCCGGCTCGCCGTCGTCCGGCGGCACCGCCCCGCTGAGCAGGAACGACACGATCCTGACGGCCTCGTGCGGTCCGAGGAGCGAGGAGTGGGTCTGCCGCCGCCGTTGCGCGTCGGTGGCCGCGTGCCGCTCGGTGATGCGCAGAAGCGACGCGTATTCGCGGTGCGCTCGCGCCTGCTCCGGATGCAGGGGGGTGAAAGGGTCGGCGGGCTGCGCGGGAGTCATCGACATGCGACCAGGATGATCGGTGCATGATCCGTTGTCAACTCATAGTTGTGAACAATCTGTTCAAGAAGTGTGTCCGATCCTGTGAGTTCCGTCGGATCCGTTTCAGGCACCGTGCCGGGTCGGGGTGGATCCGCCGGTGGGGCGGCGGGACGGGATGCCGGTCACGACTACGTGGATCACGGCTTCGGAGCGGACGGGTGGTGTCCCGTGATCGCGGAGCAGGCGGCGGTGGAACATCGGCCGCAGCCCGGCGGCGCCGCCGTCAGCTCCGCCCCGCTGCCCTGCGGGCGGCCCTTCGGGAACGGAGTCCGAGCAGGGCGTCGACCACCAGGAAGAGCACCAGCGAGACCCCCATCAGGGGCACGAAGATCCCGGCGGCGACGGTGAGCAGGCCCAGCGGCGCCAGCACGGTCCAGTGCACCTGCCGCCAGCCGCCCCGAGGGTACGGCTCGCCGAAGCCGCGGGTGGGCCGCCGTAGCCACCACATGCGGTAGCCGAGCACGATGAGGGTGATCAGGGCGATGGCCAGCGCGGCCAGCAGGATCTGGTTGGCCGGGCCGAACAGCAGCCCCATGTGCCCGTCGACGCCCCACCGGAGGAGTTTGGCGGCGAGCGGGTAGTCGGCGAAGCGCAGCTCGCCGGTCACCTGGCCGGTGGCGGCGTCGACGGTGACCTGGTCCAGCCGGGTGGGCGCGGTCTTGTCGATCTCCTTGACGAGGTAGGGGTCGCCGGGGGCGCCGGGCCAGACGATCTCCAGCGGACCGGACAGGCCCTTGTCCGCGGCGGCCCGGGCGATGCGGTCCACGCCGACGTCGGCCGTGGCGGCACGGTGCTCTCCCGCGCCCGTGTACGTGGCGTGGCCGCCGCCCTGGGGGCTGATCGACGGAGCGGTCGTCCAGCCGAGCGTCACACTCAGGCCGGTGACGGACAGGAACAGCAGGCCCGGCACCGCCCACAGGCCGACCGAGCCGTGCCAGGACAGGGTGCGGCGCGCCCCGCGGGCGGCACGGTCGGGGAGCAGGAGCCGGCGCTTCTCGCGGCGGCGCCGGGTGACCCACAGTGCCAGACCGCCGAGCGCGACCACCCACAGCCAGCCGGCGGCCAGCTCGCTGTAGATCCCTCCGGGCTCGCCGAGGTGCAGGTCGCGGTGGAGGTTGGAGATCCAGGCCCGTACGGGCAGCGCTCCCACGTCGCCGTAGCTCTCCAGCCGGCCGCGTACCCGGCCGGTGTGGGGATCGACGAAGACGGCCAGTCGCGTGCTCTCGGGCAGCCCGGGCCGGTCCATCAGCACCCGGGTGGTGTGGCCGGGCTCGGCGGCGGGGCGCACCGCCGTGATCGTGCCCTGGGGCTGTGCCGCCCGGGCGGCCTCGACCTGCCGGCTCAGGGGGAGGGTGGTCGGGCCGGCGGGTGCGGTGAGCTCGTGCCGGTAGACGACCTGCTCGATCTGGAAGGAGGCGGCGTACAGCAGGCCGGAGCCGGCGGCGACGAGCAGGAAGGGGGCGACGAGGACGCCCGCGTAGAAGTGCAGCCGCAGCACCAGCGGGCGCAACGCGGCCCAGACCGCCGGGCGTCCGGTGGGCGTTCCGGGGCCTTGCTCGGCAGCGCTGCCGCGGTCGGCGGTAGAGGTCATCGGGTGTTTCTCCACTCGTGGGCGAGCGAACGCGTCAGGGGTGCTCCCGCCGCGGCCGTGTCGTCAGCGGGACGCGACGGAACGGGGCCGGCGGCATGGCGGAGCGCGGGGTGATGGGCCGGGGCCGGTGGACGGGCCGGCCTGCTCCATGATGGGCCGGGGCCGGTGGACGGGCCGGCCTGCTCCATGATGGGCCGGGGCCGGTGGACGGGCCGGCCTGCTTCATGGCCTGGGCGACGGCGGGCGGGCCGGTGGGCCTCGCCGCCGGCGTACGAGTCCTTGAACGTGGTCAGGCGGCGATGGAGGCGCGTCTGAGGCTGATCATGACGAACCCCAGCGTGTAAGGCACGGCGCCGGCGACTTCGATGATCTGCACGATGGGGGAGTGCGGCCCGGCGGCGAAGATCGTCAGTCCTCCGGCCGTGTAGACGACGGCCCCCGTCCCGATCAACAGGCCGGGCCACTTCGCGCCCTGCCGCATCAGGAGGCGTCCCAGCAGCGCGTATCCCAGGGGGAACAGCAGCAGCGCCGGCAGTACGACAGCGGCCACGCCGGCGTTCAGGTCCGCGGGGGTGTGCACGACGTCGGGGGCGTAGTGGGCCACCACGGGGTTGCGCGAGCCGTCGATGACGATGAGGGCGAACCAGAGAAGATGACCGATCATGGCCGTGAGGACGGTCGGAATCGCCTTCCGGCCGAGCCGTTGGAAGTTGACGGCGTATCCGGACGCCAGGCTCACCGCGAGCAGCAGCAGTCCGAGCGCCTGGACGTCGTGGGTGAGGCCGTAGACGTCTCCGGCGGAGCGGATGCCCGCGCCGTCGCGGGCCGGATGGAGCACGACGCCCAGCAGGAAGAGCACGCCGCCGGACGCCGCGGTCGTCCTGCCGATCACCTTGAGGCGCGTACGCGGGATCTCGTCGTGTCCGAATTCGGCGATGGCCATGGAGTCGCTCCAGAGAGTTGTAAGATACAACTCAGAATACAGAGATAGAGTTGTGGCTTGCAACTATGGAGGTGGGTGGCGTGGAAGGAAAGCTGGGCCCTGAAGATCTCGGGTCTCTCCTCACCGACCTGCTGATCGAGATGGGGCTCCAGCGAGCCGACTCCGTGCTCCCCGGCCTGGCGCTGTCGCTCAGCGAAGGATGGGCGCTCGTCGAACTCAACCGGGCGGGCACGGTGCATCAGCAGCACATCGCGACCCGCCTGCAGCTGGAGAAGAGCAGCGCCAGCCGTCTGCTGGCAGGCCTGGAGCGGCGGGGCTGGCTGACCAGGGAGCGAGACCCGGCCAACCGGCGCTACTACCGGCTCGCGCTCACCGCGGAAGGCCGGGCCGTCGCCGATCACATCGAAGAGCACCTGCATGAACGCCATGCGCGGATCCTGGCCCGGCTCGACGATCGGGAGCGCACCGCCCTGGCTGTCGGGATCTCCGCCCTGGCGCGCGCGATGCGGGAGACCACGGCGCACGCCGGAACGGCGACCGCCTCCCACGACCATGGTCAGGAGCGGAGCACGTCCACCCGCCCCGCCTGACGCGCCGCCGGAAGCTCCATGGTGACGCGGAGACCGCCCTGCGGGCCCGGTTCGGCACGGACCCGGCCGCCGTGGGCCGAGGCGATGGCGGCGACGATGGGCAGTCCCAGGCCGACCCCGTCGCCGGAGCGGGTGCGGTCAGGCCGGTGGCGCCGGAAGGGCTGGAAGAGCTCCGCCACCTGCTCCGGCTCGATCCGGTCTCCCGAGTTGACGACGACCAGCTCGGCGCCGTCCGGCGTGGGCCGCAGGGCGACGTCCACCGTGCCGTCCGCGCGGTTGTGCCTGACGGCGTTGGTCACCAGGTTGACGAGCAGCGCCTCGATCAGGATCGGGTCGCCGGCAACGGTGACCGGCTCCAGGTCGGCCCGGATCTCCAGGCCCGGCGGAGCGGGCGTCGCGTCGAGCACGTGCCGGGTGAGCCGGGCCAGGTCCACCGGTTCCTCTCCCGGCGACGCGTGCTCGGCGCAGGCCAGCAGCAGGAGGCGTTCGACGAGCTGCTGCGTGCGGATGGTCTGGGTCAGCGCGCGTTCGCTCGTCTGCCGCATATCGGCGAGCGTGGCCCCCGGGTCGTCCAGCCCGACCTCCAGTACGGTTCGCTGGTTGGCGAGGGGGGTCCGCAGCTCGTGGGCGATGTCGGCGATGAGGCGCCGCTCCTCGTCGAAGGCGCGCTGGAGCCGGGCGAGCATGGCGTCGAAGGTGTCGGCGAGTTCGCGCAGCTCGTCGTCGGGCCCGTCGAGGCCGATCCGCCGGCTCAGGTCGTGCTCCGACAGGCGGCGGGCGGTGGTGGTGATCCGCTGGACGGTCCGCAGGACGCGGCCGACCACCAGCCGCCCCGCCACGAGCGTCACGACGGCCGTGACTGCGAGCGTGGCGATCGACTGTCGCAGCAGTTCCTCGAGCGTCCGGTCGCGTCTGGCCACGGCGCTGTCCGCGACGGTTCGCCGGACCCGGGCGGTGCCGGACGCGCTGACGGGGCGGCCGTCCCTGACGACGATCTCTCCGGAGGAGGAGGGCGGCCCGGACGCGGCGTCCAGCCGTACGGGTAGCCGGGAGGCGACCAGCGAGTAGTTCACCGCGAGCACCGCGGCCCCCGCCAGCAGGACCAGGCCGGTGTAGAACACGGGGAGGCGCAGCCGGATCGAGGGCCGCAGGCGCACCGCGGTCACCAGGTTCACCGGGTTCACGACCCGGTCACCGGGCCGGGCAGGAGACGGTACCCGGCCGCGCGGACCGTCTCGATGATCGGTGGGTCGCCCAGCTTGCGGCGCAGGCCGACCATCGTGACGCGCACCGCGTTCGTGAAGGGGTCGGCGTTCTCGTCCCACACCCGTTCGAGCAGTTCCTCGGCGCTCACGATCACCTCGGGCTCCGCCGCCAGCACGGCCAGGACGCCGAACTCCTTGGCCGTGAGGTTCACCGCCCGCCCACCCCGTACGACCCGGCGCCGGGGCGTGTCCACGGTCAGGTCGCCGATCTCGAGCACGGGGGGCCGGATCGCCGCGCCGCGCCGGGCGAGAGCGTCGATCCGGGCGATGACCTCGGCGAACGCGAAGGGTTTCGGCAGATAATCGTCGGCGCCGAGGTTCAAGCCGGCGACACGGTCGCTCAGGCCGCCCGCCGCGGTGAGCATGAGGACCCGGGCGCCGGTACGGCCGGCCACGACGCGGCGGCAGACCTCGTCCCCGTGCATGCCGGGAAGGTCGCGGTCCAGCACGATCACGTCGTATCGCTGCCCCAGGGCCCGCTCCAGACCGCCGACGCCGTCCAGGGCGACGTCGACCGCGAACCCGTGCCGGCGCAGCCCGGCCCCGACCGCCTCGGCCATGATCTCTTCGTCCTCCACCACCAGAACCCGCACGGGCCGGAATCTAGCGCCGCGATGATTCAGTGAACGTAAGGTTCTCCGGCCTCTCCGGGCCCGGCGGCCAACGCTGCCCGAACACGCCGCCCTGTAGTCATGGCAGTGGCCGGTGCGCCGCTCGCGGCCCGCCCGGCCGTACAGCGACCCCTGCTCCCGGAGGATCACCCATGCGGCCATGCACACGCCGTTCCCTGCTGACCCGATACCTGCCCGCCCTGCTCGCGGCGGGCGTGGGCGCCGCCGCCTGCGGATCGGACAGACGCCAGACCCCCTCGCCGGCCCGGACCGCCGGGGGGACCGCCGGGGGGACGGCCGCTCCCCAGGCCGTCACGGCGATCCTCGCCCGGTTCGCGAGCCATCGGATCGTCACGATCGGCGACTTCCACGGGCTCGCCCAGCTCGGCGACTTCTACCGGACCCTCGTCACCAGCCCCGGGTTCCCCGACCACTGCCGCAACATCGTGGTGGAGTTCGGCAACGCCTACTACCAGGAGCTCGTGGACCGTTACGTGTCCGGCGGCGAGGTGGACGCCGGTGAACTCGCCAAGGTGTGGACGACCACCGTCGGTTTCGGAGACCAGCCCATGCCCGAGATGTACGGCCGCTTCTACACGGCCGTGCGCCGGGCGAACGCCGGCCTGCCGCCGCGGCGGCGGCTCAGGGTCTGGCTCGGCGACCCGCCCAACGATCCGGCCTCCCCGCTCCGCACCCCTCCGGAGCGGGATAGGCACTTCGCCGGCGTCGTCACGGCGGTGGCCGACCGAGGCGAGACCGTCCTCGCCATCATGGGCGACTTCCACCTCATGCCCGGCGGGTTCCCCTTCCCCGAACCGGGGGAGTCCGGAGGTCCCATCACCAGGACCGACGGCGGTGCGTCTCCGCTCCCGCAGAGGTCCGGCGGAGACGACGACGCACCGCCGCCCCCGCCGGCCCCCGGCCGGAACGTCCGCCAGCTGCTGGACGCCCGCCATCCTGGCCGGACGTACGCCGTCCGGATCCACAACGGGCTCGCCGAACCGGACTGCAACCGGAGACTGGAGGCCCACCTCGCCTCCTGGCCGGCCCCCGGCATGCGATCCCTGAAGGAGGACCGGGAACTGGCGGCCATCCTCCGCGACGGGAACTGCCACGACCTCATGGCCGTCCTCCCGGAGTTCGACAAGGCCTGGGCGGACGGCTATCTCTACCTCGGCCCCGTCGACGCGCTGACCATGTCGCCGGTGCCCGGGAAGCGGCCGATGACCCTCCGGGAGTTCGTCGAGCAGGCGCGCAAGGACTTCAGCGGGAACAGGCCGCAGGGGTCCGGACCCGGCCCGGCGCAGATCACGGCGCCGTAAGGGCCGGCGCCTCCCGGATCGCCCGCACCCGACGGCCGCCGGCGGGTGTTTCGAGCCCCGGTGCTCAGGATTAAGATCTGATCCCCCACGCGGCGGCAGGGCGCGAAAGACGGTTGCCGGCCATCCTGCGTGCGGGAGGGCACGAGAAAGATCGCCTACCGCATGGCACGGGCCTGCGACCGTCCGGCCCGCCTCACTCCTCGGGAGCACGACGGATGACACAGGTTCGGCCGGCAGACCACGTCGGTGCGGCTCCGCGGCGGCTGCGCGAGCCCCGGCTCGCCCATGTCGGGCACCTTGTGGTCGTACGCGACGGCGAGACGGTCGCCGCCCACGCGTTCGGCGTCCGCGGGCTGGACGAACCGGCGGACGTGTTCTCTGTGACGAAGTCGGTGCTGGCGACCGTGACCCTGCTGGCCGTCCGGGACGGCCGGGTGTCGCTGGACGCCACCTTGGGCGAGCTGCTCGGAGAACGGGTGCCGTCCGCGCGGCGCGACGCCACGGTACGGCACCTGCTGTCCATGACCGGCGGAGCGCACTGCGGCGGGCTGGAGGACATCGATCGGGTGATGGGGCGGCCGGGGAGCTGGGTCGACGCGCTGCTCGCGGTACCCGGCCGGTATCCGCCCGGCGAGGTCTTCTCCTACGACAACGGCTCCGCGCATCTGCTCTCCGCAGCCCTGCAGGCGGCGACAGGCGATGTCGCCGAGCTGGCGGCCGCCACCGGTCACGACGGCTTCTGCCGCGGCCGGCCGAGCACGCGCCTCCGCCCGGTCCGTCCGCGGCATGCCGCCCACGCCGGCACTTGATCTGGAGTCGGCTCCAGCTCGTAGGCTCCGATGCATGTCCGGCCCCGGCCATCCGGCGGGGCCGTTCCGGCGTCCCCTGACCTCCTCCAGGAGCCTGATCATGCGTTACCGCGTTCTCGGCGGCACCGGCATCGAGGTGAGCGTCCACTGCCTGGGCGCCATGATGTTCGGCGCGGTCGGCAACCCCGACCACGACGACTGCGCCCGCATCGTCCACCACGCCCTGCACCACGGGATCAACTTCATCGACACGGCCGACATGTACTCGGGCGGAGAGTCGGAGGAGATCGTCGGCAAGGCGCTGCGCGGCCGGCGCGACGACGTCGTGCTCGCCACCAAGGTGCACTTCCCGATGGGGGAGGGCCGCAACAGGAGCGGGAACTCACGACGGTGGATCACCAGGGCGGTCGAGGAGAGCCTCCGGCGCCTGCGGACCGACTGGATCGACCTCTACCAGGTCCACCGCCCCGACCCCGCGACCGACATCGAGGAGACGCTCGGCGTGCTGGGCGACCTGGTCACGCAGGGCAAGATCCGGGCGTTCGGCTGTTCGACGTTCCCGGCCGCCGACATCGCCGAGGCGCACCACGTGGCCGAGCGGCGCGCCCTGCAGCGCTTCAGGACCGAGCAGCCGCCGTACTCGCTGCTGGCCCGCGGCGTCGAGGCCGACGTGCTGCCGGTGTGCCGGCGGTACGGCATGGGCGTGCTGACCTGGAGCCCGCTGGCGGCGGGCTTCCTGTCGGGCAGGTACAGGAAGGGACAGCCCGTCGACCTGTCCACCGGCCGCCCGTCGATCAACCCGGACCGCTTCGACCCCTCGATCCCCGAGAACGCCGTCAAGTTCGACGCCGTGGAGCGGCTCGTCGAACTCGCGACGGGCATCGGCTGCACACTGCCCGAACTCGCCGTCGCCTTCCCAGCGGCACACCCGGCGGTCACGTCGGTCATCGTCGGCCCGCGCACCATGGAGCAGCTGGACGCCACCCTCAAGGGCGCCTCCCTCGCACTCGACGACGCGACCCTCGACCGGATCGACGAGATCGTGCCGCCGGGCACGGACCTGTACCGGGCCGACGGCGCCTGGCGGCCGCCCGCCCTGATGGACCCCGCGAACCGGCGCCGCCTGCCCGGCGACCGGGCCGCAGGCTGAGCCGCGACGCGCTGCGCCCGCACCCGAACAAGGAGGTCCACCGGTCCGCCCTGGTGACCGCAGGCGAGCGGCGCCGCGCCCGCGTCATCCCGGGAAAAGGCCGGCAGCGTGGCCCGGAGTCCCGGTGCGGCTACCGGGCGGTCACGTCGGGGCAGGTGGTGTCCCCGGCGGGCAGGACGCCGTCGAGCAGGTAGCGGTGGACGGCGCCGTCGACGCAGGCGCTGGGGGTGGAGGCGAACACCCCGGACACCAGGTGGCGGAAGGCGCCGCGCACGGTGACCATGCGGGAGCCGCTCAGGGCCCGGCGCCTCGCCCGCTGCCCCGGGTAGGGGGTCTTGGGATCGCCGGAGGCCCCGACGATCAGGGCCGGGACGTCGTTGCGGATCCGGGTGGGAGGTTCCGCGGGGGAGGCCGGCCAGAACGCGCAGGGCAGGTTCATGGCGCGGGTCAGCGGGCCGAACAGGGGCTCGTCGGCGCGGTGGGCCTGGATGTCGCGGTAGCAGGTGCCGACATCACGGGAGGCCGGCCCGTCCGCGCAGGTGATCGCCATCCGCGCGCTGCCGGCTCCGTCCGCCTCCGGGGAGGACAGGAACGTCAGCCCCTCCTCCGGGGAGCGGGTCGGGGTGACCTCGGCCCCGCGGGCGGCGGCCCGGCCGATCCGGTGCACGGTGGCCAGGACGCGGGCGGTCGGCGCGGCCGGGGAACAGCTGCAGGTAGACCGCGCCCAGGTAGGTGCCGTAGGACCCGCCGAGGTAGGACAGCTTCGGCTCGCCGAGGGCGGCGCGGATCACGTCCGTGTCGCGGGCGGTGGCGCGGGCCGAGGCGTGGGGCAGCAACTCCCGCTGCCCCGCGCAGCGGGCGGCCAGATCCTCGGCCTGTGCGGCGATCCGGTCGAAGGCGCGCCGGTCGGGGCCGGTCGAGCGCAGGTAGTCGCCGATGGGCCAGCGGCAGTTGACCGGGGTGCTGCGCCCGGTGAACCGGGGGTCCATCCCGATCAGGTCGTAGCGGGCCGCCAGCGCGGGGGCGGCCGCCTTGAGCAGCGGCGCGTAGATCCTTCCGGGGTCGCCGGGTCCGCCGGGGTTGACCAGCAGCGCGCCGCGCCGGTGCCCGGGGTCGGTGGCCTGCAGCCGGGAGATCGCGACCTTGATGGTGCGCCCGTCCGGGCGGGCGCGGTCCAGCGGGACCGTGACCTCGGCGCAGCGCGCCCCGGCGGCATCCAGCTGGGCGCCGAGCCCGTCTCCGGGACCGGTCCGGCAGCCGTGCCAGATGATCTTCTGCTGTCCGGGACGTCCCGCACCCCGGAGGAGACGTTCCTGCACGCCACAGGCGCGCCCGGGCGACGAGTCGGTCCAGCGCCGTCGCCGGCAACGGTGATCAGGACGGCGGGCGAGCACCGCAGCGGTCACCCGCCGGCCTCGATGAGCCAGCGCAGCAGGCGGGCGTCATCCTCGTCGGGGGCCTCCCCGCCGCGGGCAGGAGGTGTTCCGGCTCGCTGCGGAGCGCAGCAGGGCACACCTGGTAGGCCTGTGCCGCATCACGTGCGCACCAGGCGGGAAGATCGGCGCGGGCCCACAGCCGGCACGCCACGCTCGGGGCGGCCCCGGGCTGCGCCGGGCGGGCCTTTCCGCCGGCTGGGCCCGAAACGGCCGGGGCGCGCCGGATGCAGAGCCGGCCGACACGCGGCGGAGAGAAATATGTCGCCGGACCACACTGCCGGCCGGAGCCCTCCTTGGCAGGATCCGTGCATGGAACTCACTGTTCGTGGTCTGCGGCACAACCTCCTGGTCCGCGGACCCGTCGACGGCCCGCCCGTGCTGCTGGTCCACGGCAACTGCTCCTCCGCGGCGTTCTGGGAGCCGCTGGTACGGCTGCTGCCCGAGCACTGGCGGATCGTCGCGCCCGACCTGCGCGGTTACGGAAGCACCGACGCCGCTCCGGTCGACGCCACCCGCGGGCTGCGCGACTTCGCCGACGACCTGGCCGCGCTGCTGGACGCGGAGGAGGTCTTCCCGGCCGGCACCCGCCCGGCCGTGGTGGCCCACTCCATGGGCGGCGGCGTGGCGATGCAGCTTCTGATCGACGCCCCCGAGCGGGTCGCCGCGCTGCTCCTGGAGGCGCCGCTGTCGCCGTACGGCTTCGGCCTGGGCGGGGCGGGCGCGGCCAACCCCGACTTCGTGGCCCGCCTGGAGGCCGGTGACCGCGGCGACGACTCGCCCGCCAGTCCCCGGACGATCCTGCGCACGTACTACGTGGCCGATCCGGCGAGCCTGGGCGCGGACGAGGAACCGCTGCTCGACACGGTCCTGTCCACCGCGACCGGCGAGGGCAACTACCCGGGCGACGCGGTCGCCTGCGACGACTGGCCGGGTACGGGAGCCGGCCGGCGCGGCGTGCTCAACGCCATGGCGCCGCAGTGGTTCGACATCGCCGACGACCTGGTCGCGGTTCCCGTCAAGCCGCACGTGATCTGGGTGCGGGGCGACGCCGACCGGATCGTCTCGGACACGTCCCTGTTCGACCTGGCCTACCTCGGCAAACTCGGCGCCGTTCCCGGCTGGCCGGGTGAGGGGCTCTGCCCGCCCCAGCCGATGGTCACCGAGACCAGGGCGGTCCTCGACCGCTACGCCGAGGCCGGAGGCTCCTACGAGGAGATCGTCTACGAAGGGGTGGGGCACAGCCCGCACATCGAGCGCACCGCCGACTTCGCCGCGATCGTGACCCGCGTCGTGGCGGATACGGCGGCGGGCACAGCGACGGCGGGCAACGTGACGGGCGCCGCGGCCGGCGCGCCGGGCCGGTGAGCGAGCCGGTCCACCGCCGGGAGCCGGTCCACCGGCGGGAGCGGGTACCCGTCCGGGGCGGCGCGCTGCGGGCGGGGGTGTGGGGCGAGCGGGGGCCGCTGGTCGTCGCCGCCCACGGCATCACCTCCTCCCACCTGGCGTGGACGCTGCTCGGCCCGGACCTGGGGCGCGACCACCGCTTCGTCGCGGTGGACCTGCGCGGCCGGGGCGGCAGCCGGGATCTGCCGGAGCCGTACGGCATGGCCGCGCACGCCGACGACCTCGCCGCCGTGATCGAGTACTACGGCGGCGGGCCGGCCCTGCTGGCCGGGCACTCGATGGGCGGGTTCGTCGTGGCCGAGACCGCCCGCCGCCACCGGGACCTGGTGGACCGGCTCGTCCTGGTGGACGGGGGAGCGCCGCTCCCCCTGCCCGAGGGCGCGGGCACCGTACGGGAGGCGGTCGAACGCACGGTGGGGCCGATCGTGGCACGGCTGGAGCGGACGTTCGCGACCCGGGAGGAGGGGCGGGACCTGTGGCGCGCGCATCCGGCCTTCGCCGAGTGGACCGAGGCGTGCGCCGCCTACGCCGACTACGACCTGGTGGACCTGGGCGACCGGTTCGAGGCCGCGTGCCGGATGGAGGCCGCGCTCGCCGACGCGCCCGAGGTGTACGCCCTGCCCGGCGCGGTCCCCGAGCCGCTGCCGGTGCCCGCCGTGTTCCTTCGGGCGGCCCGCGGCATGCTGGACGAGCCGGACCTGCCGCTGTACCCGCCCGGCCGGGCCACCGAGTGGCTGCCCGGCATCGCGGAGTCCACCGTGGAGGGCGTCAACCACTACACGATCACCCTGTCCCCCCGGGGCGGCGCGGCGGTCGCCACCGCCGTACGCGCTCTCGCGCACTGACCCGCGGGACCCGCACCACCGGACTCGGCCGCCGCCGGGTCCGGCCGGTTCCGGCCTCGGAAAGTGTCGGCAACCGACCTGTTTCGGCTTGCAGCGATCGGATCTCGGTCCCACGAGGATCACCGGCACGCGTGTCCGTGAACCGATCCGGGTCTCGTGGAGGCCCTTGGCCGACGACTCCCGGCCCGGCTGGGGCACCGCCTACTCCGGCGGGACCGCCTGCCGCATGCGCTGGGCGCGGGCCCGGGTCGACCGCGTCCGCGCCGCGGGGGTGTCCTGGGACACCGAGCCGTCATGCCCCTGCGCTTCCGGGGAAAGAACGAGCACCGCAGAACTGGGACACGTGGATCGAGGGAGAGCATGAGCCGTTCGTATGTGGTGACGGGTGGCGGCCGCGGCATCGGCAGAGCCGTGGTCGAACGCCTCCTCGGCGACGGCGGCGCCGTGGTCGCCGTCGAACACGATCCGGCGGCACTGACCTGGGTCGACGGCCATCCCGCGGGCCGGCGCGTGGTCGCCGTGACCGGCGACGCCGCCGACGAGGCGGTCGCCGAGCGGGCGGCCGACGCCGCCCAGGTCGCGGGCGTGCTCGCCGGCTGGGTCAACAACGCCGCCGTGTTCCGGGACGCCTCCATCCACTCCGCTCCCGTCCGGCAACTGCGAGAACTCATCGCGGCCAACCTCGATACCGCGCTCGTCGGCTGCGCGGTCGCGGTCCGTCGCTTCCTGTCCGCGGAAACGCCCGGGGCGATCGTCAACGTCTCCTCCCACCAGGCGCGGCAGGCGGTGCGGGGCTGCCTGCCGTACGTGACGGCCAAGGCCGCCATCGAGGGGATGACCCGCGCGCTGGCGGTGGAATACGGGCCGTACGGCATCCGCGTCAACGCCGTGGCCCCGGGCTCCGTCGGCACCGAACGCTATGCGGACTTCCTCGCCTCCCAGCAGCCCGCGACCGCCGCCGGCATCGAGCAGGAGATGGCGCGGCTGCACCCGATCGGGCGGGTGGCGCGGCCGCAGGAGGTCGCGGCGGCCATCGTCTACCTGCTCTCCGGCGACGCCGGCTTCATCACCGGTGCGACCGTTCCCGTCGACGGCGGGCGGTCGGTGCTCGCACACGATCCCGAGGCACGATGACCGGTCAGGCGCTGCCGCGTTGAGCCGCCCCATCCGACGTTGGACACCGCAGGTCAAGGGCACGCGGCGCCTTGTGGCCGACGGACAGGACACGTCGAGGAACGCTCCACCTCGGGCGGGGGCCGTCACGTCCCGATGGATCCGCTCCACCGAGGAGCTTCCGGGCTGGAGTCCTGGCAGATCGGGGGAGACGCGCGATCGGGCCGGATCTTCATGATCAGCGGGTATCCCACCCGATCGATCGGCTTCGCGGGCAGCGCTCGCCGCACTTGTCCTGCTCTGCCGGCACACTCTCGTTCCCCATCCCTGGCCGGAAGCTCTCGCTTGATCGCCGCTCGGGTGCTCCGGTACGGCTTGCCGGCCGCGATCGGCGTGTCGTGGGTGACGATGGCGAATGTCCGTCCGGACTCGTACGGGTCCTCGAAGAGCCGGAGGACGTCCAGGGTGGGGGCGGCCGGCGCGGTCCGTCTGCTACGGCGAGTGCGTCAAAGCAGCGCAAGCGCCTTGGCCACGCCCGGGTCGTGCCCGGTGGCCAGGTCGAGGGCGGTCATGGGGGCGTGGTGGTCGACCGGTACGCCGATCGTGTCGATGATTTCGCGGGCGGGGCCGAGGTGGCGGACCTTGGGCAGGACCAGGACGCTGCCGTCGTCGAGGAGGTATCCATTGCCGGGACCGGAGACGGCTCCGGCGGTGCGGGTTCCGACGAGGGCGCCCAGGCCGTTTCCCTTGACCGCCGCGCTGAAGTCGTCGCAGGCCGAGGCGCAGCCGCGGTCGGTGAGGACGACCAGGCGCGAGCCGAGCAGCGGGACGCTGTCGTCGGTCCGGTTGGGCACGCAGTCGCCCTTGAGCGGACAGAAGTAGCTGGTGACCTTGCCGTGCGCGAACGCGCCGAGCAGCCGGGTCACCTCGCGGGGCGATCCGCCGCCGTTGCCGCGCAGGTCCAGGACCACCGCCTTCGGTCTGTCCCGCAGCTCGGCGATGACCCGGTCGGCGGCGCCTTCGTGGAATCCGGGCAGCCGGACGTAGAGAGCGCCGCCGGGAAGCTTCTTGGAGGTCACCTCCGGAGGCTGCCGGGTGAGGGGGCCCTGCCCGATCTCGACGGTGCGGGTCCGTCCCGTCGTGGGGCGCTTGAGCGTGAGCCGTACCGGGTCGGAGGCGAAGGCGTCGATGATGGCCTGGTTCACGGTGTCGCCGGTGAATGCCGGCATGCCGTTGACCTTGAGGATGATGTCGCCCGGCCTGACGTCGGCCCTGGCGGCGGGGCTGTGGGGCAGGACCTTGGTGATGAACAGCGGCGGCCGGGCCGCCGGGTCGAGTTGCGGGCCCTGCTCGGCCGACACGCCGACAATGCCCGTTCCGATCGGTCCGCCCTGTGGCGGCGGGGTGGGGTTGATCCAGCGGGCGTGGTTGTCCTGGAGCCCGGTGACCATGCCGGTGATCGCGGCACGCAGCGCGGCGGGGTCGCCGGTGCCGAGGACCTTCGCGAAAGCGGCCCAGTCGGTGTCGCGGTCACCGGTCAGGGCGGGCAACCGGAGGTCGGCCCGGTCGGCGCCGCGCCGGATCAGGCTCTGGGTGTAGGCGGCCATGGCGTTCTTCAGCAGCGTTCTGGAGTCCAGGACCGGGCCGCTGTAGTAATTGTCCAGCACGCAGAAGTACGCCTGCCGGAGCGTGTTCACCGAGGTCGGTGGCGGTGACTGCGGCGGTGGCGCCGTGACGGCGGTGCAGCCGGCGCCCTCGGTGGAGACCGGCCGGGAGGTCGGGGCGGAGGCGGACACGGTGCAGGCCGTCACCAGGACGGCGGCGCAGAAGGTTCTGATCATGTCCGCCAGCGTGGCCGGAAGCGGGTTTCCCGGCGGTAACCGCAACTGTTGACGCCGTTGTTACCACCTTTCGTATAGGAACCTCGGCACGCGGGTGCTGACGGTTGGAGACGGACGCGACCCGGCCGATCTCGTGGCGGCGGGACCGCGCCGCCACGCCATGGCCGCCGGGGGCCGACGACGAGATCGGCGGGGCCCTGAGGTGCTGTGGGGCGTCGCGGTGGTCGGCACCTGGAACGCGCGCCGTGTTCGGCGTGGTGCCGTGTTCGGCGTGGTGCCGGGAGCGCGGCCATGAGACCCCGGCCGTGCCGGGGAGGTCCTGGGCCTGGACATCGAGGATCTGGACCTGGCCGGGCGGCGGACACGGCGAAGGCGGAAGGGGCGGTGGCGGGCGAGAACCTCGGTGCCGGCGAGCCGCAGGAAGCACGAGCCGTTGCGGGCCGACCGGGAAGGCGGCAGGTAAACCCGGTGCGGTGATGCCCGGGAGCCGGCCACGATGAGGTGATGAGTGATCCGCTCGAACACGGTGGAGACCGGCCGTCGGCGCTGGCCGCCGGCGAGCTGGCACGCCTGGAGGCCCTGGTGCACCGGCGGCTGTCCGAGCGTGCCTGCACCGCCGTGGCCCTGTCACCGCTGTGCCTGCTGTGCCTGCTGTGCCCGCTGGGCACCGTCTCGGCAGTGGCGGCCGCGGACCAGAACAAGGTGGTCACGACCGTCCGCACCGCCGAGAGAGCACGGCCCTGGCCGAGCAGATCGGCGTCCACCCCGACGTCCTGCACAACGCCCGCGACCTCGGCCACTAGGTCAGGTCGGTGCGCGTGTCCGTCACCGACCTGACCGCCGGACGGCACCGCCGCACCCTGCGTGAGGGCGTCCTGGACCCGTTCACGCAGGCGTATCCCGGCACCGCGTTCGCCTTCGACGACGACCGCACCGGCGGCCGCGGCTACTACCGGGACGCCTGCTTCGGGATCCGCGCCACCACCCCGGCCGGAGACGATCTCAGCCTCGGCGACGGCGGGTTCGTCACCTGGAGCACCGACCTGCCCGGCAACGCCAGGGAACGCCTGCTCATCAGCGGTCTGGGGCTCGAGCGCCTCTGCGAAGGCTTCAGCTCATCCGCCTGCGGCGATCAGAGGGGCACCGGGGGTTGAGCGGCGAACCGAACGGCCAACGGCGTCAGAGCCTGCGGACAAAGGCCCCAGGGCTCGCGGGGACGGCAGCGCGGAGGGCCGGGCCGATCTCGTTGATGCAGCCCTGGTAAGGCCACTGGGGCAGTCGGCCGCGATCCGGAAGGAACGGCCGAGCTCACGTGGACGGCTCGACCGGGGACCGCAGGCCGAGCCACTGCTCGGCGCCCCATGCCTGGAACCGCTCCACCTCGGTGAATCCCAGCTTCGCCGCCAGGCGCATCGAGCCGACGTTGGCGGTCTGGGTGGTGAGCACCACCGGCTCCCCGGGAAGGACGCCGTCGAACCAGCCGAGTGCCGCCGCGCACGCCTCGGCGGCGTACCCGAATCCCCACGCCCGCGGCAGGAACAGGTAACCGAGATCGGCCTTCCCCGCGGCAGCCGGGCGGCGGTGCTCCGTCGCTCTCCTGAGCAGGATCTGGCCGATCATCGCCCCATCGAGATCAACGACGAAACTCCCGGGCCACCGCTCGGGCACCTCGGGCATCTCGCGCTCAAGCTCGTCACGAGGCCGGGGGCCGCCGAGGTAGGTGTGCACCTCCGGTGACGCCAGCAGCTCGACGAACACCGCGCGATCCCGGGACTCGGACGCACGGAGCACGAGGCGCCCGGTCCTGATCGGGGCGGGCGGCCAGGCGACGGGTCCGATCTCGGCCATGGAGGTCAACCTATCGCATGCTTGCGAGAGTGATCCGAAAGGACGGCTTTGACCGCCACTTCGCCCCTCGCCGTGGCCGATGGAGGTGCAACCGGCCCTCGGGGAAGAACGGTCGTGCAACCAGCCGTCCGGTGAGCACTCGCCGTAAGGGCTACGGTTACCGTCGGGGCATGCAGGCCACTTTCACCCGCACCGCGGAACGCCGCTATCGCGTGACGGTGGATCGTGAGCCGCTGGCACGCGCTGGCCGTCGGCGAGTCGCTCACCCTGGACTGGCCCTGGCCGGAACGACGCGGCGGACGCCGCATCGCATAGGAGTCGGGCACCGGTGCTGCTTGACGGCTTGGCACCGTGGGACGGCTTCGGGAGGCTGGGCCTACCAGGCCGTGTCTTCAGGGTGATCCGGTACTACAACGGCATCTCGTTCTCTTCCAGCCTGGCCGTACGTCGGATGTGGTGACCGCATCCTTAGGACGGGTTCTGACCTAAGCGCCTCCTAGGGTCGCGGGCATGACGAATCCGCGGCACGACATCCGCCCTTTCCGCATCGACATCCCGCAGGCGCAACTGGACGACCTGCGCGCCAGGCTGGCGAACACGCGCTGGCCGGACGAGCTGCCGGGCGTCGGCTGGAGCCGGGGGGTGCCGGTGGGCTACCTGAGGGAGCTGGCCGAGTACTGGCGCACCGGCTACGACTGGCGGGCGCACGAGGCGGCGCTCAACGGGCACCCGCAGTACCTGACCACGATCGACGGGCAGAACGTCCACTTCCTGCATGTGCGCTCGCCCGAGCCGGACGCCCTGCCGCTGGTGCTGCTGCACGGCTGGCCGGGCGGGGTCACGGACTTCCTCGACGTCATCGGGCCGCTGTCGGACCCGCGCGCGCACGGCGGCGATCCGGCCGCCGCCTTCCACCTGGTGGTCCCGTCGCTGCCGGGGTTCGGCTTCTCCACGCCGCTGGCCGGGCCGGGCATGAACGCCGCGCGGATGGCGGGACTGCTGGTGGAGCTGATGTCCCGGCTCGGGTACGGGCGCTACGGCGTGCAGGGCTACGACACCGGCTCGTGGGTCGCGCCCGAGATGGGCAGGCAGGCCCCCGGGCGGGTGGCCGGAGTCCACGTCAACGCCCTGCTGGCCTTCCCGGCCGGGCAGGAGGGCGAGATGGACGGGCTGTCGCAGGCCGAGCAGCGGCGCTGGCAGGCCATGCAGGACTTCAACGACGGCTACCTGCGGTGCAACTCCAAGCGGCCGCAGACGGTGGCGTACGGCCTGCACGACTCGCCGGTCGGGCAGCTGGCCTGGATCGTGGAGAAGTTCAAGGAGCTCACGCACCCGCAGGAGGGGCTGCCGGAAGACGGCGTCGAGCGCGACCGCATCCTGACCGGCGTCTCGCTGTACTGGCTGACCGGCACGGCCGGGTCGGCGGCGCAGATCTACTACGAGGAGATCTCCGCCGGCGCCTGGAGCGGAGCGGCGGACGGCTGGGAGAGCGCCGCGGGGGACGGGGCCGGTGACGGCTCCGGCGCGGCCGGGGGCACCTGGGGCGCGCAGGACGGAGGTTGGGCGGCGGCCGCGCGCGGGACG
Source organism: Planomonospora corallina (assembly GCF_042650625.1). Classification (NCBI taxonomy): domain Bacteria; kingdom Bacillati; phylum Actinomycetota; class Actinomycetes; order Streptosporangiales; family Streptosporangiaceae; genus Planomonospora; species Planomonospora corallina. The sequence continues at coordinate 29,238 of NZ_JBHSBM010000029.1, forward strand.
GTGCCGACCGGCGTGCTGGTCTCGGCCCACGACGTCACCGTCCGCCGCTGGGCCGAACGCGACCACGATGTCGTGCACTGGACCGAACTCGGCGGGGGAGGCCACTTCCTGGCGATGGAGGAGCCGCAGGCGCTGGTCGACGACGTGCGCGCGTTCTTCGAGAAGCTGCGCTGAGACAGGCGTCCGGACCGGCCGACGCCTTCAGGCGGCGACCGGACGGGCGGATGAACGGGGCCGGAACCCCGGCGGCCCGTCCCGGAGCCGCCGGGGAGGGCCAGGTGCGGGGCGGCCGTCGGCCTCATCGATCCGCTGGATGGTCTTCTCCCGGACGTCGTGCGGCTGCCGGCAGGCGTCGTCCGGTCAGCCGAGGCGAGATGAGCGACGGCCGAGCCTTGACCGTTCGAAACGCAGGGACCACGACATGGAAGCGTCTCTCCTGCCGGGTGAAGCCGGCGGCTACCTCACTGGGAGAATGATGGCCGCCCCATCGAGGCGGACGTCGCTGCGCCGGTCTCTGCCGGTAGTGAAGCCGAGCCGCTGAGGGCCGCCGAGCCTTCGCGGACGTAGTCCGGCAAAGGCCGTGCACGGCCGTCAAGGTGCCACTGCTCCAAGGCGCCGAAGTAGACGCCGAACAGGTACGCGCGGACGATGACGCGCGCCCGCGTCGGGTCGGCGGCCTCGGAGCCCTTCTCGGCTCCTCTGGAGCGCAGCGCGGCCGCCAGACGTCCGGCGAGATCGTCCAGTGCGGTGTACACGGCCGCCCGGACCGCCGGCTCCTCCAGGACGTAGCGCATACCGCACCAGGGCGTGTACGCCGCCGTCCCGCCGGATGGCGCGGACTCGGCGTGAACGCTCATGACGATCCGCTGGAGCGTGCCCGGAAGATCGTCCAGGTCGAGGTGCTCCTCCAGCAGATCCTGCCCGACGACGGCATGGGTGTCGGTGGTGAACAGTCCTTCCTTGGTGCCGAAGTAGCGGTAGAAGGTCCGGGTCGACACGCCGGCGGCCGCGGCGATCTGCTCGACGGTGACCGCCCCGTAACCGTGCTCGTCGAACAGGTCCATCGCCGTTTCGATGATGTGGTGCATCGCGGCCAGCCTGTTGCGCTGGCGAAGGGTCAGAGGCACGTCCCCAGCGTACCGCGCTCATGGCCCAAACCCGCTATATGGCAGATAGTGACATATTGACATGATGGGCCAATCAATTGGACGATGAACCCTGCCACACGTTCTCCCCACCGCAGGCGGCCACCGAGGCGACACCCGCGCGGGCCCGAAGCCGGCGAGACCTCCGCGACGGCATCCGGTCCCCGCCGCGCGGATGCGCCGACCTGCCGACCGGACCTGACCTATCCCGAGGAATCGAGGCGACGATGCCCGCCCACGCCCTCGCAGGACACCTGGTCGTCATCAGCGCCTCACTGGCGGCCCTGCTCTGGCCCCTCCCACGCCGAGGCTCGGAGGTCCGTCCCTGTACGGGCCGGGTCGCCTGCTCCGCCGCCGGGCCTACGGCCCTTGAGCTCTCACACCGGTTCCCTGCGACAGCCGGCGTCCACACCGCGGCGCATCCGACAAAAAGGACGACATGAGACTTCTGGAAGCGGTGCTGGTGATCGTGAATCCGCTGGCCTTCCTCATTCTGACGCTCCCGGTGCCGCACGCGGTGCGTGCGCTCCGGCGAGCGGCTCCCGTCGTGCTCGTGCCTGCGGCGGCACAGATCCTGCTGGAGGGCCCGCGCTGGCAGCTGGTCCCCGCCTACGTGCTGGCCGCGGGGATCAGCGCGGCAGGGCTGCTGCACGGTTCCGCACCGGCACACCGGCCGAGACCACGCACCCGATCCCGCAAGCTCGCCGCCCTCCTCACCGCCGGGCTGGGCGCGGTGGCGCTGATGGCCTCGGCGGCGCTGCCCGCCCTGCTGCCCGTGTTCTCCTTCGCACCGCCCACCGGGCCCCACCGGATCGGCACGACGACCCGCCACTGGATCGACACCGACCGCCCGGAGGCGTTCGCCGCCGGCCCGCATGCCCGCCGCGAACTGATGGTGCAGATCTGGTACCCCGCGGACAGCGGCCCCGACGCTCCCCACACCCCCTACGTGCACGACGGCGAGGTCTTCGCCGCCATGGCGCGGCTGGCCCGGGTGCCGGAGTTCACCTTCGGGCACCTGCGGCAGGTGACCACGAACGCCGTCGCGTCCGCCGCCGTGGCCGGTGACCGGTCCCGCTACCCGGTGCTGCTCTTCCTGGAGGGCGCCATGGGCTTCCGCCAGATGAACACCTTCCAGGTCGAACATCTGGTCTCCCACGGCTACATCGTCGTGGCCCTCGACCAGCCGTACACCGCCGCGTCGGTGCGCTTCCCCGACGGCCGCCGTACGGCCGGCCTGCCCCCGGACCGGCTCCGAGCGCTGATCGACCGCAGCTTCGACCCGGCCGGAGAGACCCCCGGCGGCCGGGTCTTCGACGACGGCCTCATCCCCTATCTCACGCGCGACGTCACCTTCACGCTGGACCGGCTGGCCGCCCTGGACCGCGCAGACCCGGACGGCATCCTGACCGGACGGCTGGACCTGCACCGCATCGGCGTCTTCGGCGTCTCGCTGGGCGGCATCGTCACCGGCGAAGCCTGCCGGCTGGAGCCGCGCCTGCGCGCCTGCCTGATGACGGACACCCGCATGACCCCCGGCGTGGTACGCGAGGGCCTGGCCCAGCCGAGCATGTGGCTCACCCGCGACACCGCCACCATGCGACGGGAGGGCTGGTCCGCGGGCGACATCGGCCAGTACCAGAGCACCACGCGGGCGGCCTTCCGCAAGGGGCGCGCGGACGGTTACTTCGTGCGCGTACCCGGGATGTTCCACGCCGACTTCACCGACATCCCCTCCTGGTCGCCGCTGCTGTCCCGCCTCGGGATCACCGGCTCGGTACCTGCGGAACGGGCGCACGCCATCGTCAACGCCTACAGCCTGGCGTTCTTCGACCGGCACCTGAGGAACCGGCCCTCGCCGCTGCTCGACGGTCCCGCACAACCCCACCCCGGCGTGCTGCTGGAGACACGCCGGCCCTGAGACGCCTGGCCAGGTCATCGCGGAAAAGCCCCCGGCGAAGACAACAGGAGGAAAACGATGACAACGAATCCAGACCACCCGAGATCAGGCATCCTCGGCCGGTTGTACGCCGTCAAGCGGTGGATGTACCGCGGCGGCCGCCCCGGCCCGCTGGCACGGGCGCTGAACCGCCTGGACGCTCTGCTGTACTCGACCGGGCTGCTCGTGCCCCGCCGGGCGGCCACGCTCGAGGTGCGCGGCCGCTCCAGCGGCCGGACGATCGCGGTCCCGGTGGTGGTGACCGACCACGGCGGCCACGAGTACCTCGTGTCCATGCTCGGTGACGGCGCCAACTGGGTGCGCAACGTCCGAGCCGCCGGCGGCCACGCGGTCCTGCGCCGGCGCCGGCGTCGGCGCACGCCTGTGGTGCTCCAGGAGGTCGAGACCGGGGCGCGCGCCCCGATCCTGCGCCGTTACCTGGATCTGGCACCCGGCGCCCGGCCGCACCTGCCGGTCACCCGCAACTCCCCGCCGGAGGACTTCGACGCCGTCGCCACGTCGCATCCCGTCTTCCGGATCGGCCCGGCGCACACGGCCGAACACACTTGACCCGTCCGCCGTGCAACCGGCAGGCGATCTCCGGATGGCAGAGGCGGCGACCGTCACCGGCGATGATCACCCGCAGTGCCACGGTGAACAGCACCTGCCCCGCGATCCACGCCGGGCCGTGCCCGGCCTGCAGGTAGGGGATGAGGTGCCAGATCGCCCACACCAGGCCGAGGACGACTCCAGCGCCGGTCAGGCCCCAGTGGGCCCGCAGCGGATCGGTGGCAAAGGTGGCGTTGACCAGCGTCACGATCGCCTTGCGCAGGTTGTCGCGGTTGACGAACAGGTGCCGGATCGCGCGCAGGGCCGCCTCGGTCTCGCCGTGACGGCCGCCGTCGGCGACCCGTTTGATCCCGACATTTGTACCGAGTGCGTACAGGACCAGCAGCAGCCGTTTGCGGATCACCTCGCGCGAGGTCGCCTCCCTGGTGGCGACCGTGGTGAACGCGTCGGTGAAGTCGGTGACGAAGTCCGACTCCTTCAGGAAGTCCAGCAGGTCGATGATCCCCCAGCGGGCGGCGACCTCGGTGTGCAGCGCCCGCAGGTTCTCCGGGACCTTCAGCTTGCCCAGGTCGGGGATGTGCCAGCGTGGCTCGCCGCGGTGCGTCTTCACCTTCGCACCGCCGGATTTGTTCTTGCTGATCACCTCGCCGCAGGCTGCCATGGAGGCGCGCATCACCTCCTTCAGCGTGGCGATGAACACGCTGGCATCCAGCGGCTGGCGCAGGTTCTCGTAGTGGACGTCGCGGTTGTCCTCGAAGTCGGTCGGCAGGCCTTCCTCGGGGTTGCGCCGACGACGTAGATCTCGCGGCGGCGCAGCGCGTCCTTGAGCGAGACGATCACGCACAGCTCGTAGGAGGCCCGCTCGATGATGCCGTTCTCGTCGACGACCGCTTCCAGCCAGCCGTCCGGCACCACCCCCCTTGGATGGGGACGTTCTCCGAGGCGTCGTAGTGGCGGGTGGTGTTCGCAATGTCGGCGTAGCGCTGCAGCAGCTCCAGGGCGTCCATCACCGGCCGATAGGCGGTGTTGTTGCACTTGAACTCGATCGCGGCCAGCAGCTTGGGCAGCATCCGCCGGTAGTAGTTCGAATACGAGCTGGTCAGGACCGTCCGCACCCGAGCCTTGTAGGCATTGGCGTCCGCCTTTGCCTCCGCGACCAGCGCCTGCAGCGTTGCCTCCCCGCCTGACACCGCCGGGAACACCACCTGACGGACCGTGCCCTCCGGAGCCCGCAGCGACGCCTCGGCGATCGAGAACAGCTTCTCGGTCTTGCGATGCACCTTCTTGGCCTCGGCCTCGATCGCCCGCTCGACCTTCCTCTCCGCCCGCGTGTTGATCTTCGACACCAGGCCGATGAACAGATCGACCAGCGCGTCCGTGATCTCCGTCGCCCGCGACCACGCCAGCGCAGCCACCAACGTCAGACGGACCGGCGGCTGGTTCGCCGCGAAGTCCGACGGATGCGAGGCCATCGCCCGGGCCCGCCAGGAGGCCACCAACCGGTCGGAGTACCCGCCGAACAGATCCGCCGACAGGCCCAGCGCCTTCGCCCGCCGCAGCTTGACGATCTCCTCCAGCAGCGTCTCCAGGCCCAGCCGTCCGGGATCGGACTTCAACTCCAGCAGGAACCCGTCCTCACCCGTGGCCAGCTCCCACAGCGACCGCGCGGAATCCGCCGACAACCCGTTCAGTACATGGAGACAGAACTCCCGCTCGAACCGGGTCCGGCCCGCACCCACGATCCGGTCCACCCGCCCCGGCGGCTCGATCTTCAACGTCCGGCAGCGCCTCAGCAGGGCCGCCCGCAGCACCTCGTCGGTGAACACCATCGGACAGATCTTGTCCGCCAGCCACTTGGCCAGCACGTCCTCATCCGCTCGGGCCGACTCCCGAAACCCAGCGCTTCCCGCACCTGCGCCCGGTGGTACTCGATCGTTGACCCCGACCACCGATACTCCGAGAACAGCGCAGCGTCGACCTTCACCTGCCCGGCCATGTAGTCCACCGCCGCCCGCGGCACCTCACCCGTATGTCGCGGGAAGCGGCCCTCCTGCTCGAAGAACTTCAGCAGCAGGCCGAAGCCCAGACGGGTCGCCCCCGTCTTGTTTCCCACCAGATCCCAGTCGCTGTCCAGCAGCGTCCACGCCGCGATCAGCTCCTCAGGCTCCCACTCCCGACGCATCCCCGCCGCTCCCTTCGCCTGACCGACCCCCGAGAACAGGGCACACGATCAAACGGGGAACACCCCCTACACCCCGGTACGCGCGATTCGTGATGACTACGAACCGCAACCGTGATCCAGCTCATCGCTACTTTGGGGCTGGGGACGCCTTCGGGAGCAGGACGCCGACTAGAGGAAGCGGGCGAAGAGACCAAAATCTCCATCGTGGTCCCGGAGGGGGACGCCCCATGCTGAACGTGGAGCGGCTCGGCGCGCTGGGCGAAAGCGAGATGCTGCGCTGGCTACGGGCGACGACCGCCGCGATGCTGCCCCGCATCGAACTGCCGGATCTGCTGTTCGAGGTGCACTCCTGGACCGGATTCCTGGACGCCTTCGTCCACGCCGCCGATGGCTCCACTCGGATGGAGGATCTGGCTACCTCGCTGGTGGCGTTGCTGACCAGCGAGGCCTGCAACATCGGCCTGTCTCCGGTGATCAACTCGAATGTGCGGGCACTGACGCGGGACCGGCCAGCGCATGCGGACCAGTACCACCTGCGCGGTGAGACTCTGGCGGCGGCCAACGCGCTGCTCATCCAGGCCCAGAGCGAGGTGCCCATTGTGAACGGCTGGGGCGGCGGGCTGCTCGCCTCGGTCGACGGGCTGCGCTTCGTCGTGCCCAAACGCAGCATCAACACCGGGCCGTCGCCGAAGTACTCCCACTTCAAGCGCGGACTCACCTGGCTCAACGCGATCAACGACCAGGTGTCCGGGATCGGGCAGATGGTGGTGCCCGGCACCCCGCGCGACAGCCTGTACATTCTCGACACCCTGCTGAACCTGGACGGCGGCATCAAGCCGGAGATGGTCACCACCGACAACGCCTCCTATTCCGACATGGTCTTCGGCCTGTTCGACATCCTCGGCTACCGCTTCTCACCTCGCTTCGCCGACCTGGTCGACCAGCGGTTCTGGTACGCCGACCTGCCCGACCAAGCCCGTGGCAGCTACGGCCCAGTGGACGCGCTAGCTTGCAACAAGATCAACCTTAAGAAGATCATCACTTGGTGGCCGGACATGCTGCGCGTGGCCGGGTCGCTGATCACCAACCAGGTCCGCGCCTATGACCTGCTGCGCATGTTCGGCCGCGAAGGCCGCCCCACGCCGCTCGGGCAGGCCTTCGAGGAGTACGGCCGCATCGCCAAGACTCTCCATCTCCTCGCCGTGATCGACCCGGTCGATGACACCTACCGGCGCCGGGTCAACCGGCAGCTCACTATCCAAGAAGCCCGCCACACGCTGGCCCGGGAGATCTGCCACGGTCGGCGCGGCCGTATCCACCAGGCGTACCGTGAGGGCCAGGAGGATCAGCTCGGATCCCTCGGCCTGATCCTGAACGCGATTGTCCTGTGGAACAGCCGCTACCTGGATGCCGCCGTGGAACAGCTGCGTGCCCATCCGCCCAAGGACCGAGAAGTGCTCGACGAGGACGTGGCCCGGCTCTCACCCCTCGGCTATAAGCACATCAACACGCTGGGCCGCTACAACTTCATCGCCTCCCAGCCCGGCGAAGGCCTTCGCCCGAAGCGAGACCCCTCCCAGCACGAAGAAGACGAGGGCTGATTGCAGGCCTTAACCCGCCCATGAGGGGTCGTAAGTAAGAGGCATGCGCCCAGCCGCCAAATTCGTGATCATGGCGACCCCGTCCGACCTTGTCCAGGATCGGGATTTCGTTCCAAATCACTCCGACCCCCTCAACCGTGCGGGCAAGATCGATCGTCGAGTGCTCGCCAAGATGCTCGATCCCGCACTCCCCCACCCGGACGCAACACGCAACCCTCACGTTGTGCCATTCACTGGCATGGGCGGGACGGATACGGGAAACTGTCCCAATGCCTGCTGAGTACACCCAAAGTGACCAGTTCCGTGGTGCCCGCATCCACCTGTGCGACCTCTCCGGCCTCGAGATTCGCGATTGCGACGTCACCGGCTTGAAGATCGTGGACTGCTATGGGGGCAACGTCTCCCTCGGCGGCGGCTTCGAGCGTGTCGTTGTCAACGACGTCGACGTGACCGCCTACGTCGAGGCCGAGCTCGACCGGCTGCATCCCAACCGGGTGCTGGCCCGTGAGGCCACGTCCGCCGCCGAATACCGGGCCGCTTGGGATGCCATCGAGAAGCAATGGGAGGAGACGCTCGACCGCGCCAGGCGCCTACCCGAGGCGAAGCTGCACGAGCAGGTCGACGGCGAGTGGTCGTTCGTCGAGACGCAGCGGCATCTGCTGATGGCCAGCGATGCCTGGATCGGCAACGCCGTGCTCGAGGAGGACGCGCCGTACCACCCGTTGGGCCTTCCCGCCGGCGGGATGCCGGCCGAAGCATCGGCGAAGCTCGGGCTCACCCTCGATGCCACCCCGACGCTCGACGAGGTACTCGCGCCGCGGCTCGCCCGCATGGCCACGATGCGCCGGGTCGTCGACGAGCTCACCGAGGCCGAGCTCGACCGGGTATGTGGTCGCAAGCCGGCCGACCCCTACCCGGACAAGGAGTACGTCGTGCGCCGCTGCCTCACGGTGGTGTGCAAGGAAGAGGCCGAGCATCACCGGTATGCGGTCCGCGACCTCACCGTGCTCGAGGCCGGTGCCCGAACCGAGTGAAGGCGCGTCCCGGCAATGGGCGGCGATCTCGCGATCCTGTGCTTGACCAGCCCATCCTGCTGTCGGAGCCCCTCATCGCACCCGCACTGCCCAGCCAGGGCGCGGTGCCGACCGGCGAGGTATTCACGACCGGCTACGGAAAGACCAGCAATGCGGGCTTCCCCAACGAACGACGCGAGGTCTTCCTCGATGTCACGCCGCGGTGGACGTGCGAAGGCATCTACCAGTTCGTGAAGCCGATCACGCCCGGAATGAACTGCACCCGCAAATCCGGCCAGACGGCCCGAACATGCGGCACTGGGTGATGTCGTCATCGGAATCGACTCCTGAAATATCTCTGGCCAGTGCGGCAACCCGACCTATCCCACCGTGAATAGGAATGTTTCTCAGCACCGAACCTGGATAAGCGGCAACGTGGGGAAGTAGCCGGCGGTTCATCCACCTGCCTTCAGCCGGAACGCGAGGCGGCGGGGCGCCTGCACGCGATAGCTGTCCGTCACCAGCTCGGCAACCTCGACCCAGTCCGTCTCGTCGTCCAGCACCATTCCCACGACATTCACACCCCAGTCGGCCCGGAAGAACGGAGGGGCGGCATGCGCCAGCGCGGCCAACTCCCCGGGCGGCGCCCGGAAGGTCATCAGGATGGCCGGATCGTCCATATCGATGTACGCCGACCCCCTCACGTCGGTGGTATAGACGTGCAGGAACGTCCGCCGGCGAATCCGCCACCGCAGGCCGATCCACGCCGGCTCCTCGTACGCCTCGGGCAGCTCCCCGCAGATCACCCGGAGCCGGCCCACAACGGCGGGTGGAACGTCCGCGATGTCGCTCATCTGTACCTCCCGCGCCCATCCTGCCCGCCGGGTAGGACATCAGCACATTAGAGTCTCCGGGGTTGGCGGGGCCGCGCCGACGTCATAGGACTGTCGGGCCCTGGGCGCGCGCTTCACGTGGCCGATCTTGACGCCCTGGATGGCACGCCGGTGCTGGACATCAAACCGTACCTCCGCGAGTTCGCGCCGCAGGACGAGGTATGGCAAGCCCCCTGGGCAACCAACCTGATGCATCAGTACTACTAAAACTGGATCGCGGGCCCCGGAAGATCTCGTCCCACAGAACCGGTCGGCTGAAGGCTGGGCCCGCGAGATCACTTCCGGTCGATCCCGGCGGGCGTTTCATAGACGAGCACACATGAAACAGTTCTCACCGGAGATCGCGAGCAGGGCATTCGCCGTTTCATAGGTCGTTTCAAAACTGTAGCCACATGAAACGACCCCATGAAACACTCGCCGGGTGAATGACGGGTACCTCAGCGTGGAAACCCACGGCTGCCCCATGTCCAGCTGTGCCGCGCCCGCCGGGTCACCTTGCCGGACCAGCAAGGGCAGGGTGGCGACCAACTACCACACCGCCCGGTTCCGCCTCGTCCCCTCGCTCGCCAAGGCCCTGACGGTTGTCACCCCGCCGATCCGCAAGCCGGGCACTCCGTGGGTCGAACTGCCCCGCCCCGCAAGCTCCGGGGCCGAGCTGAGCGGGCACGTCCGGATCGGGTACGCTCGCGCGTCCACAGCCCGGCAGCCGCTCGACACCCAGCTCGACTCTCTCACCGCCGCGGGCGTGACGAAGATCTTCTCCGAGAAGATCTCAACTCGCGCCGTCAGTCGTCCCGAGCTCGACCGTGCGGTGGAGTTCGCGCGGGAGCTGCGGGCCGCCAGCCTCGGTGTCACGCTAGTGGTCCACGAGCACAAGCGCCTCGGACTCGGCCTGGCCCTGGCTGAGCTCGCCGAGCAGCTCAAGTCCTATGGCGTCGCCCTGGAATTCCTCACCGGCGAACTTCAGGGCAACCACGACCCGTCCGGGATCGTGTTCACCGTGCTCGCCGCGCTTTCCGGCATGGAACGCGAGTACATCCGCGACCGCACCCTGGAAGGCCACGAGTCAGCCCGTACCCGCGGCCAGACCATCGGCGGCGCCACCGTCACCGACGACGCCATGCTCTCCCTGGCCCTCCACCTGCGCGAGAAGAACCTCAGCCTGCGCGAGATCGCGGCCAAACTCGTCATCACCAAGGGCAAGAAGAAGGGCCGACATCCCTCACCCGCGACCGTCCTGCGGATGCTCCGCGAACACGACGAAGCCGATGAAGATCATTCTCACCGCTAATGGCTGTACCGCTGTTCCTCAACCCCGGTCTCGGTGCGGTCGGTGTCGTAGTGCAGGGTGGTGGCCGCGTCGATGCCCAGCCCGCGGGCGACCTCGAAGGTGTCGAGGGCGGCGCCGAGGAACACGAACGTCCAGGGTCTCGGCGCGGCCTGTAAGCCGGTGATGAGGGCCCTGATCTGGGCGGTGTCGTAGATGGTGGAGGCGTTGTCGACGCCGTCGGTGAGGATGACCACGGCGACCTGCCCGGGCCGGTCGGCCTCGGCCAGGGTGGACAGGCGGTGCCGGGTGCGGGCGATGGTGTGGCCGATGGCGTCCAGCAGCGCGGTGGCCCCGCGCGGGTGCAGGTGGAAGCCGGGTACGGCGGGCAGCGGCAGGTCCTCGTAGACGGCCTCGAACCGGTCGTCGAACGTGTACAGCGAGACCGTGGCGGTGCCGTCGGCGGTGCGCTGCTCGGTCAGGAAGGCACGCAGGCCGTTCTCCGTGGCGGCTCTGGCGGCGGCCATGGAGCCGGAGCGGTCCAGGACGATGGCGATGTGCCGGTCAGCGGACATGGTCGGGTTCTCCTCGTCGCGAGCGGAATTGGTCCTCGTCGCGGGTGGAACGGGAACGGCCGGTCGGCGGGCAGGCCGACCGGCCGTAGGGCGCAAGGACCCCCGGGACGCGGTGTCCCGGGGCGGCGGTCAGTTGAGCGGCTGGGCGTAGCGGGCGAGCAGCGGCCGGAGCGGATCCAGCCAGGTGCCGCGTGCCGGGCCCATCTCCCGGTCGATCTCGGCCGGCGTCGGCACGTCGGTGAAGGCCGCGGCGGGAACCCCGCTGTGCAGGGCCAGGTGGAGCAGGTGGGCCATGGAGTAGGCCGGGTCGATCCGCAGGGCGCCGACGAGTGCGGCGTGCGCGGCCTCGTGCTCGCCGCCATGCCAGGCGGCGTATCCGAGCAGCGACAGCAGCGGTGCGCGCAGCGGCTCCTCCGGCCGCTCGCCCACCTCCAGCAGCAGGCCGACCATCGTGTCCGGGTCGAGGTGGAGCGCGACCCAGGCCTCGTCGCGGATGCGGATGATCTGCAGGTCCCAGCCGAGTTCGACGGCGGTCAGGTCCTCCAGCGCCCGGCCGTCGCGGCGGGCGGCGACGGCGCGGTGCAGCCGTTCCAGACCCTCGGTGACCAGCGCCTGGACGGGCGGGTCGGCGGCCCGCAGGCGGGCGGTCAGCCGGGTGGCGACCTGACCGGTCAACCGGCGGATCGGGCCGGAGCCGCCGGTGAGCGGGTGCGGGGCGAGCGGGGATGACGTCACGGGTCCTCCTGACGGACGCGGTGGATGGTCCGCCGGAGAGGCCGCGTCCTGCGGGGCGCGGGCGCTCCGGGGCGGGAGGCCCTTCCGGCGACAGCCGTCCGCGGTACGGAGGACCGCCCGGCAACCGGGCGGGACGGAGTGCCGCAGGCTGCGCAAGCCGGAAGGGAACGCCCCGCCGGTGCCCGCCGACCGGATGCACCGCCTCTCGGCCGAGCCGTCGGGCGGAGGTTCCGGCGGGACTCCCCGGCCGCGTCACCACCGGCCGTGTCTCACCCGGTGAGCTGGCGGGTGATCGACGGGTCGGTGATGGCCGCGTCGCCGGCGAGCAGGAACGCCTTGGACAGGATGACCGAGAGCATGCCGCCGTCCTCCTCGAAGGGCAGGAAGACGGAGGCGGCGTCACGGTCGTGGCCGGGGACGATGCACAGGTAGGCGTCGTTGGGCTCCATCAGGATGTTGCCCGACCCGAGATGGATCTTGTAGGTGCGCAGGTCTCCGCGGACGCGCAGGAACCGGTCGGTCAGCTCGGCCCGGTCGGCGATCCTCAGCCGGGGCAGCAGCCGGGCCAGCGCGTCGCGCCGGGTCTTCGCGGTCTCGGTCAGCTCGCCGAAGCCGTAGGAGTGCCAGTAGTCCTCGTGCCCGCCGACCGCCCGCTCGTCGAGACCGACCGAGGCGACGCCCACGGCCAGGTCGGCGTCGCGCAGCACCTCCGACAGCACCAGCGGCGGCACCTCCGTCAGCGACACGCCCTCGCGGTGGCCGTAGTCGTAGCGGCCGGGCGCGTCCTCGGCCCGGTGGAAGGCGATCTGCTCGCCGGCGCAGAAGGAGGCGGTACCCCAGCCGTCGGCCTCCGCGTCACCGACCACGTTCATGCCCCAGCGGGCCTGCCAGCCGGCCAGCTTCTTGACCGCCTCGCCCTGGTCGCCGCCGCACTCGTAGTCCCAGTGGCCGATCGACAGGTCGGTCCAGCCGCGCTGGTTGAGCAGGGCCTTGGCCTGGCCGTAGCGGAGCACGTGCCCGGCGAAGCGGTTGGAGAAGGTCCCGGTCGCCTCCTCGGCCGGGGTCAGCAGGTAGACCTCGCGGAAGGCCTGCTTGTACGGCTGGCGGATCCCACGCTCCAGCAGGTGGTCACGCCAGGCCCGCACCTCCTCCGCGCTGGCGTGGATCGGGTGCCAGAGCAGGACCGGGGTGCCCGGGTAGGGCTGGATGCGGCGTCCCTGCGGGTCGGTGAGCTCCCAGCCATCGGCGGTCCTGACGGGGATGCCGGCCGGGCCCTGCAGGATCTGCCAGATCAGATTCCGGGCGTACAGGCCGGTGACCGGATGGTCGAGGAGGAACTCCGTCACCTGCCGCCAGCGCCACATCCGCTCCTCGGCCAGCGCCCGCTCCAGCCGGAACCGCTCAGCGGGCAGCGCCTGTTTGAGCTCCTTCAAGGTGGTCTTGATCTCGGCCAGCACGGGGTCGGCGCGGATGGCCTGCGGCGCCGTCTTGAGGACCTTCCCTGCGGTGTTGACGAACCGCAGCGCAGGGCCGTCGGCGCACAGCCGTACCCGGTAGTCACCGATCCGCTCCTCGCGCACCCCGTCCGGGCCGAGGCCGAAGTCCGGCACGGTGCGGTCGAGCAGCTGCTCGCGGCTCAGCCCCGCCTGCTCGGCCACCGCGTCCAGGGTGCGTGCCACGCCTGCCAGCACGGTCTTCTTGCGGACCTTGGTCTGAAGGCGGGCCAGCGGCGCGACCGTCTCCAGGCCGCCGCGGCGGGCCAGGATGTTCACCGCGGCGTTGGCGAGCATCTCGCTGCGACAGTTGGCACCCGACCCGCCGATCCCGGTGCCGCAGGTCAGGGCGACATCACCGAGGAGCGAAGTCACCCACGGCTCGTCGATCAGCGCGCAGGTCCACACCATGCCGCGCACGGGTACGGCGGTGCGCTCGTGCAGGAAGACGGTCGTCGTCCACTCGTAGCCGTTGTCGGCCCGGTGGTCGATGCGCTTCTCCCGGTGCGCCGTGACCAGGGTGAGGATCTCGCGGACCAGAGCGGCGGCCTCGGGCGTCAGCAACGTGGCGGCGGTCTTGAGCCACCTGTCGCTGGGCTTGGCGGAGCGGGCGGTGTTCCAGTGGCGCAGCAGCGGCAGGGCCTCGGGGTCGGCCAGGCGCGGGCCGTACTCCTCGGCCAGCAGCCGGGCCACGTCGTCGCAGTCCCAGAGCACGTTGCGCACCATGCCGGCCGGACCGTGCTCGGGAGGTTCGGTCAGCACTTCCTCCAGCTGCCCGTGCAGGACATCCCAGGCCGGCCGGTGGTAGCGGCGCAACCACTCCGGCGTCCACTCCAGGATGCGGCGGCGGTCGGCATAGCCCAGGCACCGTGTCGCGGCGAGCGGGACGCGGTACAGCTCCGCGTAGTCGGTGTGCGCCCACGTCATCAACCCGTGGGCGACCGACCAGAGGAACTCGACGTCCCCGACCGTCCAGGGGATGTCGGCCTCTTCCACGAAACGGGTCAGACGCAGGACACGCTCGTCGTGGTCGTGGCCTCCGTCCTGGCCCAGGCTGAGCCGCAGTTGCGCCCAGCGGCCGAACACCCGAAGGTCGTCCTCCGCACCGAGGGGTTCCCGCCCTTCGGCGAAGGCCGTATCGAAACGGGCAAAGGCCTCGAGGGTCGGCAGGTCCACCTGGCGGAAAACGTCGTGAGCGCGGGGGAAGTCAGCGAGCACACCCATGTCAGCCCCCGACCAGCGGGACGAGCTTGATGAACGACACCACCGGGTCGGCGGTCAGGTCGATCACCTCGGACAGGTCCTCGATCTGGCGGTCCCCGACCAGCAGCACGAACCCGTTGCGCAGGAAGGCCCGCTCGGCGGCCTCCGCCTGCTTCTCCCAGTCGATCCGCCGCCGCTCGCCCATCCGGTAGCCGTTCAGCTCCACCTCGGCGTCCGTGGGGCGGACCAGGCCGGTGAACCGGGCCGAGGGATCGGCGTTGTACCGGGCGACCTCCTCCCGGACGCGCAACCGCACCAGCTCCCGCGCCGGGATGCTCTCCGGCAGATCGGGCAGCGCGAACTCGGCCATCGGTTTCCCTGTCGCCGTCTCGTCCCGGAAGGTGACCGTCGCCATTCCACAACCTCGCAGATCATCGGATGTCGCAACGGAGGCAGGAATATCACCGGGGGACGACAGAACCGCGGGTACCGAGGGGACCGCCCGGCCGTGCGCAGCCGCCGGACGGCCGGACGGGTCAGGCGGTGCGCCCGGCGGGGCCGTAGCGCAGACGGCCGTCGACGAGCACCCGCAGCCGGGCGTCGGCGGCGGAGTCGCGGGTGTGCAGCTCGACGTCGATGCCGCCGTCGGGAGCCTGGCTGATGTAGCCGGTGACCTGTTCGGCCTGGACGTGGGCGACGGGCCGGTCGGCGGCGTCCTCGAGGACGTCGGCGCGGATGGAGACGGGCGCGGCGGGACGTGCGCCGGGGATCCGCGCGCCCGGTACGGCGGGCGGCTGGGCGAGCGGACCCCGTGCCGGCGGGACGGGCGGACCCTGCGGATCGCACCTGGCCGACGGATCGGGCGGGCCAGGTGGTTCGGGCGGGCACATCCCGGTGCCTCCTTCTGGGCACGGGTGGCCATGGCCCGGACGTCGGGGCCGGTGGCGGCCTCGAGGTCGGCCAGTTCGGCGGCCGCCTCGCCGATGCCGGCGTCGGAGACCTGGCGGGCGGTGCTTCCCACGGCGTCCAGCAGCGGGTGTGCCGGAGCCGCACCCGGCGTCCCGTTCCCGCCCCCGGTCTCAGGTCCGGAACCCGAAGGGGATCCTGCGCCGGAGGCGGGAGTTCCGCCGGGAGCAGGCCGCCCCAGCGTGCAGCCCGTACCGGACACGCCGCTGCCGTCGTCGAGGCGCAGCAGGGCGCGGACCTGCTCGGCCAGGGTGAACAGGCCGTCCAGATCACCCTCGGCCAAGGTGAGCGCCCGGCGCCAGCGGGAGCACAGCTCGTCTACGACCTGGCCGCCGAGGACCGCCCGCACCTGCCGGTCGGCCTCGGCCGTGTCGGCGGCGCTCAGCACCCCCGCGTCGACGCGGCCCAGCACCAGCACCGCGCACAGTCCGGCGGCGCCGCGTAGCTGCTGGTCGGTCGGTTCGGCGGGCAGCGCCGGGGGCTTGAGGAGGTGGCGGGCCGCGGCGCGCAGCCACCGCCGGTCGGCGGGACGGTGGCGGAGCTGGCCGGCCTCGATCCACAGCTCTTCCAGCCAGTCGGCGATCTCTCCGGTGCGGGGCGCGCCGCGGTGGCGTTCGGCCCGTGCGGGAGTCCTCCATCCGGGGGCGCGGGCGTGGCCGGCCTCGTGGCAGCACAGTCCGACCAGCACCGGGTGGGCCAGGCGGCCGCGCACGGTGGTGGGGTCGACGGCGGCGGGATCGGTCCCGACGGGCAGGGCGATGTCGGCGTTGACGGTGATCTCGGCCAGCTCGGGATCGAACCAGGCGGGCGGGGCGCCGTCGCCCCGCCCCCAGACGACGTCCAGCAGGACGTCGGTGCGGCCGGTCAGCGGGCCGACGAGGTGGTGGAGGCGGGCGGTGAGCTCGGCACGGGCCCTGGTCACCGCGTCCACCGGAGAGGCCGGGGCGGTCGTGACGGCGGGAGCGACCGGGCCGCCCGGGTGAGGACCCTCCGGCGCGGGAAGGGCGGGAGTGCTCATGCGCCGCACCGCCCTTCCACCCGGGCCGCGACGGTGTCCGGGAAGACCTTGCGCAGCGCGGTGACGATCTCGTCCCGGTCGTGCTCGGGCGCGGCGGCGGCCAGCGCGGAGGCCGCGTAGGCCTCGCCGTACACGGCGGCCAGGTCGCGGAAGGCCAGCAGTTCCCGTAGTTGCGGAGACCAGGTGATCTCCCCCTTGGTGCGGCGCCACTCCAGGTTCTCGGCGACGGTGACGACCTTGCCGTCCACGCCGAGCCCGCGCGCCAGCGCCCAGTCGGTGCCCACGAGCAGGTGGTGGATGAAGCGGCTCTTCAACGCCTCCGACAGCCGAGCGCCGGGCACGTCGCACTCCACCGACCGGTGCAGCGGACCGGGCGCCCAGACGTAGGCGCGGGTGGCCGGGTCCTGGACGAAGGTGCCCAGCAGGTCGGTCTCGGTCAGGTCGGCCGAGCCGACGACCGTCTCCAGGCCGGGCCCGTCGTAGGAGGCGAACGCGGCCTCGATCAGCGCGGTCTTGCCGGTGCCCGGCGGCCCGTACAGCAGCACGTGCTGGCGGCGGCGCTGGGCCTCGCGCAGCAGCGCCAGATCCTCGTGCGGGCCGACCTGCCGCGGTTTGTAGACCTGGCCGTTGGGGCGGGCGCGCTCGCCCACCGGTGTCAGCGCGCCCGGCCGTACCAGCGGCCGGGGTGACGCGGGGCGGGAGGCGGTCGCGGCGAGCGCGTCGGGGAGGGTGGTGGCGAAGAAGTCGGCCTCGGTCAGCGCGGAGAGCATCTGCGCGGCGTCGAGGGCGGCGGGGGTGCTCGCCTGGGCGGGAGTGGTCATGATGTCCTCGTCTCGTGGGTCGGGTGGGCGGTGCGCGTCGTGCCGCAGGCGTCCAGGAACGCGTCGACGAGCTCGCGACGGGCCGGTGCGCCGAGTTGCAGACAGGCTTCGGGGACGGCGGCGGGCACCGGGAAGCGCAGCGGCGCGATCGACGGCCGGTAGCCGGTGCGTTCCTTGTCGGTGGTGATCCAGATCGCCTTGTCGCGGGCCGCGTTGAAGGACGCCAGGCGGTAGGCCCGGGAACAGCCGCTGTGACCGATCCGGCCGTAATTGATCATCAGGATCGGACCGGAGACGATCAGCCGGTAGAACTTGCGGTTGTCGTGGGCGGGGTTGATCAGGGTCAGTTCCCAGCCGACCGCCTGCGTCCAGGCGGTCGCCGGTGGTCCGTCGGTCACGAGGCGCCTCCGTGATGGGCGGGAACGGGAAAGGCCCGGCCGGTGGGGTCGGGCCTGCGTGGTCTGGGCGGAGCCGCTCCGAAGGCGGCGCGGAAGGTCAGGGCTGGAGGGCGGTCAGGCCGAGCTGCGCCAGCACTTCGGGGCCGAGGCGGCCGAGCCGGGCCAGCACCTGCGCGTCGGTCCCCGCCGCGGCGGCGAGGGCGGGCACGGCGGTGGACGCGGGCGGCGCGGTCCGGGCGGCCAGGGCCTGCAGCACCCGCTGGGCGTCCAGCGGCGCGGCCCCGGCCGGCACGGCGGGCATCCCGGCGGGGACGGTGGATGCTCCGACCGGTACGGCGGGCATCCCGGCCGGTACGGCGGACGCTCCGACCGGGGCGGTCGCGGCAGGGCCGGGGTCGTCGGCCATCAGAGCGGCGTTGGCCTCGTTGACCGGCGGGACGTACTCGGCGTCGTAGTGCTTGGGCGGCCTGCCGCCGGCCACGGCCGGCTCGCCGTCGCCGATGTAGGCGACCGCCAGCGTTCCTCCGACCGCCAGCCCGGAGGCCCCCGCTCGCCGTACGGCCTCCCGCACGGCGATGCGCATGCGGCCCTTGACGTACAGGGCGCGCCGGCCGGTGTCGCCGGGGACGCCGGGGAGGCGCTCCTCGGTGGCCAGGTGGACCACCACCTGCATGCGGGGCGTGCCGTCGTCCCAGAACTTCACCTTGCCGGTGCCGAACTCGGTCTGCGGCACGGGGTTCGGCAGGCCGATGATGACGCCGCTGACGCGCGTGCCGATCACCGGGAAGGACGCCGACTTCAGGCCGCCGGCCATGAGCAGGTCGTTCGACGTCGTCATGAGCACTCCTTTGAACGGGTCAGATGGGAACAGGGGTGAGCAGGCCCGCCGTACCGGGGCAGGCGCGGGTGAGGTCGGTGCTGCCGGGCCGGAACCACGGGCAGTAGAGGCAGTGGGCCTCGGCCGTGCGCAGCAGCGGCAGCACGTGCGGCCCGGCCGCGGCCACGGCGGCGGCGATCGCCTCGACGCGGCGCAGCGCCTCCACGGCGATCCGCTCGTCGTAGGGCTCGTGCCACCAGTGCCGGTGCACCAGCTCCCGGGTGCGCGGCAGGAACGCGATGGCCACGTGGGTGACCGGCAGGCCGCGCCGCCGGTAGCCGCGCCCGTAGGTGTGCAGCTGCACCCGGTACTGGTGGCCGGGGCCGTGGGCGCGGTAGCGCCGCAGCGAGGTCGTGCCGACGAGTTTCCAGTCCACGACGACGCCGGCGACGTACAGGTCGCTGGTGCCGGTGACGGTCCGGCCGCCGACCTCGCCGACGTCGAGCGGTTGCTCGGCGAGCAGGCGCGCGCCGTCCGGCAGGGTCCGCCCGTCCAGGTCGGCGGCGAGCCTGCCGTGCAGGGCGGTGCCGAGGTAGGCCAGCCACGGCAGGTGCGGGTTGACCGGGTCGACGCCGGCCAGCCGGTAGCCCAGCCGCCGGTCGCACGGGCATCCGATCTCCGACGGGCCGAGTTCCCGCTGCAGGGAGCGCGGCTGGTGCGTGACGGCGTGCTTGAGCGCGGCGTCCAGGTGGCCGATGACCTCGGCCACCGCGACGGCGGGCGGGCTCGTCACGGGCCGCCGCCGGACGGCGCGGGGACCGCGGCGGCCGCCTGGGCCAGGGTGAAGCGGCGGCTGGGCGCGCCGCGCACGGTGTAGGCCTTCAGCAGCGGCACCACCTCGGGATGCTCGGTGCACAGGCGTTTCTTGTCGAGGCGCTCGCCGCCGGCGATGTGCCGCCAGAACACGACCGGCCGGCCGGCGATGAGGCCGACCTCGGCGTCGCCCAGGGCGTTCTTCAGTACGGCCTCGGAGACCTTCCGGTAGGTGTCGAGCTGCTGCTGCCGTTCGGCGAGCAGGTGCAGCACCTCGACGTAGACGGCGACGTCGGCGGGGAGCTCGACCGGGGGCGGGACCGGCGCCGGGGTCGTCATGGCGCCTCCCGCGGTGCCGTACCGGCCGTGTCGGCGCCGGGGTCCGCCCGGACCTCGTCGGCTCCGGAGGCGCCGGTGGGAGCGCTGCCGGACCCGTCCGGGTTCTCCCGGCTCTCCGGCAGTCCCTGCTCGGCGGCGCCGGGGAGCTCGCCCGTGCGGGCGGATGCCGCAGGCATGCGGAAACTCCTTTCGTCTGCTGGGAAGACGGCGCCCCCGGTGCCCGTCCTGCCGCCGGGGGCGGGACGGGACGGGCACCGAGGGCGCGGCGGGCGGCCGGATCGCGGCCGCCCGCGGGAGCAGGTCAGCCGGCGAGCGCGGCCTCCTCGGCGACGGCGGTGGGGGCGCCCTGGACCAGGCGGGGCGACGGCTCGGCCACTCGGACGGCGGCGCCCTCGTGCACCGCGGTGTAGCGGGAGGCCAGGCCCAGGTTGGTGGCGATCACCTTGACCACGCCGCGCAGGACGGCCCGGCCGTTGCGGTCCCTGGTCTCGTAGGCGCGGCCCAGCAGGTCGCAGCCCTGGGCGATGACCAGGTGGCCCTTGCGGTAGGACTCGTGGGCGCGGATCGCGGCCACGCCGTGGACGACGACCTCGATGTAGCGGGTGGGGACGTAGGTGTCGCCGCCGCGGCGGGGCGTGGGCGGGCCGTTGACCTCGAGCACGGCCGACCACATGGCCGAGGTCTCGTGGTCGGCGGGGAAGAAGCGGGGCGGATGGGTGATGCGGCCGGTGAGGCTGACCTGGATGTCGAGCACGGGCGTGTCTCCTTCGTCGCGGGCGGTGCGGGTGCCGCCGGATCGGGCCGCCTCCCGTGCGGGAACCTGCCCGCAGATCAGCGGACCGGCCTGGAGGGTGTCCCCGGTAGCCGGGAAGGCGCGACATGCGGCTGATATCGGTCAGCCGTGACCTACGCCGACGGCCCCGTCAGGAGATGCTTCCTGGCGGGGCCGCCGACGTATGCGTGCGTCTGACCGCTGCGCCGGTCCGGCTGAACCGCGGACGGACACAGCGATGCGGTCGGCGATCCCGCGCCGGGACCGACGGTGGCCGGTCGTGGCGCGACCGTCTCGCAACAGCGTGAGCTGCGCTGATGTCGAGATGCTGCAATCGGCATCGTGGGTCATCGTGGGGAGTATGAGCGATCAGCACGACACCGTCGGCCTCCCCTCGGACAATCACCGCCATGACCATCACGGCCACGGCCACCAGCACGGGCACGGGCATGGGCGCGGTGCGGCAGGGATCCGGGCGAAGGTCACGCACCTGCTGCGGCCGCACTCCCACGAGGCCGCCGACAAGGTCGACGCGGCGATGGAGTCCAGTACCGAGGGCATGCGGGCGCTGTGGATCTCGCTGGGAGCACTCGGTCTGACCGCGGCCGCCCAGGCCGTCATCGTGGTGCTGTCGGGGTCGGTGGCGCTGCTGGGCGACACCGTGCACAACGCCGCCGACGCGCTGACGGCGGTGCCGCTGGGCATCGCGTTCGTGCTGGGCCGCCGCAGGCCCAATCACCGCTACACCTACGGCTACGGCCGGGCCGAGGACTTGGCCGGGATCGTCATCGTGCTGACCATCGCGGCCTCGGCCGTGCTGGCCGGGTGGACGGCCATCGACCGGCTGCTCCACCCCCAGCCGGTCTCCCATCTAGGGGCGGTCGCGGCCGCGGGACTGGCCGGGTTCGCCGGCAACGAACTGGTGGCCCGCTACCGCATTCGCATCGGCCGCAAGATCGGCTCGGCCGCGCTGGTGGCCGACGGCCTGCACGCCCGCGCTGACGGCTTCACCTCCCTGGCGGTGCTCCTGAGCGCCGGCGGCGCCGCGCTCGGTTTCCCGCCGGCCGACCCGATTGTCGGCCTGGCCATTACGGGGGCGATCTGCCTGGTGCTGCGCGATGCCGCCCGCCAGATCTACTACCGGCTCATGGACGCCGTCGATCCCGCGCTGGTCGCCCAGGCCGAGCGCGCCCTGGCTGGTGTGCCCGGCGTCCAGCGCGTCGGGGCGGTACGGCTGCGCTGGGTCGGGCACACGCTGCGCGCCGAGGTCGAGATCGCAGTGCGCCACGACGCGCTGCTGGCCGAGGCGCACGCCGTGGCGGTGCAGGCCGAGCACGCCCTGATGCATGAGCTGCCCCGGCTGCGGGCCGCCACGGTGCACGCCGATCCCGACGGCCCGGCCGGCACCGATTACCACGCCCTGCTCCTGGCCCATCGGTAGCGGCCCGGGACGTCGTCAGCCGGCGCTCCAGGCGTCAAGCCGTCGGCGGGTCCGGCGGTCAAGGCCGCCGAGCGAGCCCCGGAGAGGGAGCGGCCTTGAGGGGCGGGCCGCAACGGCTACGATCCGGCCGGTCCGGGGCGCCAGGGGCCGGGCAGGGCGCGGCTGCGCGGTACGGGAGGGAGGCGATCAGCCGGGCTGAGCGCATATCTTGTCACCCCCCCGATCCGGGGAGGACAGTTTCCCGGGACGAAGTGCGCCGGGCCGGTGACCGCGGCGGAGAAACCCCCGGCGGCGCGCCGATGAGCGTCGGCGAGATCGTGCAGGCCTCCGAGGTGGGCCAGTCCACCGTCTCCCACCACCTGAAGAGCCTGGCCGAGGTCCGCTTCGTCCTGGTCGAGCGGCGCGGCACCGCCAGCCTGTACCGGATCAACGAGGCCTGTGTGCGCTGCTTTCCCACCGCGGCCGACGTGGTGATGGGCAACCCCGCCCCGATCACCCCCGCAGACGAGAAGGACCCCGCGCCATGACCCGCGACCTCGCCGACGACCCGCACCCCGAGACCGCCCGGCCGCCCGCGGCTGACGGCCTGGTCGTGCGGCCGTTGGACGACGGCGACGCCGAGCAGGTGCTGGCGGTCTACCAAGCCGGGCTGGACGGCGGGCAGGCCAGTTTCGAGACGACCGCGCCGAGCTGGCAGGACTTCACCGCAGGCAAGATCCGCCACCCGTGCTTCGTCGCGGCCGACGCCGGGAGCAGCGCGGTGGCCGGCTGGGCGGCGGCCTCGCCGGTGTCCTCGCGATGCGTGTACGCCGGGGTGGTCGAGCACAGCGTCTACGTCCACCCCGGCCACCGGGGCCGCGGCGTCGGCCGCCTGCTGCTGGGCACGCTCGTCACGGCCTGCGAAGAGGCCGGGATCTGGACGATCCAGTCCGGCGTCTTCCCGGAGAACACCGCCAGCCTGCGCCGGTACGAGGCGTTCGGCTTCCGCGTGGTGGGCGTGCGCGAGCGCATCGGCCGCCACCGCGGCGTCTGGCGGGACGTGGTGCTGCTGGAACGGCGCAGCACCACCGTCGGCCGGTGACACCCGGCCCGGATGCGGGCCCGGTTCAGGTCACCAGCAGGGCGGCCAGGCCCGCGGGCATGGGACAGCGCTTCATGATCCGCTCTCCTTCGTGGCCGCGGCGGTCTCGTGCTGGCAGCAGACGCCGGTGCAGCCGGGCGCGCACCCGCACCCGCTCACGGGTTCTTGGCCGGGCCCGGGCAGGGCGCAGTCGTCGCACCGCTCGCCCTTCCACGCCTGGATGCCTTCCCGGACGGCGACGGCGGCGATGATGAGGGCGGCGATCGGATCGGCCCAGGAGAGGCCGAAGGCGGCATTGAGCACCAACCCGACCAGGAGGACCGCCGACAGGTAGGTGCACAGCAGGGTCTGGGTGGAGTCGGCCAGCACGGTGGCCGAGCCGAGCGCGCGGCCGGTGCGGCGCTTGGCGGCCGCCAGCAGCGGCATCACCACCACCGAGACCGCGGCGATCGCGATGCCGGCCGGGGAGGCGTCGGCGTCGCCGCCGCCCAGCAGGGAACGCACGGCATCGATGCTGACCCAGGCGGCCAGCGTGAAGAACGACAGGGCGATCAGCCGCAGGGCGAGGCGTTCGCGGTCCTCGGGGACGCGGGCGCGGAACTGCCAGATGACCACGGCGGCGGAGGAGACCTCGACGAAGGAGTCCAGGCCGAAGCCGAGCAGCGCGGCCGAGGAGGACGCGGCGCCGGCGGCGATGGCGATGATGCCTTCGGCCAGGTTGTATCCGGCGGTGGCGTAGGCCAGGTGCAGGCTGCGCCGATTCAGCGCCGCGCGCCGCTGGGCGGTCAGGGCCGGGGCGCTCACCGGACCGCCTCCACCGCGCCGGATTCGTCGGCCGGGCCGGAGACCGGGCACAAGGTGACGGCGTGGCCGGTGGCGGCCAGCAGGGTCTCGGCGGCGGCGAGGAGGTCCATCAGCTCAGGCCGGGTCAGCGCGTAGAACGACTGGCGGCCCTGCGCCCGGTAGTCGACCAGGCCGCACAGCCGCACCAGGACGGCGAAGCCGTCATCGGTGCCGGGCCAGTGCCGCCGCACGGCATCCACCCCG
Organism: Planomonospora corallina; assembly: GCF_042650625.1. Lineage (NCBI taxonomy): Bacteria > Bacillati > Actinomycetota > Actinomycetes > Streptosporangiales > Streptosporangiaceae > Planomonospora > Planomonospora corallina. The sequence continues at coordinate 53,367 of NZ_JBHSBM010000029.1, forward strand.
GCACGGCGCACCACCGAACGCAGCACCAGGACGACGATGATGGCGTCGTCGGCGTAGCCGAGCACCGGGATGAAGTCGGGCACCACATCGATCGGGAAGGCCAGATAGGCCAGCAGCAGCGCCAGCCGCACCCGCACACCATGCGGCAGCTCGGGATCGGCGGCCAGGCGGCGCACCAGGCGCAGCACATCGGGCAGCAGCCGCAGCGCCTCGCGCAGCAGGCCACCGCGCGGCGCGGCGGCGGCCAGCGCCGCGGTCAGCACCAGCCAGGCGACCAGCAGCGCGATCGCCAGCGCGATCAGCAGATCCCATCCCCATGATCCGGTCACGTCCGCCCCTCATCTGCGCTGGATCAGGTCACGGGCCCACGAGGAACGGCAGCCCCGCCACCACCTAGGCGACTCCGCCGTATCCGATGTTATAGATACCTGCCAATATAGATATAGGTGGAAGCCATGGAATCCGGCACGGGCGAGGAGAGACGATGGAGCCGTCGAAAGTCCTGGAGTGCAGCTCGTCGCTGGACCACCAGCCGCTTGATGCCGAGCAGGCAACCGATCTGGCGCGGGTGTTCAAGGCGCTGGGGGATCCGGTGCGGCTGCGCATCGTCTCGATCGTGGCCAGCCACACCGGCGGCGAGGCCTGCGTGTGCGACCTGACGGCGGCGTTCGAGCTGTCCCAGCCGACCATCTCCCACCATCTCAAGGTGCTGAAAGACGTCGGCCTGCTCACCAGCGAGCGGCGCGCGTCCTGGGTGTACTACCGCCTGGTGCCCGAGACGCTCGCCCGGCTGTCCGGTCTGCTCGACCTCCCGTGCCCGGCCGGGGCGACTGCGTGATCCCGCTTTTCCGCCGCGTCCTGGCCGAGGCCGTCGGCACGGGGCTGCTGGTGGCCGTGGTGGTCGGCTCCGGGATCATGGCCCAGCGCCTGTCGCCGGACGACGTGGGCCTGCAGCTGCTGGAAAACGCTTTGGCCACGGTGTTCGGCCTGGGCGTGCTGATCGCCGTGCTCGGCCCGGTCTCCGGCGCGCACTTCAACCCGGTGGTCTCGCTGGCCGACTACTGGCAGGGGCGCCGTACCGGCGCCGGGCTGAGCGCCCGCGAGCTGGCGTTCTACGTGATCGCGCAGATCGGCGGGGCGATCGCCGGGGCGGTGCTGGCCAACGCCATGTTCGCCGAGCCCGCGATCAGCTGGGCGGCCACCGAGCGATCCGCGAGCCACCTGTGGCTGGGCGAGATGGTGGCGACCGCCGGGCTGATGCTGGTGATCTTCGGCCTGGTGCGCGAGGGTCGCACGGCGGTCGCGCCGGCGGCGGTCGCCGGCTACATCGGCGCGGCCTACTGGTTCACCTCCTCCACCTCCTTCGCCAACCCGGCCGTCACCATCGGACGGGCGTTCTCCGACACCTTCGCCGGTATCGCCCCGGCCTCGGTGCCCGCCTTCATCGCCGCCCAGCTGGCCGGCGGGGTGATCGGCCTGCTGCTGGTGACCGGCCTGTTCGGCCGTGCCCCGGCCGGATCGCAGCAGGAGGCGGTCATGACGCACCCGGGCCAGCCATCCACCGACCGCACCGTGCGGCCTGCAGAGAGGACCTCCGGAAGATGAGTGGCAAGCCCAGCGTGTTGTTCGTGTGCGTGCACAACGCCGGCCGCTCGCAGATGGCCGCCGGCTGGCTCGCCCACCTGGCCGCGGGCCGCATCGAGGTCCGCTCGGCCGGGTCCGCGCCGGCCGAGACGATCAACCCGGTCGCCGTCGAGGCGATGGCCGAGGTCGGCATCGACATCACCGCGGAAAAGCCCAAGGTGCTGACCACCGAGGCGGTGCAGGACTCCGACGTCGTGATCACCATGGGCTGCGGGGACGCCTGCCCGTTCTTCCCCGGCAAGCGCTATGAGGACTGGAAGCTCGAGGACCCAGCCGGCCAGGGCATCGAGGCGGTCCGCCCGATCCGGGACGAGATCAAGGCCCGCGTCAGTCAGCTGATCGCCGAGCTGCTGCCCGCCTGACGACCGGCCGCGGGATCGGGGAAAACGCCTGGCAGTACGGCCGGGGAGCCGCGTACCTTCTCAGAGGCGGATACCAACGAACAGCGGCATCTGCGGCAGCTGATCAGTTGGCTGGCGCGTATCGAACCGTGGCAGAAGCTCACCGGGCAGGACTCGCGTGCCTGGCAGGCCGACCCGCGTAGCTCCCTGGCCGGTGACGATGCCAAGACCAACCGGCCCGGCGCCGATCACTACGACCGGCAGATGGCCCAGCTGCGGTGAGAGCACGACCTGCTCACTGTCGGTGGCCGGGGCGGTCTGGGCGGGTACGGCCTACACGCTCTGCTCGGCGGGGGCGGCCGGGCCTGCAATGCTTCAAAAGTCATCGCAGTGTTCTTGACCTGGGGATCAATCTGATGCGACGGTACGTGCGAGATCGGTTCTCCTGTCTCTTCGTCTCCTGTACCTGATCGTGCTCCAGGTGTTCAGTCGGCTGGCGCTGCTGGGCCGGAGCGAGGCGCCAGCGGGCCTTTTGTTTGTCAAGGTGGAGGAGCGGGAAGCGGCAGTTGTCGAACGTTGTACAGGGAAGATTGCTCCTGCGGGCTAGGTCATCAGCGCTTCCTACCCTGAAGCGCGCCTTTTGCCAGAAAGATACCGTCACGCTCCTTGTATGTCGGTGTCACCGGATCTATGTCGGGTAGCTCAGGGAACGGCAAGCTCGCAGCTGGTGAATCCGACGTTTTCGCCGACAGCCCTCGATTTGCCTGCCGGGTATCCCGCGCATCTGGAGATCGACGTGCGCCTGCGTCTCACACCTAGTGAGGACAGCTACTACGA
>NZ_JBHSBM010000030.1:0-15858 GCF_042650625.1 Planomonospora corallina
GTTCGGCGTCGTCGGGGTCGTCCTCCAGGAACAGGACGTTCAGTGCAGTGGACATGGCTGGACCTGCGCGGGGCCGAGGGCGTCGGGGTGGGCGTCGGAACGGGCGCCGGGATGGTCGTCCGGGTGGTTGAGGACCAGCCAGTACATGCCGACCTGCTGGATGGCGTGGAAGAACCGGTCGATCTCGACGGGCTTGACGATGTAGCTGTTGACGCCGAGGGCGTAGCAGGCTTCCAGGTCGCGGTCCTCGGCGGAGGAGGTCAGCATCACCACGGGGATGCGGCGGGTGCGGGCGTCGGCGCGGACCGCCTCCAGCACCTCGATCCCGTCGACCTTGGGCAGCTTGACGTCGAGCAGGATGACCCGGGGCCGGGGCGGAGGGGTCACGCCGGCGTGCGGGCCCCGGCAGAACAGGTAGTCCAGCGCCTCGGCGCCGTCGCGCGCCACCGTGATGTCGTTGGCGAACCCGCCGCGCCGCAGGGCGTGCATGGTCAGCTCGAGGTCGTCGGGGTTGTCCTCGACCAGCAGCACACTGGTGTCAGGCTGCGGCGTCATGGGCGGGCTCCTCGGTCGTGGGAAGGTCGTCGCTGTCGGGGTGGAGGGAGAAGGAGAAGGTCGCCCCCTCGCCGGGTACGGCCTCGGCCCAGATCCGCCCGCCGTGGCGGCGGACCACCCGGGCGGCCAGGGCCAGTCCGATGCCGGTGCCCTCGTAGTCCTCGGCGCGGTGCAGGCGCTGGAAGACCTGGAAGAGCTTGCCGGCGTAACGCATGTCGAAACCGACGCCGTTGTCGGCGACGCGGTAGACGACCCGCCCGCCGGGGCCGGTCACGGCGTCGACGCGCACACGTGCGCCCTCGCGGCCGCGGGTGTACTTGACGGCGTTGCCCAGCAGGTTGGTCAGGACGTGCCGCATCAGGCCGGGGTCGGCGTGGGCGGCCGGCAGGTCGCCGACGGTCAGCGTGACGTCCCGGTCCGCCCGCTCGGCCGCCAGGTCCCGCCACGCCTCGGCGACGAGCTCGTCCATCGCGACCGGGCGGAAGGCCATGCTCTGGCGCTGCAGCCGGGAGAAGGCCAGCAGACCGTCGATGAGCTGCCCCATCCGCTGGGCTCCGTCCCTGATCTTGTTCAGGTAGCGGCGGCCGCTCTCGTCCAGCGTCCCGGAGTGGTCGAGCATCAGCATCTTGGCGAAGCCGTCCACCGAGCGCAGCGGGGCGCGCAGGTCGTGCGAGACGCTGTAGGAGAACGCCTCCAGCTCGGCGTTGGCGTGCCGCAGCCGCTCGGCCTGCTCCTGCAGCTGGGCGGTGCGCTCGGCGACGCGCCGCCCCAGCTCGGCGTTGAGCCGGCGCAGGTCGGCGTTGAGCTCCTCGATCGCCTGCGCCGCCTGCCGGCGCTCGCTGTTGTCCCTGGTGACCATCACGAACCCCCGCAGGGAGCCGTCGGCGTGGCGCACCGCGCTGAGGATGCAGTGTGCCCAGAACCGCGTCCCGTCCCGCCGTACGCGCGGGCCCTCGAACTCGGCCCGGCCGGTCGCGGCGGCCTCCCGCACGAGCCGGCGGGGCTCGCCGGCCACGATGTCCTCGGGGATGAAGAGGACCTCGGCGCCGCGGCCGACGATCTCCTCCTCGGCGTAGCCGGTCAGGCGCCGGGCGTTGGCCGACCAGCTCCGCACCACGCCCTCGGTGTCCAGCATGACGATCGCGTGGTCGCGGGCGCCGTCCAGCAGCAGCTGCAGCCGCTCCTCGGAGCTGCGCACCCGCTCCTCGGCCCGGGTGCGCTCGGTGACGTCGTGGAAGACCGCCACCGCTCCCCGCCGGCCGCCGGGCAGCTCCAGCGGCCGGGCCGAGACCGACACGACGGTCCCCTCGGAGCGGGCGGGGCCGCGGATGACCATCGGCGTCTGGTCGCTGCTCCTGCCCGCCAGGGCCCGGACCATCGGCAGGCGCGCGGTGGGGAACGGGTCCCCGCCGGGGGTGAAGATCCCGAAGTGGGACTGCCAGTCCGCGGGGTCCTCCATGTCGTCGGGAGTCCCGGCGATGGCCGTGGCGGCCGGGTTGTGCAGCAGGAAGCGGCCCGTCTCGTCGACGACGGCCACCCCGTCGCCGATGGTGTCGAGCACCGTGGTCAGGAGCGCGGCCTGGTGGCGCGCCTCGGCCTCCGTCCGGCGCAGTTCGGCGGTGGCGGCCTCCACCTGGGCGTGCGCCCGGGCGCGGGCGCCGGCCAGCACGTTCACCAGCACCGCCAGCAGCAGCGTCACCAGCAGTCCGGCCGTCGTCATCACGGCGCCCAGGTGGGCGCCGCCGCCGGTGAGCGTGGCCAGTTCGGTCCCGACCGTCAGCCGCCACCGCCGGTCGGCCACCGGCACGCTCACCTGGCGGTACGGCATGCCCTCGTGTTCCCGGCCGAGCCGTACGACCTCCGTGCCGTCAGCCTCCAGCGTCAGGTGCAGGTCGCTCCGCTGCGCCCAGGAGACGGTGGAGGCCAGGAAGTCGGCCCCGCGCACGCCGATCACGACCCAGCCGCGCAGCTGCCCGGCCTGCTCCCCCCCGGTGGCGGTCACGGGGGCTGCCAGCACGAAGGAGAGCCGCTGCCGGGCCTTCGGCAGCGTGCGGTCGCGCAGCAGCACGTACGGGTCCGACACCGCCGGGGCGCCCGTGGCCCGTGACCGCCGCAGCGCTCCCGCCGGCTCGGCGACCGGGGCCACGTTGACGCCCAGGGGGGACGGGGAGGCGTCCTCCAGGGGCCGGCGCAGCACGACGAACAGCTGCTCGTCGTGGCCCGCCGCGGGGGTGAGCTCCAGACCGGTCGCGCCGCGGGAGCGCCACAGGCGCTGGGCCTCGGCCACGCCGCCGGTGGGGACGGAGGCGATGAACATGATCGAGGTAGCCCCCCGCAGGCGCATGTACTCCAGCGGGCGGGTCGCCTCCTCGAAACCGGCCCGGGTGGGATCCGGCCCGGCCGCCAGGTCGTCGGCGGTCATGCGCAGCGCGTCCACGTACCGCTGCAGTTCGGCGGAGGCCGTCGCCTGCGCGCTCACCGCGCGCCGGTCGATCGCCGCGTCGGCCGAGCGCCGCTGCGCCGCCTGGACCACCGTGCCCAGCACCAGCGAGAGCAGCGCGCCGGCGACCAGGACCACCGCCGCCGGTGCGTGGACCGAGCGCGGCAGACCGGGACGCAGGCGGTCGGGGAGCTTCTTCACGCCCACCGTCATCGGCCCCGCGCGGCGGCACCTGAGCACGAATCCCCCGTAGCCCCCGCGCCGCGTCAGATGAGGACCAAAGTCACCGATGCGCCGATCGGGTAAAGCCGGGCCGTCCCCTGCCGATGGAGCGGGCATCATCGCCGACGCTTGGAGAGAACAGATGGCAGCGATCCTGCTCGTCGAGGACGACGCCAACATCAGGGACCTGGTCGCCTTCCGCCTGGAGTTGTCCGGCCACGAGGTGACCGCGGTGGAGGACGGGCCGCAGGCCTGGACCGCCGCCCAGGAGAAGCCGCCGGCCGTCGCCGTACTCGACATCATGCTGCCCGGCTACTCCGGCCTGGAGCTCTGCCGCAAGCTGCGCGCGGCCCGGTCCACCTCCGACATCGCCATCATCATGCTGACCGCCCGCGGGCAGGAGAGCGACGTGGAGGAGGGGTTCAACGCCGGAGCCGACGACTACATCATCAAGCCGTTCAGCCCCCGTGAGCTGGCCCTGCGCGTCGACGCGCTGCTCACGCGCGGGCGGCGCTGAACGAGGCCGGACGGCACCGAGCGGCGCCGAACGGCATCCGGCACACCGCCCGACACCGATCCCGCACCCTCCGAGAGAAGCCCATGCACCAGGCACGTCCGGCCACCGACATCCTGTGGGAGCGCGGCGGCCGCCCCGCGACCGCCTCCTCCGCGCCCCCGCGGACGCCCGCCGACGAGATCCAGCTGATCACCGAGATCATCGACACCCGGTCGGTCCAGGTGACGTTCCAGCCCGTCCGCGACGTGCCCAGCGGGCAGACCGCGGGCTTCACCGCGCGGGTCAACGGCCCCCGGGGCACCGCGCTGCACGCCCCCGACCGGCTGTTCTCCGCGGCCCGCGCGATCGGCCGGGCCGGTGAGCTCGACTGGATCTGCCGCGCCGAGGCGTTCCGCAAGCTGATGGACCAGCGACTGCCCCGCGCGGTCTCGCTCTTCGTCCACCTGAGCGCCGACTCCCTGGTCACCGAGTGCCCCGACGACCTGCTCCCCGTCGTCTGGGAGGCGGCGGCCCGCCTTCGGATCTTCGCCGAGCTCGACGGCGCGGCCCTCGAGCGCTATCCCTGGCAGGCGGTGGAGGCCGTGCGCGCCGCCCGGGCGGACGGCTGGGGCGTGGCGCTGTCCGGCGTCGACCCCACCGCCAAGGCCCAGCCGCTGCTGCCGGCCCTGGAGCCCGACGTCATCGCCGTCGACGCCTCCCGGCTGCACGCCGCCGCGGCGCTGGGCGCCGTACTCGGCCACGGCGAGTCCTACCCGGCGACCCTGCTGGTCTCCGGCGTCGACGACGGGTCCGCGCACCGGCGGGCGCGCGATCTCGGCGGCGTCTACCAGCAGGGGGCCTTCCACGCCCCCGCCGGTGCGCTGCCGGCGGCCATGCCCCTGCTGGCGGCACCGATCCCGACCCGGCGCGTGCCCGCCGGCGGGCCCGCCACCCCCTGGGAGCTGGCCGTCCAGGCCGGCGCCTACACCACGCCCGAGCTGACCCGCGCGGAGGCCGACGACCTCGTCCTGACGCTGCTCGGCCCGTCGCTCACCGCCGAGGTCCCGCGCGTCTCGGGCCTGCTGCTCGCCACGGACCACACCCGGGCGCCCCGGCTCGGTGAGCTCTACCGCGGCCTGGTCGACAGGTCCCCGCTGGTCCTGCTGCTCGGGCCGGACGCCGCGCGGCACGCCGGCCGGCAGGTCCGCGCGGCGGACCTGACCGCGGGCCATCCCCTGGTCGGCCAGAGCTGCCTGGTCGCGTTCTCCCCCTCCCGCGCGCTGGTGGCCGTCACCCGCCGCGCCCCGGGGCGGCGCGACCGGTGGGAGGCGGCCGTCAGCGAGAACCCCGACCTGGCCGGCCGCGTCCTGCGCGCGCTGATGCACACGATCAGCGCGCTGGAGGACGACCGCTGAGAGCGGCTCCGCCGCCGCGGGACCGGGCCGCACGGAGCACGACGCGGGACGGGCGCGCCGGCGGCGGATGGCCCGGGAGGAGGGCCGCGGGGACCCGCGTCGCCACCTGCCGAAGGCGATCGTGTACTCCCTGGTCGTTTCGATGGCCCTGTACGTGCCGGCCTGCCTGGTGCTGACGGGCATGCAGCACCACACGGAGATCGACCCGGGGAGCGGTTTCTCCTCCGCCTTCCGGGCGGCTGGCCTGCGCGGCCTGGCGGACGTGATAGCGCTCGGCGTGGTCTTCTCGCTCTGGCTGACCACCTTCCTGCAGCGGAGCCCGGGGGTCCGGGCTCCGCGTGACCGGCCGGGGTCAGCGGGCTCTCCGCACGACCGCGAAGTAGCCGGGGACCTTCACGGAGGCCGTGTCGGACTCGGGGTCCACCGCGTCCAACTCGACGGCGCCGGAGGCGACGTGCTCCCAGCCGTCGGCCGGGCCGAAGAAGCGCTCGAGCTCGGCGTCGCCGAACCGGCTGGAGTGCAGGACGCCCGCCCGCTCCAGCGGGCGCACCAGCGTCGCGGCCCGGCCGCGGTCGCCTCCCACGACGCCCAGGTAGCCGAAGGACGACTCCTCGTAGGCGGGCTCCAGCAGGATGAGCACCCCGCGCCCGCCCGTCAGCTCGCCCACCGTCTCCGCGAAGGCGGCGCGGCCGGCGTCGTCGAGCACGTGCAGCACCGCGCGGACGAACACGTTGGCGTCACCGATCTCCTGGGCCAGCTCCGCGCCCTCCTCCGGCCGGGTCGCGTCCAGGGTCTGGAAGGCCGTGCGGGGGCGGCCCGCCGACTCGGCGACGGCGTGGGCGATGGCGCTCGCCGAGACGTCGGTGCCGATCGCCGCGGGGAAGTGCTCGGCGAAGGCCCGGGTGAACCGGCCGTTGCCGCAGCCGATGTCCACGACCGGCAGGGCGCGGTCCATCCTCCGCACGGCCACCCCGACCCACGCGGCGAGCTCGGAGTCGCTGTCGGGGTCCCAGAGCACGTCGCCGCCGGCGCCGGTCCGCTCGACACCGGACCAGAACTGCTCCCAGGCGTCGCCGGTGTCACGCGCGCCCCGCCCCCCGGCCGCCGAGGCGGCCAGCGCCGCGACGTCGAACGGGCCGAGGCCGAAGGAGCCGGCGTGCCAGGAGGCGGGGTCGTCGACGAGCCTCCGCAGGATCTCGGTGTAGGCGTCGAACATCTCCTCCACCAGGCCGTCGGGGAAGAGCCCGGGCAGGAAGTCCCAGTTGATCAGCAGTTCGCCGGCGACCTCGAACACCTGGAAGTCGATGGAGACCTGCGGGGTCTGCGAGATGGAGTAGGTCGCCTCGCCCAGCGAGGCCGCGAAGGCGCGGGGCGGGTGCCCGGCCAGGCTGGTCAGGACGATCGGCATGGCGGGGGCCATCGTGCCGCGCCTGCGGGCCAGGGCGCGCAGCACCTGGACCCCGCTGAAGTAGCGGTGCTCCAGGTCCGCCCAGAGCTGGGCCTGCAGGGCCTGCGCCCGTTCGGCGAACGTCCCGTCGAACTTCTCCACCGCCAGCAGCATCGTGGTCGTGGTGTCGCCCAGCAGCCCGTTGACGTCGGGGTGGAGCGGGAGCCGGTTGAAGATCGGGAAGTTGATGGTGAAGCGCTCCATACCGCTCCACGCCCGGAGCGTCTCGGCGAAGATCGCGCAGAGCAGGACCGAGGGGGTGACGCCGAACTCGGTGGCCTGCGCCTTCACCCGGTCCCAGGTCGCCGCGTCCAGGCGGTGGTCGCGGCGGTCGAACCGGATGGGCAGCGTCTCCTGCTCCGGCGGGCGGCCGGGCAGCACCGGCGCCGGCGGCAGGGAGTCGATCCGGTCGAGCCAGTAGATCTCCGAACGCCGGTAGACGTCGCTGGCGGCGAGCCGGTCGCGGCCGCCGATGACGTAGTCGCGGAACGTCAGCCGGAGCGGCGGCAGATCCTCGTCGGGGCGCTCGTAGAGCTGGACCAGGTCGGGGATCAGCACCTGGAAGTAGCTCCAGGCGTCGGAGATGAGGAAGTCCAGGCTGAGGTGGATGCGGACCTTCCACGGTCCGGGCAGGATCGACAGCCGCACGTCGAACAGCGGCCAGTGGCCGTCGTCGAGCACCTGGTGGGAGAGCCGCTCGCGCAGCCGGAGCAGCACCGCCTCGGCCTCGGCGGGGTCGGCGCCGCGCAGGTCCAGGACGTCGATGTCGTAGTCCGGCGGCTCGGCGAGCACCTGCTGGAGCCCGTCGGGGCGGATCACCGTGCGCAGCGCGTCGTGACGCAGGACCAGCTTGCGCCAGGCGGCCGTGAAGCGCTCGATGTCGAGGTGGTCGCTCTCCCACTCGAAGTAGCCGTGGCAGCCCACGTTGCCCAGGTCGACCGCGTCGCCCCGGCCGACCCAGAGCGCCTGCTGGCACTCGGTGAGCGGGAACGGCTGGAACCGGTTCTCCGGGTCGGGCTCGATCGCGGACATGCCGCCGAAGTCGGAGCGGCCGGTGGTCCGGCTGGTGGTGACGAGCTCGGCGAGTCCCGCGATGGTCGGGCTGCGGTACAGGTCGGGCAGGCTCAGCTCCACGGCGAACACCGTGCGGACCTCGTCGATGAGCCGGAAGGCCAGCAGCGAGTGCCCGCCCAGCTCGAAGAAGTTGTCGTGCACACCGATCCGCTCGGCCCGGAACAGCGCCGCCCAGATGCGTTCCAGTGCGGTCTCGGCCTCGTCGCGCGGCGCGACGGCCTGCGCGCCCGTGTCGAGCGCGGCCGGCTCGGGCAGCGCCCGCAGGTCCAGCTTGCCGTTGGCCAGCCGGGGCAGCGCGTCGAGCGCGACGACGGCGGCCGGGACCATGTACTGCGGGAGCCTGCGGGAGACGTAGGTGCGCACGGCCCGCGCCTCGGCCGAGGCGGGGGCGACGTAGGCGACCAGCCGGGTGCCCGCCCACTCCTCCTCACGTGCGACCACGACGGCCTCCGTCACCCCGGGGGCGGCGGCGACCACGGTCTCGACCTCGCCCAGTTCCACCCGGAAACCGCGGACCTTCACCTGCGCGTCGGAGCGGCCGAGGAGCTCGACCGCCCCGTCCGGCCGATAGCGGGCCAGGTCGCCGGTGTCGTACAGCACCGCGGACGGCTCCTCGGCCAGCGGGTTGAGCCGGAACCTCGCCGCGGTCAGCTCGTCGCGGCGGTGGTAGCCCGCGGCGACGCCGGCGCCCGCGACGTGCAGCCGCCCGACCACTCCCGCCGGGACGGGGGTGCCGAACTCGTCGAGGATGTAGACCCTCGTGTTGGCGATCGGGCGGCCGACCGGCACCGGTCGCGCGGCGCGCACCTCCTCGGGCGTGGCCTGGGAGGTCAGGTCGGAGCCGGCGCCGAGGTCCAGGCAGGAGAGCACGTTGGTGGTCTCCGTCGAGCCGTACGTCATCACGACCCGGAACGGCGTGTCGGCGGGCGGCCAGCTGTGCACCCGCTCGGCGGTCGTGACCATCACCCGCAGCGCGGTGCCGCCGGGCCACTCCAGCGGCCACACGCGCTCGGCCAGGGCGGCCACCAGCATCGTGTGGGTGACCCGCTCGGCGACCAGCCAGTCCCTGACCTGCTCGGGGGTGCGCTCCTCCACCTCCCCCACGCACACGGTGACGCCGAGCGCGAGGTACGGCATCCACTCCATGAGCTGTACGGCGAAGCCGGGCGTGGACAGCCAGGAGGCGCGGTCGCCGGGGCGCACGCCGTAGGCCCGCCGGGTCCAGTGCACGAGGTTGACCAGGGCGCCGTGCCGTTCCAGGACCGCCTTGGGCCGCCCGGTCGAGCCGGAGGTGTAGATGAGGTGGCTGACCGTGTCGCCGGTCAGCTCCACGGCCGGGGCGCCGGTCGGCTCGGCGTCGAACTCGGAGGCGTCGACGCGCAGCGCCCGCACGCCGCCGGGCACCCGTTCGAGCAGCGTCTCGGGGGCCAGGACGGCGACGGGCTCCGCGTCCTCGACCATCTGGGCGATGCGGGCGTCGGGGTTGACCGGGTCGAGCGGCACGACGGCCGCGCCGGACTTCAGGACGCCCAGGACGGCGACGACGAAGTCGGCCCCGCGCGGGCACAGCAGGCCGACGCGTTCGCCCGTGCCCGCGCCGACGCGCCGCAGGAAGTGCGCGATCCGGTTCGCGCGGGCCTCCAGCTCGCCGAAGGTGACCACCCGCGTCCCGTGGACCACGGCCGGCGCGTCCGGCGTCGCGGCGGCGCACGCGCCGACCAGCGCGGGGTAGTCGCCGCGCGGCCAGTCCGCGGCGGTGTCGTTCCACTCCACGAGCAGCCGCCTGCGCTCGCCGTCGTCCAGCAGCGGCAGTTCGGCGACGGGTGCGTCCCCGGCGCGGCGCGCGGCGGAGGCGAACGTGATCAGGTGGCGGGCCATGCTCGCGGCCGTCTCCGGTGACCACAGGTCGGCGGCGGCCAGCAGCACCGCGCCGTCGCCGGTGACGAGCAGGGTGAGGTCGGACCGGATGCCGCCGCCGTGCTCGCCGGTGGTCAGCGCCGCGGTGACCCCGCGGGTCTCCGTCCCGGCCGTGTCCCCGGCCGTGTCCCCGGCCGTGTCCCCGGCGGTGTCCCCGGTTCCGGGGGCGCCCCGGCCGACCGGCCGGGCCGTGACGCGCGCGGCCAGCACGCGCACGCTGTCGGCGGGCGCGACGCCGTAGCGGTGGGTCAGTCCGTCCGGACCGGTCAGGGCGATGTCCACCGCGCCGCTGTAGCGGTGCAGGAAGGCCAGGAACACCGCGGTCCACCACGTCGTGCTGCGGCCCTCGACGGGGACCGGCGCGCTCACGTGTCCCGCGGGCTCCCCGGGGCTCCCGCCGGCCCTGCTCCGGTCGGTCGGCAGGTCGAGGTAGTCGGGGACGGCCGCCCGCCCGTCATGATCAATGATCTTGATAGCCACGCTGGTGCCTCCTTGGGCGACACGGGAAGAGAGGGGTCAGGCGGTCGCGGGGACCCGGGCGGGCGAGAGCCGTACCGGCAGGCGGCGCAGGCCCCAGGTGAAGTTCGACGCGTTGTAGACCGGGTCACCGGTCACTTCGATCCGCTCGACCCGCCGGGTCAGCTCCGCCACGAAGGCGCTCAGCTCCAGGCGGGCCAGGCGGGCGCCCAGGCACAGGTGGGGGCCGTGACCGAAGGCGATGTGCCGGTTGGGGGCGCGGTCGACGAGGAACCGGCCGGGCCGGTCGAACATCTCCTCGTCGCGGTTGGCGGAGACGTTCCACAGCGTCACCCGGTCGCCGGGCTCCACGCGGACGCCGCCGACCAGGGCCGGTCGCATCACGGTGCGCAGCGCGTGCACCCCGGGGGTCGTCCAGCGGAGGATCTCCTCGGCCGCGGCGGGCGCCGCGGCCGCGCCCGCGGCCCGCAGCAGGGCCCACTGCGCGGGGTCGCGCGCCAGGGCGAGCACGCCCCCGGCCGCGGAGTAGCGCGTCGTCTCGTTCGCCCCGGCCAGCACGCCGTTGCAGTTGAAGATGATCTCCTCGTCGGTGAGCGGCCGCTCCTCGCCGGCGGCGCCGGCGGTCCGGCGCTCGGCGGCGATGGCGCTGACGAAGTCGTCGCCCGGCCGGGTCCTGCGCTCGTGCAACAGGTCGGCGAAGTAGAGGAAGATCTCGCCGTGCGCGCCGCTCCGCTCGGCCTCGTCCTCCGATTCGAAGGCGGCGGTGGTGACGTCGCCGATCCACTCCCGGTCCTCACGGGGGATGCCCATGAGCGCGCACACCACATGGTTGGGGATCTTCTTCGCGACGTCGATGAAGTCGACCTCGCCGGACTCGGCCGCCTCCCCCACCACCTCGGCGACGACCCGCCGCACCAGCTCCTCCAGCCGGGGCATGGCCGACGGTCCGAAGGACCTCTGGAGCACCCGCTTGAGCCGGGTGTGGTCGGGGGCGTCGGAGACGATCAGCATCCGCTGGGAGACGGCCGCGACGGCGCCGGCGTCGCTGTCGAGGCGCATGCCGTACCGCGAGCTGAAGGTCCCGGCGTCGGCGTAGACGGCGGCGATGTCGCGGTGGCGGCTGACCACCCAGAAACCGGGGCCGTCCGGCTCGGGGTGCCGGTGGACCGGCGCGTGCTCCCGCAGCCAGGCGAAGACCGGCCAGAAGGCGTCCCGGGCGAAGAGCCCGGGGTCGAGGAGGTCCACTCCCGTGTCCGGCGTGTCACGCATGTCCGGCTCCCGCCGGCCGGCGGAGGTGCGCCGGGCGCGTGTCGGTCCAGCACCGGTCGACGTGGGCGACGCATTCCTCCTCGGTCCCGCCGAAGCCGGCCGCCAGCCACCCGGAGGGCTCCTCGGCCCCCTCCGGGTGCAGCGCGTACTGCCCGGCCCCGTTGACCAGCACCGTGTAGCGGTGGGTCCCGTCGTTCACTTCCGGCTCCTCTCAGACTCGGGTGGCCTCGCGGAGCCGCTCCCGCAGCAGCGGCAGGACCGCGCCGGGACGCTCCAGGCAGAAGTAGTGGCCGCCGGGGAAGAGGCGGCGGCGGAATCCCGCGGCGGCGTGCTCCCGCCAGCCGGCGAGCTGCTCGGGGGTGACGGTCCCGTCGTCCCGGCCGCCCCACGCCTCGACCGGGCAGGGCGCCCCTCCGGCGGCGGCGTCGTGCGTGTAGGTCAGGGAGAGCCGGGCGTCGTGCCGCAGGACCTCCAGGGCCAGCTCGCGGCTGTCCTCGTCGAGGTCGTCGTCGCCGAGCCCCCGGGCGGCCAGCAGCCGTGCGAGTTCGTCCTCCCCCTCGGTCAGGCCTCGGCCGGCGCCGGTCCACATGCCGGGGGGACGGCAGGCGGCCACGACCAGCGCGTCCGGGGCACGGCCGTACCGGCCGCCGAGGGCCCGGGTGATCTCGTAGCCGAGCAGCCCGCCGAAGCTGTTGCCGAAGACGACGAGCGGAACCCCGCTCCCGGCCACGCCGGCCAGCTCGGCGACGACCGCGCCGACGACCTCCTCGACCGTGCGCGCCGGCGGGTCGGTGAAGCGGTTCTCCCGGCCGGGGAGCTGCACACCGACCACGGACACCTCCGGGCCCAGCGCGTCCTGCCAGGAGCGGAACTGGCCGCAGCCCGCACCCGCCTGCGGCAGGCACAGCAGTGTCGGGCGGGGCGGCGCCGCACCGGACGGGGGCGGCCAGGACACCAGCCACGGGCGGCTCATGCCGTACCCACCAGGGAGTCCGCGGCGAGCCGGTCCAGCGCGGCGGCCAGGCCCGCCGCGCTGGGGGCGGCCAGCAGGTGCGCCATCGTCAGGCGCAGCCCGGTACGGCGGCGCAGCGCCGAGACCGCCCGGGCGGCCAGCAGCGAGTGCCCCCCGATCTCGAAGAAGTCGGCCTCGGCGTCCTCGACGGGCCGGGCGAGCAGTTCGCCCAGCACGTCGCAGACCAGGCGCTCGCGCTCGTCCCGCGGCGGCCGTCCGGCCGACGACCTGGGCGGGGAGAGCCGGGCGAGCGCGGCGCGGTCGACCTTGCCCGTGGGGAGGGTCGGCAGCGCCGCCACGACGTCCACCACGGCGGGGACCATCGCCTCCGGCAGACCCGCCGCGCAGCGGGACCGGACCTCCGCCGCGAGCCGGGCGGCCGCGCCCGGTCCGGCGCCCGGTCCGGCGCCCGTGCCCGTACCCGTACCCGTGGCCGTACCCGTGGCCGTGGTCGTGGTCGTGGTCACGGTCGCGACCTGGTCCTGGGCCGTGGTCACGGGCGGCTCCCCGGCCGGGGCCGGGGAGCCGGGCACCACGGCGAGCCCGATCGCGTCACCGGCCTCCGTCACGAAGGCCGCGGCGGCGCGGAGGCCGGGCGCCCGCAGCGCCACGCGCTCGATCTCGCCGAGCTCCACGCGCAGGCCACGCACCTTGACCTGCTCGTCCAGCCGGCCGCGGTACTCCAGTTGCCCGTCGGGCCGCTCGACCACCACGTCGCCGGTCCGGTACATCCTGTCGCCGGCCTCCCCGAAGGGGTCGGGGACGAACCGGGAGGCGGTCAGGCCCGGCCGGTTGCGGTACCCGCGGGCGACGGCGGCCCCGGCGAGGTAGAGCTCTCCGGGGACGCCCGGCGGTACCGGACGGCGGTGCCCGTCGAGGACGCGGGCCCGGTAGCCGGGAAGCGGCCGGCCGATCGTCCGCACGTCGTCGCCGCGCCCGCTGTCGGCCCAGGTGGCCGCGATCGTCGTCTCCGTCGGGCCGTAGACGTTGAGGATCCGCCGCCCCGCGCCGAACCGGCCCACCAGCTCCGGCGGGCAGGGCTCCCCGGCCACGACCAGGACCCGGGCGCTGGGTATGTCCCCGGTGCAGGAGGCGAGCAGCGACGGCGTGAGGCAGACGGTGCGCGGGCGCACCGCGTCGAGCGCCGCGTCGAGTCCCTCCTCCAGGTCCACCAGGGCCACGCCCTGCCCGTGGCACAGGTACAGCAGCGTGCACCACAGCCACCCGTCGAACGCCGGGGACACGGCGTTGACGCCGAGCCCGCCGGGTGCCAGCTCCAGGTGGGCGAGGGCGTCGAGCAGGGTGTCGAGTCCCCGGTAGGTGACCTCCACACCCTTGGGCCAGCCGGTGGTGCCGGAGGTGTAGATGACGTAGGCGCAGTCGTCCGGGTCCGGAGCCGTGGCCCAGGCGCTCGCGTGCCGCCCGGCCTCCTCGGCCGGGACGAGCGTGCGCGACCGGGGGATCTCGGCGCCGGGCGGGAGCCGGTCGCCGAGCAGGATCCGCGCCCCGGCATCGCGCAGGACGAAGCTGATCCGGTCGGCCGGGTGCCCGTCGTCGACCGGCACGGCCGTGGCGCCCGCCCGCCAGATCGCGAGCAGTCCCGGCACCGACCAGCGCGACCTGCCGGTGCACAGGCCGACGGGGGTCTGCGGGCCGGCCCCGGCCGCGACCAGGGAGGCGGCGAGCGCGTCGACGTGGCGGGCCAGCTCCGCGAAGCGGAACTCGCCGTCCGGCGCGCGGACCGCGGTGGCCGCGGGAGCCTGCCGGGCCCACCGGAGCACCGCGTCGAGGACGCGTCTCGCGCCCGCGTACCCGCCCGGAACGTCTGGAGTCGAACTGTGGGTCATCGGAGCTCCTGCTTCGTGACGTGGATCGCACCCGGTCCGCCCGGACGGGGCCGACCGTTGATATTCGACATATTCCGGAAAATAGATAAAAACGGTTAAACGCGGGTTATCTCTCCCGGCGGTCCCGATAAAGGCCGGGGTCGAGGGGAATCTCCGGGGACGAACCGCCCCGGGACACGCCGCCGTATCCGGCGTCGGACGCCGTCAGCGCGAGGAGCACCAGAACGGCGACGGCGGGCAGCGCGAGAACGCCCGCGGCGGCGCCCGCCGCGAGGATGGTCGTGAGCGCCAGAGCCGTGAGCGCCAGGACCGACACGGCGCCGAGCAGCCGGCGGGGTGCCCGGGCGGACCGGCCGCCGCCCCAGGCGGTCACTGCGGGCCCGCCAGGGCGGCCAGCGTCTCACCGCGGACCTGCGGGGACCGCGGAACCTGCGCGGGCCGGACCGGTTCACCGCGCTCCGGTCCGCCGGGCACCGGAGCGGCGCTCCGGGACAGGACCTGGTCGAGCATGAGGCCGAGCTGCCGCCGCGTGCGCTCCACCCCGGGCGAGACGTCGCCGTCCGGCAGGGAGTCCCCTGCCACGCCGACGCCGAGCGGCGTGGGCCACCCGCGCAGGGCGTGCACGATGGCGCGCATCGTGGCCAGGGTCGCGGCCGCCCCCTGCTCCCCGCCGGCCAGGGCGACGCATCCCACCGCCCTGCCGTCGAAGAAGGGGCGCTCGTCGGCGGCCAGCTCGTTGACGTAGTCCAGGGCGTTCTTGAGCAGGCCGGACACGCTGCCGTGGTAGGAGGGCGTCACCAGCACGACGCCGTCGGCACGGACCAGGTCGTCCAGGAAGCGGACCACCCCGGGGCCGTGCCGGCCGGTGCCGGGATAGAACGGGAAGTCCAGCTCGGCGCCCCGGAAGAGGGTGGCGCTCGCGCCTCGCGCGCGGAACTCCCGCGCACACCAGCGGGCCAGGCGCTCCGTACGCGAGCCGGCGTTCAGCGCGCCGCTCAGCACGGTGACATGAGGGGTGATGGGCATTTCCGCTCCTGTCTGTTCGGTTGGCGGGACGGGTCACGGTCGGGCGGGGCGGTGGGATCCTCCGGAGCGCGTCCCTGGGCTCCCGGTCCGCTAGCCGCCGTCGAGGCGCTCCAGCGCCCCCTCCTCGAGCAGCCGCACGCGGTGTCCCGTGGCGAACATGCGGCTGCCGTCCTCGGCGAAGGGATCGGGGACGAAACGGCTCACCGTCGCCGCCGGGTCGTCCAGGTAACCGCGGGCGACCACCCTGCCCCCCACGTAGAGGGAGCCCACGGCGCCCACGGGGAGCGGCCGGATGTCGTCGTCCAGGGCGTACAGGCGGCACCCGGGGAACGGCGGGCCGACCAGGGTCCGGGCCGGGCCCGGCCCGGCGGCGGGCGGCGTGCGCGCGGCGCACGCGACCCCGGTCTCCAGGGACCCGTAGAAACGCGCGGAGCACCACCGCGGCCCGGGAGGCGCGCCGGGCCCGTCCGGCGACAGGACCAGCTCGGCCCCGCCGCACAGCGCACGGAGGAGGCCGGCGTTGACGGCCCCAGCGGAGAGACGGCCCCGCACGGTGACGCGCTCGCCCGCGCGGACCGGCGGCACGCCCTCCAGCAGGGCGTCCAGCTGGCCGTGCTCCAGCACGACGCCCCGCGACCCGCGGTCCGCCGGGTGGTAGAGC
>NZ_JBHSBM010000030.1:15878-28629 GCF_042650625.1 Planomonospora corallina
GGCGGCGCCCGCCCCGGCCGCGCCGTCCGGCCAGGTCACGAGATGCGCGTCGGTGTGCGCCAGCGTCTCGGGCCGGCCCGTGACGACCGCCCGCGCGCCGCTGTCAGCGATCATCAGGTCCCGGCGGCCGGGGTCGTCGGCGGCGTCGATCGGCAGGTAGGCCGCGCCGGTGACGGCGACGCCGAGCAGCGCCGTGAGCGCCGCGGCGCCGAGCGGGAGGTACAGCGCGACCCGGGTCTCGGCGCCGACGCCGAGGGCGGACAGCCGTCCGGCGAGCCGCCGCGCGTCCGCCACCAGTTCTCCGTAGGTGAGGCGCTCGCCACCGCCGCGCAGCGCGACGGCGTGCGGGCGGGCGTCCGCCGCGGCGGTGATCCGGCCGATCCAGTCCGCGGGACGGCCGTCCGTTCTCCCGGCCGGCCGCATGTCCCGCCACAGTTCGGCCACCTGGACCAGGCATTCCTCCCGCGTGCTGACGAACCCGATCGGCGACCAGCCGCCGGGCACCGCGTCGGCCAGGGGCCATACGCCGTACTGCCCGTGCTGGTTGACCACGACCTGGAAGTAGCGCTGCGGTGCTCCCGTCGTCACTGGCCCTCCAGAGTCATCCCGTCAAAACCGCCATCGAACCGGTGTCGCCGCCCACCCTCGCGGCAGCCGGTTGCTGGGCGGTTACGCCGCACGTCCGGGCCCGTCTCCACCCGCCCGCGAATACGGGCGGTGTGCCATTCAATTTGCTTATTTATTTCAATAAATCGTCATAACCGGCGCTTAACTGGGCGTGCCTAATCTTCCGGCCGCGGATCGAAACAACCGCCTTCCCGGGGCCTTCTCCCCGGCGGCATTGACGACTGGAGGCCCGCATGGTCCGGTTGGCCGACTTCCACCGGCGCGCGACGGAGAACCTCGCCGCCGAGGACCCCGAGATCTTCGACCTGCTGGAGCGCGAGATGCGCCGCCAGACGGACACGCTCGCGATGGTGGCCGCGTGCAGCACCGCGCCGCCCTCGGTGCTGGCCTGCGCCGGCAGCGCGCTGGCGAACGTGACCGCGGAGGGCTACCCCGGCGCCCGCTTCCACGCGGGCTGCGAGGTGGCCGACGACGTCGAGCGGCTGGCGGTCTCCCGCGCCTGCGAGCTGTTCGGCGCCTCCTACGCCAACGTGCAGCCGCACTCGGGCAGCTCGGCGAACCTGGCGGTGCTGTTCGCCCTGCTGGAACCCGGCGACACCGTGCTGGGCATGGACCTGGACGCCGGCGGGCACCTCACGCACGGCTCCCCCGCCTCCGTCACCGGCAGGTACTTCCGCACGGCCGGCTACGGTGTGGGACCCGACGGCTTCATCGACTACCACGACGTCGCCGAACTGGCCCGGCGCGTCCGCCCCAAGGTGATCGTCTGCGGCGCGAGCTCCTACCCGCGCGCCATCGACTTCGCCCGCTTCCGCGAGATCGCCGACGAGGCCGGCGCCTGGCTGCTGGCCGACATCTCCCACATCGCCGGGCTGGTCGCGGCCGGGGAGCATCCCGACCCGATGCCGCACGCGCACGTCACCACCACCAGCACCTACAAGCAGCTCTACGGGCCGCGCGGTGGCCTGATCCTGTCCGGTCCCGACGCCGACCGGCCCGGCCCCGGCGGGCGGGGAACCCTGCGCGGCGCCCTGCAGCGCGCCGTCTTCCCCCGCGCGCAGGGCACCCCGGACCTCGCGGCGGTGGCGGCCAAGGCGCGGGCGTTCGCCGCCGCCTCCACCGGCGCCTTCCGCGAGCTCGCCCTGCGCCTGCGGCTGGACGCCGGGCGGCTCGCGACGGAACTGGTGGACCGGGGCCAGAGCCTGGTCACCGGCGGGACCGACAACCACCTCGTCCTCATCGACGTGGGCGCCAAGGGCCACACCGGCGTCGTCGTCGAGCGGGCGCTGGAGGAGTGCGGGATCATCGTCAACAAGAACCGCATCGTCGGCGACGCCCGGCCCGCCCAGATCACCTCCGGCGTCCGCCTCGGCACGAACACGCTCGCGCTGCGCGGCATGGGCCCCGGTGACATGGCCGCCTGCGCCGACCTCTTCTGCCGGGCCGTCGAGGCGGTCGAGCAGCTCGGCGACACCGAGTACAGGCTCCCCGCGGCGGCCCGCGACGGCATCCGCGCCGACGTCTCCCGGCTCTGCCGGGACTTCCCGCTGCCCGGTTACGCCCGCTGACCCGCGCGGGCCGGCGTCTTCCCCGCCCCGGCCCGCCCCAGGCCCCGCGCCGGCCCGCGCGCCCCTCTCTCCCCCGTCCCCCCCGTCCCCCGTCCCACCCCGTCCCGGCCGCAGCCGTGCCACCCGACGCCCCTTCCCGACGACGCATGGAGGTTCCCGGTGAGCGACACCCTCGCCGAACGTATCGCCGGTCTGCCCGCATCGCGCCGGGCGCTGTTCGAAGCGCTGGCGGGCGCGGGCGACAGGCCCGCAGAACAGGAGGACCCGGTGCCCCGGGCCGACGGCGAGCCGGCGGTGATGTCGTTCGCCCAGCGGCGGCTCTGGTTCGTCGACCAGCTCCAGCCGGGCTCCCCGGCCTACAACGTGCCGGTGGCCACCCGGATCCGCGGCCCGCTCGACGTCGGGGCGCTGCACCGCGCCCTGCAGGACGTGGTGGACCGGCACGAGGTCCTGCGCACCGTCTACCCGGGCCGGGGTGAGGAGGCCGTACCCGAGGTCCTGCCGGGCCACCGGCTGCCCCTGCCGGTCGTCGAGCTGCCGGACGAGGCCGCGATCGGCCCGTTCCACGCCGCCGACGCGATCACCCCGTTCGACCTCGCGGCCGGCGCCCCGGTCCGCGCCGCGCTGGGCCGCCTGGGCCCAGAGGACCACGTCCTGCTGCTGAACATCCACCACATCGTCACCGACGGCTGGTCGATGCGGCTGCTCTCCACCGAGCTGGAGCGCTGCTACGCGGCCCGCGCGGCGGGCCGCGACCCCGGCCTGCCCCCGCTGCCCCTGCAGTACGCCGACTTCGCCGCCTGGCAGCGCGGGCGGATCGACGGTGACCGGCTGGAGCGGCTCAGGGACTACTGGACCGGAGAGCTCGCGGGCGCGGCACCGGTGGACCTGCCGACCGACCGGCCCCGGCCGCCGCTCTTCGGGCACGAGGGGGGATCCCGCTACCTCGACCTGCCCGCCCCGCTCGTCGCGGCGCTGCGCGAGCACGGCAGGGCCGCGGGCGCGACGCTGTACATGACGCTGCTGGCCGCCTTCGCCGCCACCCTCGCCCGCCACACCGGCCAGGACGACATCGTGGTCGGCACCTCGGTCTCCGGCCGTGACCACCCCGCCGTCGCCGACCTCGTCGGTTTCTTCGTCAACACGCTGCCGCTGCGGATCAAGACGGGCGGCGACCCGACCTTCGACGAGCTGGTCCGCTCCGTCAAGGCCACGACCCTGCGCGCCTACGCCCACCAGGAGATGCCGTTCGACCTGATCGTCGACGCGCTGAAGATCCCCCGTGACCCGAGCCGGCCACCGCTCACGTCCGTGATGTTCCTGCTGGACGAGACCCCGGACACCGCGCCGGAGCTGGCGGGGCTGCGCACCGAGCCCGTCGAGTTCGAGTCGGGCGTCACCAAGTACGACCTGATGGTCAGCGTGCACGACACGGGCGCCGCCGTCCGGGCCCTGGTGGAGTACCCCACCGCCCTGTTCGACCCCGGTACGGTCGACCGCCTGCTCCAGCACTTCCTCACCGTGCTGCAGGCGGCGGTCGAGCGGCCGGACGTCCCGGTGGGGGACCTGCCGCTGCTGTCCGAGGCGGAGCGGCGGGCCGTGCTGCACGGCTGGAACGCCACGGCGGCGCCGTTCCCGGAGACCGCATGCCTGCACAGGCTGTTCGAGGAGCACGCCGACCGGCGGCCCGGCGCGCCCGCCCTGGTCTGCGGCGGACTGGACGGCTGGACGGTCACCTACGGAGAACTGGAGGAGCGCGCCAACCGGCTGGCCCACCACCTGATCCGCCTGGGCGTGCGGCCGGACCGGCGGGTGGCGCTGTGCCTGCGCCGCGGCCCCGGCCTGGTGACCGCGATCCTCGCCGTGCTCAAGGCCGGCGGCGCCTACGTGCCGCTGGACCCGGACTACCCGCCCGACCGGCTGGCCTTCATGATCCGCGACGCCGCGGCGCCGGTCCTGGTCACCACCTCCGAGCTGGCCTCCCGGATCCCGGAGACGGGGCGGGACGGCGGGGAGGGCCGCGGCGCGGACGGCGCCCTGCGGGTGCTGCTGGACGCCGACCGGGCGGAGATCGACGCCCGCCCCGCGCACCGTCCCGTCACCCGGGTCACCTCCCGCGACCTGGCCTACGTCATCTACACCTCCGGCTCCACCGGCACCCCCAAGGGGATCGCGCTGGAGCACCGCGGGGTCGTCAACAACCTGCTCGACCTCAACCGGTCGTACGGCGTGCGTCCCGGCGACGCGGTCCTGGCGCTCTCCTCCCCCAGCTTCGACATGAGCGTCTACGAGGTGCTCGGCATGCTCGGCGCGGGCGGCACGCTGGTCCTGCCCGACCCCGCCGCCGCGCGGGACCCCGCCCACTGGGCGGATCTCATGACCCGCCACGGGGTCACGGTGTGGAACTCCGCCCCCGCGCTGCTGGACCTGCTCCTCGACCAGCTGGAGCACGCCGGCGGGCCGGACCTGCCGGGACTGCGGGTCGCCTTCCTCGGCGGGGACTGGATCCCCGTCGCCCAGCCGGACCGGATCCGCGCCTTCGCCCCCGGCCTGGCGTTCGCGGCGCTGGGCGGGGCCACGGAGGCGTCGATCCACTCGATCGAGTTCCCCGTCCACCGCGTCGACCCGTCCTGGACGCACCTGCCCTACGGCAGGCCGATGGCCAACCAGCGGGCCTACATCCTCGACGAGCGCCTGCGGCCCGTCCCGGCCGGCGTTCCGGGCGAGCTCCACCTGGGCGGCGCCGGCCTGGCGAGGGGATACCTCGACCGGCCGGAACTGACCGCGGAGCGGTTCGTGACCGTCGAGCTGGAGCCGGGGCTCACCGAGCGGCTGTACCGGACCGGCGACGTCGCGCGCCACCGCGCGGACGGTGTCATCGAGCTGCTGGGCCGTACCGACTTCCGGATCAAGCTCAACGGGCTGCGCATCGAGCCCGGCGAGGTGGAGAGCGCGCTGCGCGCGCAGCCGGGGGTGCGCGACGCCGCCGTGGTGGCCCGCGGCGGCGGGAACGGCGGGGGGAGCGCGCGGCTCGTCGGCTACGTGGTCCCCGAGGAGGGGTCCGAGGTGGACACCGGGGCCGTGCGCGCCGCGCTGGGCGGCGTGCTGCCGCCGCACGCCGTGCCGTCCGCCCTGGTGGTGCTCGGCCGCCTGCCGCTGAGCCCCAACGGGAAGGTGGACCGGGCGGCGCTGCCCGACCCCGCCGCCGGGCCGGGCGGGGCGGCCCCCGACTGCGGCGACCCGCTCGTCGCGGCGGTCGCCGGCGCGTGGCGCGACGTCCTGGGCGCCGCCTCCGTCGGCCCCGACGACGACTTCTTCGCGCTCGGCGGCGACTCCTTCGCCGCGGTGCGCGCCGTACGGGCGGTCCGGGAGGGCCTGCGGGTCGTCGAGCTGTTCACCCATCCGACGCCGCGCAGACTCGCCGCCCGCCTGGCCGAGCTGTCCGGGCCCGGCGACGGGGCCGGGGCGGGGCCCGCGCACCGGCTGCTGTACCGGCTCACCCCCGAGCCGGCGCCGGGCCGGGAGCCGGAGCTGACGCTGGTCTGCTTCCCGCACGGCGGCGGCGACGCCATCGCCTACCGGCCGCTCGCCGCCGAACTCCCGCCGGAGATCGCGCTGGTGGCGGTCTCGCCGCCCGGGCACGACCCGGTGCGCCCGGGGCCGATGCTCCCCGTCGCGGAGCTCGCCGAGCTCGCCGCCACCGAGATCGCCCGCACGGTGCGGGGGCCGTTCGCGGTCTACGGGCACTGCGCCGGCGTCGTGGCGGCGCTGGAGACCACCCGCGTCCTGGAGGGGTACGGCCTGCGCCCCCGCGCGCTGTACCTGGCGGCCGCGCTGCCGGAGGACGACCCCGAGTACTCGCTGGAGATGGAGCGGATCTCCAGCGACGAGGACCTCGTCGCGCACCTGCGGTCGATGGACGGCTTCGACGGGGTGCTCGACGAGCGCGACCTGACCGCGGTGATCCGCATGGTCCGGCACGACATGACGGAGGCGGCCCGCTTCTTCGCGAGGACGCAGGCCGGCTTCGGCCCGCACCTGGCCACCCCGCTCACCTGCATCATCGGCGACGCCGACGAGGCGACCGAGGGATACCGGGAGGGCCACCTGGCCTGGGGGCTGTACGCCTCCGAGGTGGGGCTGGCCGTCCTCCCCGGCGGGCGCCACTACTTCGCCAAGCACCTTCCCGGGCAGCTCGCCGAGCTGCTGACCGAGTTCCACCGGCCGACCCGGTGACCACCCGCTGACGGAGGATACTGATGAGCGACCTCGCCGAACGGCTCGGACGGCTGCCCCAGGGCCAGCGGTCACGGCTCCTGCGGCAGATGCGCGGCCAGATGTCCGCAGGCGCCGGCCGCGCCGCGCTGAGCCGCCGCGACCACGGCCCCCGGGCCCGGACCTCGTTCCAGCAGGAGCAGATGTGGTTCGTCGACCGCCTGGGCGCCGGACGCAACCGCAACAACATCGCGCTGTCGATCCGGCTGCGCGGCCCGCTCGACCCGGCCGCGCTCCGTGAGTCGGTGAACGCGGTGGTCCGCCGCCACCAGGTCCTGCACAGCAGGCTGATCGAGGTGGACGGGCTGCCCTGGCAGGAGCCGATGCCCGGCTACGTGGTCGGCATCCAGCCGGCCGACCTGTCCGGCCAGGACGACCCGGAGCGGGAGCTGGCCCAGCTCACCGCCGAGGACGCGGCCGCCCCGTTCGACCTGTCCGCGGGGCCGCCGATCAGGGCCCGGCTGGTCCGCCTGTCCGACGACGAGCACGTCCTGCTCTGGGTGGTCCACCACATCGTGTGGGATCCGGGCTCGACCCGGGTGTTCGCCGAGGAGCTGACCTCCGGCTACGAGGCGGCCGTGGCCGGTCGCGGGAGCGACCTGCCGGACCTGCCGGTGGAGTACGCCGACTTCGCGGCCTGGCAGCGGGAGAAGCTCGACACCGAGCGGTCGGCGGCCCTGGCCGACGCCTGGCGCCGGATCCTGGCCGGCTCGCAGGCCACCGAGGTCATGCCGGACCACCCCCGCACGCCCGAGACCCGCGGCGAGGGCGGAGGGCTGTCGCTTCCGGTGGACGCCGAGACGCTCGGGAAGCTCTCGGCGGTCGCGGAGGCGGCGGGCACGACGGTGTTCACGACCCTGCTGGCCGCCTTCAACGCGCTGCTGCGGCACTGGACCCGCTCCGAGGACGTGGTGGTCGGCACCGCCAGCGCCTCGCGGCCCCACCCGGACCTGGAGCGGCTCATCGGCTGCTTCGTCACCATGATCACGCTGCGGACCGAGGTGACCGACGACCTGACCTTCCAGGAGCTGGTCGGCCGCACCTCCTCGGCCGTGATGGACGCCTTCGCGCACAGCGAGCTCCCGTTCGAGCAGGTGGTGGAGGCCGTACGGCCACCGCGCGACCCGCTGCGCCACCCCCTGTTCCAGATCGAGTTCACCTCCCTGGGCCGCTGGGGCGCCCATCGTGCCGAGGCCGGCGGCGTGGAGTTCTGCGTCGAGCAGAAGCACGACGGCGCCGCGAAGTTCGACCTGAGCTTCCTGGCCGGCGAGGCCGACGACCTGGAGCTGTCGCTGGAGTACAACACCTCCCTGTACCGGTACGGCACCGCGGCCGCCCTGCTGGACGCCTTCCAGCGGGTGCTGCGGCAGGTCGCGGAGGACCCGGGGATCCGGGTCGGCGAGCTGACCCTCGTCGAGGAGCCCGGCGCCTCCCGGCACGCGCGCGAACTCTCCCGCGGCGGCCCCGTCGACGAGGCCGCCTACACCGCGACGCTGGACCGGCTGTTCCGGGAGCGGGCCCGGGAGCGCCCCGGGGCGGTCGCGGTCCGCTCCGGCGACACGGTGGTCGACTACGCGACGCTGGACCGCTGGTCGGAGGCGGTCGCGGGCGAGCTGCGCGCCCGGGGGGCCCGCCGGGACGAGCCGGTGGCCGTCCGCCTCTGCCGGGGACCCGCGGCCGTCGCCGCGGTGCTCGGCGTGCTCAAGGCCGGCGCCGCCTATCTGCCCGTCGACCCGGCCGCCCCGCCGGAGCGGGTGGACGCGATCCTCGCCGACGCGTCGGTCCGCCTCGCCCTCGTCGAGCCCGGCGGCCCGGGCGGGGCCGCCCTGCCGGGACGGGTGGAGGCCGTCCCCGTGCCCGCCCCGCCCGCCGGGGAGGTGGCGGCGGTGCCCCCGGTGTGCGAGCCCGGGGACCTGGCGTACGTGCTCTACACCTCGGGCAGCAGCGGCGTCCCGAAGGGCGTCATGGTGGAGCACCGCTCGGTCGCGCACTTCTCCCGGGCCATCGCGGCGGACTACGGGATCACCCCGGCCGACCGGGTGCTGCACTTCGCTCCCCTCACGTTCGACGTCTCGGTGTTCGAGATCTTCACCACGCTGCTGGCCGGCGCCGAGCTGGTCGTCGCCGGCGACGAGGAGCGGCACGACCCCGAGCTGCTGACGGCGCTCATGCGGCGCGCGGACGTGACGGTCGCCGAGCTGCCGCCCGCGCTGATGCCGCTGCTGGACCAGCGGCGCCTGCCCGGCCTGCGGCTGGTCTCGGTGGGCGGCGAGGCATTCCCCGGCGGGCTGGTGGCCGAGTGGACCGCCGGGGAGCGGCGCTTCGTCAACGGCTACGGGCCGACCGAGGCCACCGTCGCGGTGACGCTCATGAACTGCGTCGGCTCCTACGACCGCAACCCGCCGATCGGGCGGCCGATGGCCGGCCACCAGGCGTTCGTGCTGGACGGGCGGCTGCGGCCGGTGCCGCCCGGCGTCCCCGGCGAGCTGTGCGTGGCGGGGCCCGGCGTGGCGCGCGGCTACCTCGGGCGGCCGGAGCTGACCGCGGAGCGGTTCGTCGACAACCCCTACGCCGACGGGGAGGCGACCGCACGGCTGTACCGGACGGGCGACCTGGCCCGCTGGCTGCCCGGTGGCAACCTGGAGTTCCTCGGCCGCACCGACCGGCAGATCAAGCTGCGCGGGTTCCGGATCGAGCCGGGCGAGGTCGAGGCGGTACTCCTCCGGCAGCCGGGCGTGGAGCAGGCGGTGGTCACAGTGGTCGCCGGAGCGGACGGCGAGCGCGTTCTGGTCGGCTACGCCACCGGGACCGCGGACGCCGAGACCGTGCGGCGGGGCGCCGCCGAGCGGCTGCCCGGCTACATGGTCCCGGTCGTCGTGACGCTCGACGAGCTGCCGCGCACCCCGCACGGGAAGGTGGACCTGGCCGCGCTGCCCGCACCCGCCGGGCACGCGGACGCGGAGATCACGGCGCCGCGCGACACCGTCGAGGAGAAGATCGCACACGGCGTCGTCGCGCCGCTGCTGGGCCGCGAGCACGTGGACGTGGAGGCCGACTTCTTCTCCCTGGGCGGCAGCTCGCTGCAGGCCACCACCGCGGTCTCCCGCGTGCGCGGCCACTTCGGCGTCGACATCGCGCTGGCGGACTTCTTCTCCCGGCCGACCGTGGCGGGCCTGGCCGCGCTGGTCCGCGACGCCCAGCACGACGCCGCCGCCGAGCAGGAGCGGCTGATGTCGGTCTTCGACCGGATCGAACAGATGAGCGACGAGGAGGCCGCGGAGATGCTCCGTTCGCTGCGCGCGGGCGGTGGGATGTCATGACCGACGTCCTGGACGGGCTCCCGGCGCACAAGCGGGAGCTGGCCCGGCTCCTGCTGGGGGCGCAGGCGCCCGTGCCCGCCCATCCCGTGCCGCGTGCCGCCGCCGGCCCGGTGCCGGCGACGCCGGTGCAGGAGCGGCTGCTGCGCGACGAGGCCGCCGGCCCGGGGTCGGGCACCGGCTCGCACGCCGTACGGCTGCGCGGCCCGCTCGACCCGGGTGCTCTGGCCGCGGCGCTCACCTCCGTGCTCGGCCGGCACGAGGCCCTGCGCACGCGGCTGACCGGCGGTCCCGGCGGGCTCACGCAGCACGTCGAGGCCGAGCCGCACCTGCGGCTGCGGGTCCTGGACCTGTCCGGCCTCTCCGCGGCGGGGCGCACGGCCGAGGTGGCGCACCAGGTCGCCCGGAGCGCGCGGCGGCCCCTGGACCTCGGCGCGGGTGAGAGCACCCGGTTCCGGCTGCTGCGCCTCGGCGAGGACGACCACGTTCTCGTCCTCGCCGCGCACCTGGCGGTCTTCGACGGCTGGTCGTCGGCGGTGTTCCTGAAGGACCTGTCCGACGCCTACCGCGGGCGCGCCGGCTCCCCGCCCCCGCTGCAGTTCCCCGACGTCGCCGCCTGGCAGGAGCGCTGGCTCTGCGGGCCGGGCGGAACCGCCGAGCTCGACCACTGGCGGCGCTCCCTGGCCGGGCTGCCGCCCGCCCCGCGGGCGGGCGGGTTCGCCCGCGGCCATCTGCCCGTCGCGCTGGACCCCGGGGCCGTGTCCGCCGGGCTCGCGCTGGGCGCGGCCGAGGGCGCGACCCCGTTCATGACGCTGCTCGCCGCGCTCGCCGTGGTGCTCGCGCGCCGCGGGGAGCGCGGGGGCCCGCCCGGCCGGGGGCGCGACGTGGTCGTCGGCACCCCCGTGGCGGGCCGGGTCTTCGCCGGGATGGAGGACGTCGTGGGGCAGTTCACGACGGTCGTGCCGATCCGGGTGGACTGCTCGGGGCGGCCGTCGTTCCGGTCCCTGCTGCGCAGGACCCGCGCGGCCGTGACGGACGCCCTGGCCCACCAGCGGCTCCCCGTGGACGCGCTGTTCGGCGGGTACGGCGGGTACGGCGGAGACAGGATGGCTCCCGCCCCGCCGTACTCGGTCCTGTTCGCGCTGCACAACTACCCGGCGGTCCCGCTCGACCTGCCCGGGATCGAGGTGAGCCAGGTGCCGGGACCGCCGGCGCGGCACCTGGAGCTCTACAGCCCGGTCCCGGCGGCGGCGCTGGCCTGTGTGGGGCTCGTCGAGCGGGACGGACGGGTGTCCGGGACCGCCGAGTACAACCGCCTCGCGACCACCGCCGCCGAGACCGGCGACCTCGTGGACGGCATCGGACGGGTCCTGTCCGGCGCCGCCCTCGACCCGGCGGCCGCACTCATCTGAGAGGGGAGCCATGCTCACGTCCGAGCTCCTGTGGGAGCACAGCGAGGCGCCTGTCCGGGCGCTGCGCGACGAGATCCGCGAGGTCCTCGCCGCGGCGCCGATCGCCGAGGCCCGGCGGCGGCGTGATCCGCGGCCCGTCCACCGGGCGCTCGGCGCCGCGGGACTGCTCGCGCCGCAGTGGCCGGTGGAGTACGGCGGGCGGGGGGTGAGCCACGTGTCCGCCGCGGTGCTGGTGGAGGAGCTCGCCATGCACGACGTGCCGGACCTGCTGCACACGCTGACCGTGTCGATCGTCGGCACGACGCTGCTCAACTGCGCCGGGCCGGAGATGCGGGCCAGGCATCTGCCGGGTTTCGCGGCGGGCACGTCCTACGGGTGCGTGCTGTTCAGCGAGCCGCACGCGGGTTCGGACCTGTCGGTGCTGTCCACCCGGGCCGTCCGGCACGGCGACGGCTACCGGCTGCACGGCACCAAGACGCACTCGATCTTCGCCAGGCTCGCCGACCACGCCCTCTGCCTGGCCAGGGACGACGACGACGCGCTGACCCTGTTCCTGGTCCCGCTGGGCGGCGGGGGGGTGCGGATCGAGCCGATCCCCGCCCTCATGGACGACGACTTCCACGAGGTCACCCTGGACGGGGTGGCGGTGGGGCCCGGCGACGTCGTGGGCGAGCCCGGCCAGGGCTGGGCCATCGTCGTCAAGACACTGGCCTACGAGCGGACCGGCCTGGACTACTACGTCAAGGCGCTGCGCTGGCACCGCGCCGCCACGGAGCGGCTGCGGGGCGGGCTCACCCAGCACGACGCGATCGGTCTCGCCCGGCTCAACACCCGGCTCGTCGCGGCGGGCACGCTGGTCCGGCGGGTCCTCACCCGCCTGGACCGGGGTGAGCTCAACGAGGACGAGGCCGCGGCGGCCAAGTGGTACACCACCGAACTGGCCGCCGAGATCGCCTGGTGGGCCGCCGAGCACGGCGGCGACCTGGCGATGATCGCGGAGGAGGAGGGCGTCGCCGACCCGCTGGACGTGGCGGCACGCGAGGCGCCCGGGATGCGGATCTCGGGAGGGACCTCGGAGATGATGCTCGAGACGCTGGCCCGCCTGCGCCTCGACTCCGGCGCGGAGGTGCGGCCGTGACCGCGCGGGCCGCGGACGGACGCGGCGCCGGAGGCGGTGCCCTCCACCATGCGGGACACCGTGCGGGACACCGTGCGGGACACCGTGCGGGACACCGGGACGAACTGCGCGGGGAGGCGCGATGACCGCGATGGAGCAGACGGCCGGCGAGTGGTGGACCGACTGGGAGGAGGAGGACCCGCTCTTCCGCCAGCTCCGTCTGACCGTGCGGCAGGCGCTGCTGGACGGCGGCGGGAGCCCCGAGCAGGCCTGGGACGCCCTGACCGACGTCGGCGCCTGGGACTTCGGGGTGCCGCTGGACCGCGGCGGCCTGGAGCTGGGGCACGCCGTGCTGACCATGCTGTGCGAGGAGGTCGGCGGCTCGATGCAGCCGCTCCCGCTGATGGGCACGCTCGTCACCCTGGACCTGCTGGC
>NZ_JBHSBM010000030.1:28652-62917 GCF_042650625.1 Planomonospora corallina
CGACCTGCTCGACCTGCTCGACCGGGTCAGGGCGGGCGGGCTCCCCGTCCCCATCCCCGGCCGGCTGCCGGGCCTGGAGGGCTGCCTGTCCACCGGGCTGGTCTGGCGGCCGGACCCGGCCGGGGACGGCGGCCTGCTCTCCGGGACGGCGGGCCCCTTCTCCGTGGGGGTCGCGCCGGGCGCCCTGCTGCTGCTCGCCGAGACCGCCGGCGGCCCCCAGGTGAGCCTGGTCCCCCTGCCCGATCCCGGGGTGGAGCTGCGCGAGCTGGCCGACCGCGGCGGCGGCCCGGCCGCGGCGGCGATCCTCACCGACGTCCGGGTCCCCGCCGAGGCGGTGCTGCTGCACGGCCGGGAGGCGGAGCGGGCGCTGGCCCGGGTGGGGCTGCGCGGGGCGGTCTACCAGGCCGCGCTCCTGACGGGGCTGGCCGCGGCCACGCTCACGGCGGTGGTGGAGCGCATCCGCAGCCGCCAGCAGTTCGGCCAGTCGCTGGTGAAGCACCAGGCGCCCCGGTTGCGGGTCGCGGGCCTGCTGGCCCGCCTCGACGCGGTGCGCTGGGCCGTCGCCGACGCCGCGCGGGCGCTGGACAAGGGTGCGCTCGGGTCGGGGGACGCGGCGGGGCTGCTCGCCCTGGCCGCGGAGACGGCCCTGGACGTCACCCGCGACGCGGTGCACCTGCACGGCGCCTCGGGGCTGGTCCGGGACTCGCTGGTCGCCTCCTGCTACCGGCGGGTCGCGTGGGAGGCGCTGCGCGGCGGACGGCCCACCCTGCTCTGGGAGACCGCCGCGGGCACGGGCTGAGCCCGGCCGTCCGCCGATCCGCCGGTCCGCCGGTCCGCCGGTCCGCCGACGCGCGGGCCGGCGGACCGGCGTTCCCGCCGGTTCCCGCCTCAGCGGGCGCCGATCTCCACCTGGACGTCGCTCGCGCCGAGCTGCACCGCCTTGACCTCGCAGAACGCGTCCAGGCCCCAGGTTCCCAGCTCGCGCCCGTTGCCCGACCGCTTGTAGCCCCCGAAGGGCGCGAGCAGGTTGAACGGAGCGCCGTTCACGTCGACCCTGCCGGTGCGCATGCGGCGCGCGACCGCCAGCGCCCGCTCCGCCGAGGCCGACCACACGGCCCCGTGCAGCCCGTAGTCGCTGTCGTTGGCGATGCGCACCGCGTCGTCCTCGTCGGTGTAGGGGATCAGCACCGCGACCGGCCCGAAGATCTCCTCCCGGGCGATCCGCATCCGGTTGTGCACGCCGGCGAAGACCGTGGGGCGGACGTAGAAGCCGCGGTCCAGGCCGTCGGGGGCGGCGGGCCCTCCGGCGACGACCCTGGCGCCCTCGCGCTCCCCGAGCCGGATGTAACGCCGCACCCGCGTCCGCGCGGTCGCGGAGACCAGCGGGCCCAGATCGGTGCGGGGGTCGAACGGGTCGCCCACCCGGAGGGATCCGGCGGCCGCCGCGGCGATCTCGGTCGCCTCACCGTACCGGGCGGCGGGGACGAGGAGCCGGCTCCAGGCCAGGCACGCCTGGCCGGAGTTGAAGCACGCCTGCCGGACGCCCGCGTCCACGGCCGTCTCGAGGTCGGCGTCGTCCAGGACGATGCCGGCGCTCTTGCCGCCGAGCTCCAGGTGCACCCGCTTGACGGTGCCGGCCGCGCGCCGGGAGACGTCCTGGCCCGCCCGCTGCGAGCCGGTCAGGGAGACCATCGCGACGTCGGGGTGCTCGGCCAGGACCGGTCCGACGACCGGGCCCGCTCCGCTGACGAGGTTGACCACGCCCGGCGGCAGGCCGCACCGGGCGAGCAGGTCGGCCAGGTGGAAGGTGTTGAGCGGGGTGATCTCGCTGGGCTTGAGCACGACGGTGCAGCCCACCGCCAGCGCGGGCACCAGTTTCTGCACGACCAGCAGCAGCGGGACGTTCCACGGCGTGACGCAGGCGACGACGCCGACGGGCTCGCGCAGCACCAGGGAACCGCCGAGCCGCTGCTCGAAGGGGTGGCCCGGCAGCAGGCCGAGGTAGGAGCGGAGCACCCCGAGGGCGAACTCGACCTGCACGCCGCGGGCCAGGTGGCGGGGCATGCCCACCTCGCGGGTGATCGTGTCGGCCAGGACGCCGGCGTCCGCCTCCATCAACTCCAGCAGCCTGCGCAGCGGGCGCAGCCGTTCCTCCAGCGGCAGGGCCGCCCAGCCCGGGAAGGCCGCGGCCGCGGCCTCCACGGCGCGGCGCGCGTCGGCCGCGGTGCCCGCGGGCACGCTGCCGACGACCTCCTCCCGGGCCGGGTCCACGACGGTGGACCTCTCGCGGGTGGACGACGGCGTCCAGCGGCCGTCGATCCAGAGCGCTCCGCGGTGCCCGGACGGCGCCGGGCGGGCGGGGGTGCCGGTGGCGGGCGCGTCCGCCGGCAGGGTCTCGGTCATGCCGTTCTCCTCGTCCTCCGGTCCCGCCGGGCTCTCCGGGCTCCCGGCGTCCTCCGGGGCCGGGGCGCGGCCGGGCTCGGCCGGACCCTAGGGCGGCCGGGTTGGCACCGGGTTACGCCGCTTCCGCCCGGATCGTCCCCGGCGGGAGAGCCGGCGCGCCGGGGGCGGCGGCAC
The DNA here is from genome assembly GCF_042650625.1 of Planomonospora corallina. Taxonomy (NCBI): domain Bacteria; kingdom Bacillati; phylum Actinomycetota; class Actinomycetes; order Streptosporangiales; family Streptosporangiaceae; genus Planomonospora; species Planomonospora corallina. The sequence goes on from NZ_JBHSBM010000030.1 coordinate 31,230, forward strand.
CGTCGCCGGCACCGTGGGTGGAAGCGTGGGTGGAAGCGCGGGTGGAAGCGCGGGCGGCACCGTGGGTGAAAGCGCGCGCGGAAGCGGCGTAACCCCGGACGAACCGACCCTCCCTACGGTCCACGGTGAACGACGACGTTCCGCGCCGGTGACGTCCGGCACGGTCCCAGGAAACGGAGGACGCGCAGTGGACCAGCGCATCAAGAACGTGGTCATCCTCGGCGGGGGAACGGCGGGCTGGATGGCCGCCTCCTACCTCGGCAAGGTGCTCCAGGGCGGCGTGCGGATCACGGTCCTGGAGGCACCCGCGATCCCGAAGATCGGCGTGGGCGAGGCGACGGTGCCGAACCTGCAGCGTGCCTTCTTCGACGTGCTGGGCATCCCCGAGGAGGAGTGGATGCCCGAGTGCAACGCGAGCTTCAAGATGGCCGTCAAGTTCGTCAACTGGCGCACGCCCGGCGCGGGTGAGAGCACCCCCCGGACGCTGCCGGACGGCCGGTCGGACCACTTCTACCACCCGTTCGGGCTGTTGCGGTCCCACGACGGGGTCCCGCTGTCGCACTACTGGTACAACGACGTCCACGAGGGCCGCACCGGCGAGCCGTTCGACTACGCGTGCTTCCGCGAGCCGCCCCTGATGGACGCCAAGCTCTCGCCGCGCCGGCTGGACGGGCGGCGCTCGACCGCGTACGCCTGGCACTTCGACGCGCACCTCGTCGCCGACTTCCTGCGCCGCTTCGCCACCGGGAAGCAGGGGGTCGTGCACGTCAAGGACGAGATGACCGAGCCCGTCCTCGACGAGCGCGGCTTCGTCACGGCCCTGCGGACGAAGGGCGGCCTCACCCTGGAGGGCGACCTGTTCGTCGACTGCTCGGGCTTCCGCGGCCTGCTCATCAACAAGGCCCTGGCGGAGCCGTTCATCGACATGGGCGATCACCTGCTCAACGACAGCGCGGTCGCGACGGCCGTGCCGCACGACGACGAGGCCGAGGGGGTCGAGCCGTACACCTCGTCCATCGCGATGCCGTCGGGCTGGGCGTGGCGGATCCCGATGCTGGAGCGCTTCGGCACCGGCTACGTCTACAGCAGCCAGTTCGCCTCGAAGGACGAGGCGACCGCCGACTTCGCCCGCCTGTGGAACCTCGACCCGGAGAACACCTCCTTCAACCACATCCGCTTCCGGGTGGGCCGCAACCGCCGGGCCTGGGTGAACAACGTCGTCAGCATCGGCCTGGCCTCGTGCTTCCTGGAGCCGCTGGAGTCCACCGGCATCTACTTCACCTACGCGGCGATCTTCCAGCTCGCCAAGCACTTCCCCGACCGGCGCTTCGACCCCGTCCTGATCGACCGGTTCAACCGGGAGATCGAGGAGATGTTCGACGACACCCGCGACTTCCTCCAGGCGCACTTCTACTTCTCCCCCCGCGTCGACACCCCGTTCTGGAAGGCCAACAAGGAACTGCACCTGACCGACGACATCCGGGAGAAGATGGCCGCCTACAAGGCCGGGCTCCCCGTCAACCAGCCGGTCACGGACGAGGGCACCTACTACGGCAACTTCGAGGCCGAGTTCCGCAACTTCTGGACGAACGGCAGCTACTACTGCATCTTCGCCGGCCTCGGCTGCCTGCCCGACAACCCGCTCCCCTCTCTGACCTACAAGGAGCGCTCGATCGAGCAGGCGCGGGAGCTGTTCGCCGACGTCAAGCGGGAGCAGCGGGAACTGCTGGCCACGCTGCCGAGCAACCGCGAGTTCCTCCGGCTGCTCCACGGCAGGTGACCGGAGTCCGCCGGCCGCCCCGGGCGCACGCGCCGGAGCACGGCCCGCGCCCGGGGAGCGCGGGCCGTGCTCAGCCCGGGGGGCGGTCGCCGTCGCGCCCCGAGTCGATCACCGGGTTGATGAGCCGGGCGGCCATCGCCTTGCGGACCGAGTCCACGCGGGAGACGGCGCCGAGCTTGGCGTAGATGTTGGACAGGTGCCGCTTCACCGTGGCCTCGGTGATGCCGAGCCGGGTCGCGATCTGCGAGTTGGAGTAGGCGTCTGCGGTGAGCCGCAGCACCTCCATCTCGCGCGCCGACAGCGGCCGGCTCCCCGCGTCCCGGTCGCCGCGCCCCAGGGTCTCGCGCGCCACCGAGAGCAGGACGTTGCGCGGGCTCTGGTTGACGGCGTGCAGGGCCGCGATCAGCTGGTCCCGGGCGATGTTCTTGACCAGGTAGGCGGCGGCTCCGCAGTCGAGCAGCTCCTGCACGATCCTGGAGTTCTGGTGCATGGTCAGGACGATGACCGTCGCCTCGGGGCAGAGCCGCCGCAGCCGGCTGACGACCTCCCGGGCGCCCGGGCCCGGCATCTCCACGTCCACGATGACGATGTCCGGCCGCAGGGCGGGCGCCAGTTCGAGGACCTTGTCGCCGTCGGCGGCCTGCCCCACGACGTGGAAGGCCGGATCCGTCTGGATCAGTTCCGCCAGTCCGTCGCGGAACAGGGTGTGGTCGTCGGCGAGCACCACCCTGATCCGCCGCTCATCCGGATCGGTCAACGCCGCCCGCCCTCTCCTCCTCCGCGGCGATGCTTCTCCCCGCCGCGCTCCACGGCCCGATGGCCGGATCCTCCGCCAGCGGCACCAGCACCTCCACCGTGGTCCCCTCCCCCACCGTGCTCAGCAGGTTGACGGTGCCGCCGAGCAGCGCCGCCCGTTCCCGCATCGACAGGAGCCCTCCACCACTGCGCGCGGCCCGCGTCGCCGCCACGTCGAACCCGCGCCCGCGGTCGCTGACCACCGCGCGCAGCACGCCGTCCAGTCCTTCCAGCTCGACGTGTATCTCCGCGGTGCCCGAGTGCAGCAGGGCGTTGCGCACCGCCTCCCGCAGGAGGATGTAGAGCTCCTCGCGGACCTCCCAGGGCAGGCCCGCGTCGGCGCCGGACGCCGTGAGAGTGGTCCGGGTGGAGCGGGGCACCGTCACCCGCAGGTACTTGCCGAGCGCCGTCTCCAGGCTGTCGTCGCCGACCCGCTCCCACAGGTCCGCCGAGAGCCGCCGGGTGCTCTGCAGTCCTTCGTTGATCGCCTGGCGGGCCATCGCCAGATTGCCGGCCGCGCGCTCGGGGTCGTCGTCCCGGTAGACCTCGTAGAGGTCGAGCTGCTGCAGCGCCACCCCCATGCCGTGCGCGATCCGGTCGTGGAGATCGCGTGCGATCCGGTGGCGCTCGTCCTGGTGGGCGGAGAGGAGCTTGGCGAGCAGGAAGTTGACGTAGGGCACCGAACCGACGGCGAGCCGCACCATGATGGACCGCTGCAGCTCCAGGCCGACCGTGACCGCCCGGTCCCGGCCGCACTCCCCCTCCTGCGGGGCGAGCCGGCGGGCGAGGACCGGGAAGGCCGCCTCGAACATCAGGGCGGCCGCGAGAAGGGACTGCGTGGGGTGCACGCCCTGCTCGGCCCGGGTGGCGCCGAGCTCCATGCTGAGGGGCAGGGACACGGTGTCGTCCTCGGGAGGGATCTCGCCGCAGCGGGACAGGACGTCGTCGACGACCAGGCCCGCCTGCCGGACGAGCTGCTCGGCGACCGCCTCCTCGCCCAGCACGACGCTTCCGGCGGAGCGCAGGCGCGCCCGGTAGGACGCCACCACCTCCGCGCGGAGCGCCTCCCTGTCGATCTCGTCGTCGGCGCCGGTCGTTCCTTCGCCGGTCTGTCCGTCGTCGTGCAGCGCCATCCCACACCTCGACACTAGGGAAAAATTCGGCCCGCCGACCAAAAGTAATTCTATTAACCGCAAAGTCCACTTAAAACGCAGATCGTACGAAATCTCTTGAAGCGAAGCAAGCCGCCAGTCAAAACGTTCGAAAGTGTTTCGAAAACCTCACTTTCCCGCAAGAGGGAAGAAACCGTGCAAGATCGTGAATTATCCGGCAGGCGCTGGCACGCCTCACTAAAGTGGGCCCTATGCCGATCATCACCCCGGAACGGGCCCGGCTGCTCCGTGCCCGGGCGCAAGGGCTGGCCGGAGGGGTCCGGGCCGCGGGCGCGGCGGAGGCCGTCGGACGCGCCTTCGCCGTCCAGGCCCAGGACGCCGAGGCGGCGGCCCTCGGTCTGCGGGCCCGCGCCGCGGGGCTCACCGGCAGGCAGGTCTCCGCCGCGTTCGGCGCCGACCGCGCCCTCGTGCGCGGCTGGTTCATGCGGGGCACTCTACACGTGGTGACGGCCGGTGACGCCCGGTGGCTGATCGGCCTGCTCGGACCGGTCTTCCTGGCGGAGAGCCGCCGCCGGTTCGCCGAACTCGGCCTGGACCAGCGGCTCCAGGACGCCGCCGAGGACCTGATCGCCGAGGCCCTGGCCACGGAGGGGCCGCTCACCCGTGCCGAGCTCACGGCCCGGCTGGCGGTCCTCGGGGTGGACCCCTCCGGTCAGGCGCCCTTCCATCTCATCCGCCGCGCCGCGCTGCGCGGGCGGATCTGCCACGGCCCGGACCGCGGGAGCGAGGCGACGTTCGCGGCCTTCGACGAACGGGTCCCCCCCGGCGGTGCGGAGCCGCCGGCGCGGGAGTCCGCGGCCGAGCTGGCCCGCCGCTACCTCGCCGCGCACGCCCCCGCCTCCGCCGAGGACTTCGCCTCGTGGTCCGGCCTGCCGATGCCGGCGGCCCGGAGCGCGTGGCGCGCCCTCCGGGACGTCGTCGAGGTCCGCGTCGGGGCGGGCGTCTACACGCTGCCCGCGGCCCGCCTGGAGGAGCCCGTGCCGGCGGACCCGCCCGACGTACGGCTGCTCCCCGCCTATGACGACTACCTGGTGGGGTACCGGACCCGGGAGCTGTCGGTGCCCGCCGCCCACGCCGGGCGCGTGTGGCCCGGCGGCGGCCTGATCCGCCCGGTCGTGCTGGCCGGCGGGTGGGCGGCCGGCACCTGGACGAGGCGGGGCACGGCCGTGGAGGTCACGCCGTTCGATCCCCTCCCGCCGGAGATCGAGGCCGGTGTCGCCGCCGAGTCGGCGGACGTCACGCGCTTCCTGGCGTCCCGGACGGGCTGACCGGCGGGAGCCGGGGGCGGGACGGGGGGACGCCGCCGGAGCGGGAACGGTTCGAGGCGGGCCGCGGATGGTGCGGCCCGCCTCGATGGTCCGGCTCCGGCGACGTCCGCCGCCGCGGCCGTCACCCCGTGATCGTCGCCACGGGGCGCTCCGGGCCGTCGGCCGGGTCCTCGTCCGCCGGCCCTCCGTCCGCGGGCTCCTCCGCCCGGGCCTCCTGCCCGCCTCCGGGCTGCTCGCGGATCGCGGCCACCGGCCCCAGCAGCAGCGTGAGGCCGCCGAGGCCGATGATCGCACCCGCCAGGACGAGCCCGGCGGTCAGCCCGAACGCCTCGCCGATCACACCGCCGGCCGCGTAGCCGACGGAGAGCGCGCCGTAGACCGCCGCGAGCGCGGTGCCGCCGACCCGGCCCATCTGCTCGTTGGGGGTGACGCCCTGCACCAGGCTGAGCACGTGGATGTCGAAGATCGGGCTGACGAACCCGAGGACCGCCTGGATGACCAGCAGGCCCGCGAAGCCGCCGACCGCGCCCGCGACCGGCGCCAGGACGTAGCCCGCGCCGAGCACGACGGCGACCAGCACCAGCGTCCGGCCGAGGGTGAGGACCTTGGCGACCTGCTCGGACAGGACGGCGCCGGCGATGACGAAGACGGCCATGACGGCCCAGGCGATGCCGACCTGGCCGGGGCTCAGGCCCAGCACGTTGTAGGCGTACACCAGGATCAGCGCGTCGCCGATCGCCGCGCCGAAGTTCACCACGACGTTGGAGACGAACAGGCTGCGCAGGATCGGGGTGCCGAACAGCGTGCGCATGCCCTCCTTCATGTCCTCGGCCGCGGACGCCTTGCGGCCCTCCACCCGCTCGCGGACCTCCCGGTGCCGGATGAGCAGCAGCGCCACCAGCGAGAAGAGGAAGGTGAAGGCGTCCACCGTGACGGCCCTGGCCGCGCCGAGGACCTGCATGAGCGCGCCGCCCGCGCCCGCGCCGACCGCCTCGGCGAGGCTCCTGCTGATCTGCAGTTTGGTGTTGCCCTCGACGAGGTTCTCGGCGCCGATGAGCTGCGGCAGCCATGACTGGTAGGAGACCTCGAAGAAGGTCGTGAGCACGCCGACGACGCCGGCCACGATGTACAGGTGCGGGAGCGTGACCGCGTCGAACACGAACGCCAGCGGGATGGTCGCGAGCGCCAGGAAGCGGCCGAGGTCGGCGATGATCATCAGGGAGCGCCGCGAGACCCGGTCGGCGACGAGTCCGGCCACCGGGGCCAGCAGGAAGAACGGCAGGAACCGCAGGGTGCCCAGCACGCCGACCTCGACCGGGCCGCCGCCGAGCGTGACGATCGCGATGGTCGGCAGCGCCAGCAGTGAGATCTTGTCACCGAAGTTGCTGATCGTCTGACCGGCCCACAGCCGATTGAAATCGGCGTGTCCGCCGAGGGAAGCCTTCGCCATGCCAGCGTCCTCTTTCCGGTTGGGTCGGGAGGTTGTTCTCGGTCTCGGGCGAGCGTAGGCGCGGAGGGTTATCGCCCAGTTATGCCGTCAACCCGAGTCATGCCTCTTGTCATGAATCTCCACCGCATAACCGCCGCTGCCTACGGTCCCGGCACCGACGTAATCCGAACGGAGGAATCCATGACCGCCCTGCACGAGGAACCGGGACCGGCCGTGCTCCCGCCCCCGCCGGACCTTCCCGCCGGGGCGGGCCCGCGCGGGTCCGCCCCGGCCGAACGGCACGAGCACCGGATGCCCCCCGCCCGCTGGGCGGCCCTGACCGAGGCGGCCCGGGCGCACGGCGCGCGCCCGGAGGCCGTGCTGGCGGCCGCCTTCGCGGAGGTGCTGCGGAACTGGTCCAAGAGCCCGGACTTCACCCTGGCCTACCGCCAGCCCGGTGGCGGGACCGTCCCGGTGGCCGCCGAGCGCACCGGCGACAGGTTCGGCGTCCGGGCCGCCAGGCTCGACCAGGCGATCGCCCGTGCCGTGGCCGCCTCCGCACCGGAGGGCGCGGCCGGCGACGGGGGCGGCCACGGCGCCCCGCCGGTGGTCGCAGGCCCGCTGGGGCCCGGCCCGGAGCCGGGGCAGGCCCTGATCGACCTGGGCTTCCGCGAGGAGGACGGCGGATTGTATCTGCGCTGGGACGCGCCGGGCGGGGCGCTCCCGCCCGGCCTGTGCGCCTCGATGTCCGGCGCCCTCGCCGAGCTGCTGGAGCGGCTGGCCGACGGCGGGCCGGACTGGACGCGGACCAGGCCGTCCCTGCTCCCCGCGGCCGACCGCGCGCTCGTCGACGAGGTGAACGCCACCTCCGCCCCGTTGCCCGAGACGCTCCTCCACGAGCTCGTCGTCGCCAGGGCCGCCGAGCGGCCGGACGCCGAGGCCGTGGTCGGCGGCCGCCGCCGGCTCACCTACGGCGAGCTGGCGGGCTACGCCCACCGCATCGGCCGCCGCCTGCGGCGCAACCGGGTGCAGGTGAACGAGCTCGTCGCGATCGTCATGGAGAAGGGCTGGGAGCAGTACGCCGCCGTGTACGGCGTGCTGGCCTCCGGCGCGGCCTACCTGCCGATCGACGCCGCCGTGCCCGCCGAACGGCTGGCCCGCCTGATCGAGCGCGGGCGCGTACGGCACGTGCTGACCCAGTCCCGCCTGGCCGGGCGGCTGGCCTGGCCAGGCGGCGTGACCGTGCACCGGGTCGACGAGGAGTTCGAGACGGGTGACGACGGCCCGCTCCCCTCGGTCCAGCGCCCCACCGACCTGGCCTACGTCATCTTCACCTCCGGGTCGACCGGCGAGCCCAAGGGCGTGATGGTGGACCACCGCGGCGTGGTGAACCTGGTGACCGACGTCAACACCCGGTTCGGCGTCGGCCCCGGCGACCGCCTGTTCGGCATCTCGGGACTGCACTTCGACGCGTCGGTCTACGACGTGTTCGGCGTGCCCGCCGCCGGCGGCACCGTCGTGCTGCCGGACCCGTTCGAGCGCGCCCAGCCCGACCGGTGGACCGACCGGGTGAAGCAGGAGCGGGTGACGCTCTGGAACTCCGTACCGGCGATCATGGAGATGATCGTCGGGCAGGCCGAGATCCGGGACGACCGCCCCCTCGCCACCCTGCGCCTGGCCGTGCTGTCCGGGGACTGGATCCCGCTCGCTCTTCCCGGCCGGCTGCGCGCGCAGGCCGACGACCTGCTCTTCGTCGGCTCGGGCGGCCCCACCGAGACGATCTGCTGGTCGGTGTTCTCGCCCGTCGGCGAGGTGGATCCGTCCTGGCCGAGCATCCCGTACGGCAAGCCGATCACCAACCAGCGCTACCTCGTCGTGGACGACGAGCTGAGGAGGCGGCCGGTGTGGGCGACCGGGGAGATGGCGGTGGTGAGCGAGGTCGGGCTGGCGCACGGCTACTTCGACGACCCCGCCAGGACCGCGGCCCGGTTCGTGACGCTCCCGGAGACCGGGGAGCGCGCCTACCTGACCGGCGACCTCGGGCGGCACCTCCCCGACGGCGACATCGAGATCCTGGGCCGCGAGGACCACCAGGTGAAGATCCAGGGGTACCGGATCGAGCTGGGCGAGATCGAGACGGTCCTGCGGGACCAGCCCTCGGTCGAGGCGGCCGTCGTGGTGGCGCCGCGCAGCGGGTGGGGGGTGCGCCGCCTGCACGCCTTCGTCGTCGGGCAGGACGCCCCCGACCCTCGCGCGCTGCGCGCCCGCCTCCGGGAGCTGCTGCCCTCGTACATGGTCCCGGCCAAGATCGAGGTCCTCGAGGCGCTGCCGCTGACCCGCAACGGCAAGATCGACCGGCTCGCCCTGGCCGAGCGGGCCGGCGGTACGGCCCCGGCGGCCCCGGCGGCCGGGCCGGCGCCCCGGCCCGGCCCGCGGGACCGGGCGGAGGCCGCGGACAGGCCCGCGCAGGAGCCGGGAAGCCCGCTGGAGCAGGTCGTCCGCGCGCTGATGGGCGACGTCCTGGGATGCGGGGAGGTCGAGCGCACCGACAACTTCCTGCGGCTCGGCGGCGACTCGCTCAGCGGCACCCGCCTGGCGTACGCGCTGCGGGAGCTGCTCGGCGTCGAGGTGCCGCTCCGGCAGGTGTTCGACAACCCCGTCCCCGCCGACCTCGCCGCGGCCATCGCCGCCATCCCGGACCACGGGCCCGCGGCGGTGGCCGCGGCGGCCGAGCTCGTCGCGGGTCTGGACGCGCAGGAGGACCGGGAGGAGGAGCCGGCCCTCCCCTGAGGGCCCCGCACGAAAAAGGGGCCGGACATCCGTCCGGCCCCGCAGCGCGTACGGGATCACAGGAGCACGACCTCCGACAGGACGGTCAGGTGGGCCGAGTACTGGGTCAGCATGAAGACCCGGTACGGCCGCCGCCGCGCCGCCCGGTCGCCCTCGCTCCACCGGCCGAGCGAGACGGCGGCGAGGACGGCGCCTCCGGCCAGGACCGGCACGGCGGCGGGCAGGAGGGCGGGGGCGACGGCCAGGGCCGCGGAGCAGAAGGACGCGCCCACCGCCACGGCGGCACCCGCGATGGCGACCCTGGCCCGGCGCTCGCCCCACACCAGCGGCAGGGTGCGGCGCCCCGCGGCCCGGTCCCCCGCGACGTCGGACAGGTCCTTGGCGAGCCCGCCGATGCCCATCCAGGCCGACATGGCGCAGGCGAACACCAGCACGGTTCCGTCGACGGGGACCCCGGCGGCGTTGATACCCGCCAGGTAGGTGACCAGTCCCGCGCCCACGACGGCCACCTGCACCCCCGCCACGGTGTTCTTCAGCGGGGCGGGACCCGTCGAGTAGGCCCAGCTGAGCACGAGGAGCAGGAGCGCCAGGAGGAAGAACCGCTCCGACACCGCCGCCGACAACGACAACCCGGCGACCCCGAGCAGGAGGGCGAGCCGCCCGGCGGTGAGCGCGGAGAGATCCCCTCGGGCGATCGGCCTGACGGAGCCGTTCGACCGGTCCTCGACGACGTCGGCGGCCCCGTTGAGCAGGTAGGCCGACCACGTCAGCAGGAGCCAGGCGGCCGCGCCCACCGCCACCACCCCCCACGCGACGCCCGCCAGGGCGCCGGCGCCGATGAGCGCGCCCGCCAGCAGCCGGAGCTGGAAGATGACCTGCACCGCGGGCCGGGCCTCGGTCCAGGACAGCCGCACCGTCCGGCCGCTGACCAGCGCGATCGGCCGGACCGCTGCGTTGACCTTGTACATGGGCTGCGTCATCAGGATGCCTTAATGTAGGCCGGTATCGACGCACTCATCGTTTACGGATGATCGCCCCCCGTACATTGCGCAAGGTGTGCACCCCACTACGACTAAAGTCGTAGACCCCCTTGCACCTTGGGGGCAACGCCCTTGATCAGGCCATTCGCGGGTCCATAACGTTCCGGCAGACCCGAGAACCGGGTTCGGAGCGCCGTCCGGCTCTCCGGGTCCCCTTTGAAAGGGCGGTTCCCATGCGCGCGGATTCCATGCCGGCGGTCACGGTCCACTGCCTGGGCAACTTCCGTCTGGAGATCAACGGCGTGCCGGTGGCCCACTGGCGCGCGGGCAAGGCGCGAGCGCTCTTCCAGTACCTCCTGGTCAACCGCGGCCGGCTGGTCCACCGCGACCGGCTCCACGAGGTGCTCTGGCCCGACAGCGACGACCGGAGCTCCAGCTCCCTCAAGGTGGCGGTGCACGCCGTACGCCGCGTGCTGGGGACGCACCAGAAGGACGACGGCTTCCAGCTCGTCCACCGGGACCACGGGTACATGCTGCAGGCGCGGAGCGCCTGGGTGGACCTCGAGGAGTTCGAGCGGGCCTTCCAGGAGGGCCGCGAGGCCTGGAGCGCCAAGGACCACCAGCGCGCCCTGGAGCGCTTTCAGACCGCCGCCGACCTCTACACCGGCGACTTCCTGGCCGGTGAGACGGGCGACTGGATCAACGAGCAGCGGCAGTGGGCGCAGAGCGTCGCGCTGCGCGCCCTGGCGGTGCTGCGCGCGGACTCACTGGAGCGGGAGGACTGGCCGGCCGCCATGCACTGGTGCCGCCGCGTCATCTCCCTCGACCCCTACCACGAGGACACCTACCAGACCCTGATGATGATGCACGGCGAGCTGGGCGAGCTGGGCCGGGTCAGAGACTGGTACGAGCTGTGCCGCCGCCGCCTCAGCAACGACCTCGACACGGAGCCGACGGAGCGCACCGAGCAGCTCCTCGCCTCACTGACCCGCCGCGGGGAGCGGTCCCTCGGTCCGGCGCTGGTCGGCGGCCCGGCGCTGGTCGGCGCCCCCTCGCCCGTATGACGGCCCGCCGCCCCCGTCTCCGCGGACGGCGCCGCGGTCAGGCCCGCTCCGGCCCGCGGACGCGCCTCGCCACCCAGTCGAGCAGGGAGCCCGCCTCGCGCCAGGCCGCCCGGACCAGATCGAGCGCCTCGCGGGAGGCGAGCCGCGGGCCGGGACCGAACCTGCGGCCGACGTCCAGTTTCCGGTGCCGGAGCAGATCGAGCCGGGGATGGTCCTCCGGGAAGCCGCGGGGGCGCGTCTTGAGCCGGTCCCCTCCGACGTCGAAGCCGCCCGCGCGCAGCCCCGCCACCAGGGCCGCCAGCTCCTCACCGCTCCCGTCGGAGTCGACGGTCTCCCGGTACCGGGCGACCTCCGCCGGATCGTAGGGGTAGAAGCGGCCGGAGGCGTACAGGCCCGAGGCGTCGATCTGCACCCAGTAACCCAGGCAGGGCGCGGTGTCGAGGTAGGCGCCCTGGTACGTCTTGTAGGGCGACTTGTCGTTGGAGAAGCGCGAGTCGCGCTGGGGGCGCAGCACCTGAACCTGCCCGAACTCCTCCGAAAGTTCTCCGGCCAGCGCCGCCATCGGCGCCCGGACCGCATTCTCGTAGACCTCTCTTCTGCGTTTCCAGAACTCCTTGGAATTGTCCGTTGTCAGGTCTCTGTAAAACTCGAAAGCCTCGTGGGGAAAACCGGCGAAATCCATGTCCGCCAGCCTCCCACAGAAACGGATCCACAGTATGCCCGTTGAAATCCATCCGGCCGTCGCGCAGCGCTGGGACGATCTCCGCACCGTCCTGTGCCCCACCGAGAACAGGCAGACCTGCTGGTGCATGGCCTGGCGCCTGACCACGGCCGACTACAACCGCAGGACCGCCGAGGAGCGGGGGGCGGTCATGCGCGGCCTGGTCGACGGCGATCCGCCGCCCGGGCTGCTCGCCTACGTGGACGGCGAGGTGGCGGGCTGGTGCAACGTGGGGCCCCGGGCGGACATGGCCCGCCTGACCGGCTCGCGCACCATCCCCCCGGTCGACGGGATCCCGGTGTGGTCGGTGGTGTGCTTCGTCGTACGGGCCTCCCACCGGCGCCGCGGCGTCGCCGAGGCGCTCCTGCTGGGCGCCGTGGACCACGCCCGCGCCCACGGCGCGCCGGCCATCGAGGGATACCCCGTCGATCCCGAGGGCGGACGGATCAACCCCTCCCTCGCCTACGTGGGGACCATGGGCATGTTCGAACGGGCCGGATTCCGCCGCCTGCTCAAGACCGAGGCCAAGAGCGACCGCCGGCACCGCTGGGTCGTCCGCCTCGACCTGCGCTGAGCCCTCCGCCGAGGGCCCGGCCGCGGCCTTCCGCCGACCGCCCTCCCGTTCCGCCCCGGCCACCGGGCGGAACGGGAGGGACCCGTCCGCCTCCCCCGTCATGAAAGGCAGGGACGACCATGAGTCCCACCATCGCCGGCATCCTGCTGCCCGCGGCGCTCGCCGTCGTCATGTTCGGCCTGGGGCTGGGGCTGACCCCGGCCGACTTCCGCCGCGTGGCGGTCCACCCCCGGGCCGTCCTCGTCGCTCTGGCCTGCCAGGCGCTCCTGCTGCCCGTCGTCTGCTTCGCGCTCGTCCTGCTCTTCGGCCTGCCGCCCTCCCTGGCCGTCGGCATGATGCTGCTGGCCGCCTCGCCCGGCGGGCCGACGGCCAACCTCTACAGCCACCTCTTCGGAGGGGACGTGGCCCTCAACGTCACGCTGACGGCGATCAACTCCGTGACCGCCGTCTTCACGCTCCCGCTGGTCGCCAACCTCTCCCTGGCGTACTTCTACGCCGACGCGGGCGCGCTGGGCCTGCAGTTCGACAAGACCGTCCAGGTCTTCGCCGTCGTCCTGGTACCCGCCGCGCTCGGCATGCTGATCCGGGCCCGCGCCACCGGCTTCGCCGACCGGATGACCCGCCCGGTCAAGGCGCTCTCGGTCGCCACGCTCCTGGTGGTGATCGGCGCCGCGGTCGGCACGCAGGCGGAGGCCCTCGTGAAGCACCTCGGGACCGTCGGGACGGTCTGCCTGCTCTTCAGCGCCGTCAGCCTCGCCACCGGCTACTGGCTGCCGCGCCTGGCCGGAGTCGCGCCGCGGCAGGCCGTCGCCTCGTGCATGGAGATCGGCATCCACAACAGCACCCTGGCCATCGCCGTCGCGATGAGCCCCGCCCTGCTCGGCGACCCGCGGATGGCGATCCCGGCCGTGGTCTACGGCGTCCTGGTGTTCCTCGCCGCGGCCGTCGCGGGCTTCGCCGTACGGCGCGACGCCCGGCCCGCGCCCGTACCGGTCCCCGTGGCCGGTCCCGCGGGGAGCGTGCGGCTGTGACCCCGCCGACCCCGCCGACCCCGCCGACCCCGCCGGTCCCGCCGTCGGCGCCGGCGCCGCCGTCCTCACCGTTCCCGCCGGCGCCGCCGGGCCCGGACCTCGCGGCCCTGCGCGGAGCCGTCGCGGAGTTCGCGCGCTTCACCGGCCCCGAGCGGTCCTGGCTGCGCCTGCTCGAGAGGACCGCCCCGCGGCTCGACCTCTCGCTCCCCGGCCATCCGCAGGCGCTGCTGGCCTGGCTGAACTCCTGGGGATGCAGGCTGCGCACGCCCCGCCCCGGTGAACCCGACGTCTTCGGCACGGCGGTGACCGGCTGGTGGACCCGCCGGGCCGGGCATCTCCCCGCTCCGGAGCGCTCCCTGGCCCTCCTCACGGACGCGGAGATCGACCGGATCGGCCTCTGCTACGCCGAACTCTCCGCCGCGCCCGCCACGGCCGGGGAGCGTCCCCGGACGGTCGGCGCCACGGCGGCCTCCAAGGCGCTGCACGCGCTGCGCCCCCGGGCGGTGATGCCCTGGGACGCGGCGATCTCCGGACGCCTGCACGGCTCGCGCACCCCCGCGGCGTACGCCCGGCACCTGCGGCTGGGCCGGTCGTGGGCGCGCCGCCTGCTGGAGGAGTCGGGCCTCGGCGAGGAGGCCCTGGCCGCCTCGCTCGGCCGGCCCGGGCGGCCGCTGGCGAAGATGCTGGACGACTACTGTTACCTGACCTTCAGCGCCTCGTGACAGGTCATGCCCCGTGGCGGGCGAGGACTCGGTAAAGATTCGGCCCGCGACGGCCCCTGATCCGGATGGGACGGGTGTTCCTGGGTAAGGCACCTCTCCCGGCCGCCGTGCGGCCGGGCCCGGCGGAGCGCAGCACGGAAAAGGGGCACGATGACGAGCGAGATCAGCGAAGGCACGGCCGCGGCGCGCGCGCTGGCCGCGCGGCTGCCCGGATGGACGGTCTGGTACGGCGAGCACACCCGTCGTTTCTGGGCTCTCTCCCGCACGAGGCGACCGGCCGGCGCCTCGCACGCCGAGGCGGGGACGGCCGAGGAGCTGGAGCGGGCGGTCCGGCTCATCGAGGACGGCGCCGCGCCGGCCTCCCCCTCCGCCCCGGCCCGTGAGGCTCCCGCTCCCGCCCGCGAGGCGCCCGCCCCGGAGGCGCCGCGTCACGGCCCGGCCGAGGCTGAGCGGGACCAGCGCCGCGCGCCGGCGCGGACGGCCGGCTGACCCCTCGCGGGACGGCGCCCGCGGGGGCGTGCCGGGCCTCCGGGAGCCCTCCGCGCGGCTCCCGGCCGGTGGCGGACCGGTCACCGCAGCGACCTGGCCAGGCTCCGCGCCGCGGTCCTGCTGGCCGCCAGGACCGTCTTGCCCGCGCCCCCGCTGCCCCCTGTGAAGGTGTAGACGCCCGGCACCAGCGGGCGCAGGGAGAGCGCGCCGGTCGCGTGGTAGCACTCCACGGCGGCGACCGCCGTGACCGCGGCGGCCTTCCCCGCGGGCGGCACGTAGCCGAGCCGCGCCCTGGCGACGTCCAGGACACGGGCGGTCAGCGCCGGGTCCGCCGGGGCCCTGCCCGGTGGCACGTCCCACCGGTCGGTGGGCAGGCCGAGCAGGGCCCGCCCGTCGGCGTACGGCCTGCCGTACAGGCCGGTGGTCTCGTCGACGAACGCGCCCGCCCCGCCCGGGCCGGAGGGCGTGAGCACGTACTGGATGGTCTTGGTCCGCAGGCCGCCGTCCGGCAGGCCGGTGCGCGCCAGCAGCGTCCGCGTCCACGCGCCCGCCGCCACCACCACCACGTCGAACCTCGCCGGCGGACCGCCGACCGGCCGGACCTCGCCCTCGCGGGTGACGCTCTCGATCCGGCCGTCGATGACGAGCGCCCCGGAACGGGCGATCTCCACCAGGAGCCTGTCGCGCAGCGCGTTCGGCGAGACGTAGCCGGCTCTCCGCTCGACCACCGCGACGCTCCCCTCCGGCAGGTCGCGGAAGGCGCCCCGGGCGGCGAGCCGCTCGGCGTCGAGCAGCTCGACCGAGTCCGGGACGCGCCGCCGTACGGCGTCCACGAGCTCTGCGGTGTCGCGCCCCAGCGCCGGCATCAGGTAGACCGAGCCGGTCTCCCGGTAGCCCGCCCAGGCCCGCAGCACCGGGTCCGACTGCAGCTCCGCGAGACTGGCCGACGCCTCCATGCACAGGTCGGGGTCGGGCTCGAAACCCCGGGTCAGCCCGCCGGAGGCCGCGCTGGCGTCGGTCCTGCGGTACGGCTCCCCGGTGAACAGGTGGACGGCGGTTCCCCGGATGGACTCGCACAGCCGCCACGCCAGGGTGACGCCGGCGATCCCTCCTCCGATGACGGCGATCCTCGGCATCACGCACCTCCGCTCAGCCGGCCGAGGCGGCCGCGGGCTGCGGCTCCCCGGCCCCGCTCGCAGGGGTGCGCATGCCGGCCAGCCCGGCGACGGTCGCGACGGCGGCGACGGCGGCGGCCCACAGCCACACCGAGCGGCCGACCTGGAACCAGACCAGGGTGCCGAGGACGGGACCGAGCGCGGTGCCGAGTCCGAAGACGCTCTGCATCGCGCCGATGTAGCGTCCGCGCAGCCGCTCGGGGCCCGCCATGGCCGGGTAGGCGAAGACCGTCGGCCCGCCGATGATCTCCGACAGGGTCCAGACCAGGGTGCCCACCATGAACCAGACCGGGAGCGGGGAGATGGCGTAGATCGCGTAGCCGACGGAGACCAGGCCGAGGCCGAGCAGCGCGGTGAGCCGGATCGGCCAGCGCTGCACGATCTTCGTCATCGCCAGCTCGCAGGTGATGACGATGAGTCCGTTGAGCGACACGGCCGCGCCGTACCACCACAGGCTCAGGCCCGCCGCCGCGACGTCCAGCGGGAGCGTGGCCGTGTACTGGCAGTACACGATGGAGGTGAGCAGGACGGCGACCAGGTAGAGGCTGTAGCGCCGGTCGGCGAAGACCGCGAGGTATCCCGAGCGGCCCGCCGGCTCCGGCTCGGCCGAGGCTCCGTCCGCGGCCTCGGGCCGGGGCCGGGCGGTGTGCCGGGGCAGGGCGAGCGAGGCGATGACGGCGAAGGCGAGGGCCGCGGCGGCCTCGCCCCAGAAGAGCGCGTTGTAGGAGACCGAGAGCAGCGCGGCGCCGATCAGCGGGGCCGCGGTCATGCCGAGGTTGAGCCCGAGCCGGTACATCGCGGTGATCATCACGAGGCGGTGCTTGGGCGTCAGCTCGGTGAGGAGCACCTGGGCGGCCGGCCGGTAGAACTGGCCGACCGTGCTGACCAGGAAGATCGCTCCCAGCAGGAGCGGGTAGGTGGGCAGGTAGAGGATGGAGACGATCAGCACGGCCGATCCGGTCATGCTGATCAGTGTGGCCGCGCGCGGCCCGAGCCGGTCGGAGAGCGAGCCGCCGACGAGTGAGCCCACGACCGCGCCCGCGCCGTAGACGCCGAGCGCGAGGCCCGCCTGGGTCGGGGAGAAGCCGCGGTTGGTCAGGAAGAGCACGAGATAGATCTGGATGAACGCGGCGAGCTTGTTGACGAACACGCCGAGCAGCAGCGCCTTGGCCGCGCGGGGCGTCTCCCGCAGGGTGACGAGGACGCCGTCGTCGCCCCGGCGCGGCGGGGGCGCGGCGGTCCCGGTGGTGGTCCCGGTGGTGGTCCCGGTGGCCGGGCCGGCGGGCCCGGCGGTGCCGGTGGTGCCGGTGGTGCCGGTGGTGCCGGTGGTGCCGGTGGGCTCCTGGCCCTCGATGACGGCGGTCATGCTGCTGCCTTCACTTTCAGGTTGGTCTCGGCCGCGTCCAGGGCGGTGCGGCACTCGGCGGGGTCGGCGGAGACCGCGGTCGCGTAGGCGATGCGGCCCCACAGGGTGCCCCTGGGCGGGGGCGAGACGACGGCGCCGGGCTCGACGACCGGGACCGCCCGGTCGACGGCCGCGGGCAGGCCGGCCTCGTCGAAGGCGATCGACTCGATCGTCGTGTCGTCCTCGCCGACGTAGAAGAAGCGCACCCCGGCGGCCAGCTCGCGGCGGGGCGTCACGTCCGGCTCACGCCCGCAGGCCACCGCGGCGGCGGCCAGGCCCGGGTCGATCCCGGTGGTGAGGAGCCCGAGGTAGGGGATCATGTCACCGCCGAGGCGGCCGTTCACCTCGATGACGCGCGGGCCCCGGGAGGAGAGCTTGATCTCCGTGTGGGTGAAACCGTCGGTGAACCCGAGGGCGGTGTGGGTGTCCTGCAGGATCCGGCGGAACTCCGGATCCCGCAGGAGCGGGTCCCGGGCGTCGACGTAGTGCCCCACCTCCTCGCAGTACGGCTCGTAGCCGAGGACCTTGCGGGCGAGGAAGAGCGGCGTCACGACGCCGTTCCGGACGACGGCGTCCACGCTCACCTCGGGACCGTCGGCGTACTCCTCGACCAGGACGGGCACGTCGAACGTGGCGCCGTCGGGGACGGTGAGATCGCGGACGAAGGCGAAGCTCCCGGCGAGCTCCTCCGGGTCGTCCACCTTGATCACGCCCAGGCTGCCGCCCAGGCCGCGCGGCTTGAGGACGGCCGGGTAGCCGGTCTCGCCGGCGGCCTTCAGCGCCTCCTCCAGCGTGCCGACGGCCAGGGAGCGGGGCTGCGGCACACCGTGGGCGTCGAGCGCGACCCGGGTGAGGTGCTTGTCGCGGCAGCGGCGCACCATCCCGGTGTCGCCGCCGGGCAGGCCGAGGGCTTCCGCGACGTGGGCGGCGGCCAGGATCCTGGCCTCGTCCCAGCACAGCACGCCCCGGACGGGCTCGCGCGCGGCCAGGCCGAGCGCGGCGGGGACCATCCCGGGACCGTCCACGGTGCTGTCCACCAGGGTCCAGCCGGTGACGTACTCGCGCTCCCAGCCGGGCTCGGCGGTGCTGAACAGGTGGACCCGGTACTCGGTCGCGATCGAGCGCAGCAGGTACTCGCGGTAGTGCCGCATCCCCGTTGCGATCACCAGGATCAGGGGCCGGTCGTCTGCGGTCATCGTCATGCCTCCTTGGCGGCCGCCATGAGCGGCCTGTCGGGGATCTGCAGATCGGGTGTCTCCAGCGCGTCGAAGAACTCCTCCCGGACGGCCTCCTCCTCGGTGGGCGCGATGCGGGAGGCCGCGAAGCGGAGCAGGGGCGGCGCCATCATCGAGGTCACCACCGCGACCAGCACGATCACCGTGTAGGACGCGGTGGTGAGCACGCCGAGCCGGAGCCCGACCATGGCGATGATCACCTCGATGACGCCCCGGGAGTTGAGACCGGCGCCCAGGGCGAGCGCCTCCCAGCGGGTACGCCGCGCGACGCGGGCGCCCAGGTACGCGCCGGCGAACTTGCCGGCGACGGCGATGACGAGGATCAGGAGCCCCGCGGTGAGGACGACGGGGTCGGACAACTCCGTCAGGTCCATGCGCAGGCCCGCCGTCGCGAAGAAGATCGGTGCCAGCACCGCGCCGACGAACGTCTGCAGCGGGGCCAGCCGGGCGACCTTGAGGTCCGGGGACGAGCCGACGAGCGCCCCGCAGACGAAGGCGCCGAGGATGGCCTCGAACCCCAGCGCGTGGGTCACCGCCGCGGAGAGCAGGAACATCACCGTCACCGCGGCGATCAGCGGGCGGTTCCCCCGGCCGCGGTCGGCCAGGCGCAGCACCCGGGTGACCACCCGGCGCCCGAGCAGCAGCGCCGCCAGGACGAAGACGGCGAGCAGCGCGACCGCGGTGGCCGCGGCCTGGCCGGTGCGGGCTCCGGCGGTGGCCAGCGCGGAGACCACGGAGAGCAGGAACCAACCGGCCACGTCGTCGATCACGGCGGTGCTCAGCACGAGCTGGCCGATGTCCCGGTGGAGCAGGCGCATCTCCGTGAGGATCTTGGCGATCACGGGGATGGCGCTGACGGACAGCGCGACGCCGAGGAAGAGGGCGAACACGGTGGGGTCGGTGCCGTCGGCGACCAGTCCGGCCGGGACCAGGAACCCGGCCGCGACGCCGAGGCCGAGCGGGACGAGCAGCCCCGCCCCGCTGATCCAGGCCGCCGTCCTGCCCTGGCGGCGCAGGAATCCGGCGTCGAGGTGCATGCCCGTCATTCCGACCAGGAGCAGGACGCCGAGCTGGCCGACGGCGTCGATCAGGTGGAAACGGGCCGGGTCCTGCGGCAGCAACCAGGCGAACAGGTCCGGCGCCACGTTGGCCAGCAGCGACGGCCCGATGAGGATGCCCGCGCACAGCTCGCCGAGGAGCGTCGGCAGCCCGAACCGGACGGCGAGCCGCCCCAGGGCGGTCGCCAGGCCGAGGAGCAGGCCGAGCTGGAGGAGGAAGGTCATCAGGTGGTGGGCGGGGATGACTGCCACGGGCGCTCCCGCGAGCGGCACGGTGGAGGTCGCGGCGAGGGTCAAGGTGAGGGTCACGGCGTCACTCGCCGTCCTCGACGTAGTACCAGTTCTCCGGCGCGATCATTCCGAAGGGGTTGATCGGTTCGAAGCCCCGCAGGTTGCCGGCCACCTCGAACAGCCGCAGGGAGAAGTTCGGGATGAAGATGACCGGGACCTGCTCGGCGATGTAGTCCTGGTAGGCGTAGAGGGCGCCCAGGTCGTCGGTGGTGACCGAGCGGGCGATCAGCTCGTCGGCCTTCGGGTCCGTGTAGTGGCCGAAGTTGCCTCCGGCGTCGGTCTTGAACAGGATCTCCCCGCTCGGGAAGTGGTAGACCCAGCCACCGCCCCAGGTGCTCAGCTCCCACAGGCAGGGGCTGTCGGGCCCGGGGACGCAGGGGGCGTCCTCGGCCACCAGGACCGAACCGTAGACCTCCTGCAGCCGCAGCTCGATGCCGGCGCGCGCCGCGTCGTCGCGGAACTGCTCCATCAGCCGGGTGAGCGCCGGGCGGCCCTCGGCGTACCGGAGCGAGAAGCTGAGCCGGGTGCCGGCGGGGATGCCCGCGCCCGCCTGGCCGGGCCCCTCTCCGGGGTCGGCGCACACCGCCGGGAAGACGCTCGTGTCCCAGCCGTTGTCCGCCAGGAGCCCGCGGGCGCGCTCGGGGTCGAAGGGCAGCACCGGCGGGCCCTGCAGGGCGGGCGAGACCAGGTCGCTCGCGGGGTGGCACGGGACGGGGCCGTCCTGCCGGTAGGCGTAGCCGTGGTAGATCTCGCGGGCCGCCCGGTCCTGGTCGAGCGTGTGCTGCATCGCCTGCCGGATGTAGGTCTGGGCGAGCATCTTCCCGGCCACGGTCGGGTTGTTGTAGTTGAGCGGGATGTAGCGGATGCAGAAGGCCGCCTGCGGGACCAGCGTGTAGTGCTCGCCGAGCGGGTTGGGCCCGCCCCTGGTGGGGTCGTCGGTCGGCTCGTTGCTGAAGCTCAGCGGCAGGTAGCCGACCTGGATGCCGTCCGGCCCGTCCGGACCCGCCAGGAGCCGCTCGTACTCCTCGCCGTCCGACATGAACGGGACCTGGCGGAACTCGTCGAGGTACGGCTTGTTCGGGCCGGAGTAGTGCTCGTTGGGCACGAAGGTGACGACGCCCTCCAGGGTGTAGCTCTTCAGCCGCCACGGGCCGCTGACCACACTCCAGACGGGGCTGTCGGCCCAGTGGACGCGGTCGGAGTTGTCCTCCTCCAGCACGCCGCCGTTCTCGGCCATCAGGAAGTCGTAGACCGCCTCGACGTCCGCGAGGTCCTCGGAGGCGTTGGCCGGCCCGTCCGCGGTGCGGTCCCAGGCGCGGGGCATCGGCGTGATGGTGCTGAGCTGGTTCATCAGCACCCAGCGCTTGGAGTAGACCTTGTCGAAGGTGAAGTAGACCTTGTCCTCGGCGAGCTTGCCGTAGGAGACCAGGTTGTCGGGGAAGTAGCCGGGGACGTACTCGCCGTAGCGCTCTCCCTTGACGGCCATCATGTTGACCCAGAACAGGACGTTGTCGGCGCGGACGGTCTCCCCGTTGGACCACTTCCAGGGCTTGATGGTGACGGTGACCGTCCGGCCGTCCTCGCTCCACTCCGGCGGCTCGCCGATGCTGAGGTCGTAGTCGACCTCCGGCGTGCCGTGGGTGCCGAAGAAGTACAGCGGCCGGTACATCAGGATCTGGAACTCGAGCAGGTTCCTGGTGCCGAAGCGCTCCGGCGGGGTGAACGGGAAGATGATGGACGGCGGGAAACCGGGCGCGCAGGCCCAGGTGACGGTCCCGCCTCTGATGGGGGTCTCTCCGCGCGCGGGCGCGACGGTGCTGGCGGTCATGTCCGGTCCTCGTGCTCGTCGGCGGTGGCGGTGGCGGTGGCGGTGGCGGTGGCGGTGGCGGTGGGGAGCTCCTCCAGCAGGGAGGTGCCGGTGGCGGCGTGCTCGCCGTACCGCTCCCACTCCTCGTGCAGCCGGACGCGCCCGTCGGGAAGCGGCTCCGGGGTGCTGTGGCAGCGGCCCGAGACGATCTCCCCGGTGTCCAGGACCATGCAGTAGGCGAAGTCGAGGGTGCCGTCCGGGCCGCAGATCCCAGTGAGGGCGCCCCGCCGGGCGTGGCCGCCGGCGAACTCCCCCCACAGCAGGTCGCGGTCCTGCCGGTAGGTCGCGGTCGGCGACTCCACGCCGGCGGGCACGTCCCCGGAGGTGAAGCGCCGGCCCTCGTAGTGGTTCTCCCGCGGGCTCACCGCGGGCCTCCGCGCAGCTCCAGCGTGCAGCACTTGGCGCTGCCGCCGGACTTGAGCAGCTCCGACAGCTCCACGCAGATCGGCTCGAAGCCGCGCTCGCGCAGCTCGTCCGTCAGATGGGTGGCCGCGGACGGCAGGAAGACGTGGCGGCCGTCGGAGACGGCGTTCAGGCCGAACGCCTCGGCGTCCTCCTCGGTGGCGATGACGGCGTCGGGGTACAGCACGCGCAGCACACCCCGGCTCTCCCGGGAGAACGCCTCCGGGTAGTACATGATCAGGTCGTCGTCGAGGACGGCCAGGGCCGTGTCGAGGTGGTAGAAGCGCGGGTCCACCAGCCGGAGGCCCACGACGGGCAGGCCGAAGAGCTTCTCGGCCTCGCGGTGCGAGCGGATGTCCGTGCGGAACCCCGTCCCGGCGAGCAGGTAGCGGCCGGCGAGCAGGTAGTCCCCCTCCCCCTCGTTGACGTGGGCCGCCTGGTGGGTCTCGTAGCCGCGGGCGCGGAACCACTCCAGGTAGGCGGGGCCCTCCGCGGCCCGCTCGACGTGCCGGAAGCGGGCCGAGAGCACCTTCCCGCCGATGACCGTGGCGCCGTTGGCCGCGAAGACCATGTCCGGGTAGCCGGGCAGGGGCTCGATGAGCTCCACCCGGTGGCCGAGGGAGCGGAAGGCGTGGACCAGGCCGTCCCACTGGAGCCGGGCGAGGGCGCCGTCCACCGGTTTGCCGGGGTCCATCCAGGGGTTGATGGAGTAGACGACGTCGAAGTGGGTGGGCGGGCACATCAGGTAGCGGCGGGTCCGGGCGACGCGCTCCCCGGGGGCCGCGGTGCGGGGTGCGGGGACCGGGGGCACGGCGGGGGCCGGGGAAACGGAGGTCCCGGCACGGGGCGCGGGGCCGAGGGTCAGCTGCGTCATCGGGGGTCTCCGATCGGGGTGAGGTCGACGCGGATCCGGTCCGCGAGGTCGTTCATGACCTGCCGGGCGTCCTCCAGGGAGTCGCCGGTGGTGCCGAGGAAGCCGAGGATGCTGTTGCCCTCCGGGGGGCGCCGGACGACGTCGCCCGGCTTGGCGGTGACCTTGAGGAAGAAGACGCGGTCCGACTCGCTCACCTCCGCGGGCACCTCGATCCGCTCGATCCGGCCCGCCTCGCAGAGCAGGCACATGGCGGTGACGTGGACGCCGGTGGGCGCGTAGTGGCGGACGCGGGGCCGCCGGCCGCACGCCACGTCCATGACCGCGCGGATCGGGCAGTGGTCGGCGGTGATGCGGGCGATGAGGTCCAGCCCTCCGCCCCCGGGCCGGATCGCGATCTCCAGCAGGTACGGCTCTCCGCGGTGGAAGCGGACCTCGGCGTGGAGCACGCTGCGGCGCAGCCCCTGGGCGCGGGCGCCGGCCGTGACGACCCGGTGCACGGCGGCCACCTGCTCCGGTCCGAGCGAGGTGGGCGCGTGGTGCACGTCGTCGTCGAAGGTCCCGCCCTCGGCGGTGATCCGGTCCACGACCGAGCCGAGGTAGACCTCCCCGTCCCAGACGACGGCCTCGATGAGGAACTCCTCCCCGTCGAGGAAGGACTCGACCATCAGGCCGTGCGGGCCGAGGTCGATGCCCTCGGCCTCCATCCCGAACCACGACATGCCCTCGATGCCCTCGGCCGCCTGCGGGAACGTCCTCCTCAGCTCCTCCTCGTCGTCGATGCGGAACACGAAGTTGCTGGCGGCGCCGAGCGTGGGCTTGAGGATGACGGGGTACCCGAAGTCCTCGGCGGCCCGCCGGGCCTCCTCCACGTCCGCCACCAGGCGGAAGTCCGGGTGCGGCGCGCCGTGCCCGAGGTGCGCCCGGCGCATCAGCAGCTTGTTCCGGCTGGTCCGGGCGGCCTCCGGGCCGACGCCCGGCAGGCCGAGCGCCTCGGCGACGACGGCGACGGCGGTCACGGCCGACTCGGAGAAGGTGATGATCCCGTCGAAGCGCTCCTGCTCGTGCCAGGCCTTGGCCGCGGTGACGAGGTCGTCGATGTGCTGGGAGCCCGCGATCCGGTAGCGGTCCTCCGGCCAGAAGTCCGGCGTGCCGATCCCGTTGAGGACGTAGAGCTCGGCGCCCAGGTCGGCGACCTGGCGGTAGCGGGACTGGTAGTAGGCGCCGTTCTGGCGCGCCTCCAGGGCGAGTAGTTTCATCGGGCGCTCCGGGGCAGTCGGGGCAGCGGGAACGCGGTGACCGTCTCGGCGCCGGTCTCCAGGGTGAGCTCCACGCCGCCGGCCTCGGCCTCGGCGGCGGTGTCGATCAGGATGGGGGCCGCGCAGGCCAGCAGGGTGCGCACCTCCAGCAGCAGGTCCCCGGGCTCGGCCCGCTCCGCCGCCAGCAGCCGGCCGAGCTGGGTGACGATCCCGTCGGCCGCCCTGGTCAGGCTGAACGACGGCAGCTCGTAGCAGAGGCGGAAGCGCTCGACCATGACGGCCGCCCGCCTGCGGCCCTCGTCGGTGACCTTGAGCTCCTCCCCGGGCGCGGCGAGGCCGGCGACGCGGTCGGCCAGGGCGTTCCACGGCGCGCGCAGGCGCCGTTCGGCCACCTTGTCGAGCCCGTCCCGGGTGAAGTTGGCGCGCTGGTCCTCGGGGCAGGTCAGGGCGAGGTAGAAGCGGGCCAGGTCGCGGGGGACCTCCGCGACGAGGTCGGCGCCGCGGATGAGGTGGCCGCGGCTGGTGGAGAACTTCTCGTTCTCCAGCTCGTAGAACTCGTTGCAGATGTTGGCGTCCGGGGTGAGGTAGCGCCCGCCGTGGGCGAGCAGCATCACCAGGTCGAGCATCCCCCAGAAGTAGACGTTGTCGAATCCGTGGAAGTAGACGAGGCGGTTGCCGCTGTCGGCCCGCCAGAGCGCGTCGACCGGCCCGCCGGGCTCGCCGGCCGCCTTCCAGGTGCTGTAGATCGAGGCGGGCATGGCCTCGATCCACGGGTAGAGGATCTGGCCGGGCGTCTCGGCGAACGGGGCGTCGATCCCCCAGCCCGGGGAGGGCACCGTGATCGGGATCTCGGGCAGCGGCCGGGCGAGGATCTCCTGGACGAGCTGCGCGCCGTGCCGCCGCCAGGTCTTCTCCCGGGCCGCGTAGTAGGCGGTGAGCTCCGCGCGGTACCGCTCCATGGGCAGGACCAGGACGGTCGCCTCCCGTGAGGTGACCGGGTCGGCGGGGTCGAGGACCGAACGGGGGCCGATCAGGTCGTCGAAGTGGTTGGGGTGGCCGCAGCCCTCGCAGGATCCGCCGCAGCTGTCGGCCAGGCAGGACGGGCACTCCCCGCTGACCAGGCCGTCGAACAGGTACGTCCCGGCGTTCTCGGCGTACGGCATGCGCACGGTCCGGGTCTCGAACCGCCCCTGCCGGTACAGGGCGGTGACGAAGTCGAGCACCGTGCGGCGGTAGACCTCGTCGACGGGCGGCAGCGGGGCGAGGGAGACGCCCATGGCCTCGACCGAGCGGCCGATCAGCGTGGTCGAGGTCCGGCAGAGCTCGCCGGGCGTCGTGCCCCGCCGGCGGGCGGTGGAGACCATGTAGGACTGGCTGTCGTCGGTGCAGGTCGCGTAGGTCACCGGCCGGCCGTCGGCGCGCAGGTAGCGGGCGTACACGTCGCCGGCGAGGTACGGCCCGGCCATGTGGCCGACGTGCAGGTCGCCGTTGGGCGTGGGGGTCGCGGCGATGACGATCGTGCGGGTCATCTCTCCTCCTGCGGGCCGTCGTGGCGGGCGGTGAAGGCGCCGGCCGTGTCGGCGTCCCACCAGATGCCGTACATCTCGAAGTCGGCGGTGCCGTCGTTGACGACCTGGTGATCGGTGCCGGGCGGGAAGTAGGCGACGTCGCCGGCGGCGAAGGCGGTCCGCTCGCCCTCGCTCTCCAGGACCGCCTCGCCGGACAGCGCGATGAAGATCTCGTACTCGTGGTGGGCGTGCCGGGTGGAGGCCGTGCCCGGCCTGACGACGCACCAGGCGCCCTCGAAGGGGGCGTTCAGCGTCGGCCAGGGCAGCAGCCGCTTGGCGAGCAGGCCGTTGTCGGGCCTGAGCTGGTCGGTGTGGAAGGTACGGAGGTCCACGGAGGTCTCCTCGAAGGGGGGATCGGCCGGGGATCGGCCGGGGGGCTGGTCAGGAGGCCACGGGCAGAGCGAACGGTGCGAGCAGCTCGGCGGCGGCCAGGCGTTCCCGGACGTCTCCGACGATCTCCTCGGCCCGGCTGGCGAGCACGCTGAGCAGGGAGTCCGCGATGCCGTGCGTGTCCTCGTTGACGCCCTGCAGGTAGCAGGCGGCGCCTGAGCCCGGGGGCAGGCCGAGCCGGTAGACGCGGTCGACGCCGATCTCCTGGAGTCCGGCCCGGACCGTCATGTCGCGGACCAGCCAGGGCATCCGGCGGTCGAAGCCGGTGCCGAGCAGCAGGATGTCGCAGGCCAGCTCGTCGCGGCGGCCGGTCTTGCGGTCGGTGAGGGTGAGGACGATCTCCTCGCCGTCGAGCCTGGCGCCGGTGATCTCCGCCATCGTGATCATCCGGAGCCGCTCCTCGCCGTTGAGCCGCTCCAGGTAGGTCTGCCGGTAGAGGGTCTCCAGCAGACCCGGGGAGAGGCCCGCGTAGTTGCTGCGGTGCATCTCCGCGAGGAGCTGGCGGCGTGCCTCGGGCCGCGCGCCGTAGAACTCGTCGATGAAGGAGGAGTAGAACAGCTCGTTGGTGAACTTGCTGCTCTCGTAGCCGTTGAGGCCGATGGAGCGCATGATCATCGTGCAGCGCGACCGGGGCATGCCCTGGTGGGTGGACCACAGCATCTCGGCGGCGCTCTGCGCCCCGCCGATCACCGCGACGCGGTGCGGCGCGGCCGGGTCGAACCGGCTGATCTGCTGCGTGTACTCGGTGCTGTGCACGATCCGCTCGCGCGGCAGCGCGCCGAACACCTCGGGGATGTGCGGGTCGCGGCCGATGCCGACCACCAGGGTCCGGGCGGTGACGGTGGAGCCGTCGCCGAGGTGGACGGTCCACTCCTCCACCCCGCCTCCGGGCCGCAGGACCGGGTCGATCCGGACGCACCGCCGGCCGTACTCGATCCGCACCAGGGAGAGCGACTCCGCCACCCACAGCAGATAATCCGATATCTCACTCCGATAGGGCGTGAAGCTGCCGAGGTTGACGAATTCGTTGAGCCTTCCGGCCGAGTGCAGGTAATTGACGAACGAGAAACGGCTCTGCGGGTTCCGCAGGGTGACGAGGTCTTTCAGAAATGACACCTGGCTCTGCGCCCAGGGCAGCAGCATCCCCCGCTGCCAGGACGCGTCCTCGTGCTGTTCGATGATGAGGGTCCGGCTCGCCAGCTCCGGCGAGAGCTCCTCCATGGCCACCGCGAGGGCGAGGTTGGAGGGGCCCGCGCCGATGGCCAGCACTTCGACTCTCTGATGGTTCACTGTGGTCGCCTCCCAGACGACGTTCCGGGCTCTCGCCCGGGGCGGATGGACCGCCGGCCGGTCATTGCCAGCCGGCTCCTGACGCGGCGGCGACGGGGCCGCCGATCGTTTCCATTTCTTTCTCATCCTTTCCACCACCGGCGTACCGGCGTCTTCCGCCGGTCGCGTCCCGGATTTCCCCGGAGATTCATCGTGCTTTTCTCCGGCACTTCGGATTCTTGCCGCGGATCAGTTCCGGGATAAGTCCCACCGGCTGTCAGCGGCCTGCAATGGCAGGACGCTGCCAGGCTCGGCGCCGAGCAGGACGGCGTCGGCCAGGCACGGGACGAGCCTGGCGCCGCAGCCGTCCAGGGACCAGCCGGCGAGCCCGGGCGCCTCGCCGAGACAGCGCCTGCACAACCGGGCCGCGACGGATTCGGCGTCGTCGAGCGTGGGCTGCGTGACGAAGAGCCCGAGGTCGGCGCCGGCGGGGCTCATCGCGCTGTAGACGTGCTCGATCCGGTCCTCGGGGGCCGCCAGGGCGAGGACGAGGTCGCGGAGTGCGCGGGCCGGCATCCGCGGCGGGCGGGAGCCGCCGGACTCGGGAGCGCGCAGGCGGGCGGTGATGAGGTACATGGTCCGACGGTCGCCGCTCGCCGGCGGATCCTCCAGGGATCCGGCCTGGCAGGCCCCTGCCGTGCAGGAGGCTGCCAGCGGGCCGGGTGCCCCCGCGGGGACCTTCCAGGCGGGCGGTTAAGGCCCGGTTACCCGGCGGACGCGTAACCTCGGCATGACTCCGCCCGCCTAGTTTCGCGGTGCGACCGGTCGGGCGGGGCCGGCCCCGCCCGGCCGGTCGTGTCACGTTCGCGCTTGCCGCCGGGAGGGGTCGTGCTTTCGCTGCTTGGCCTCGGGTCCGCCGAGGAAACCGTCTACCGCGCCATTCTGGAGAACCCCCGCCACGGGGTCTCCGAGCTGAGCGAGAAGCTGGGCTGGCCGGTTCCCCGTATCCGCGACGCGCTCGACGAGCTGGCCCGGCTGTCGCTGCTCCGGCCGTCCTGGGAGGAGCCCGGCGTGCTGCGCCTGGTACGCCCCGAGGTCGGCCTGTCCGCGCTGCTCGCCCGGGAGGAGGCGGCGCTGCTGACCCGGCAGCAGGAGATCGAGCAGGGCCGGGCGGCGGTCGCCCAGGTGATCGCGGCTTACGCCGACCTGAACCCCGCCCAGCCCAGTGAGAGCGCCGAGAGCCTGTTCGGCATCGACACCGTCCGCACCCGCATCGAGGAGCTGGCCCTGCGCTGCCGCCACGAGTTGCGGGGGTTCGAGCCGCAGGGCTCGCAGACACTGGCGAACATCGACGCGAGCAGGCCCCTGGACCGGACGCTGCTGGAGAACGGGGTGCGGATCCGCATCGTCTACCTCGACAGCGTCCGCAACGACCCGCACACCCTCGCCTACGCGACCTGGCTGGCCGAGCTCGGCGGCCAGGTGCGCACGGTGCCCACCCTGCCCACCCGGATGATCGTCTTCGACCGGGAGGCCGCGCTGGTCCCGATCGACCCGGGCGACAGCAGTGTCGGCGCGGTGCTGCTCCGCGGTGCGGGCGTCGTCACCGCGCTGACGGCGCTGTTCGAGCAGGTCTGGGAGAGGTCCGACCCGTTCGGGGAGGAGCCGCGCCGCGACGAGCAGGGGCTGAGCAGCCAGGAGCGCGAGGTGCTGCGCCTGCTGTCCATGGGCCTCACCGACGAGGCCGTCGCCCGCAAGCTCGACGTCTCCGTGCGCACCCTGCGCCGCATGACCGCCGAACTGATGGAGCGCCTCGGCGCCCGGAGCCGCTTCCAGGCGGGCTGCCTGTCCGCCGCCCGGGGCTGGATCCCCACCCGGAGTTGAATCACCCACAGAGCGGGGTATGACCATTTCTCCTGAAAAATGAGTATTGATGCGATTTAGGTGTTCTCAACCGATTCTCTCGTCCGCAGGCCCGTCCGGCAGGCGGTGCGGAGACAAGGAGTGAACCCGGATGATTCGTGACCGCTTTCCCCGCGCCCTCTCCCCCGGCCCGCCCCGCGTAGCCGTCAGCGCCCTGCTCGTCGCCTCCGCGGCCCTCGTCGGCGCCCCGGCGCTGATGTCCGGCGGGCCCGGACGGACCGTGACGGGCCCGAGCGCCGCGGGACCGCCCCTTCCGGTGGAGCAGCCGCGGCACGCGGCGACGGAGCGCCTGCTGCGCACGGCCCGGGAGCAGATCGGCATCCGGGAGAACGCCGAGGGGGGCGGCACCAAGTTCCACTCCTGGTACATGGGCACCGAGCGGGCCTGGGAGACCGCGGCCCGCGACGGCCACAGCGTGCAGGCCTACGTCAACGCGCCCTGGTGCGCGATGTTCGTCTCCTGGGTCGCCGAGCAGGTGGGGATGCGTCCCATGACCGGCTCGGACGTCTACGTCGTCACCTGGGCCCGGCGCTTCCAGCTCGACGGCCGCTGGGGCGCCGCCCCCGCGCCCGGAGCCATCGTCTTCTTCGACGTCGACGGCAGGGGCGGGCCGGGCGAGGACGTCTACCGGATCGACCACATGGGCCTGGTGGAGAAGGACAACGGCGACGGAACCATCACCACGATCGAGGGCAACACCGACAACGGCCTGGTCGAGCGGCGCGTCCGCCACGAGGACGAGATCGTCGGCTACGGCTACCCGGACTACCCCGTGATCTGGGGGCCGCGCTCGGGCGCCCCGGCGCGGGCGGCCGGGGCGGGCTGGTAGGCCGGACCGGGTTCGGCGCAGAAGACGACGCCGGCGGTGGTCACCGTCACCTCCGGGCAGGAGGCCGGGACGAAGGCGGACTCGCCCGCCGCCAGCCGCAGGGGCCCCGCCTCCGCCTTCCCCTCGGTGCACAGCAGGATGCGGGGCGCCCCGCCGGGCAGCCGGTGCTCCCCGGTGAGCCGCCGGAGCCGGAACTCCTGCGCCGGCGCGTCGTACACGCCGTCGCGGAACGGCGCCGGGAGCGGGACGGCGGCCGGGTCGGTGACGCGCAGCAGCTCCGGGACGTCGACCGGCTTGGGGGTGAGCCCGGCCCGCATGACGTTGTCGGAAGCACCCATGATCTCCACGCCGAACCCCTCGAGGTAGCAGTGCGGCACGCCGGCGCCGAGGAAGAGGGCCTGGCCGGGGGCGAGTTCGTGCCGGCGCAGCAGCAGCGGGGCCAGGCAGGCGGGGTCGCCGGGGTGCAGCCGGGCCAGCCGTACGGCCAGCGCGTGGTCCGGGCCGTCCACCGCGGCGGCCGCGCGGCCGAGCCCGTCCGTGCCGCGGTGCTCCTGGAGGAGCACGCGCAGCGCCTCGAGCACGGCTCCCCTCCGCAGCAGCGCCACCACGTCCTCCAGCGCGGGCAGGCCCAGCCCGGCCAGCAGGTCGGCGGCCTCCGCCGCGGGGCGGAACCCGGCCAGCGCGGTGAACGGGGTGAGCGCGCACACCAGCTCCGGCTTCGGCCACGGATCGCCGTAGACGCCGCGGGCGTGCCCCTCGGCCGCCTGCTCGGCGGACGGGTGGACCTGCAGGGAGAGGGGCCGGGCGACCGCGATGAGCTTCATCAGGTACGGCAGGCGCGCGCCGAACCGGGCGAGCACCGCCTCGCCCAGCAGCCCGGCCGGGTCCTGTACGACGGCCTCGGCCAGCGAGCGCCCCTGCCCGGCCAGCAGGGAGGGGCCGGCCGGGTGGGCGCCGAACCACATCTCCGCCTCGGGGCCGGGAGAGGGCACGGGCCGCCCGGCGAGGGAGGCGATGTCGGTGCGCGACCCCCAGGCGTAGTCCTTGACGGGGTTGACCAGCAGGTGCATGCGGGGGTCCTCGCTCGGGCGCGCTCGGCGCACCGGTAGATTAACCGGATAAGCGAGAAGAATCTACGATCGCTGTGCCGATGCCGTCAATCACCCAGGACCGCCGGGAGTTCCGCTCATCGCCACCCCGCGCCCGGCGCCGGGCGGAACCCCGGGAAGCGTGCGGCCGGGCCCTGGGAACCGAGGACGTGGGAACACGGGAACAGGGGAACGCGAAAAAGCGCCCGCCCTCCCGGACCGGGAGGGCGGGCGCCTTGCCGC
>NZ_JBHSBM010000031.1:0-3195 GCF_042650625.1 Planomonospora corallina
CCGACCACGCGGGCAGGCGCTACTTCAGCGAGCTCCGCCTGCAGATCACCGACCCCCACACCGTAGGCGGTGCGCGATGAACGACCCCCTGTCCCGTCCCGAGACGACCGTCGCCGACCTCATCGTGGCGCGGGCCCGCGCCGTTCCGGACGCGGTCGCGGTCGCCCAGTGGGACGAGAGGATCACCTACCGAGAGCTGGCCGGCCGTGCCGCGGCGCTCGCCGCCCGGCTCCGCGCGCTCGGCGCCGGACCGGAGACCCGGATCGGGATCTGCGTGGAGCGGCGGCCCGCCGCGGTGGTCGCGATCCTCGGCGTGCTGCTGTCCGGCGGCTGCTACGTGCCGCTGGATCCGGCCGGCCCGCGGCTGAGGCTGCGGGACATGGCCGCCGACGCCGGTCTGGAGATCGCGGTGGCGGACCGGGCGGGAGCGGAGGCGGCCGGCGAGGCGGGCCTGCGGTGCGTCGCCGTACCCGGCCCGGCCGAGGCCGCCGACCTGTCCGCCGTGCCCGCCTGCCCGGCCGCACCGGACAACCTCGCCTACGTGCTGTACACCTCCGGCTCCACCGGCCGGCCCAAGGGCGTGCTCGTCACCCACCGCAACGTGGCCGACTTCGTCGTCTCGTGCGCCGCGGGCACCGGAGCCGACCGGACCACCAGAGCGCTGGGCATCGCGTCCTTCGGGTTCGACGCCTCCGTCATCGACCTGCTCGTGCCGCTGACCGTGGGCGGGGCGGTGCAACTGGTCGGGGACGCCGACCGCGCCGACCCGGCCAGGCTGCGGCGTTTCATCGCCGAGCACCGGGTCACCTGGGGGTTCGTCACCCCGGCCGTGCTGTCCCTGCTCGACCCGGCCGAGCTGCCCGACTGGCGCCTGGTGATGTGCGGCGGCGACGCGGTGCCGCCCGCGCTGGTCGACCGGTGGGCGACGCCGGGCCGCCGGTTCGTCGACTCCTACGGACCCACCGAGACCACGGTGCTGGCCGTCACCGGCGACCTGACCGCGCCGCAGACCGCGCCGGTGCCGATCGGCCGCCCCACCCCCGGTCACCGCTGCCACGTCGTCGACGACCGGCTCCGCCCGGTCGAGCCCGGCGCCGAGGGCGAGCTGCTGATCGGCGGTCCCGGCGTGGCCCGCGGCTACCTGGGCAGGCCCGCGCTGACCGCCGCGGCGTTCGTGCCCGACCCGTTCTCCGGGGAGCCGGGCGCGCGGCTCTACCGGACCGGGGACATCGTGCGGTACGCCGACGACGGGCGGCTCGTCTACCTGGGCCGCCGGGACGGGCAGGTCAAGATCCGCGGCCAGCGGATCGAGCTCGGCGAGATCGCGTCCGTCCTGGAGGAGCACCCGCGGGTGGCGCGGGCGGCGGTGGAAGCGGTGCCGCGGCCCGGCGGCGGCCTGGAGCTGGTCGCGTTCCTCACGCCGGAGGACGCCCCCGCCGACGCGGGGTACGCGGCCTCGCGGCTCACCGCGGCGATGCTGCCGGAGCGCGTGCTGCGCCTGCCCGGACTGCCGCTCAACTCCTCCGGCAAGGTGGACGGGGCCAGGCTGCGGGAGCTGGCCGCCGCGCAGCGCCCGGCCGGCGGCCCGCCGGAGGGGAGGACCGCCACCGAGCGGGCGCTCGCGGCGCTGTGGCGGCGCCTCGGCGTCGGCGCCGACTTCTTCGCGAGCGGAGGCGACTCGATCACCGCGATGCGGCTGGTCGCCGCCGCCCGCGACGAACTGGGCCTGGACGTGACGGTGGAGGACGTGTTCGCCGGCCGTACCCTGCAGGGGATCGCCGCACGCTTCGACGAGGCCGCCCGGCTGCCGGGGCCGGAGCTCACCACCGGCAACCCGCCGGCCCTGGCTCCGCCGCAGCGCCGCCTGTGGTTCCTGGACCAGCTGGCGCCCGAGGCCGCGCCGTACAACATCGCCCTCGCCGAGAGACTGCGCGGACCCCTGGAGGTGCCGGCGCTGCGCACGGCGCTGCGGGCCGTCGCCGAGCGGCACGAGGTGCTGCGCTGGAGGATCCGGCAGGAGTCCGGCGTGCCGTACGCCGTCTGCGAGCCGCCGTCCGAGGCGGACCTGACCGTGGTGGACCTGAGCGGGTACGGCCGACAGCAGCGGGAGGCGCAGCTGCGCGCCCGGCTGGCGGCCGGCGCGTCCGCGCCGTTCGACCTGGCGAACGGCTCCCCCTGGAGGGCGTGGCTGTACGTGCTGGGCCCCGGCGAGCACGTGCTGGCGCTGACCCTGCACCACGCGGTGTTCGACGGCTGGTCCCGGGAGACGCTCTACACCGACCTGTCCGCCGCCTACACCGGCGCCGTCACCGGCCGGCCGGCGGACCTGGCGCCGCTGCGGGCGTCGTACGCCGACTACGCGGTCTGGCGGGCCGAGCGGGACCGCCGCGACGGCGACGCGGACCTGGCCTGGTGGGCCGAGCACCTGCGCGGGGCGCCCACCGTGCTGGACCTGCCCCGCGACCGGCCCCGCCCGGCCGTGCAGACCTACCACGGAGCCGAGGCCCGCGTGCTCCTCCCGCCGGCCGCCGACGCCGCGGTCCGCGCGCTCGCCGCCGACCTCGGGGCGACCCCGGCGGGGGTGCTGCTGGCCGGTCTCGGCCGGCTGCTCCACCGGCTCACCGGC
This sequence comes from Planomonospora corallina, assembly GCF_042650625.1. Classification (NCBI taxonomy): domain Bacteria; kingdom Bacillati; phylum Actinomycetota; class Actinomycetes; order Streptosporangiales; family Streptosporangiaceae; genus Planomonospora; species Planomonospora corallina. The sequence continues at coordinate 2,627 of NZ_JBHSBM010000031.1, forward strand.
ACGGACGACCACGTCATCGGCGCGGTCGTCGCCGACCGGAGGGTGGCCGCCTTCGACGACCTGGTCGGCTTCTTCATCGACATGGTCCCGCTGCGGCTGCGCACGGACCCCCGCGCCGACTTCGCCACCCACGTACGGCGGTGCGCCCGCGAGCTGCTGGACGTCGCCGCGCACCCGGCGGCCCCGCTGGAGCGGGTGGTCGAGGAGCTCGGCATCCCCAGGGACCCCTCCCGCGCCCCGCTGGTGCAGGTCATGTTCAACGTGCTGAACCTCGCCGAGCCCCGGCTGGACCTGCCCGGGCTGAGCAGCGAGACCATCGAGGTCGACAAGCCGGGGTCGCCGTTCGACCTGACCGTGTACGTGGCGGAACGGGACGGGAGGTTCTCCGTCGAGGTCGTCTACAACCCCGACCTGTTCGACGCCGCCAGGGTCGAGGCGATGCTCGCCGACTACGTGGGCACGGTCGGCGCGCTGACCGCCGACCCGGCCACCCCGGTGGGCGCGGTCGCCCTGCCCGAGCCGGCCTCGCCGGCCGGCGCGCCCGGCGCCATGCGGGTCGCCGACCCGGT
>NZ_JBHSBM010000031.1:3206-10666 GCF_042650625.1 Planomonospora corallina
GGCGCCGCCCGGGGGCCGGGCCGCCGGGTCGGCCGCCACCGAGAAGCTGATCGCCGCGATCTGGTGCGAGGTCCTGGAACGGGACCGCGTCGGCCCCGACGACAACTTCTTCGACATCGGCGGCCACTCGCTGGCCCTCGCCGCCGTGCACGCCCGCCTGCGCGCCCGGCTCGGCCGCGAGCTGCGGATGGTGGACCTGTTCCGCTATCCGAACATCCGCTCCCTCGCCGCCCACCTCGACGCCCGGGCCGACGGCTCCGCCGGCACCTCCCAGGACGGCGACTCGGAACTCGCCCGCGCGATCTCACGTGCCGAGACCCGGCGCAACCGCACCCGACGCCCACGACGCGTCCCCAGCACCATCGGACAGGAGAACGACCATGACCAGTGACGTCACCGACGAGGGCGTCGAACCGATCGCCATCGTGGGCATGGCCGCCCGGGTGCCGGGCGCCGCCGACATCGGCGAGTTCTGGCGCAACCTGGTCGACGGTGTCGAGTCGATCAGCACCTTCACCCGCGAGGAGCAGCTGGCGCGGGGCGCCTCCGAGGAGGACGTCGACGACCCGAGCTGGGTGCCGAAGGCGCCCTACGTGGAGGGCTACGACCAGTTCGACGCCGGGCTGTTCGGCATGACCGCGCGGGAGGCGGAGATCCACAACCCGCAGCACCGGCTGTTCCTGGAGTCGTGCTACGCCGCGCTGAACGACGCCGGGACCGACCCGGCGCGCTACGACGGCGCCATCGGCGTCTACGCGGGCACCGGAGGCAACCACTACATGTGGGAGAACCTCGCCCGCAACAAGCGGGCGTGGGACACCCGCCACGGCATCGGGCTCGCCGCCGCCAACTCGCCGAACTACGTGGCCACCGGCGTGTCGTACCGGCTGAACCTGCGCGGGCCCAGCCTGACCGTGCACACCGCCTGCTCCACCTCGCTGGTCGCCTTCCACCTGGCCTGCGAGGCGCTGCGCGGCGGCGAGTGCGACATGGCCCTGGCGGGCGGGGTGAACGTGGAGCACCCGCCGGCGACCGGATACCTCGGGATGGACGGATTCACCTCTCCCGACGGCCACTGCCGGCCGTTCGACGCCGACGCGAACGGCACCGTCTGGGGCAGCGGCGTCGGCGTCGCCGTGCTCAAGCGGCTCGAGGACGCCCTCGCCGACGGCGACCACATCCACGCGGTGGTGCGGGGCAACGCGATCAACAACGACGGCGCCGGCAAGGTCGGCTTCTCCGCCCCCAGCGTCGACGGGCAGGCCTCCGCGATCGCGCAGGCGCTCGGGCTCGCCGGGATCGACCCGCGCACGATCGGCTACGTCGAGGCGCACGGCACCGGCACCGCGCTGGGCGACCCGATCGAGGTCACCGCCCTGTCCTCGGTGTACCTGCGCGACACCCGGGACCGCGGCTGGTGCGGCATCGGCTCCGTGAAGTCCAACATCGGCCACCTCAGCCAGGCCGCGGGCATCATCAGCGTGATCAAGGCGGTGCTGGCGCTGAAGCACGGGTTGATCCCGCCGACGATCAACTACGAGCGCCCCAACCCGGCGATCGACTTCGGCGACACCCCGTTCTACGTGGCGTCCACGCTCAGCAAGTGGGAGACCGGCGGCGGCCCCCGGCGCGCCGGGGTGAGCTCCTTCGGCATCGGCGGGACCAACGCGCACGTGGTCCTGGAGGAGGCGCCCCGCGCCGAGGCGGACCCGCGCCCCGCGCGGCCCGCGCACCTGCTGCAGGTGTCCGCCAAGACCGCGACCGCGCTGGACGCGGCGGTGGAGCGGCTCGCCGGGCACCTGGCGGCCGGCGACGGCCCCGACCTCGCCGACGTGGCCCACACGCTGCGGACGGGCCGGCCGGAGTACGCGCACCGGGCCGCGGTGGTGGCCGCCGACCGGGCCGACGCGGTCGCCGCGCTGCGGGACCGCAAGCGCCGGCGCAGGGGAGAGGCCGGCGCCGGCTCCCCGGCGGTGGTCTTCCTGTTCTCCGGGCAGGGCGCGCAGTACGCCGGCATGGGCGCGGAGCTGTACCGGACGGAGCCGGTGTTCGCCGCCGCCGTCGACGAGTGCGCGGACCTGCTCACCGAGCACCTCGGCCTCGACCTGCGCGAGCTGATGTTCGGCGGCGCGCCCGACGCCGAGGAGACGCTCCGGCGCACGCGCTACACCCAGCCGGCGCTGTTCACGGTGGAGTACGCGCTGGCCCGGCTCTGGCAGAGCTGGGGCGTACGGCCGGCCGAGATGATCGGCCACTCCATCGGCGAGTACGTCGCCGCGACCGTCGCGGAGGTCTTCACCCTGGCCGACGCGGTGCGGCTGGTCGCCGCCCGCGGCGCGCTGATGCAGTCCATGCCGCCGGGCGCGATGCTCGCCGTCCAGCAGGACGAGTCGGCGCTGGCCGGCCGGCTGCCGGAAGGGGTGTCGGTGGCGACCGTCAACGGCCCCGGCACCTGCGTGGTGGCCGGTCCCGCGGACGCGGTCGAGGCGTTCGCCGAGACGCTGAAGGCCGAGAAGGTGGGCTGCAAGGCCCTGCGCACGTCGCACGCGTTCCACTCGCCGATGATGGAGCCGATCCTCGCGGAGTTCACCGCGCTGGTCGCCTCGGTGCCGCGCCGGGCCCCGCGCCTGCCCTTCTGGTCCAACGTCACCGGCCGGCCCATCACCGCCGAGCAGGCGACGGACCCGGCGTACTGGGCCGGCCACCTGCGGCAGCCGGTCAGGTTCGGCGCCTGCGTCGCCGGGCTGTACGCCGCGCACGCCGACGCGCCGCCGCTGCTGGTGGAGTGCGGGCCCGGGCGGCAGCTGGCCGGCCTGGCCAGGATGCAACTGCCCAAGGGCGCGCCCGCGCCGCTGCCCAGCCTGCCCGGGCCCGGGGAGCGGGCCGGGGACGCCGCCACCGTCTACGACGCGGCGGGCGCGCTGTGGGCCGCCGGAGTGCCGCTGGCCGCGGGCTTCGGCGGGACGGGCCGCAAGGTGCCGCTCCCGGCGTACCCGTTCGAGCGCCGGCGCTACTGGGTCGACCCCGACCCGGTCGACCAGACCGCCGTCCCGGCCCGGCGCGGCGGACCGGCCGGCCCGCTGCCGCTGGCCGACTGGTTCGCGGTGCCCACCTGGCGCCAGGCCGCCCCGGACACCCGGCGGACCGATCTCGGCGACTGCCTGGTGCTGGCCGACGGCCCCCGCGGGGACGCGCTCGTCGCCGCACTGCGGGCCCGGGGCGCCACCGTGCGGGTGGCCGGCGCCGGCGACCACGAGACGCTGCTCGCCGCCGGTGTGCCCGACAGGATCGTGCACGCCCTGGCGCTGGACGGCCCGCCCGCGGACGGCGGGATCGCCGCCGCCTGGGACGCGCAGGAACGGGGCTTCTTCAGCGTGCTGAGCCTGGTGCAGGCACTGGCCGGCGCGGGCGCGGCCGACGGGGTCCACCTCGACGTGGTGTCGTCGGGCACCTCCGACGCCCAGGGCGACCTGACCCGTCCCGAGCACGCCACCCTCGCGGGCATCGCCAGGGTGGTCCCGCTGGAGCTGCCCGGCCTGACCGTCCGCCACATCGACGCCGACCCGCAGGAGGGCGCCGCGCGGACGGCCGAGCTCGTCGCCGAGCTGCTGCGGCCCGCCGACGAGACGGAGGTGACGCTGCGCGCCGGCCGCCGCTGGGTCACCGACTACACCCAGGTGTCCCTGGACGCGGAGAGCGCGAACGGCACGGTGGTCCGCGAGGAGGGCCGGTACCTGATCACCGGTGGGACCGGCGGGATCGGCATCACCCTCGCCGAGGACTTCGCGCGCCGCGCCCGCGCCAGGCTGGTGCTGCTCAGCCGCGGCGGCCTGCCGCCGCGCGAGGAGTGGGACACCCACCTGGCGGTGCACGGCGGCGCCGACAGGACGGGCCGGGCCATCCTCGCGATCCGGCGGATGGAGCAGGCCGGGGCCCGGGTGCTCGTGCTGGCCGCGGACGTCACCGACCCGGCCGAACTGGGCGCGGTGCGCGAGCGGATCGACGCCGAGTTCGGCGGGCTGGACGGCATCGTGCACGCCGCCGGCCTGCCCGGCGGCGGCATGGCCGAGGTGAAGGACCGCGCCGCGGCCACCGCCGTGCTGGCGCCCAAGATCGCGGGAACCCTCGCCCTGGCGCGGGCCTTCGGCGACCTCCCGCTCGACTGGGTGGCGCTCTGCTCCTCGGTGACCTCGGTGGTCGGCGGCTTCGGGCAGGTCGATTACTGCGCGGCCAACGCCTTCCTCGACGCCTACGCCCGCAGCGCCCACGGCTGGCGCGCCCCGGTCGTCTCGCAGAACTGGGGCGGCTGGACCGAGGTCGGCATGGCCGTCGAGGTGTCCGCGCCCGACGGGTTCCGCGCCGCCCGCGGCGGGGCCGCCGAAGCGGTGGACCACCCGGTCCTCTCCACCCGGGTGACCGGCCGGGACGGGGAGGCCGGGTGCCACGGCCTGGTGTCCGCCGCCACGCACTGGCTGCTCGACGAGCACCGCATCGGCGAGGTGCCGGTGGTGCCCGGCACCGGCCACCTGGAGTCGGTCCGGGCCGCCGTGGCCGCGTGCCTGCCCGCCCCGGACGCCGGCCACGTCGTGGAGCTGCGGGACGTGGCGTTCCTGGAGCCGTTCGCCGTTCCGGACGGGAGCACCGCGCAGTACCGGGTGGAGCTGACCGCCTCGGCGGACGGCGGCGCCGACTTCCGGGTGGTGAGCCGTACGGCGGGCCGCTCCGCCACGCACGTGCGCGGCTCGGCCGCGTGGGTGCGTCCCGGGCGGGCCGCGGAGGCGGACGCCCGGCCGATCGCGGCCCGCTGCCGGCCGGGCTCCGCACGCCAGGCCGGGCACGGGACCGGCCGCACCAGCATGCTCACCTTCGGCCCCCGCTGGGACGCGCTGGCCGAGCACCACGTGGGCCCGGACGAGGAACTCGCCCGGATCGCCGCGCCCGAGGCCGCCCTGGCCGACCTGGACCGCTGGGTGCTGCACCCGGCGCTGCTCGACGTGGCGACCGCGTTCGGCGAGGGGCGCGGCGAGGGCAGCTACCTGCCGCTCTCCTACGGCAGGGTGCTGGTCCGCGGGGCGCTGCCCGCGCGGTTCTGGAGCCACCTGCGGTACGCCGACGGCGGTGACGACGTCGTCTCGGCGGACCTGACGCTGTTCGACGAGGACGGCCGGGTGCTGGTGGAGATCGGCGACTTCGTGCTGCGCCGGGTGAACCGCGACGCGGTCACCGGCGATCTCGCCGCCGCCCCCGGCGCCGCGACCGGAGAGGCCGCCGCGGCCGGGGAGACCACCGCGCCGGCCGCGCCGGACTCCCCGGCAGAGGGCGGGATCGCCCCCGTGGACGGCGCCGAGGCGTTCCGCCGGGTGCTGGCCGCGGGCCTCGGCCCCCAGGTCGTGGTCAACCCGCTTCCGGTGGCCGAACTCGCCGAACGGGCCAGGGCCAGGACCACCGACGCCCTCGCGGACGACGCCGGGGCGGAGGAGCGCCCCGGCTCCGAGGCGGCCGGGGACGACCACGCCGCGCCCCGCACCGAGCTGGAGGCGACCATCGCGCGGGTGTGGAGCGACGGCCTCGGCGTGCCGCGGGTCGGCGTCGACGACGACTTCTTCGAGCTCGGCGGCAACTCCCTGATCGCCGTGCAGCTCATCGCCGCCCTGCGCAAGGCCGTCGGCGTGAAGCTGCCGATGCGCAGCCTGTTCGAGTCTCCGACCGTGGCCGAGCTCGCGGTCGTCGTCGAGCGGCTGCGGGCCGCCGCCGACGACGGCGCGGAGCAGTCCCGCCCGGCCACCACCATCCCCAAGCTGGACCGTCGATGAACGAGGCAGGAACCATGACCGACGACCTCTACCTGGTCGTGCGCAACGACGAGGAGCAGTACTCGATCTGGGCCGAGGGGCGGACCCTCCCCGCCGGCTGGCACGACGCCGGCTTCAGCGGGACCCGGCAGGAGTGCCTGGACCACATCGAGCAGGTGTGGACCGACATGCGCCCGCTCAGCCTGCGCCAGGGCGGGTGACGGAGTGACCGCCAAGGAGTGGGAGGCTCCCGCCTCGTTCGGCCAGGAACGGATCTGGCTGGCCGACCAGATGGACCCCGGCTCGCCGGTGTTCAACCTGCAGTGCCCGATCGAGGTCCCGCACGCGATCGGGGCCGAGGAGATCGTCGCGGCGCTGAGGGCCGTCACCGGACGGCACGAGGTGCTCCGCACCTCCCTCAGGGTCGCCGACGGCGCCCTCCGCCAGGTGGTGCACGCCGAGGCCGACCCCGACGTGCGGGTGCACGACCTGCGGGCGCTCCCGCCCGAGGAGCGCAGGACCCGGGCGAACGAGCGCATCCTGGCCGACACCAAGGCCGCGATCCCCACCGGCCGCGCCCCGCTCTGGCGGGCCACGCTGCTCAGGATGGAGGACAGCCGCTGGCTGGTGAGCCTCGTGCTCCACCACGCCGTCTTCGACGCCGCCTCGTCCGTCATCCTCGCGGAGGAGGTCACCGAGCTGTGTGCGGCCGCGGCGGCCGGACGCCCGGCCGAGCTGCCCGAACCGCCCGTCCAGTACGCCGACTACGCCGCCTGGCAGCGCGACCGGCTCACCGGCAGGGCGCTGGCCGAGCAGACCGGCTACTGGCGGTCGCGGCTGGCGGGGCTGCCCGCCGTGCACACGCTCCCCACCGACCGGCCGCGCCCGGCCCGGCTCGGCTACGCCGGCGACGAGGTGCGCTTCACGGTGCCGCGGGAGGTGCAGGAGCAGGTCGCCGCGGTGGCGCGCCGCTCGGCCGCGACGCCCTTCATGGTGTACCTGACGGCGTACGTCGTGCTGCTGTCCCGGCTGTCCCGCGACGACGACACCGTGGTCGGGGTGACCATGAGCGGCCGGGACCTGCCGGAGGTCGCCGGGCTGGTCGGCATGTTCGTCAACCAGATGGTGGTGCGCACGGACACCTCGGGCGACCCGGCCTTCGCCGATCTGCTCGGCCGGGTCCGCGCGGACCTGCTCGACGCCATGGAGAACGGCCAGATCCCGTTCCAGGCGGTCGTGGAGGCGGTCGCGCCGCAGCGGGACCCGGGGGTGCAGCCGCTCTACCAGCTCGGCTTCAACTACATCCCCGACTCCGGCATCGAGCCGATCCCCTACGTCACCTCGAAGGACGACCTGGCGTTCGACCTGACCACCGAGGTCAGCCGGCTGCTGTACCGCACCGACCTGTTCGACCGGGGGACCGCGGAGACGTTCGTCGGACGCTACCTGCGCGTCCTGGCCGCCGCCGTCGCCGACCCGGGGACCCGGATCGGCGGCCTGCCGCTGCTGGACGAGGCCGAGCGCGCGTCCCTGCTGGAGGCGGGGACGCCGCAGCCGCCGCTCGAGCACGCCACGGCGCTGCGGATGGTGGAGGCGCAGGCCGCGCGCACTCCGCACGCGACCGCCGTGATCGCCGGCGACCGGCGGCTGACCTACGCGGAGCTGGAC
>NZ_JBHSBM010000031.1:10704-27510 GCF_042650625.1 Planomonospora corallina
CGGGCGCCGGCCCCGAGTCGCTGGTCGCGGTGTACGCCGAGCCGTGCCTGGAACTGCTCCCCGCCCTGCTGGGGGTGTGGAAGGCCGGAGCGGGCTACGTGCCGGTGGACCCGGCCTACCCGGCCGACCGGGTGAGGTACATGCTCGCGGACTCCGCCGCCGCGGCGGTGCTCACCCAGCGGCACCTGGCGGGCGCCCTGCCCGCCGGCGGCGCGACCGTGCTCACCGTCGACGACGCCACCGCCACCGCCACCGCCGATGCCACCGCCACCGCCATCGACGACGCCGTCGACGCCGCCGCCGATGCCGCAGGGGAGCGGGCCGGGCGGCCGGACGACGGCTCCCCGCACGCGGCCGGACCGGGGAACGTCGCGTACGTCATCTACACCTCGGGCTCGACCGGCGCCCCCAAGGGCGTCGTGGTCGAGCAGGGCTCGGTGGCCGCCTACCTGGCGTGGGCCGGCGCCGCCTACCCCGGCCTGGCCGGGCAGGCGCTGCTGCACTCCCCGATCTCGTTCGACCTGACCGTGACCGGCCTGTTCGGACCGCTGACCGTCGGGGGAGCGGTACGGCTCGCCGCCCTCGACGAGAGCGCCGCGGCCGGTGACCGGCCGGCGTTCCTCAAGGCCACCCCCAGCCACCTGACGCTGCTGGCGGCGCTGCCCGACCGGGTGGCCCCCGCCGTCGACCTGGTGCTGGGCGGTGAGGCGCTGCCCGCCGACGCGGTCACCGCCTGGCGGGAACGGCACCCGTCCGCCACCGTCGTCAACGAGTACGGCCCCACCGAGGCCACCGTCGGCTGCGTCATGGCCAGGGTGGCGCCGGGCGAGGAACTCCCGGTCGACCATTCGGGGTCGGTCGGGATCGGCCGGCCGGCTCCCGGCACCACCGCCTACGTGCTGGACGGCGGACTGCGGCCGGTGCCCGCCGGTGTCGTCGGCGAGCTCTACGTCGCCGGCCCCCAGGTGGCCCGCGGCTACCTGAACCGGCCGGGCGCCACCGCCGCCGCCTTCGTCCCGTGCCCCTACGGGCCTCCCGGCCGGCGGATGTACCGCACCGGCGACCTGGCGCGCCGGCGTGCCGACGGGAGCCTGGAGTTCGCCGGCCGCGCGGACGACCAGATCAAGCTCCACGGCCACCGCATCGAACCCGGCGAGATCGAGACGGCGCTGCGCGCGCTGCCCGGCGTCCGCGACGCCGCCGTCAGCGTGCGCGAGGACACCTCCGAGGGCAGGCGGCTCGTCGCCTACCTGGTCGGCGAGGCGGACGTCGCGGCGGTGGACGTCGCGGCGGTGGACGGCGCGCTCGCCGCCACCCTGCCGGCGCACCTGGTCCCGTCCGGCTACGTCGTGCTGGACGCCCTCCCCCTGACCGCCAACGGCAAGCTCGACCACGCCGCGCTCCCCGCCCCGGCGGCCCCGGAGCGCAGGTACACGGCGCCCCGCACCGCCGCGGAGGAGCTGGTGGCGGAGGTGTTCGCCGAGCTGCTGGGAGTGGAGAAGGTCGGCGCCGAGGACGACTTCTTCGAGCTCGGCGGCAACTCCCTGCTGGCGATCCGGGCCATCGCCAGGATCCGGGGCCAGATCGAGGTCGACGTCCCGGTCCGCGGGCTGTTCTCCCACACCACGGTCGCCGGCCTCGCGGCAGAGATCGAACGGCGGCTCACCGAGGACCTCGACGGGCTCAGCGACGAAGCCGTGGAGCGGCTGCTCGCCGCGGAAGGTGAGGGCCGGACATGACGACCACCCCGGAGACCACCCCGGAGACCGCTGCGGAGGCCACCGCGCGGCAGTCCCCGGCCGACGCCCGCCGGGCGCTGCTGGAGCGGCGGCTGCGCAGGCGCGCCGCCACCACCGTGCCGCTCCGCCCCGAGGGAACCGCCCCGCCCCTGTCCTACCAGCAGGAGCGGGTCTGGTTCATGGAGCAGTTCGCGCCGGGCACGAGCCAGTACAACATCCCGATCCCGATGCGCCTGGCCGGTGAGCTCGACCTCGAGCTGCTGGAAGCCGCGCTGCAGACGCTCCCGGTCCGGCACGAGGCGCTGCGCATGCGCTTCCCCGCCGACGCGGAGGGCCGGCCCGTCGTCCGCGTCGAGCCCTCCGCCGCGGTGCCGCTGCGCGTCGTGGCGGCGGACGACGAGGCCGCGGCGCAGGCGCTGATCGACGAGGCGGCCGGCGAGCCCTTCGACCTGGCGGAAGGCCCGCTGCTGCGCGCCCTGCTGGTCAGGCTGGCCGGCGACGACCACCGCCTGCTGGTCACGACCCACCACATCGTCGGCGACGGATGGTCGGTGGACCTGCTGCTGCGCGACCTCGCCGCGGCCTACCACGCGCGGCGCACCGGTACGCAGGACGGGCTCCCCGGCCTGCCGATCTCCTACGGCGACTTCGCGCACTGGCAGCGGCGGACCCAGACCGGTGCCGAACTGGACCGGCAGCTGGAGTTCTGGAGCGACCGGCTCGCCGGAGTGCCGGCCCTGGAGCTGCCCGCCGACCGGCCGCGGCCCGCCACCCAGGTCTTCGACGGCGACCGGTACGTCGTCGAGGTCGACGCCGAGCTCACCGGCGCGGTCAACCGGTTCTCCAGGGAGCGCGGCGCGACGCTGTTCATGACGCTGCTCGCGGCCTACCAGGTGCTGCTGGCGAGGCACTCCGGCCAGGACGACTTCGCGGTCGGGTCCTCCTCGGCCGGCCGGTCGCTGGCGGAGCTGGAGAACGTGGTCGGCATGTTCGTCAACATGCTCCCGATGCGCGCCCGGCTCGGTGACGACCCCACCTTCGAGGAACTGCTCGACCGGACCCGGGTCGGCGTGCTCGACGCCTTCGACCACGCGGAGGTCCCGTTCGAGCAGCTGGTCAACGCGCTCGGCGTGCCCCGCGACGTCAGCCGGTCACCGGTGTTCCAGGCGATGTTCGCGCTGCAGAACTACCGGATGGGCAGGCTCGACGAGGCCGGCGGCTCCGACCTGCGCATCACGTGGCTGCCGATGGACCTGCGCGCCACCCGCTTCGACCTCGAACTGCACGTCATCGAGGTGGGGGACGGGCTGATCGTCAAGTTCGTCTACAACACGGCGCTGTTCGACGAGCGGACCGTGGCGAGGATGGCGGCCCGGTTCGTCACCCTCCTGCGGTCGATCGTCGCCGCCCCCGCCACCCGGGTGTCGGAACTGCCGATCCTGGACGACGGCGAGCGGGCGCTGCTGGTGGACGTGTGGAACGACACCCGCGCCGAGCCGGACGAGCGGGCGACGCTGCACGGCCTGGTCGAGGAGCAGGCCGCCCGCACGCCCGGCGCGATCGCGGTGACGTTCGAGGGCCGCCACCTCACCTACGCCGAGCTGGACGAGCGGGCGAACCGGGTGGCGCACCGGCTGCGCGGGCTGGGAGCGGGACCCGAGACCCTGGTCGGCGTCTACGCCGAGCGGTCGGCCGAGCTGGTGGTGGCGCTGCTGGGCGTGCTCAAGGCGGGGGCGGCGTACCTGCCGCTCGACCCGGACTACCCGGCCGACCGGCTGGCGTTCATGATCGAAGACGCCGGCGCCCCGGTCGTGCTGACCCAGGGGCGGCTGCGGGAGACGGTCCCGGCCACCGGGGCGACCGTCCTGGACCTCGACGACCCCGGCGAGTGGGCGGACCGGCCCGCCGGCGATCCCCGGTCGCCGGTCACCTCCGCCAACGCCGCCTACGTCATCTACACCTCCGGGTCCACCGGCCGGCCCAAGGGCGTGCCCAACACCCACCGCGGCATCGTGAACCGGCTGCAGTGGATGCAGCGGACCTACCGGCTGGGCGGCGACGACGTCGTGCTGCAGAAGACCCCCGCCGGGTTCGACGTGTCGGTGTGGGAGTTCTTCTGGCCGCTGCTCGCCGGGGCCCGGCTGGTGCTCGCCGAACCCGGCGGCCACAAGGACGCGGCGTACCTGCGCGAGCTGCTGATCAGCGAGAACGTGACCACCGCGCACTTCGTCCCCTCGATGCTGGCGGTGTTCCTCGCCGACGACGAGAAGGCCGCGGGAGACTGCACGGCGCTGCGCCGGGTGATCTGCAGCGGGGAGGAGCTCCCCGTGGCCACCGCGGCCGCGTTCACGGCCGCGCTGCCGGACTGCGAGCTGCACAACCTGTACGGCCCCACCGAGGCCGCCATCGACGTCACCTCGTGGCACTGCCGTCCCGAGGCCGTGGCCGAGGCGGTGACCCTGCCGATCGGCGCCCCGATCGCGAACATCCGGCTCTACGTCCTCGACCGGCACGGGCAACCGGCCCCGATCGGGGTCCCCGGTGAGCTGCACATCGGGGGAGTGGGAGTGGCCAGGGGGTACCACCGCCGCCCGGCGCTCACCGCCGAGCGGTTCGTCCCCGACCCGTTCGGCGCCGACCCGGGCGCCCGGCTGTACCGCACCGGCGACCTGGCGCGCCGGCGCCACGACGGCGACCTGGAGTTCCTCGGCCGCATCGACCACCAGGTGAAGCTGCGCGGCCTGCGCATCGAGCTCGGGGAGATCGAGTCGGCGCTGCGGGACCGGGAGGACGTCGCCGAGGCCGTCGTGGTGGTCCGCGAGGACAGCCCGGGGGACAAGCGGCTGGTCGCCTACCTGACGGCCTCGGGCGGGACGGGCGTCGACGTCGCCGAGCTGAGGGCCGAGCTGAAACGGCGCCTGCCCGACTACATGGTGCCGACGGCGTTCGTCACCCTGGACGCGCTCCCGCTGTCGCCCAACGGCAAGCTGGACCGCGGGGCGCTGCCGGCCCCGCAGGCGACGCGGGACGCCACCGCCGAACTGGTCGAGCCGGAGACCGCCACGGAACGCATGCTGGCCGGGATCTGGACCGAGGTCCTCGGCGTGGAACGGCTCGGCGTCCACGACGACTTCTTCGACTCCGGCGGCCACTCCCTGCTCGCCACCCAGGTGGTGGCCAGGATCCGCAGGGCGTCCGACGGCTCGGGACGGCCGGTCGGCGTGATGGACCTGTTCCAGAACCGCACCGTCCGCGAACTGGCCGCCTTCATCGACGCCGGAGCCGAGGCGGCCACCGGCCCGCAGCCGCTGCTGTACGAGCTGACCCCGAAGGGCGCCGCACGCACCCTGTCGTACGTCTGCGTGCCGTACGGCGGCGGCAGCGCGATCGTCTACCAGCCGCTCGCCGACGCCCTCCCCGCCGGGCACGCGCTGTTCTCGGTGGCCATCCCCGGCCACGACGTGGGCCTGACCGAGGAGTCGCTGCCCTTCCACGAGCTGGTGGACCGGATCGCGGCGGAGATCCTGGAGCGGGTGGAGGGCCCGCTGGTCCTGTACGGGCACTGCGGGGTCGGCAGCGCCATCGCGGTCGGCGCGGCACGGAAGCTGGCCGAGGCGGGCCGGGACGTGGAAGCGGTCTACATCGGGGCGATGTTCCCGTTCGCGCGGTTCAAGGGCGTCGTCGGCGCGCTGCGCACCCGGCTGGAGAAGCTGCGCAGCAACCGCCAGTACGCCAACTGGCTGAAGGGCATGGGCGTCGACACCGACGAGCTCGACCCGGAGCAGGCCGACCGGATCATCGGCAACATGCGGGCCGACTCCCGGGCCGCCGAGGAGTACTTCACCGAGCTGCTCGACCAGCGCCCGGAACCGCTGCGGGCCCCGATCATCTCGGTGGTGGGCTCGGAGGACCCGGTCACCGACTACCACGCCGAGCGGTACCGGGAATGGGAGTTCCTCACCGGCACCACGGGCCTGGTCGTGCTCGACCAGGCGGGGCACTTCTTCCTGAAGCATCGTGCGGACGAACTGGCCGAGATCGTCACGGGTGTGCACCCGGCGATGGCCCGCCGGCACGCCGACCGGTACGGCCCGGCCGAGCGCGGTCCCGACGCCCCGTGGGCGCTGCACGACACGCACTACCCGGACGGACCCGGCGAGGCCGCCGGGGCGCCCGCGGTGCAGCCGAGCAACTCCCGGTTCCTCGGTGTCGCCCTCGGGCAGCTGGTGTCGGCGACCGGGTCGGCGCTGACCAACTTCGCCGTCCCGGTGTGGTTGTTCGACCGGACGGGATCGGTGGCCGACCTCGGCCTGCTGTGGGCGCTGACGCTGATCTGCGGGGTGGCGGTGCTGCCCTTCGCCGGCCCGCTCATCGACCGGTTCGACCGGCGGCGCGTCATGGCCGCCGCCAGCGGCGCCGCGGGGGTGCTCCAGCTCTGCCTCGCCCTGCTGCTCTGGGCCGACCGGCTGGACCTGTGGACGATCTACGTGCTGCTGCCGCTCAGCTCGATGGCCGGGACCTTCCAGCGGCTGGCGTTCCAGACCGCGGTCCCGCAGCTGGTGCCCAAGCGCTACCTCGGGCACGCGGTGGGCCTCACCCAGCTCACCAACAGCTTCGCGATGCTGTTCGCCCCCCTGATGGGCGCCGGGCTGTACGTCGTGATCGGCCTGCACGGCATCCTGGTCGTCGATGTGGCGAGCTACCTGTTCGCCGTCACGGTGCTGCTGGTCGTGCGTTTCCCCGACACGCTCGGCTTCCGCCGCAAGGAACCGCTGGGCACCTCGATCGCGGAGGGACTGCGCTTCTCCTGGAACCTCCGCGGTTTCCGGTACATGGTCGTCTACTTCGCCGTCGCCAACGTCTTCCTCGGCCCGGCCCTGGTGCTGACCGTCCCGCTGACCCTCTCCTTCGGCACCGTCGACCAGGTCGCCCAGGTGGCGGTGGCCGAGGCGCTGGGCGCGGTGGCGGGCGGGATCGTGATGGCGCTCTGGGGCGGCCCGAGGAGGCGCCGGATGGTCGGCGTGTTCCTGGGCAACCTGGGAATGGCCGCCGGCTGCCTGGTGATGGGCCTGCGGCCGTCCCTGGTCGTGGTCGCCGCCGGCGTCTTCTGCCTGGCGATGGCGATGGTCATCTCCCAGGGCACCTACGTGACGCTGGTCCAGGTCAAGGTGCCGCAGCGGTTCCACGGGCGGGTGCTCGCGCTCAACCAGGCCATCTCCTGGTCCACCCTGCCGCTCGGGTTCGCGGTGCTGGCGCCCCTGGCCACCGCCCTGTTCGACCCCATGCTGCGGCCGGGCGGCGTGCTCGCCGGCTCGGTCGGCGCGGTCATCGGCACCGGGGACGGGCGGGGCGTCGGCCTCACCTACATCGTCTTCGCGCTGATGATGGCCGCCGTCACCGTCTGCGCGTCGGCCGTCCCGCTGCTGCGCCGTTTCGACACCGAGGTGCCCGACTCGCTCCCCGACGACCTGATCGGCATGCAGGAGCGGCAACGCCGCCTGAAAGGAAGCAACGCATCATGACGGATGTCATCCCCGCGGACCCGGCCCGGCTCGGGCCGGTGACCGGCCACCTGGACGGCAACGGGCACACCACCATCGCGGTGTACGGCCTCGGGCCCGACATGACCGACCACCTCGACTGGGTGACGACCCACCGCGACGGGCTGCGGGCGGCCCTCGCCACGCACGGCGCGGTGCTGCTCCGCGACCTGCCGCCCGACCTCGACCTGTTCGACCGGATCGTCCGGGCCGTCGGCGGTGACCCGCTGCGCTACACCGAGCGCTCCACCCCGCGCACGTCCGTGACCGAGTCCATCTACACCTCCACCGAGTACCCGGCCGACCAGCCGCTGCCGATGCACAACGAGAACTCCTACTCGGACACCTGGCCGGGCCACCTGTTCTTCTACTGCGACACGGCCGCGGCCACCGGCGGGGCCACCCCGATCGCGGACAGCAGGGCGGTGCTCCGCCTGATCCCCGAACAGGTGCGCAGGAGGTTCGCGGGAGGCGTCGTGTACGCCAGGGCCTTCCGGGAAGGACTGGGCCTGTCCTGGCAGGAGGCGTTCCAGACCGACGACCCCGCGGCGGTGGAGGAGTACTGCGCGCGGCACGGGCAGACCTTCGAGTGGACCGACGACGGCCTGCGCACCAGGCACCACCGGCCCTCCTCCCAGACCGAGCCGCTCACGGGGGAGCAGGTCTGGTTCAACCAGGCGAACCTGTTCCACGTCACCAGCCTGGACGAGGAGGTCCGGGAGGCGCTGCTGTCGCTGTACGACGAGGCGGACCTGCCGCGGAACGCCTATCTGGGCGACGGCACCCCGATCGACCCGGCCGACCTCGCCGCGATCAAGACCGCCTACGACGAGGCGTCCTTCGCGTTCCCGTGGCGCCGCGGCGATGTGATGATCATCAACAACATGTTGTGCGCGCACGGCAGGGAGCCGTTCACCGGCCCCCGCCGGATCCTGGTCGCCATGACCGCCTGACCGGCCGGCGACCGGAGGCGGCGGGCCCGGCCGCGGGGGAGGGCGTCGCGATCCCCCCGGGCCGGCGCGCCCGGCCCGGGCGGCCGTGACACGACCATGACACGGCGGCCCGCGCGACCGTGACACGACCATGACACGGCGCTGACGGGGCGGGGACACGGACGGCCGACAGTGGACGGGTCCGGCCGCACCCCCGGTGGCGGGGGCCGGCCGCCCCCGTGCCGCTGAGGAAGGCTGATCGATCGTGAGCGAACGCGTACGCGTGGCCGTGCTGGCGGGCGGGCCGTCCGCCGAGCACGAGGTGTCGCTGCAGTCGGCGCAGGCCGTGCTCGACGCCCTGCCGAGGGATCTGTACGAGCCCGTCGCCGTCGTCATCGACCGGCGGGGCAGGTGGCCGGTGGAGCTGCGGCGCGGTCTGGCGGACGTGGTCTTCCCCGTGCTGCACGGGCCGTTCGGCGAGGACGGCGTCGTCCAGGGGCACCTGGAGACGCTGGGCATCCCGTACGTGGGCTGCGGCGTCCTGGCGTCGGCCGTGGCCATGAACAAGGTCGCGATGCGGCGCGCGTTCCTGGCGGAGGACATCCCGGTCACCCCGCACGTGTGGTTCACCGGGCACGAATGGCGCACCACCACCGACCACCGGGACCTGGTGAAGCCGCTCGGCTGGCCGATGTACGTCAAACCGGCCTGCCTGGGCTCCTCCATCGGCGTCTCACGCGTCACCTCCGTGGAGGAGCTGCGCGCGGGCGTGGAGCTGGCGCTGGCCCACGACCGGACGGTCGTCGTCGAGCAGGGCGTGACCGCGCGCGAGATCGTCTGCGGCGTGCTCGGCGGCCACGACACGCCGGAGGCCTCGGTGCCCGGCGAGCTCATCGTGCCCGGCGACTGGCTCGACTACGAGGCCAAGTACCTCAGCCGGGCCGAGATCGCCGCCATCCCCGCCGCGCTGCCGGAACGGGTGGCCGAGGACGTGCGCGAGCTGGCCCTGCGCGCCTTCCGGGCGATCGACGGCTACGGCCTGGCCCGTGCCGACTTCCTCTACGAGGAGGAGACGGGACGCCTGTACGCGCTGGAGATCAACACGATGCCCGGGTTCACCTCCCGTTCCGTCTACGCCCGGGCCTGGGCCGCCAGCGGGGTCCCGTACCCGGACCTGCTGCGCCGCCTCATCGACCTCGCCCTCGCCCGGAGCGGCTCGTGATCCCCATGACGCTGAACGAGATCGCGCGGGCCGTCGGCGCGAGCATGCACGACGTGCACGACCCGGAGGCGCCGGTGACGGCGCCCCCGGCGGCGGACTCCCGCGAGGTGGTGCCCGGCGGCCTGTTCGCCGCGACGGCCGGCGCCCGCGCCGACGGCCACGACCACGCGGCCGGCGCCGTCGCGGGCGGCGCCGTCGCCGTGCTGGCCTCGAGGCCCGTCGGCGTGCCCGCCCTCGTGGTCGAGGACGTCCGGCTCGCGCTCGGCCGGCTGGCCGGGCACCTGCTCGCACGCATCCGCCCGACCGTGATCGGCCTGACCGGCTCCGTGGGCAAGACCACGACCAAGGACCTGCTGGCCCAGGTGCTCGAACGGCACGCCGCGACGGTCGCCACCGACAGGTCGTTCAACAACGAGCTCGGGCTGCCGCTCACCGTGCTGCGCGCCGACGCCGCCACCCGGTACCTGGTGCTGGAGATGGGGGCGGGCCGGAAGGGCGACCTGACCTATCTGACCGGGATCGCGCCGCCCCGGGTCGGGCTGGTGCTCAACGTCGGCACCGCACACGTGGCGCGCATGGGGACCGGTCCGGCCGACGTGGCCGAGGCCAAGGGCGAGCTGGTCGAGGCGCTCCCGCCGGACGGGTTCGCCCTGCTCAACGCCGACGACCCGTACGTCGCGGGCATGGCCGGCCGCACTAGGGCCCGGATCCTGCTGTACGGCAGGTCGCCGCGGGCGCAGGTGCGGGCCGAGGCGGTGCGGATGGACGACCGGGCGCGAACGGCGTTCGAGCTGGTGACGCCCTCCGGCCGCGCCCCGGTCAGGCTCGGCCTCATAGGCGAGCACCAGGTGGGCAACGCCCTGGCCGCGGCCGCCGCCGCCACCGCGCTCGGGCTGGGCGCCGCCGAGATCGCCGAGGGGCTGAACGCCGCGCGGCGGCGCTCCGCGGGCCGGCTGGAGATCGTGGAACGGCCCGACGGCGTCACCGTCGTCGACGACGCCTACAACGCCAGCCCCGAATCCGTGCGGGCCGGGCTGCGGGCGGTGAAGGCCCTGGCCGGCCCGCGCCGTACCGTCGCCGTGCTCGGCGCGATGGGGCAGCAGGGGGACGCCTCCCGCGCCCGGCACACGGAGGTGGGCCGGCTCGTCGCAGACCTCCGCTTCGACGTGCTGATCACGGTCGGAGCGGGGGACGCGCTCGCGATGGCGGAGGCGGCGCGCTCCTCGGACCGGGGCGTGGCCGTCCACGCCGCCGAGGACGTGGCCGGGGCCCTCGGGCTGGCCACCGCGCTCGTCGGACCGGGAGACGTGGTGTTCGTCAAGGCGTCCAGCGAGGTCGGGCTCGGCGCCTGCGCCCGGGCGCTGGCCGGCGCCTGACGGCCGGCGCGTCGCCTTCACCATGACCGGCGCCGACCAGGCCGCCGGCACAGGCCAGCGAAACGGAGTTCCATGCGCGCCATCGGTCTCATCGGCGGGTTGAGCTGGGAATCGACGGTGATCTACTACCAGGTCATCAACCAGCGGGTACGTGAACGGCTCGGCGGCAGCCACTCCGCCGACAGCCTCATCTGGTCGGTCGACTACGCGACCGTCGAGGACCTCGTCTTCGCCGACCGCTGGGACGAGGTGAGCACGCTGCTGGCCGATGCCGGCAGGAGACTGCAGGACCTCGGCGCCGGGGTCCTGCTCGTCTGCAGCAACACCTTCAGCCGGGTGAGCGACGACGTGGCGCGGGCCGTGAACGTGCCCGTGCTGCACATCGCCGACGCCGTGGGCGCGGAGGTCCGCGCCCGGGGGATGCGCCGGGTCGGCCTGCTCGGCACCCGCTTCACCATGGAGCAGCCCTTCTACCGGGACCGGCTGGCCGCCCACGGCCTCGACGTGGTGGTCCCGCGGCGCGAGCAGCGGGAACTGGTCCACCGCGTGATCTTCGAGGAGCTGGTGCGCGGGGTGCTCCGGGAATCGTCCAGGGACGCGTACGCCCGGATCATCGCCGAGCTCGCGGCCGACGGGGCCGAGGGCGTCGTCCTCGGCTGCACGGAGATCGAGCTCCTGGTCACCGAGAAGGACACCGCCGTCCCGCTGCTGCCGAGCGCCCGGCTGCACGCGGAGGCGGCGGCCGGCTTCGCGCTGGCCGGCTGACGCGCCCCCGGCCCGCACTACGTCTGCTCCCCGCTGCCGATGAGGTGGCCCGCGCCGGGGTGGGGCCGTCGCCGCGGCGGCGTGCCGCCGCTCTCCGGGCGGTACTCGAAGTGCCACCACTCGTTGTCGTACATGCGGTAGAGGTCGTGGCGGGCGCCGTGCTCCTCGAGCCAGCGCGCGCCCTCGTGCGGGCGCACGTCCAGCGCGATGCCCCTGACGTGAGGGGACTCCGCCGGGGGCAGCACGAGCATCCGCGCCGCGGCCGGGGAGCCGGCGCGGCGCACCTCCTCGTCGAACATCCGCTGCTGGACGACGGGATCGCGGTACCCCGAGGTGAGGCCGATGAGCCGGCCGTGCCGCCAGAGCGCCTCGGTGCGCGCCGCGGTGAACGCCGCCAGGGTCCCGTCGGTGAGCCCGGTGAGGTCCTCGGCGGGGAACCGCATCCGCAACGCCCAGCGGCAGGCCAGCTCGCGGGCGCGGCCGGGCCGGCGGACGGACGCCACGGGCAGCAGCAGCACGGCGAGCACCAGTGTGACCGCGGTGTACAGCCGGTCTCGAGGCCGCGGCGGGAGGATGTGTGATTCGCTCATGACGAATTACGATTGACGCCCGATGTGCACGCCTTGTCCGCCGCATATCACCGTTCGTCGACGGCGGCCACCGCCGGCGCGACCGTGACACGACCATGACACGGCGCGGACGGGACGGGGACACGGCCGGCCGACAGTGGACGGGTACGACCCGGCGGGCGAGTTACGGAGCGTGGTGTGAGACCCGGAGGCGTGTCGCGAGTGCTGCTGATCGAGGACGACCCGGCCGTGCGGGAGGGCCTCGAGCTGGCCCTGACCCGGCACGGGCACCGGGTGCGCGCCGTGGAGTCCGGCGAGCAGGGGCTGGACCGGCTGCGTGCGGACCCTCCCGACGTCGTCGTGCTCGATCTGATGCTGCCCGGCATCGACGGGTTCGAGGTCTGCCGCCGCATCCGGGCCGCCGGCGAGGTGCCGATCATCATGCTGACCGCGCGCGGCGACGACATGGACGTGGTGGCCGGGCTGGAGGCGGGCGCCGACGACTACGTGGTCAAGCCGGTGCAGCCCAGGGTGCTCGAGGCGCGCATCCGCGCGGTGCTCCGGCGGATCGGCCGGGACCAGGCGGAGCTGGAGCGGCACGGGGACCTGACCATCGACCGGGCCGCCCTGGTGGTCGCCAACCGCGGCGTGCCGGTCAGCCTCGCCCCGACCGAGCTGCGCCTGCTGCTCGAGCTCTCCGGCACGCCGGGCCGGGTGCACAGCCGCCAGCAGCTGCTGGAGTCGGTGTGGGAGCACGGGTACTTCGGCGACTCGCGGCTGGTGGACGCGTGCGTGCAGCGGTTGCGCGCGAAGATCGAGGACGACTCGGCGGCGCCCGTCTACGTGCAGACGGTGCGCGGGTTCGGGTACCGGTTCGGGCCGGTGTGAGCCGCCGATGGCACCGTGGCCGAGCCCGGGGCTGCGCGCCCGGCTGCTGTTCGCGTTCGCGCTGCTGTGCGTGGTCACCGCGGCGGCGGTGGGCGGCGGGATCTACGTCCAGGCCCGCAACGACATCCTGCAGCGGACCCAGGACGCCGCGGTGCAGGCGATGGCCGGCCGCCTGCAGGCGCTCTTCCCGCTGCGGAACCCGGCACCGGGCCCGGCCGAGCTCGGCGAGATCGCCGGCGCCGTGACCGACGGGAACGTCTTCGCGGTCGCCGTCCACCGCGGGACGCACGCGTCGGCCGGCGCGCCGCCGCCCCCGTCGCCGCCGGGGCACCGGAGCCCGGGCGGGAACGTGCCGGTCCTGGACCTCGGGGCGATACCGCCGGAGCTGCGGCGGGCGGTGGCCGGCGGCGACATCGCGTGGCAACGCGTGGTGTGGGGGGACGCCCCCTTCCTGGTCATCGGCACCCCGCTGCTGATCACCGGGCGGGACCGGACGGCGCGCCCGTCCGGCATCGAGGTCTACGCCGTGCGCAGCCTCCTTCCCGAGCAGCACAGCATCGACGAGCTCGCCGCGTCCGCCTGGCTCACCGGCGGGGCGGCCCTGGCGTTCGCGGTCGCCCTGGCGCTGCTGGCCACCCGCGGCGTGCTGCGCCCGGTGCGCGAGCTCGGCCGGGCGGCACGCCTGCTGGGCGAGGGCGAGCTGCGCACCAGGATCGCGGTCCGTGGTTCCGACGAGCTGGCCGAGGTGGCACGCACGTTCAACACCACCGCCGCGGAGCTGGAACGGCACGTCGAGCAGTTGCGCGGGATGGAGGCCGACGCCCGCCGGTTCGTGGCCGACGTCTCCCACGAGCTGCGCACCCCGCTGGCCGCGCTCGCCGCGGTCGCCGACGTCCTCGACGAGGAGGCGGCCCGGCTGCCCGAGCCCGCCGGCAGGGCCGCCAGGCTCGTCAGCCAGGAGACGCTCAACCTCACCGCCCTGGTGAACGACCTCATCGAGATCAGCAGGTTCGACTCCGGCGTCGCGGCCCTCGCGCCGAACGAGGTCGACGTGGCCGAGCTGGTGCGGGCGACCCTGCGGGCCCGGGGCTGGTCGGAGCGGGTGCGGACCGAGCTCCCGGCCGCGGTGACGGCGCGGCTGGACCCGCGCCGGGTGGACGTCGTCCTCGCGAACCTGGTCGGCAACGCCCTGCGGCACGGCGAGCCACCGGTGTCGGTACGGCTCTCCGCCGACCCGCACCGGATCACCCTGGAGGTCCGCGACCACGGACCGGGGCTGGACGAAGCGGTGCTGCCGCACGTGTTCGACCGGTTCTACAAGGCCAGCGCGGCCAGGGCCAGGTCCGAGGGCAGCGGCCTCGGCCTCGCCATCGCGAGGGAGAACGCGCGCCTGCACCGGGGCGAGCTCACCGTCGCCAACGCCCCGGACGGCGGCGCCGTCTTCACACTGCGCCTGCCGCGCCGGGCGCACGAGCCGGACGGAGACCCCGAGTGAGGACCGGACCCGCCCGCCGCCTGCTCGCCGCGGGCCTCGTGTCGCTCGTCACCGCGACCGGCTGCGGCGTGCGGCCCAGCGACGCCATCCCCGCCGGCGACCCGCCGAGCGGACCCGTCGCACCGGCCGCCACGGTCACCCTCTACCTGGTGGAGGACGGCCGGCTCGACGCGGTGACGCGGCCCGGCGGTCCGCTGTCCCGGGCGGACACGCTCACGCTGCTGGCGGCCGGACCCACCGCGAGGGAGCAGGCGCACGGGCTCACCACCGAGGTCCCGCCCGAAGCCGGCCCGTTCTCGGTGACCGCCGGACCGGCGGGCCACCTGGTGGTGACCCTGTCCACTCCGGTCGGCGAGCTGTCCGCACTGGCCGTCGAGCAGATCGTGTGCACGGCCGCCGCCACGGCGCCGGAGAACCCCGCCCGGGTCACCGTCGTCGGCGCCGGGCGGAGCGTCGGCCCCCGGGACTGCCCGGGGTAGCCGGGGCGCCCCGCCCTCCGTCCCGGACGGGCCGCCGTCCTGGAAGGACCTGCGGCCGCGGGGGATCAGGCGGCCCTGCCACGGGCGATGTAGACGTTCATGCCGGTGAAGTCGAGGGTGACGTTGTAGGGCTTGTAGAAGCTGTGGGAGATGTCGGCCAGCACGGCGGCGCCCCGCAGCAGCGAACGCCGGTCCCAATCCCTGTCATCAGCCACGCCCGCTCCTTCTCGTGATCGCCTTCGGGACCACCGCACGCTCCGTGATCCGCCCGGCCGGCGGGACCGGCCCGCGCCCGGGTCCCGCGGTCCGGGAGCGGTCACCCTGCCCGCAGGGCGGCGGACCGGGCCGGCGCCGGCCCGGCGGCGGCGAGGGCGAGCCGGGCGGTGTTCCGGCACTGCTCCAGGGTGCGGCCCGCCAGCGCCTCCCGGACCGGTGCCAGGCCCGGCGCGGACATGGACAGGCCGGTGACGCCGAGCCCGGCCAGCACGGTGGCCAGCAGCGGGTCGGCCGCGGCCTCCCCGCACACCCCGACGGGCTTGCCCGCAGCCTGCCCGGCCCGCGCGCACGCGGCGACCAGGGCGAGCAGCGCGGGCTGCCAGGGGTCGAGCAGGTCGGCGAGCTCCCCGTGCTGCCGGTCGGCGGCGAAGGCGTACTGGCTGAGGTCGTTGGTGCCGACGCTGAGGAAGTCCAGCCGCTCCAGCAGCCGGTCCGCCAGGAGCGCCGCGGCCGGGACCTCGACCATCGCGCCGACCCGGGTGATGCCGCGCTCCCGAGCCCGCGCGGCGAAGTCGTCCGCCTCGGCGACGGTGGACACCATCGGCGCCATCACCCACGGCTCGGCGCCGCTCGCGCGGGCGGCCTCGGCGATCGCGTCGAGCTGCGTGTCGAGCACCCCGGGCCGGACGCGCGCCACGCGCAGCCCCCGCACGCCCAGCGCGGGATTGGGCTCCGGCCGCGCGCCGAGGAACGGCAGCGGCTTGTCCGAGCCCGCGTCGAGCGTGCGGACGACGACCTTCCCGCCGGGGAAGGCTCGGAAGACGGCCTCGTAGGCGGCGACCTGCTCGTCGAAGCCCGGCTCCCGCCGCCGGTCGAGGAAGAGGAACTCGGTGCGGAAGAGCCCGACCCCCTCGGAGTCCACGCCGGGGCGCAGGTCGGCGGCGGAGCCGATGTTGAGCAGCAGCTCCACCGGGTGCCCGTCGGCGGTCCGGCCGGGGCCGGCGCTCGCGGCCAGGCGGCGGCGCTCGGCGGCGGACCGCGCCCGGACCGCGGCGGCCTCCTCCTCGCCGATGCCGGTGCGGACCTCCCCGGTGCTCCCGTCGACCACGACCGGGGTCCCGTCGGCGATGCCGGTGACGCCCGGGCAGCGGACCACGGCGGGCAGCCCCAGAGCGCGGGCGAGGATCGCGGTGTGGCTGGTCGGCCCGCCCTCCTCGGTGACCAGGGCGAGCACGGTGCCGGGGTCGAGCCCCGCGGTGTCGGCGGGGGAGAGGTCGGCGGCGACGAGGACGAACGGGTGGCCGGGGTCGGGGATCCCGGGCACCGGAAGGCCCAGCACCGCGGCGACGGCCCGGTTGCGGATGTCGTCGAGGTCGGCGGCGCGCTCGGCGAACAGGCCGCCCGCGGCCAGCAGCGCCTCCCGGTGCCGGGCGCAGGCGGCGTCGATCGCGTGGGCGGCGTCCATGCCGGCCGCGGTGTTCTCCTCCACCGACTCGTGCAGGCCCGGGTCGGCGGCGATGAACGACTGCGCCTCGAGGATGGCGCGCGCGGCCGGCCCGGCCGCGGCGGCGCGCGCCTCCAGTTC
>NZ_JBHSBM010000031.1:27529-58492 GCF_042650625.1 Planomonospora corallina
GCGCGCGCAGCGCCTCGCCGCGTTCCCGGCCGGGGTCGGTCCGCCCGGCCGGGGCGGGGAGCGGAGGCGGGCCCGCCATCCGGAACGCCCGCCCCGCGGCCAGCCCGGGCCCGACCCCCAGCCCGCGCAGCGTCCCGGGCGCCGCCTCCGGTGCCGCCGTGGCTTCGGGCACCACCGGTTCAGGCATCCGAGGGCTCCTCGGCGTCGAGGTCGCGGGACAGGAGCCCGGCCAGGACGTCGAGCGCGGCGTCCGCGCCCGGCCCCTCCGCCTCCAGGACGACCTCGGCGCCGTGTCCCGCCCCGAGCGCGAGTACGGCGAGCATGCTGGTGGCGGGTACGGCCCTGCCGTCGCCGACGCGGATCCGCACCGGCACGCCCTGGGCCTGCGCGGCCTGCACGAAGAGCTTCGCGGGCCGGGCGTGCAGACCGGTGCGCGAGGCGATGGCGACTGTCCTCTCCGGCATTTCCGGACTTCCTCTCTGGTGGGGCGGGGGCGGGGTGGCGGCTCAGGGTTCGACCGTGACCTTGATGGCCTCGCCGCGGCTGACGATGCCGATCCCGTCGAGGACCTCCGGGAGCGGGAGCCGGTGGGTGATCAGGTCGGAGACCGGGACCCGCCCGTCGGCGATCAGCCCCAGGGCCTGGGCGTTGTGCGCCGGACTGGAGCCGTTGGCGCCGACGATGGTCAGCTCCCGGTAGTGCACGAGGTTGGAGTCGCACCGGATGACCGGGTCGTCCTTGGGCAGGCCGCCGAAGAAGCTGATCCGCCCCTGCCGGGCCGCCATGCGCAGCGCCTGCTCCTGGGCCGCCCCGGAGGCCGCGGCGGTGATGACGACGTCGGCGCCCCGGCCCTCGGTCAGTTTGAGCACCTGCTCCACAGCGTCCCCGACGGACCCGACGGACCCGACGGACCCGACGGACCCGGCGTCCCCGATGGCCCCGGCGGCCCCGATGGCCCCGGCGGCCCCGCCGCCGTGCACGGCGGCGTCCGGCCGGACCAACTCCGCCGCCGCCTCCAGCCGTGCGGCGTTGACGTCGACGAGGAACACCCGCGCGGCCCCGCGCGAGCGTGCCAGCCGTACGTGGAGGCAGCCGATGGGGCCCGAGCCCATGACGACCACGTCGTCGCCCTCCCCGACCCGGGCCAGCTCCTGGCCGTTGAGCACGCAGGCGAGCGGCTCGGCCACCGACGCCTCGGCGAAGCCGACCCCGTCGGGGATGCGGTTGACGCCGCCGACGGCGAGCACCTTCGCGGGCACCACCATGTACTCGGCGAAGCCGCCGTCGTAGTGGTAGCCCATCGACTCCTGGTCCGGGCAGACCGTCATCCGGCCCCGCCGGCACTCGCCGCACCGGCCGCAGGGGATCGCGGCGATCACCTGCACCCGGTCGCCGGTCGCCCAGCCGCCGGTGCCGGTGACCACCTCGCCGGCGATCTCGTGACCCATGACCCTCGGCGGCCGGATGTGGTGGTGGCCGTGTTTGAAGATCTTGGCATCGGTGCCGCAGGTGGAGCAGTTGCGCACCCGGAGCAGGAGCTCGCCGGGCCCGGCGGAGGGCTCGTCGGCGTCCTCGATCCTGAGGTCACCGGGGGCGTGGAAACGGGCGACCTTCACTCTTCCTCCTCGATCGGTTCCAGCAGGCGCAGCACCTCGCCGACCTCGCCGGCCTCGCGCAGCGCGCGGGCGCGGTCCGGGTCCATCAGGATGCGGGCGAGCGCGGACAGCAGGCGCAGGTGGCCGTCGCCGCGGGCGGCGATGCCGACGCAGACCGTCACGCGCTCGCCGCCCCAGTCGACGCCGCCGGGGAAGCGCAGCAGGCACAGGGCGTCGTGCCGGACGGCGTCCTTGGCCTCCAGCGTGCCGTGCGGGATGGCGACGCCCTCGCCCATGTAGGTCGAGACCGTGCGCTCGCGCTCCAGCATGGCGTCGAGGTAGGGGGCCTCGACCGCGCCGATCTCCAGCAGCACCCGGCCGCACTGCAGGATCGCGTCGTCACGGCCGGTGGCCGCGGCGTCCAGCCGTACGGCGCGCGGGTCGAGGGGGAGGGGCGCGGCCTCAGGCATCGACGGTCCCGCCCTTCCTGATGGTCTCGATGAGCCGCGTCACGGCCGGGTCGCCGATGAACACCTGGAAGGGCACCAGCACCGTGCCGGGGGCCGAGGCGCGGGCGCGGTCGGCCAGGCCCGCGTGGCAGAGCACCACGTCGGCGTCACCGGGGATGGAGTTGACCGGCGTGTGCACCACCTCGATCCGGAGGTCCTTCAGCTGGCGGCGGACCTGGGTGGCGAGCATGACGCTGCTGCCCATGCCCGCGTCGCAGGCTACGACGATCTTGCGGATGTCCTTGCTGTCGATGCCGGCCATGGGTCATGCCTCCTCGGCGGTGGACGGGGTGTGGGGCGAGGTGCTGGAGACGGTGGGCGGGGCGGCGGATGAGGCGGCGGGTGCGGTGCCGCCGTCGCCGGGGGCGGGGTCCTCGCCCCGGTCCCGGCCGAAGCCCAGCAGCACCGCCGCGACGGCGAAGGAGACGGCCGTGGCGACGAGGATCCCGGCGGCGGAGGCGAACCAGCCGCCCCGGGGGGTCACCGCGAAGTAGGCGAAGACGCTGCCCGGCGAGGGCGGGGCCACCAGGCCGGCGCCGGTGAGGATGAAGGTGAAGATCCCGGCGGCGCCGCCGGCGATGACCGCGAGGATCAGCCGTGGCTTCATCAGCACGTACGGGAAGTAGATCTCGTGGATGCCGCCGAGGAAGTGGATGATCGCCGCGGCCGGGGTGCTGGGGCGCAGCGCCCGGGGGCCGAAGAACATGAAGGCCAGCAGCAGGCCGAGCCCGGGACCGGGGTTGGTCTCGAGCATGAACAGGATGGACCTGCCCTGCTCGGCGGCCTCGGCCACGCCCAGCGGGCTGAGCACGCCGTGGTTGATGGCGTTGTTGAGGAACAGCACCTTGGCGGGCTCGATCAGGACCGAGGCCAGCGGGAGCAGGTTGTCGCCCACCAGCCAGCCCACCGCCTCGCCCGCGGCCCTGGTCACCGTCTCGACGACCGGGCCGATGCCGACCACGCCCAGCAGCGCCATGGCGCCGCCGACGATGCCGGCGGTGAAGTTGTCCACCAGCATCTCGAAGCCGGCCCGGGTCCGCTGCTCGGTGAAGCCGTCCACCAGCTTGATCAGGTAGGCGGCGAGCGGGCCGATGATCATCGCGCCGAGGAACATCGGGACCTCGGCGCCGACGACCACGCCCATCGTGGCGACCGCGCCCACCACGGCGCCGCGCTGGCCGTGGACCATCCGGCCGCCGGTGTAGCCGATCAGGACGGGGAGCAGGACCTTGACCATCGGGTCGACGAGGGCGGCGAGGCTCTCGTCGGGCAGCCAGCCGGTGGGGATGAACAGCGCGGTGATCAGACCCCAGGCGATGAAGGCGCCGATGTTCGGCATGATCATCCCGGCGAGGTGCCCGCCGAAGCGCTGGATCGTCGCTCTCACCCCGGTCCCCTGGACGGCCGGTGTGTAGTCGGTGCTCATCTGATGGTGCTCCTTCCGGGGCGACCGGCGCCCTGTGTGTGGGGGCGCCGGTCAGGGGGGTGGTGGTGCGCCGCCGTCAGCCCCCGGACCGCAGCGGCAGGGCCGGATCGGCCACGTGGGTGCGGACGTGCTCACGGCGGATGTCGGCAGGGCCGGGCATCCGGCTGCCGGGCAGCCCCACCGCGGCGGTCGCCCAGGCCAGCGCCTCGGCCAGGGCGGCCCGGCCCCGGGCTCCGGCGGCGAGGAAACCGGCCAGCAGGGCGTCTCCCGCCCCCACGCTGCTGCGCGGCTCGGCGACCGGGCCCTCGCCGTACCAGACCTGCCCGTCCTGGAGGAGGACGGCGCCGTCGGAGCCGAGACTGGCCAGGACCGTGCCGGCGCCGCGGGCGCGCAGCGCCGAGGCGGCCTCGATCGCGTCACCGAGCGTCGTGATCGCCCGGCCGGCCGCCTCGGCGAGCTCCTCACGGTTGGGCTTGACCAGCTCGGGCCCGGCGGCCAGCGCCTCGACCAGCGCGGGCCCGCTGGTGTCGAGCGCGACGCGGAGGCCCGCCCGCGTGAAGCGGCGGCAGAGGCGGGCGTAGACGTCGGAGGGGACCTCGGGGGGCAGGCTGCCGGAGGCGACGACCCAGTCCGCCGCGCCCGCCGCGCCGAGCACCGCCCCGGCGAGGGCGTCCAGCTCGGCGGGGGACAGGGCGGTGCCCGGCTCGTTGATCTTCGTGACCGTGCCGTCGGGCTCGGCCAGCGCGAGGTTGGATCGGGTCGGCCCGGAGACCGGGACGGTGACCATGTCGATGCCCTCGGCCGACAGCAGGGAGACCAGCCGCCGGCCCTCGTCGCCGCCGTAGGGGACGACGGCGCGGGAGGGCACGGCGTTGGCCAGCAGCGCGCGGGAGACGTTCACGCCCTTGCCGCCCGGGTCGAGGCGGGCCGCCGCGGAGCGGATGACCGCGCCGCGGGCGAGCGACCCGATCTCGACCGTCCGGTCCAGGCTGGGGTTGAGGGTGAGGGTGAGGATCATGCCCGGACCACCTCGGGGCCGGCCGCCGCGATCTCGGCGGCCGCGGCGGCGTCCAGGCCGGTGTCGCTGATCACGACGTCGATCTCGGAGAGCGTCGCGAAGCGGGCCAGATAGGTGTTGGTGAACTTGGTGTGGTCGGCGAGCAGCACGC
The DNA here is from genome assembly GCF_042650625.1 of Planomonospora corallina. Taxonomy (NCBI): domain Bacteria; kingdom Bacillati; phylum Actinomycetota; class Actinomycetes; order Streptosporangiales; family Streptosporangiaceae; genus Planomonospora; species Planomonospora corallina. The sequence goes on from NZ_JBHSBM010000031.1 coordinate 32,229, forward strand.
TGCGCTGCGCCGCGCCGATCATCGCCCGCTTGATCGCCGCCTCGGCCGGGTCGGGGGTGGTGAGGCCCCTGGCCGCCGAGCAGCCGTTGGTCGCCATGAAGGCCACGTCCACGTGCAGGTCGGCCAGGGGGCGCAGTGCCCAGTCGTCGACGGTGGCCAGCGTCCGCCCGCGCACCCGCCCACCGAGCATGATGACGTTCAGGGCCGGCCGGACGGCCAGGGCGGTGGCCAGCGGAGGGGAGTTGACGATGACCGTGAGCTCCCTGTCGGGAGGGAGGACCTGGACCAGCCGGGCGGTGGTGGTCCCGGCGTCGATGACGACCGCGCCGTCCTCCGGGAGCTCGGCGAGGGCGGCCTTGGCGATGCGCTCCTTCTCTGCGGTCATCACCTCGTCCCTGGTGGCCAGCGCGGGCTCGAAGCCGAGCCGCTCCACGGGGATCGCGCCGCCGTGCACGCGCCGCAGCACGCCCGCACGCTCCAGCGCGGTCAGGTCGCGGCGGATCGTCTCGGTGGTGACGGCGAAGTCCTCGGCCAGCGTCACCACGTCCACCCGCCCGGCCTCCCGGGCGCGCCGCAGGATCTCCTGCTGCCGCTCCTCGGCGTACATGCTGTTGATTCACCGCCGTTTCAATGTTGTTTCACCTGTATTTACACCCGTATGTGTGGGATCGCAAGACGTAGAGGAGGGAATCTCCGCTTCTCACCGTGCTCCCCCGTGACCTTCCCGAGGCCGTTCTCCGCCGGGCCCGCCCGGCCGCGCACGAGGAGCGAGACGAGGGGTGGCACGAGGGGTGACGTGAGGGTGAGGAAGCACGGTCCGGGGGCAGGAAGAACGGCATGCAGCACTATGACGTCGCGATCGTCGGAGGCGGACCCGCAGGGCTGACCGCGGCCATGACGCTCAGCCGGTCCGTGCGGCGGGTGGCGGTGCTGGAGTCACCGGCGGATCCGCGCAACGCGTGCTCCCACGGCGTGCACGGCATCGTCGGCCTGGACGGCGTGAGCCCCGCCGAGTACCGCGGCAGGGCCTGGGACGACCTCGCCCGGTACGGCATGGCCGAGCTGCGCGAGACGGACGTCGCCGATCTGGTCCCCGCCCCGGACGGCGGGTTCGAGGTGGTGACCGAGGACGGCGGCCCGCTCTGGGCCCGGCGGGTGCTGCTCGCCACCGGGATGACCGACGTCATCCCCGAGCTGGACGGCTTCGAGGAGTGCTGGGGCCGCACGATCATCCACTGCCCGTTCTGCTCCGGCTGGGAGAACCGTGAGCGGACCTGGGGAGTGGTCACCGCCGAGGAGGAGTTCGCCCGCAGGGCCCCCGGCGCCTTCTCGGCCTGGAGCGACGACGTGGTCGTCTTCACCGACGGGGCCGCGCTCGGCGAGGACCTCGGCGTGGAGGTGGTGACGGGAAGGATCCGGGCCCTGTGCCACACCGGCGGCGACCTGCATGCGGTCGAGCTGGAGGACGGCGCGGTCGTGGAGCGCCGGACCCTGCTCTGGCAGCTCGACCAGCGGCCCGTCCCGCTCGTCGCGCACCTCGCGCGGGAGCGGGGGCTCACCCTGCGCGAGGACTGCTACGTCAAGACCGACGGCTCCTGCCGGACCAGCGTGCCCGGCCTCTACGCGGCCGGGGACATCATCACCGAGACGCAGGGGGCGGTCGAGTCGGCCGCCGCCGGATCCGCCGCCGCCTTCCAGATCATCGAGGACGAGACCTCCTGAGGCGCCGGCCCCGGGTCTCTCTCCCGGATCCCCCGTCCTCCCGGGGGTCCCGCCCCCGGCGGAGCGGCCCGCCGGACGGAGCCCTGCGGCCCGCCGCCCGGTTAGCGGTCCCGGGCCGGGTTCAGTGGAGGCCGACGGCCATCAGGAGGAGCAGGCCCGCGATGTGGCCGACGACCACGAACACCATGAGGAAGACGAAGACGAACTTCGCCGGGCCGTGCTCGAAGTACTTGCCCTCTTTGAGAGGCTCGCGGCCGGCCTCCCGCTCGGCGATCCGCTCCTCGATGGGCTTGCGGTGAAACATGGAGCTCCTCTGGCCCGCGGAACGCCCGGGAAGGGTGGCGGCCTCTGTCCCAAATATCATTTTGTGTCATTATATGAGGCATGTTGGTCGGTGGATCGGCCGGTGTCGCCACGGGGTTCCCGCCACCGGGCCGGGATCGGCGGATCGGCGGATAGCCCCAGCGTGATCCGGGTACGCTCTCTCCGCCGTCCGTACGACCCGCCGAGCCCTCAGACGGCGCGGCGGCCGGGGGCGGACGTGCCCCGGCCGTGACCCGCCCGCCAGGACGGGACCTGCGGAGCGGGGCGGGGAGGGCACCGCCTACGATCGTGAGGCGTCCGGGCGGGAACCTGCCGGACCGCAGAACCTCAGCACGCCGAAGCACGTGATCGCCGCCGCGGACGACGCGCGGCGGCGACCCATATCGAGAGGAACGGGAAGACGTCATGGCCGGAAGTCACGGAGGAAGCCTCAAGTCTTGGCTCGCGGTGATCGTCATCCTGGCGGGATTCACGCTCGGCGGCGTGGCGCTCTGCCTCGGCCCCAACTGGCCGCTGGTCTGGGCCGGGGCCGGTCTCATCGCGGCCGGCGGTGTGCTCGCCCTGCTGGTGGACATCTTCTCCGACGTGATCGTGGACGCGCCGCGCGTGCTCTCGGCGGAGAAGGTCGACCGCAAGAGCTGAGCCGTACGCCCGGGCCGTGCGGCCCGGGCGGGATCCGCCTACGCCCCGCCGAGGGCCTCCTCCACGGTGGGGGAGGTCTCGAAGGCGGGGCGCAGGCCGGTCAGGGCCAGGATCCGCTCCAGGACGCCGTGCACGCCGGCGAGGACCAGCCGCGTGCCCAGGTCGCGGCTGCGCTGCAGGGCCAGGATCAGCTCGGCGATCCCCGCGGAGTCGCAGAAGTTGAGACCGGAGACGTCGACGACCAGCGTGGCGGGCGGCCCCGTCTCCCACAGCCGGGCCAGCTCGCCGCGGAGGACCGGGGCGTGGGCGTAGTCGAGCTCCCCGCCGACCCGGACGACCAGAGCCGTGCCGCGCCGGTGGGTCGAGATGGTGAAGACGGACATGTTCCTGACTCCTCCACCCGCGGGTCACAGGGCGGGCTGCCTCTGTCCTACCAGGTCCCCGGTTCCGGCGGTGAGGCGGGGACGGAGCCGACGGGCCGAACCGCCCCGGGCCGTTCCGGCCCGTCAGTCCGTGTCCGTCGCGGCCAGCACCGCCAGATGCCGGCCGTCCGGAGCGAGGGCGGCCAGGCCGATGTCCCAGGCGACCTGGTAGAACCACGGGGTGGCCGCCTCGAAGCCGAACCAGGCGCACGCCCGCACCCGCCGCTCCACCTCCGCGGCGGACGCCCCCTCCGGCGACCCCGACAGCCCGGCCAGTGATCGCCACGCGGCCAACCGGCCGTACGCTCCGTGACACCCGGAGTTGTAGGCCCCTCCCGTCGACGCCGCCGCGAACAGCGCCCGCCACGCCTCGGACGGCGGGCAGGACCAGACGGAGAACCCGCTCCGCCGCCCTGAACCGTCCAGGCACTCAAGGCCCAGCGCCATGAGCGCGGCGGGGACGGCACCGGTCTCCAGTGACTCCGCGAGCTCGAAGGTCCTGGCCTCGAAGCGCCCGTTGGACTCCTCGGCCCAGTTCACCACGGCGGCGGAGACGACCCCCGCGACCGGCTCCGTCGTCGTCTCGGCGAACGGCGGCACGGGGACGGCGGAGCCCGGCCCCGCTCCCCGCCCCGGAGACGGCCCGTACGGTATGGAGTAGCTGCTTCCACCGGCGCCGTAGCCGGGGAGGTCGGGGTCCTCCTCCACCGCGGACACCGACAGCGGCAACCAGCCCAGCGGGTGACGGCTCCAGTGCGGTGAGGTGGCCCATCCGGAGACCCCCGGCGCCCGCGTGACGTCCACGCCTCTGAGCACCAGCTCGTGGACGAGGCAGGCCCGCAGTTCCTCCCCGGCTCCCGCGACCGAACTGCGGCCGGCGAACACCACGGCCAGGTCTTCCGGCGTCTGGCCGGAGGCGAGGATCGAGGCCGCGTAGCGGGCCGGTTTCCGGTGAGGCGATCCGGCGCCGGACACCAGCCGGAGAGCCTGCTCGACGTTCCCCCGGCCGGGTGTGGTGGCCAGCAGCCGCAGGAGGTGGTCGAAGACGACCCTGTACTGCCATATGCCGGTGCCGGAGGCGTACCTCCCGCTCAGGGCGATCCCCAGGTCGGCCAGGAAGGCGGCGTCGCCCTCCGCGAGGCGGCGCCCGGCCGTCTCGCACACGCCGCCCACGTCCTCCAGCAGGGGGAGCGTCTCCACGATCTCCTGTATCCGGTCGGTCACCCTGCTGATCCTATGTGCGGGATCATGCCTTTTGCGTGGCGGCGGATCCTCCGTTTCCGCCGCCCGGACCGCACGGACCGGCCGGGCGGTCTCCGGTCACCGCACGAATCCGCGAAATCGCATGTCGGTGATCGACGTTAGGATCGCATCTCGTGCTTTCGGACGCTTTCTGGCGGATCATCAGGATCGGATCAGTGAGTCTGGTCCTTGCGGGGACGGTCGCGGGCCTGGTGCTCGGCGACGCCTGGCTCTGGGTGGCCGTCGAATGGTCGCCGCCGGCCTATGCGGGGTTCTACGCGAGCGGCGGGTTCGACACCCCGACGACCGTGGCGCTGCTCGTGGCCGCCCCGGTGAAGGCCGCGCTCCTGTGGCTGATCCTGCGCGCCCCCGCGCCGGGACCGCTGGACCGCCGGGCGAGGGCGCTGCGCCGGCTGCTGTATCTGGCGGTGGCCCACGCCCTCGTGCTGTGGTACCCGATCGCGCTGCTCCCCGACGTGGTCGGCGCGGTGTTCCAGCTCGCGCTGTGGAGCGCGATCGACGTCCTCTACCTGCTCGTCATCCGCTGGCGGTCCCGCATGCTGCGCGCGGCGGCCGGAGTGGCGTTCGCGGTCGAGCTGGCCGGGACGGCCGACGAAGTGCTCGACGAACTCGACCTTCCGGAGCTCGGATCGAGCGAGGTCGCGGCGGCGGTCCTGATGCTGGGCGGAGCGGCGGCGATCATCATCACGCTCGTCGGGCAGCGGCGCGACGGCCGGTGGAGCCGCGGCACCCAGGCCGCCGGATGGCTGTCGGTGGGCGTCTACGCGCTGGTGATCCCGTTCGGCGTCTTCTTCGAAGGAATCCCCGGCGGCGGTCCGGTGCTGCCGGTCGTGATGGGCGTGATGGCGCTCGTCGGCACCGTGTGGCTCGCGGCGACCGCCCGTGAACTGCCCGTCGAGGATCGCCCGGCGGACCCTCCGCCCGCGCGGCGGCGCGTGACCCGTGTCGCGGTGGCGGCCGTGGCCATGCTGCCGGTCATCGCGCTGATCCACCCGGAGCAGACCCCGCACCTCACCCACACCGGCTGGTCGCCGGCCTGCTACGACCGGCCGGGCTTCGGCGACCTGAAACCCGCCGAACGCGACGCCGCGTTCCTGTGCCGGGCGCGGAGCACGGACGGCGGAGTCCCGCCGATGTTCCCGGACGGCCTGTCGGACCAGGAGGTCCTCGCGTACGGGCGGGTGCTGTGCCGTGCGAAGGACCACGACGAGCAGGAGGCGGTCCTGACGCGGGCCGGGAGCGCGCGGGCCGCCTGGGGCGCGGACCCGTGGGACCTCGTCTACGTCTGCCCGGAGATCGTCGGGGCGGCCCATCCCGAGCTGCTGCGGTCGGCCGCGGAGACGGAGGCGGCGAACGACGCCCACATCGCCGAGATGAACGCCGAGTGCCGCGACCCGTGGCCCCGGACGAAGGGGGTCGTCCAGGCCACGGCCAGATACTTCCTGTTCGCCGACGGTGACCACGGCTATCTGGTCCACGACCCCGGGGACGAGTCGGCCGAGGGGGAGATGGATCAGGCGATCGACGAGCTCTACGACGACGGCGACGCCCTCGTCGGGGCGGTCGGCAGCACGGTGCTCGTCGGGCACGTCGAGGACGTCACCGACCTGTGCCTCACCGTGAAGGCATTCCGCACCGCGCCGCCGCGGCGGCTGGCCGGGTGGGACCAGGTCACCGAGGTGCCGGTCGTCAGCCGCAGCGGCCGGCTCACCGTGCCGGAGCTGGACGGGGGAGACGCGGGCGCGGGGGCTCCGATGCCGAACCTGGCGATCGCGGGGAAGGGCCGTTACCGGCTCCGTGTCCACGTGCGGGTCGGCGACGCGGGGGAGGAGCACCTGGTCGTCGTGTTCCCGGGCGCGTCGCGGAAGAGGCTCGAGCTGAAGTCGTGAGCGGCGGCGGGGCGCACCCGCCCGGGGACCGGCGGGTCGTCGCGGACCGGCCGCTCCGGTCCCACGTGGGCGCGCCGCCGCAGGGCGCGCCGCCGCGGGGCGCGCCCGCGCCGCGGAGGGCTACTCGATCACCAGCTCCACGGGGATGTTGCCACGGGTGGCGTCGGAGTACGGGCAGACCTGGTGCGTGGCCTCGACCAGCTCCGTGCCGGCCGGGCCGTGGAGCTCGTCCGGGAGCTCCACGCGGAGCGTGACGGCCAGGCCGAAGCCCTCGCCCTTCGGTGCGAGGCTCACCTCGGCGGTCACCGAGGCGTCGGCGATGTCGACGTTCCGGCGGCGGGCGACCAGGCCCAGCGCGCTGGCGAAACAGGCGGCGTAGCCGGCCGCGAACAGCTGCTCGGGGTTCGTGCCCTCGCCGGACCCGCCGAGCTCCTTCGGCGGAGCCAGCCGCACGTCCAGCAGCCGGTCCGAGGAGGTGGCGCGTCCGTCGCGGCCGGAGGCGGTGGCGACGGCGGTGTAGAGCACGCTCATGGGGGTCTCCATTTCGATTGGAAGCAATTTGATTGTGCACAACTCAATTGGCCGAAGTCAAGCGGGTATGCTTCCCGGGTGACGTTGCTGTTGGAGAACCAGGTCTGCTTCGAGGTGCACGCCGCGGCCCGCGCGCTGGACGGCCTCTACCGGCGGTTGCTGCGCGACCTCGGCCTCACCTACCCGCAGTACCTGGCGATGATGGTGCTCTGGGAGCGCGAGCCGGTCACGGTCAAGGAGCTCGGCGCGGCCCTGCGGCTCGACTCGGGCACGCTCTCGCCGCTGCTCAAGAGGCTGGAGGCGCAGGGGCTGGTCCGGCGGGAGCGCAGCGCCTCCGACGAGCGCTCGGTGCTCGTACGGCTCACGCCCGGCGGCGCCGGGCTCAGAGCCCGCGCCGAGGAGATCCCGGCGCGGGTGGCCGCGGCGACCGGGCTGGGCCTGGAGGAGCTGGTGGGGCTGCGGGACACCCTGCGCCGCCTGACCGCCTCGCTCGACGGGGCCGTGCGCACGGCCGCCGCCGAGGACGGCGACCGGGCCGGGACCGCACGCTGAGGGGCCCGCGGGACGCCCGCCGCCCCGGGAGCCGGGGACGGCCGGGACCTCCCCGGTACGGCGGTGCGTCGGGCGCCCGCCGTACCGGGAAGTCAGGGGGCGGGCGGCGTCAGGGGCGGGCCGCGATGCGGGCGATGAGCGGCTGCACCAGGCGTGCGGCCAGCGGGCCGAACGCCGCCAGGATCAGCACGTAGGTGGCGGCCAGCGGCCCCAGATCGGGGTGGGCGCCGGCGGAGACCGCCAGACCGGCGATGACGATGTTGAACTCACCGCGCGGGATGAGCGAGATGCCGGCGCGCACCCGGCCGGCCCGGGCGATGCCGGCGCGGCGGGCGGCGTAGACGCCGGTGAGCAGCTTGGTGACCATGCTGACCAGGGCGAGTCCCGCGGCGAGCAGGGCGACCGGGGGGATCTTCGTCGGGTCGGTCTGCAGGCCGAAGAAGACGAAGAAGACCGCGGCGAACAGGTCGCGGAGCGGGGCCAGCAGCTGCTGGGCGTCCTCGGCCAGCTCGCCCGAGAGGGCGATGCCGACCAGGAACGCGCCCACCGCGGCCGAGACCTGCAGCTGCTGGGCGGCGCCGGCCACCAGCAGCGCGAGCCCGACGACCTTCAGCAGCAGCACCTCGGAGTTCGGGCTGGCCACGAACGCCTCGATGAACCGCCCGTAGCGGAGCGCGACCACCAGGACCACGCTGACCGTGGCCAGCGCGATGCCGACGGTGATCGCCCCGTTCACCAGGCTCAGGCCCGCGAGCAGGGCCGTCAGGACCGGCAGGTAGACCGCCATGGTCAGGTCCTCGAAGACGAGCAGCGAGAGCACCACCGGGGTCTCGCGGTTACCGATCCACCCCAGGTCGGTCAGGACCTTGGCGGTGATGCCGGAGGAGGTGGCGTAGGTGACGCCTGCCATGGCCACGGCGGCGACCGGGCCCCAGCCGAGCAGCAGGGCGCAGATCGCGCCGGGCGCGGCGTTGAGCACCAGGTCCACCAGGCCGGCCCGGGCGTTGCCCTTGAGGCTGGTCACGAGCTCGTCGGCGTTGTACTCCAGGCCGAGGGTGAGCAGCAGCAGGATGACGCCGATCTCGGCGCCGGTGGCGATGAACTCCTCGCTGGTGGCCAGGGGGACGATGCCACCGGTGCCGAAGGCCAGGCCGGCGATCAGGTAGAGGGGGATGGGGGAGATGCCGACGCGCAGCGCCAGCGCTCCCAGGACGCCGAGCCCGAGCAGGACGGCACCGAGCTCCAGGAACAGGATTGCGACGTGGTGCACTCGCGGCCCTCAGCCGTGGGTGACGATGTCGGCGACGGCGGACGTGCTCTCCGGGCTGCCCACGACGACCACGATGTCCTCGGCCTCCAGCCTGAAGTCCGGGGCCGGGCTGGCCACGACCTGCCCGGAGCGGACCACGGCCACGATGGAGGCGCCGGTGCGCGAGCGCACCCGGGCGTCGCCCATCGGCCGCCCGGCGTACGGCGAGCCGGCCGTGATCGGGAACTGCAGGCTGACCAGGCCCTCGACCTCCTCGTGCAGGGCGTTGAGGCGCTGCACGATGCGCGGGGCGCCGAGCAGCTCGACCAGCGCGTCGGCCTCCTCGTCGGTCAGCTTGACCGTCTCGCAGGCCCGGTCCGGGTCGTGCTTGTCGTAGATCACCAGGTCGCGACGGCCCGTCCGGTGGGAGACGACCCCGACCCGGCGGCCGGAGCGCGTGGTGAACTCGTGCCGCAGTCCGATCCCCGGCAACGCCGTCTGTTCGATGTCCACCGCGCCGATCCTCCGCATGTCCGTGTACGGGCTGTTTCCCGGAAACCTACCAATCATCGCGCTCAGGTGCCGAACGGCCCATCGGCGCCGGAACCGGGCCGGTGCCCGGATCCGGCGGGATCTTGCGTGCGGGCGCCGCCGGGGGGAAGGCTTCCCCCATGCCTGACGACCGCCCCCACGACCGCCCCGACGACCGCCCCCACGACCGCCCCCACGACCGCCCCCACGACCGTCCGTACGACCTCGTGCTGTTCGGCGCCACCGGGTTCACCGGCGCGCTCACCGCGGAGTACCTCGCCCGTGCCGCAGGTCCGGACTGCCGCTGGGCGCTGGCCGGCCGGAACCGGGCGAAGCTCGAGGAGATCGCCGCGCGGATCGGCCTGCCGGAGCTGCCGCTGCTCCACGCCGACGCGACCGACCCGGCCTCCCTGGCCGGGGCCGCCCGCTCCGCCCGGGTGGTCGCCACCACCGTGGGCCCCTACATCGCCCGCGGCGAGCCGCTGGCCGCCGCCTGCGCCGAGGCCGGCACCCACTACGCCGACATCACCGGCGAGCCGGAGTTCGTCGACCTGGTCTTCGCCCGCCACCACGCGCGGGCGCGCCGGACCGGCGCCAAGCTCGTGCACGCCTGCGGGTTCGACTCCGTCCCGCACGACCTGGGCGTGCACTTCACCGTCCGGCAGCTGCCCGAGGGCGTGCCGCTCCGCGTCGACGGGTACGTGCGCGGGGGCGGGCGGCCGTCGGGCGGCACCGTGCACTCGGCCGTCACCGTGCTGGCCCGGGCCCGGCAGAGCGCGCGGGCCGCGCGCGAGCGGCGGGCGCTGGAGGAGCGCCCGGCCGGGCGCAGGGTGCGGGGCCTGCCCGGCACGCCGCACCGGGTGGGCGGCTGGGCGCTCCCGCTGCCCACGCTCGACCCGATGATCGTCGCCCGCTCGGCCCGCGCGCTGGAGCGCTACGGCCCGGACTTCACCTACCGCCACCACGTGGCGGTCCGGACCCTGCCCGGCGCGCTCGGCCTGGCCGCGGGCGCCGGGGCGCTGGCCGTGCTCGCACAGATCCCACCGGCGCGGGCGGCGCTGCTGGAGCGCTTCCGGCCCGGCGACGGCCCCACCCCCGAGCAGCGGGCCGCCGGCTGGTTCAAGGTGACCTTCGACGGGCGCGGCGGGGGCGAGCGCGTCGTCACCGAGGTCGCCGGCGGCGACCCCGGCTACGGCGAGACCGCGAAGATGCTCGGCGAGGCGGCGCTCTGCCTGGCCTTCGACGACCTGCCGGAGACCGCGGGCCAGACGACCACCGCCGCGGCGATGGGGGAGGCGCTGACCGCCCGGCTGGAGCGGGCGGGCATCACCTTCCGGGTCCTGTCCCGCCGCTGACCCCGGTCCCCGCCGCGGGGGGAGAGGGGGACGGCGGCCCGCCGTCCTCCTCTTTCGCGTGATCCGGCCGCTCAGCGGCTGCGCACCCCGTGGGCGCGGAACTGCGCGTGCACCCGCTCCAGCAGCTCGGCCGAGGGCGGCTCGGTGCCGGGCAGCGGGTACGGCAGGCCGAGCCGGCCGTACTTGCTCTCGGCCATCCGGTGGTAGGGAAGGACGTCGACGTGCTCGACGTTGGGCAGGGTCGCGACGAAGGCGGCCAGGCCGTCGACGTTCTCCTCGGCGTCGGTCAGGCCCGGCACCAGGACGAACCGGACCCAGGTGGGGCGCTCCAGCTCGGCCAGGCGGCGCGCGAAGCGGACCGTGGGGTCGAGGTCGCGCGTGGTGACCTTCCGGTAGGTCGCCGGGTTCCACGACTTGATGTCGAGCAGGACGAGGTCGGTGTCGGCCAGCAGGGCGTCGCTCGCCCGGTGGCCGAGGTAGCCGGAGGTGTCCAGCGCCGTGTGCAGGCCCAGCTCGCGGCAGCGGCGCAGGATCTCGCCGGTGAAGACCGGCTGCATGAGGGGCTCGCCGCCGCTGACGGTGACGCCGCCGCCGGCGATCTGGACGAACCGGCGGTAGCGCTCGGCGCGGGCCACCAGCTCGTCGACCGTGGTGCGGGTGCCGTCCCGCATCCGCCAGGTGTCGGGGTTGTGGCAGTACAGGCAGCGCAGCGGGCACCCGGAGGTGAACACCACGAAGCGGGTGCCGGGCCCGTCCACTCCCGTGGAGATGTCCCAGGAGTGGACGGAGCCGATGACCGGCTCGCTGCCGGCCGGGGTCCCGGCCGGGGCCGGGGCCCCGGTGGGGATCACGGTGGGGATCACGGCCGGGAGCGCGGTCGGGGTCACGGCCGGGACCTCAGACGGAACCGTGGAAGGTGCGGTTGATGACATCGAGCTGCTGCTCTCGGGTGAGGCGGACGAAGTTGACGGCGTAGCCGGAGACGCGGATGGTCAGCTGCGGGTACTTCTCCGGGTGCTCCATCGCGTCCAGCAGGGTCTCGCGGTTCAGGACGTTGACGTTCATGTGGAAGCCGCCGCCGTCGAAGTAGCCGTCGAGCACGCCCGCGAGGTTGGCGATCCGCTCGGAGGCGGTGCGGCCCAGCCCGGCCGGCGTCACCGTGTTGGTGAGCGAGATGCCGTCCTTGGCCTGGTCGTAGGGGAGCTTGGCGACCGAGAGCGCGGAGGCGACCATGCCGTGCTTGTCGCGGCCGTTCATCGGGTTGGCGCCGGGCGCGAACGGCTCGCCCTTGCGGCGGCCGTCGGGGGTGTTGCCGGTGTGCTTGCCGTACACCACGTTGGAGGTGATGGTCAGCACCGACTGGGTGTGCTCGGCGTCGCGGTAGGACGGGTAGGCGCGGATCTTGTCCATGAAGCTCCGCACGAGCCCGGCGGCGATGTCGTCGACCCGGTCGTCGTCGTTGCCGAAGGCCGGGAAGTCGCCCTCGACGACGTAGTCGACCGCCAGGCCGGTCTCGTCGCGGATCACCCGCACGCCCCCGTACTTGATGGCCGACAGGCTGTCGGCGGCCACCGAGAGGCCGGCGATGCCGCAGGCGAGGGTGCGCTTGACCGGGTAGTCGTGCAGCGCCATCTCGACGCGCTCGTAGGCGTACTTGTCGTGCATGTAGTGGATGACGTTGAGCGCGTCGACGTAGGTCTCGGCGAGCCAGTCCATCATCCGGTCCAGGGCCGCGGCGACCTCGGCGTAGGAGAGGTACTCGCCGGTGACGGGCGGGTGGGCGGGGCCGATCTGCTCGCCGGTGATCTCGTCGCGGCCGCCGTTGATCGCGTACAGCAGCGTCTTGGCGAGGTTGACCCGGGCGCCGAAGAACTGCATCTGCCTGCCCACCGGCATCGCGGAGACGCAGCAGGCGATGGCGGTGTCGTCCCCGTACTCCGGCCGGAGCAGCTCGTCGTTCTCGTACTGGATCGAGCTGGTCTCGATGGAGGTGCGGGTGCAGAACCGCTTGAAGCCCTCCGGCAGGTCGGGCGACCAGAGCACGGTCAGGTTGGGCTCGGGCGCGGGCCCGAGGTTGTGCAGCGTCTGCAGGAACCGGAAGCTCGTCCGGGTGACCAGGGTCCGGCCGTCGCGGCCCATGCCGCCGATCGACTCGGTGACCCAGGTCGGGTCGCCGGAGAAGAGCTGGTCGTACTCGGGGGTGCGCAGGAAGCGCACGATCCGCAGCTTGATCACGAAGTCGTCGACCAGCTCCTGGGCCCGGGTCTCGTCGATCACGCCCTCGGCGATGTCGCGCTCGAGGTAGACGTCGAGGAAGGTGGAGGTGCGGCCCAGCGACATGGCGGCGCCGTTCTGCTCCTTGACCGCGGCGAGGTAGCCGAAGTACAGCCACTGGATCGCCTCCTGCGCGGTGGAGGCGGGGCCGGAGACGTCGAAGCCGTAGGAGGCGGCCATCTGCTTGAGCTCGCCCAGCGCGCGGATCTGCTCGGCCAGCTCCTCCCGGTCGCGGATGACGTCCGCGGTGGAGGGCGCCTCGTCGAGGGTGCGCACCTCGGCCTGCTTGGCCGCGATCAACTGATCTACACCGTAAAGGGCAACACGCCGGTAGTCGCCGATGATCCGGCCGCGGCCGTAGGCGTCGGGCAGGCCGGTGACGATGTGCGAGCGGCGGGCGGCGCGGATGCGCGAGGTGTAGGCGTCGAAGACGCCGTCGTTGTGCGTCTTGCGGTACTTGGTGAAGATCTCCTTCACCTTCGGGTCGAGCGTGTACCCGTAGGCCTTCAGGCCGTTCTCGACCATCCGCAGGCCGCCGTTCGGCATGATCGCCCGCTTCAGCGGGGCGTCGGTCTGCAGGCCGACGATCAGCTCGCGCTCCCGGTCGATGTAGCCGGGGGCGTGTGCGGTGATCGAGGAGGGGGTCGAGACGTCCACGTCGTGGATCCCACGCTCCCGCTCCTCGGGGAAGATCGCGGTCAGGCGGTTCCAGACGGCCAGCGTGCGCTCCGTCGGGCCGGCCAGGAAACCCTCGTCGCCGGTGTACGGCGTGTAGTTGGCCCGGACGAAGTCGCGCACGTCGACGGCCGAGCACCAGATGCCCGGGCGGAACCCCCGCCAAGCACCCTGCTGGGCCACCGCTCCGGTCTCGGTCGTCATGCTCATCGTGGAACCTCCTGGGCGATTCGTCCTACGTTTCTATGGTCGGCCGGCGGAGGGGGTCCGGGCCGGAGGAAGACGTCACCAGGGGCCGGGACCTTTGTCACGAGAAGGCCGCTGCACGAGAAGGCCGCTGCACGAGAAGGCCGCTGCACGAGAAGGCCGCTGCACGAGAAGGCCGCGAGCGCCGCCTCCGCAGGCCGCGCTCGCGGCCGGGCCGCCGTGCCCCCGCTCGCTCACGCGGCGCTGAGGATCTCCGGCGCGGGCCGGCGGGGCGCCCGCGGTACGGCGGGCCCGTAGCCGAGCCGGACGATCATCTGGGGGTGGCCGCGGTGGTGCCGCGGGTCGGTGTGCCCGCGCATGTCGCGCAGGTCCAGCGGCTGGTTGAGGAACGAGGCGGAGACGCCGTACAGGGTGGCGGTCAGCAGCATCCGCTGCAGCGCCTGGCCGGCGCGGAGCCAGTCCTGCGGCCCGTCGCCGGACGTGGTCACCACGACGAGCTGGGGGTGCGTCTCGAAACGGGCCGTCTCCCTGGCCACCCAGGTGAAGCTCCGCACGGGCACCGTGTCGCCGACCGGGCGCGGTCCCTGGACGTAGGGCGGGACACCGTCGCAGTGCAGCCCTCCTCCGCCGGTCCAGTGGGTGAGCTCGGCCCGGTACTCGGGGTCGCTCGCGAGCCGCTCGTCGGCCATGGCGACCTCGTCCAGGAGCGAGGCGGACGCCGGGCCGCCGACGGGGACCAGCTCCGCGCCCTCGATCCGGACCGCCCGGACCAGCTCCTCCATGACCTGCGCCGGGAGGCGTTCGTCGGAGAACGGGTGGCGGTTGGTCCGCCGCTCCTTGATGGCGCCGTACAGCTCGTGTTCGGCGGGTGAGGCGAGCGAGGCCTCCACCGGGCGGACCGCGGCGAGCAGGGTGGACCCGTCGGAGGCGGGCAGCGGCCAGGAGACCGGCCGCCAGCCGGCCACGCGCATCGCCAGGCGGAGGTTGAACAGCGCCGCGCCGCAGCTGATGTGCAGGGAGCGGCCGCGCGGGTCGGTCGCGGGCAGTCTGCGGTCCGGGTCCGCGTGGAGTTCGATGTGCTCCCTGCGGCGGACGTTGAAGCGCCACGGCTGGGTGTTGAGCACTGACGGGGCGGCCCCCGCGGCGGTGACGAGCCGTCGCACGCCGGCATGGGTGGAGAGTGGGTTGAGCATGGCGGAACCTCCTTCTGAAGTCGAGGCTGACGCACCCGTGGCGGAGCGGTGCAGGGCCGAAGGTCCCTACGGCGGGGGACCTCGGGACCAGGTGCGGCCGTCCCCCTGCGAACCACGGGCGCTCCGGTGGCCCTTCACGGGAGAGCGCCCGCCCCCGGAAGGGAGAAAAGGGGGCGGGTGCCTGTCTTTTGAGCCTCCGGGCCCGGATGGAAGACTTGAGGGGTGGGTCTGCCTGACGGACGGGAGGGGACGGGCGTGGGCGAGAGATCTCTGCTTCCGCACATGCGGCTGGACGACCTGCTGTCGGAGCTGCATGACCGGCTGGAGACGGTGCTCGCCACCCGCGACCGGGTGCACGCCCTGCTGGAGGCCGTGGTCTCGGTGGGCAGCGACCTCGACCTGGAGACGGTGCTGCGCCGCATCACCGAGGCGGCGGCCGCGCTGGCCGACGCCCGCTACGGGGCGCTCGGCGTGATCGGCGAGGGCGGCACGCTGGAGCGCTTCATCCCGGTCGGCCTCACCGAGGACGAGATCGCCGCCATCGAGCACTGGCCGCACGGCAAGGGCCTGCTCGGCCTGCTCATCAAGGAGCCGCGGCCGCTGCGCCTGGCCGACCTCGCCGAGCACCCCGACTCCTACGGCTTCCCCGAGGGCCACCCGCCGATGCGCTCCTTCCTGGGCGTGCCGGTCCGGGTGCGCGAGGAGGTGTTCGGCAACCTCTACCTGACCGAGAAGCGCGGCGGCGGGCAGTTCGAGGAGGAGGACGAGGCCGTCGTCAACGCGCTGGCCGCCGCGGCCGGCGTGGCGATCGAGAACGCCCGCCTGTACGAGGAGACCCGCCGCAGGGAGGACTGGCTGCGGGTCTCGTCGGAGGTGACCACCAGCCTGCTCTCCGGCGACGAGCCGGAGGAGGTGCTCACCGCCATGGCCCGGCGGGTCCGGGAGCTGACGCAGGCCGACACGGTCACGGTGAGCTTCCCGCACGGCGACGCGGTGCGCATCGAGATCGCCGAGGGCTTCGGCGACCGGGAGCTGCGCGGGCGGGACATGCCCGTGGACCGGTCGCTGGCGGGCGTCGTACTGCGCACCGGCGAGTCGCAGAGCGCACTCGACCTGCGGGAGCTGATGGGCCACCCGGAGCACCTGGCGGAGGTGCCGCTCGGCCCGGCCATCGCCGTACCGCTCGGCGGGACCGGGGGCGCCCGCGGCGTGCTGGGGCTGGCCAAGCGGAACGGGGCGCCGCCCTTCAACGAGGGCGACCTGAGGATGGCGGAGTCCCTGGCCGGGCAGGCGGCGATCTCGCTGGAGCTGGCCGACGCGCGCCGCGACGCCGAGCGGCTGGGCCTGCTGGAGGACCGCGACCGGATCGCCAAGGACCTGCACGACGTGGTGATCCAGCGGTTGTTCGCGGTCGCGATGACGCTGATGAGCACGGTCCGCATGGTGGACGACCCGGGCGCGTCGGCCCGGCTGCAGCACGCGGTGGACGAGCTGGACCAGACCATCAAGGAGATCCGCTCCACGATCTTCGCGCTGCAGACGCCGCAGGCCGGGCCGGCCCGCAGCCTCCGCGGCCGGGTGACGGAACTGGTGGAGGCCTCCCGTGAGCAGCTCGGCTTCATGCCGGGCATCCGGCTGGAGGGACCGCTGGACAACACGGTCCCCGACGAGGTGGGCGAGCAACTGCGGGCGGTGCTGCGCGAGGCGCTGTCCAACATCGCGCGCCACGCCCGTGCGAGCAGGGCCCAGGTGCTGGTCGAGGCGGCCGGCGGCACGTTGCTGCTGGAGGTGGCCGACAACGGGGTCGGCCTGCCCGAGGGCGGGCGCCGCAGCGGCCTGCGCAACCTGGCGGACCGGGCCGAGCGCCTGGGCGGGGAGTTCACCGCCGGGCGCGCCGAGGGTGGCGGCACCCTGCTGCGCTGGCGGGTGCCGCTCGCCCGGGGATGAGAGGACCGCCCCCTGCCGGTGCGGACGGGACGCGCGAGGTGGGCCGCACGGACGGGGACGGCGCGGACCCGGCGCGGGACGGGGATGGGGACGGCGCGGACCCGCTGGGGGACGGGGCGGCGCGGCTCAGGGGTGCGTGCAGACCCGGCGGCCGGACACCTGCTCGATCGGGAGCACGATGTAGTGGTCCGCCCCGCCTGCCGGCTCCGCGGTCCGGGACGTCCACGGGGCCAGCGGGAGGCGGGCCAGCCGGCTGACCTCGTGGACGTCCCCGACCGCGTGCGCCTGGCCGACGACGGTCACCGACCAGCCGGTCCGGCCGTCGGAGTCGAACACGTCGGCCTCCAGGGCCACGATGGTGTCGCGCACCGCGGCGGCCAGCTTGGAGCCGGCGGCGGTCCGGATCACCAGGGTGTCGCCGTCCAGCGTGTAGTTGACCGGCTGGATGGCGGGAAGCGCCCGGTCGGTGAAGACGATGCGCCCGAGCGGCGTGGACGCCAGGAGCTGTATGCATTCGGCGCGGGAGAGCACCCGGAGGCCGGCCGAGTCGACTTTCATGCCTTCAGCATCGTCCGGCCCCGGCCGCTCTCACCAGGGACGAAGGTCTCCCCGCTCCCCGCGTTCGGCCTTCAGCCGGGTGACCAAAGCCGCGGCCTGGGTGCGCCGCTGCATGTCGAGCTTGCCGAGCAGGTTGGAGACGTAGTTCTTGACCGTCTTCTCCGCCAGGAACATCCGCTCGCCGATCTGGCGGTTGGTCAGCCCCTCGCCGATCAGGTCCAGGATCTGCCGCTCCTGCGGTGAGAGCGCGGCGAGAGGGTCCTTCCGGCTCTCCTGGTCGCGCAGGCGCGCCAGCATGGACGCGGTCGTCTGCGGGTCCAGCAGCGACTGCCCCGACGCCACGGTGCGCACGGCGCCGACCAGGTCGGAGCCGTGGATCTGCTTGAGGACGTATCCCGACGCGCCCGCCATCACCGAGTCGAACAGCGCGTCGTCGTCGGCGAACGAGGTCAGCATCAGGCACGCCAGCTCCGGCCTGCGGGAGCGGACCTCCCGGCAGACGTCGACGCCGCTCCCGTCGGGCAGGCGCACGTCCAGCACCGCGACGTCCGGCTGGAGCGCGGTGATGCGGGTGATGGCGGACTCCGCGGTCCCGGCCTCCCCGACGACCTCGATGTCGTCCTCGGAGTCGAGAAGCGCCGCGACGCCGCGCCGTACCACCTCGTGGTCGTCCACGAGGACCACGCGAATCACATCCATGCCGTCAGCTCTCCTCACCTCGACCACGGGCGGCCGGAACCTTCCGGCCGGCCCTCTCTTCGACGGTAGACCATCGGAGCCCGGCGAGGCGATCCGCACCCGGCCGGGAGAGCGCCCCGGGCCGGGGAGCGGGTCACAGGCCGTGCCGGATGCGGCGGCCGGAGACCTCGGTGGGGACGATCTTAATGTAGAGGCCGCGCTCGCCACCCGCCCACGGGTGCACGCCCGCGGCCTCCACGGCGGACTGCTCGTCGGGGGAGGAGACGAGGTGGGCGCCGCCCCGGACGACCACGCTCCAGCCCTCCCGGTTGGGGTCGTCGATCCGGTCGACCTCGAAGGCGATCTTGAACTCCACCCCTTCGGCCCCGGTGCGCAGGCCCTCGTCGATCGGCCCGCCGACGGAGGTACGGAAGATCACGGAGTTGTCGTGGAGCACGTAGTTGACCGGCAGGATCATGGGTCCGCCGGCGTCGTTGAAGGCCACCCGGCCGATGCCGCCGGGGAAGATCAGGTGCAGGCACTCGCTCCGGTCCAGCTTCTCCAGCAGGGGCGGAGAGGCGGAGGTCCCCTGCCCGGGCGGCAGGTCGACCGTGCCGCCGAGCAGTTCCTCCGGGGTGGTCTCCAGCGCCGTGGCCAGCTGGTGCACGGTCTCGCCGGTCGGGGAGGCGGCGGCCTCCTCCAGATAGGCGAGGTAGCCGGGGTCGATCCCGGCCCGCTCGGCCAGCAGCTCCCGGCTGAGGCCGAGGGACTCGCGCCGGGCGGCGACCCGGCGGCCGAGGTCGCCGGGGGCCGTGATGCGTTCGGTCATCGGAGTCTCCCAACGAGAGGCGGATGACGGGCGGAGCCGTCCCGGACACGGGAACGCCCGGGTCCCGGGCGCTGCGACCCGGATCACTTGCGGACCTCCCCCCGCCCACGTGACTCTAACCCGCGCTCCGGCCGCGGGCGGGCCGTCATGATCGACCGCCATCGTAGGGCAGGTGGGGCGCCTCGCACGTCCGAGGGTCGAAAGGTCCCGGCACGACGGGTCTTTCGGCCCCTGCGCCGGGCGCCGGGCGCGGGGTCGAATGGAGGACGGACCGCTGGAGGATGACGAGGATGACATGGTGATGCACCGGCCGCTCGCGCACCGGCCGTCCGCGCCCGCGCCCGTCCCCGGGCCCTGCACAGGACCGGCCACCGGGTCCGGTGACGGGCGCGGCGGCGGGTCCGGCGGCGGGTCCGGCACAGGGGGGCTGCCGGAGGCGTTGCGCGACCGCCTGGTGGCCCCGGTCGTCCGCCGGCTGCTCCGCTCCTCCCTGCACGACCTGCTGAGCGGCTCGGTGGTCCTGGTGACGGTGCGGGACCGCAGGACCGGCAGGGAGGCCACCGTGCCGGCGGACTACGTGGCCCGTGGCGGCGAGCTGCTGCTGGTCAGCCGCCGGAGCGAGCGGTGGTGGCACGACCTGGACGGCGGCCCGGACGGCGGGGCCCCGGTCCGCGTGCTGCTGCGGGGCCGCTGGTGGGAGGGGACCGCGAGCGTGTCCCACGACCCGCACCGGGTCGCGGAGACCCTGCTGGAGATGGCCGCGGCCCCCGGCCGTCCCGCGGGAGCCGCCCGGCCCGCCCGGGCCCGTGACGGCGTGGGGATCCGCATCCGCCTGGACCGCCCGGCCGTGGCGGAGCCGTACGGCACGGGCTCGCGGCGGGGACTGTGGCGGCGCTGGTTCCTGGCCGCCACGGCGGGGGAGGCCGCCGGGCTCGTGCTGCCCGCCGCGGTCGCGGCGCTACTGCTCGTCTCCGGAGCGGTCGGGCCGCTGCTGCGGGCCCCGGTGCTGATCCTGGCGGGAGCGGGGGCGGGGATCCTGCTCGGGCTCGGCCAGGCCTTCGCGCTGCGCACCGCGCTGCCGGCCGTGCCGACGGGGGTGTGGGTGCGGGCGACCGCGGCCGGGGCGGTGCTCGCCTGGTCGGTCGGCGCGGTCCCGGTGACGCTCGGCGGAGGGCCGCCGGTCGTCCCCTGGCCGGTCCTCGCCGCCGGGTGTACGGCCATGGCGGTGTCCGTGGGGCTGTTGCAGTGGAGTGTGCTCCGCGGGCACCTGGGGCGGGCGTGGTGGTGGATCCCGGCGAGCGCCGCCGGCCGGTGCGCGGGCCTGGCCGCCGCCGCCCTGGTGACCGCCCCGCTCCGGCGGCCCGGCCCGCCTCCGCCGCTCGCGGTGCTCACCGGGTCGCTCGGCGTGCTCGCCATGGCCGCCGCGGTGGCCGCGGTCACAGGGGTGGTGCTGGTGGTCCTGGTGAGGAGAGGACCAAGGTCCCACCGGCGGGGGACCGCTGTCCCTACGGCTTGATTCCGGTCTATCGGGACTATTGGGGATGAAATTACTCTTGAGACGGAGTCCCCATGGACGTCTTGGACCTGTCCCGGTGGCAGTTCGGGATCACGACGGTCTACCACTTTCTGTTCGTCCCGCTGACGATCGGCCTGTCGATCATCGTCGCGGGCCTGCAGACCGCCTGGCACCGTACGAAGAACCCCGCCTACCTGCGGCTGACGAAGTTCTGGGGCAAGCTCTTCCTGATCAACTTCGCGATGGGCGTGGTCACCGGAATCGTGCAGGAGTTCCAGTTCGGGATGAACTGGAGCGAGTACTCGCGCTTCGTCGGTGACGTCTTCGGCGCCCCGCTGGCGATGGAAGGGCTCATGGCCTTCTTCCTGGAGTCCACCTTCCTCGGACTGTGGATCTTCGGCTGGGACAGGCTCTCGCCCCGCCTCCACCTCGCGACGATCTGGCTGGCCGCGATCGGCACGAACCTGTCCGCCTACTTCATCCTGGCGGCCAACTCCTGGATGCAGCACCCGGTCGGCTACCGGATCAACGAGCAGACCGGCCGTGCCGAGCTCACCGACATCTGGGCGGTGCTCACCAACGTCACCACCCTGGCGACCTTCCCGCACGTCATCTTCGGCGCGTTCGTCACCGCCGGCGCCTTCGTCCTCGGCGTCAGCGCCTGGAAGCTGCTGAAGAAGAAGGACGTCGAGCTGTTCCGCGCCTCGGCGCGGATCGCGATGGCCGTCACCCTCGTCGCCTCGGCCGGCGTCGCCCTCAGCGGCCACTGGCAGGCGCAGATCATGACCGAGCAGCAGCCGATGAAGATGGCCGCCGCCGAGGCGCTCTGGGAGGACGAGAAGTCCGCCGGGTTCTCGCTGTTCGCCGTCGGCGATGTGGAGAACGGCCGCAACCACGTCAACATCCAGATCCCGTACGGCCTCAGCCTGCTGGCCACCAACACCCTGGACGGCGAGGTCGAGGGCATCAACGACGTCCAGGCCCGCTACGAGGCCCTCTACGGCCCCGGGGACTACAAGCCCAGCATCGGCCTGGCCTACTGGACCTTCCGCCTGATGATCGGCTTCGGCGTGCTGGCCGGGCTGCTCGCCCTGGCCGGGCTCTGGCTCACCCGCCGCGGCCGGCTCCCGAGCAGCCCGTGGTTCTACCGGATCGCCGTCCTCGGCATCGGCCTGCCGTTCCTCGCCAACTCACTGGGCTGGATCTTCACCGAGATGGGCCGCCAGCCGTGGACCGTCTACGGGATCATGACCACCGCCTCGGCGGTCTCGCCCGGCGTGGACGTCGCCGAGGTCGCCACCACGCTGGTCGGTTTCACCCTGCTCTACGGGGTGCTCGCGGTGATCGAGATCCGGCTCCTGCTCAAGTTCATCAAGATCGGTCCCGTGGAAGGGGTGACCGGGTCCGGCGACGAGTCCGAGACCGGGACCGGCACCACCCCCGCGCTCTCCTACTGAGGATCCCCCCATGGAACTCACCACCGTCTGGTTCCTGCTCATCGCCGTCCTGTGGATCGGCTACTTCGTCCTGGAGGGCTTCGACTTCGGCGTCGGCATCCTGCTGCCGCTGGTCAGCCGGGACGAGACCGACCGCAGGACCGTCCTGGCCACCATCGGCCCCGTCTGGGACGGCAACGAGGTCTGGCTGCTGGTCGCCGGCGGCGCCACCTTCGCCGCCTTCCCCGAGTGGTACGCCACCCTGTTCAGCGGCTTCTACCTGCCGCTCTTCCTCATCCTCGTCGCCCTCATCCTGCGCGGCGTGGCCATCGAGTACCGCAACAAGAGCGACGGCACCCGGGGCTGGGACCGCTCCCTGTTCTTCGGCTCGCTGCTGCCGGCCCTGCTGTGGGGCGTGGCGTTCGCCAACATCGTCCGCGGCGTGCCGCTCGACGCCGACCACGAGTACACCGGCTCGCTGCTCACCCTGCTCAACCCCTACGCCCTGCTGGGCGGCCTGGCCACGCTGACGCTGTTCACCCTGCACGGCGCGCTCTTCCTGGCGCTGCGCACCGAGGGCGAGCTGCGCGCCCGCGCGGTGGGCTGGGTCAAGAAGGCCGGTGCGGCCGCGCTGGTCGCCGGCGGCGCCTTCCTGGTGATCACCCAGGTCATGCTCGGCAAGCCGGCCACCTGGGCCACCGCCGCGCTGGCCGCGCTCGGCATCGCCGGCGCGCTCCTGGCGACCCTGCGCGGCCGGGACGGCTGGGCCTTCACCGCGAACGCGGTGGCGATCCTCGCGGTGACCGTCACCCTCTTCGGCAACCTGTGGCCGAACGTGATGCCCGCGCTCGACCCGGCCAACAGCCTGACCGTGACCAACGCCTCCTCCACGCCCTACACGCTCACGGTGATGACCTGGGTCGCGGCCGTCTTCACCCCCGTGGTCCTGGCCTACCAGGGCTGGACGTACTGGGTGTTCCGCAAGCGCGTGACCCGGGGCAGGACGCAGGCCCCGGCGCCGACCGCCTGATCCCGGCACGGGCCCGGAGAGCCCGCGCGCGGCCCTCGCGGAAGTCCCGCGGGGCCGCCGCGGTCCCCATCCGGCGTCCCCAGGCGTCCCCAGGCGTCCCTCGGCGTCCCTCGGACGCTCTTCGGATATCCCTCGCATGCCCCTCCGGCGCCCCCGCGGCCGGTTGCGAAGGTCCCTCCCGTGAGGGACCTTCGGCGCTTATCCGGCCGGATCCGCCCGGGGATGCTGAGAGCAGGGAGGCCGACGTACGACAGGGCGCCGACCGGGAACCGAAGGAGAAGGACCATGAAGGTCAAGGACGTCATGGGCACGGCGGCGGTGGCCGTCCGGCCCGGCATGCCGTTCGCCGACCTCGTCGCCGTGATGCGCAGCCTCGAGACCAGCGCGGTCGTCGTCGTCGACGAGGAGCGGCGCCCGCTGGGCGTGGTGTCGGAGGACGACCTGCTGCTCAAGGAGATCGACCCGCCGGCTCCCGCGGGCTCCCTCTTCGAGGGCAGGGCCCGCCGCCGGGAGCACCGGAAGGCGGCCGGAGCCACGGCCGCGGAGCTGATGACCGCCCCGGCGATCACCGTCACGGAGGCCACCCCGGTCAGGGACGCGGCCCGGCTGATGCACGACCACCGCGTCAAGCAGCTGCCGGTGATCGACGCGCTGACCGGCAGGGTCGCCGGGACCGTCCGGCAGGGCGACCTGCTCAAGATCTTCAGCCGGCCGGCCGGAGAGATCGACCGTGAGATCACCGCCGTCTGCGAGCGCCTCCACGTCTCGAGGGAGTGGATGGACGTCGCCGTCGAGGCGGGCGTGGTCACCCTCACCGGCCGGATCGGCTTCCACTCGCAGATCCTGCCCCTCGTCGCCGCGATCCGCGCGATCGACGGCGTCCTCGCCGTCCAGGAAGACCTGGGCCACGAGGCGGACGACCTGATCCGGATCCCGCCCCTCTATCTGATGTGAGGTGCTGACATGACCGCTCACACAACGGAGACCCGCACGGCCGAGGAGATCGCCTTCACGCTCCGCAGGGCGGTGGAGGCCGCCGTGTGGGCGCCGTCGGTGCACAACACCCAGCCCTGGACCTTCACGATCGAGGGCGGGGAGATCCGCCTGGCCGCCGACCCCGACCGCAGGCTCACGATCGGCGACCCGGAGGGCCGCGAGCTCCTGATCGGCTGCGGGGCCGCTCTGCACAACGCCCGGCTCACCCTGCGCAGGCTCGGCTACGAGCCGCTGGTGCGCGTGCTGCCCGACCCCGACCGCCCCTCGCTGCTGGCGACGGTCCGGCCGGGCGAGGACGTGCGGCCCGACGAGCACACCCGGCTGCTGCACGCGCAGATCGAGCACC
This sequence comes from Planomonospora corallina, assembly GCF_042650625.1. Lineage (NCBI taxonomy): Bacteria > Bacillati > Actinomycetota > Actinomycetes > Streptosporangiales > Streptosporangiaceae > Planomonospora > Planomonospora corallina. The sequence goes on from NZ_JBHSBM010000031.1 coordinate 56,394, forward strand.
GCCGCACCCACCGGGCCGGCTTCACCGACCTGCCCGTCCCCGGCCGCCTGGTCGAGGACCTCGCCGACCAGGGGGCCGCCGAGGGCGCGCACCTGAGGGTGGTCCGCTCGGAGAGCACGGTCAAGGTGCTCTCCGCGCTCACCACCGCCGCGCAGGAGGTGCAGGCCCAGGACCGGGTCTTCAGCCTCGAGGTGGTCCGCTGGGCCCGCCCGCCGGGCAGCCCCCGCCGGGACGGCGTGCCCGCGCAGGGCTATCCCCGCCGGGCACGGCGGACCGATCCGCCCTTCGCCCAGCGCGACTACGCCCGCGGCCACGGCTGGGGCAACGACGCCGACCAGTTCGTCTCCACCTCCGCCGGGGTGGTGGCGGTGCTGACCACGCCGGGCGACTCCCGCACCGACTGGATCACGGCGGGCCAGGCGCTGCAGCGCGTGCTCCTGCACGCCTACGCCCACGGGATCAGCGCGGCCTTCCACAGCCAGGCGCTGGAGATGTTCCACCTGCGGGAGTTCGTCCGCCAGGAGCTCTGCTCCGGGGAGCACCCTCAGATGATCATGCGGCTGGGCTTCACCTTCGACGACACCCCGGGCGTCCGGCGCCCGCTGGAGGAGGTGCTGGAGGAGCGCTGAGACCGCGCCTCAGGCGCGGACGTGCTCCCAGGAGGGGTCGCGGTAGAGCACCACGGAGGTGCCGCGCAGCAGCTCGTCCGGGGCGGAGACCATGACGAGCTCGCCGGCGGCCTCCAGGCTCCGCAGGATGTCGCGGACGCGGGGGCCGACCGGCAGCCGGCCCACCGGCAGGCCGAGGACGTCCCGGACGGTGTCGGCGACCTCGGAGAGCCGGAACGGCCCGGACAGCGGGGCGATCAGCGTACGGACGATCTCAACGGTGATCGTGGTCTCGGCCTCGGCGTAGGCGAGCTGCCACTGCAGCTGCGCCCTGCGCCGGCCGCTGCCCGCGCAGGCCGTACAGGGCTGCGCGTAGCCGGGCACGATCTGCTCGCTGCCCGAGCCCAGGCAGGTCGTGCACTGGTCGGTCTCCATGGCGTGCAGTTCGGCCGCCGTGCGGTCGGGCAGCTGCTTGCCGCACGGGCAGAGATAGACCCGGAAGGCGCCGCCGACCACGTCCAGGTCGTCGGCGTCGTCGGGGATCTCCTCCCACAGCGCGGTGATCGTGTGTTCTCTCATGGTTCTGGCGACTCTACCGACCCGCCCGGGTACGGCGTGCGCCCGCCGTGCCCGGGCACGCGTGTCCGCCGTGTCGCTACGTTGGGGGCATGACGACGTACCAGGGGAGTGTCCGGCGGGTCCTGCGGTGGCCGGTGAAGTCGCTGCGGGGTGAGGAGATCGAGCAGGCGCGTCTCGACGACCGGGGCATGGCCGGGGACCGGGCCTACGCGCTGGTCGACGAGCGCGACGGACGTGAGGGGAAGGCGCTGACCGTGCGGCAGCGCCCGGAGACGCTCCACTGGAGCAGCGGCTACCCCGCCGGCGGCGCCGGCGACGGCACGGGTGGAGGCGCGACGCCGGCGCTGACGGGACCGGACGGCATCGTCTGGCGGTGGGACGACCCGGGCCTCGCCGGAGCGCTGGCCGCGTTCCTGGGCACCCCGCTGCGCCTGCGCGCCGCCGACGGGCAGCAGGACCGCGGGCCGACCGTGCTGGTGACGACCGAGGCCTCCCGTGCCGCGCTGGAGGAGGAGCTGGGGGCGCCGGTGGACCTGCTCAGGTTCCGGCCCAATCTGCACCTGGAGCTCGACGCGCCCGCCTTCGCCGAGGAGCGCTGGACGGACGGCACCGTGCTCACCGTGGGCGAGGCGGAGCTCGCGGTGACGGGGGAGAGGACGGGGCCGTGCATCCGGTGCGCGGTGCCCAGCTGGGACCCGGAGGGCCGGGAGCGCTGGCCGCAGCTGCAGAAGTGGCTGATAGAGGAGCACGAGAACAAGTTCGGCGTCATCGTGCGGGTGACCCGTCCCGGCGCCGTCCGGCGCGGCGACGGGGTGACGGTCCGCCCGGTCGCGGCCGGCGCGTAGGACCGGGACGGCCGGTCCCCGAGCCGTGCGGGGGCCGGTTCCCGAGCCGTGCGGGAACGACGACGGG